>NZ_BAABCA010000006.1:0-411327 GCF_039538365.1 Postechiella marina
AGACTACGGATCCTGCTAACGGTACGGTAACTCTTAATCCTGATGGAACCATTACTTATACCCCAGAAGATGGATTTACTGGTGAGGATACCTTCACTTACACCATTTGTGATGATGCGAATCCTGCGCTTTGTGATACTGCTACGGTGACAGTAACGGTACAACCTACAGATGCACCGAACTCAACGAATGCGAATGATGATGCTTTCTTTGCTTCAACGTGTGGAAGTCTAAGTGGAAACGTCTTAACAAACGATAATGACATTGAAGGAGATACTCAAACAATAAACTCAACAACAGTAACAACCGTTCAAGGTGTTACGGTAACTATTGATGCTACCACCGGAGAGTTTAATTACACGCCTATTTCATCTGATTTTATAGGAAATGATTCGTTTGTCTATACAATTTGTGATGATAATCAAGCTTGCGATCAAGCAACTGTTTACCTATCAATTACAGACTCAACCCCTCCAAGTGTTGTTGACTGTTCTATAGACGATGAAACTGTAGAGTGCAATGGTACTGATAACGAAAGTATTGCTTCCGATTGGAACGCTGCCAATATAGCTGCATTAGAACTATGTGCTACAGACTCTTGTGATTCGACTTTTAGTGGTCAGATAACATCAGACTATAACTTTGACAACTTAGTGTCTACTTGTGGAGCTGCTGGAACACTTACCATTACATATACAATTGCCGATAGTAACAACAATACTACTGAGGTTGTTGCAACATTAACAATTGAAGATACAATTGCTCCTGAGCCAACAACTGTTATAGAAGAAACTTTATTAGCCGAATGTGATAACATTCCAGATGTACAAACAATAGAATTTACAGATAATTGTTCATCAACTGTAGACGTCGTGTTTGAAGAAACAAATTCTTTTGATGAAAACAATCCAACAGATTATGAAATAATAAGAACTTGGACGGTTAGTGATGATTGTGATAACAGTCAAATTTTTACTCAAACAATTTCTGTAACTTTAAATGATTTTATTACAACGGTAACGGATAGAGTGTGCTCTGAAGATGGAGTAATCGACTTAAATGATTATTTAAACAATGGAGAAACTGGAAGTAATTGGATTATTACAGAAGGAAATACAACCCTAGACGGAAGTATATTTGATACTGAAAATATAGATTTAGGTCTTTACAAGTTTACCTATACTAGTGCTAGTAACGGATGTTTAAATACTATTGAAGTCGTAATAGAAATTCATGATGAATGTGTTGTTTTACCTTGTGGAAAGGAAGATGTAATTATTTCTAAAGTGGTTACACCTAACGGTGATGCTCAAAATGAATTCTTTACAATTACAGGAGTAGAAACTTGTGGATTTGTTGTAGAACTTCAAATATTCAACCGTTGGGGAGCAAAAATTTACGAAAACTCTAATTACCAAAATGATTGGAATGGCTTTGCTCATAAGTCTTCTGTTGGAAACGCAGATAAAGTTCCAAACGGAACATATTATTACATTATTAATTTAAAAAACAGTGGATTAGAACCTATCGCGAAAGCATTTTATGTAGGTACTAAATAAACCGGATATACTATGAAATCATTAAATTTAAAACTCATTATTTTTATACTGGCCAATTGTTGGATTGGAATGGCGCAACAGCTACCTCAATTTACACAGTATATGTATAATACGATCTCAATAAATCCGGCATATGCAGGGAGTAGAGAAACGTTAAGTGCTGTAGCTTTGCATAGAAGTCAGTGGGTTGGTCTCGATGGTGGGCCAACTACACAAACAGTATCTGTGCATTCGCCTTTAAGGAATGACCGTATAGGTGTTGGACTTTCTTTTATAAATGATGAACTTGGCTACGAAAATTTCTCATATATATATGGAGATTTCTCATATACCCTACCCATGGGACAGAAAGCTAAATTAGCCTTTGGAATGAAAGCAGGATTTACACATTACCACATCGATCAAGAGCTTTTAGACGACCCAACGGTTGTTAACGATCGCTTTTTTGATGATGTATCTAATAGATGGAGTCCAAATGTAGGACTTGGAGCTTACCTACATACCAACAGATGGTATATAGGATTATCTGCTCCAAGAATACTAAACACAGATTACAATAATGGCAGAAATGGCTCTATAGATTATGTTGCCTTAGAACGTATTAGCTACTACTTTACCGGTGGTTATGTTTTTGATTTAAGTACAAATACAAAATTTAAACCAGCAGTTTTACTTAAAGCAACTAACGGTGCTCCCCTATCTTTTGATATGACTGCTAACTTTTTGTTTAACGATAAGTTTTGGCTAGGTGGATCTTACAGAATAAATGAATCTGCAGCTGCTTTAGGACTTATAACAGATTTTCAAGTTTCTAAAAAATTACGTGTTGGCTATGCATACGAATATCCAATCTCTGAAATAAGAACATATTCTAGTGGCACGCATGAAGTTTTACTTATGTTCGAAGTGTTTAAAAGCAAACGTATTAAATCACCTAGATTCTTCTAAAAAATCAAACTATGAAATCAAATTTATTACTAATTATATTTACGCTTTGTAGTTCCTTAACGTTTAGCCAGGTAAAACTAGCTGATAAGTTTTTTGATAACTATAGCTATGTTAAAGCAAGTGAATTATATGAAAAAGCCTTTGAAAAAGGAGATAATAGCGAGCATGTTTTAACACGTATAGGAGACTGTTACTACAACAATTCTAACTCTAAAAAGGCTGCAATGTGGTATGCCAAAGCTGTAAATAAATACGACGATATATCTGCTCAATATTTATTTAAATACATTCAATCTTTAAAAAGTACAGGCAATTACACAGAGGCAAATATCTGGCTTAAAAAGTTTATACAAATCCAGAATGATAACAGCAGGAATAAAGATTACAACTTTGATAAACTTTTAAGTTATAATGAACTTAATACTATTGACGATCCTTTATCTATAAAAATTGAGAACCTACCTTTTAACTCTAAGCTTTCAGATTTTGGTTCTTATATACACAATAATACGCTTTATTTTGCTTCATCTAGAGGTCTAGATAAAACGAAAAATTACGGTTGGAATAAAGAACCTTTTTTAGATATATTTGAAGTTTCTTTAAAAGATAAAGGTTACCAATTAGAATTGGGCAATCCAGAATTATTAAAAGCATCTGCAATTAATTCAGACTATCATGAAGCTAATGTTACTATAACCAACGATGGAAAAACCATGTATTTTACAAGGGATAATGTAACTAGAAAAAATAAATTAAATTATGACAAGAAAGGTACAACTCATCTAAAAATATACAAAGCATCACTTGTTGATGGATCTTGGGAAAACATTAAAGAACTACCAATTAATGATGAAGTATACTCTACAGGGCACCCTAGTTTAAGTGCAGATAACAAAACCTTATATTTTGTATCTGACCGTGAAGGAGGTTTTGGACAAACAGATATTTATGAAGTAGATATTCTTGAAAAAAACAAATTTAGCAAACCTAGAAACCTAGGCCCTAATGTAAATACAGAAGGGCGCGAAATGTTTCCTTTTGTTAGTAAAGATAGTACGCTTTACTTTTCTTCTGACGGAAGATTAAACCTTGGACTATTAGATATTTTCAAGTCTAATATTATTAAAGATAGAAAAGCTGAGCCAATAAATTTAGGAGCTCCTTATAATAGTGGTTACGACGATTTCGCATATTTTGTAGATCCATCTAACACAAAAAACAGAAGCTATTTTTCTTCTAACAGACCCGAAGGGAAAGGTAATGACGATATTTATACCGTATACACCAAAGTATGCTCTCAAATAATTAAAGGTATTACAAGAGATAAAGAGAATAAAGACATTTTAAGTAACACCTCTGTTAAACTAATAGATGAAACAGGAAAAATTGTTGATCAAATTATTACTGCTGAAGATGGAGCATACGAATTTACACTAGATTGTAATAAAACCTACACTATTATTGGTAGTAAAACAACATACACCGATGACAAAGTTAATTTTGATACCGATGATAATGATGAAACAATAAACAAACAAGATTTATTTTTAGATCCGCTAATCAAAGGAAATCAAATAGTAATTAAGCCTATTTATTTTGATTTTAACAAATCGAATATTAGACTAGATGCAGGGTACGAATTAGAAAACATTGTAGATGTATTGCGAGTAAACCCAAAAATGATTATAAGAATTGAATCGCATACAGATAGCCGAGGAAGAGATAATTTTAACTTAAAACTATCAGATAGGCGAGCAAAATCTACACGAGACTATATACTATCTAGAGGTATTGCTCCTGAGCGTATAGAAAGTGCCATTGGTTTTGGCGAAAGCCAACTACTTAACAAATGTAGTAATGGTGTAAGATGTACAGCAGCCGAGCACCAATTAAACAGACGCTCTTATTTTTACATTGTAAAGAAATAAAAACGATTTAAAATTAAAAAAATCACAAACCTTACGTTTGTGATTTTTTTTTGCTTTTAATTTATTTCACTTTAAAATTGAGCTATAATTGGTTAACAATAAACTAAAATTTCTTTACAATTTATAAACTAAATAATGACACTCCTCCTCTACTTGCATCAATAAAAATCAAAATCACATCTCTTATTAAACCTTTTATTTAACAAGACTTTAAGAGTATTTGGGTTAAACGGCACCATAAACTTATTTTTTTGTAAAACCTTTGATAAAAAAAATCTAAAAAGGAATATATGCTCGTATACTAAGTAAATTGAAACTTGCAATCGAAAAAAAATATGACTGTACTAAAACAAAGAATTTATAATTTACTTAACAACATTCTTCAAAAAACAAAAAACATAACTACTAAAAATTTATGGGGGCATATTGTTTTATTCTGTACGTTTTTATTAATGATCGATGCTGTTTATTTATTTTTCATACTCCAAAAAGATTTTAGCAAATTTAATTTAGAACGTGTTTCTAGTACTCTAGGATTAACCTTCATGATTATTGCTGGTATATTATTGACATATAAAGCTTTATTTTTTTGCTATAGTTTATACCTATATATTAAATATAAAGCCATTCCATCGGTTTCTGATAAAGAACTACCAACAACTACCGTAATTGTACCCGCTTATAATGAAGGTAAGCAAGTATGGGACACGTTAATGAGTTTAGCTGAGAGCGATTACCCAGAAGGAAAACTAGAATTATTAGCTATTGACGACGGAAGTGAAGACGACACTTGGACATGGATGGTAGAAGCCAAGAAAAAATTAGGCAACCGTCTTACAATATACAAACAACCCGAAAACAAAGGAAAACGCCATGCCTTATACCGCGGTTTTAACATAGGGAAAGGCGATATATTTATAACTGTAGATAGCGACTCTGTAGTTAATAAAGATACACTACGCAACTTAGTTAGCCCATTTATATCTGACGAGCAATGCGGAGCTGTAGCAGGAAATATTCGAGTTTTAAATAAAGAAAAATATTTGCTTCCAAAAATGCTTGATGTAAGCTTTGTTCTAAGTTTTGAATTTGTAAGATCTGCAGAGAGTAGTCTTAAATCTGTTTTATGTACTCCAGGAGCTTTAGCTGCTTACCGCAGAGACGCTGTTTTTAACTGTTTAGACGAATGGATTAATCAAACTTTTATGGGGCAACCATCGGATATTGGAGAAGATAGAGCACTTACAAACATGATTTTAAAACAAGGTTTACATGTTCTATTTCAAAAAAACGCATATGCTTATACCAATGTACCAGAACAATATCGTGGACTTTACAAAATGTTTATTAGATGGGGACGAAGTAATGTGCGTGAAAATTTAGCCATGTCTAAATTTGTTTTTAAAAACTTTAGAGAAAAATCTAAAACAGGAATTAGACTATTATTTATAAGTCAGTCACTACAAATAATTATGAGCTATCCTTTTTTAATTTTCATGCTATTTTTTGTTATTTCTCATCCTTTATTATTCTTAAGCTCTACCATATTTAGCATACTTATACTATCTACTTTTCCGGTGTTATTTTATGCAAAAAAATATAAAAAATCAGAATCTATATGGGCGTATACCTATAGTATTTTATTTACTTTTGGGCTCTTCTGGATTACACCATATGCTATTGCCACCGCTAATAAAAGAGGTTGGTTAACACGAAGTTTATCAGAGAAAAACAGATAAAAAAACAACGTTTATTAATACGTTTACAAAACAAAAACATCCCTAACAATACATGATTGATAGGGATGTTTAATTAATATAAAACTTATTATTTCTTTATAAACTTATAAACTAAGTTTCCGTCTAGCCTTAGTAAGTAAAGACCTTGATTTAATGCCATAACATCAATTTTACTTGAAGGAACTAATACTCCAGAACCTACTTCTGCTCCAAGAATATTAAATATGGAATACTTGCTAGCTGCTTTAAGTCCATGTACACCAATATTATTTGTGGCTGGATTTGGATAAATATTTAATCCTTCTTTTTTAACTAATTTACTAACATCTAAAGTTCCATTTCCTTCTCCTTGAATATTAAAATTATAAGGATTTTCTCCAGCGTCATTATTAACAATACTAACACTTGCCTCTTTTAAACCAACACTTGTAGGCGCAAAGGTAATTTCGAAAGTTGTAGAATTTCCCGCTTCAATTACAGCATCTGGTTGCTTAGAAACAGTAAAAAGAGTAGCATCTGTTCCAGTAATTTCTACTAAAGGAGAACCACTTAACACTAACTGCTCTGTATTTGTATTATATATTATAAACTCTCTAACTAACGTATTAGAAATCCCTACCATTTCAAAATCTGTAAAATCTGCACTATCAGGAGTTGTATCGCCATCTGCAATAGAAACCGCATTTCCTTTAATATCAATTTCTGCTATTGGAGGAGATCTCCATAATTGCCCAAAGACCTCGTCTTCTCCATCACCTGGAATATTATCATCACCTTCCCAAACAATTAAAAAATCACCTGTAGTAGTATTAAAAGCTTGTTTGGGTTTTTGAGCTGTAAAAGAACTATCTCCATTGGTATTACCCATGTCACTAACACGACTTTGTGTTTCTAAGTGAACATAGCTAGAAGCATCTAAAGTTGTTGCAAAAATATCATAGGCACTACTGCCTGGCTCCTCTGACTGAAACGTTACTAATATTTGATCGTTTATAGTATTATAACTTACGGAAGAATAAGAACCTGTTTCTTCTCCATCCCCATCTACTCCTGCAAAACTTAACTGTATAGGTGCTCCTGTTAAAACACCTGATGAACTTATACGTTGACCAAAGATTTCATCTTCTCCATCTGTTGGATTGATATGATCGCCTTGAAATGTGACAAAATACTCTCCTAATAAAGGATTATAAACAACATTAGCATAATCTGCATCTCTATCCTCTGGAACAGATGTAATTTGTATAGGCGTATTTATACCACTTACCAAACTACCATCAGCTGCAACTATTTGACCAAAAATATTGTTATCGCTATTTGTAGGGTAATCAGCATAATATACAACTAGGTATTGATTCGTAGAACTACTATATGCAACACTAGGAACTGACGGGGCTTGGTTTGTTGCTGTAAAAGAACTTAATTTAGTTTGGCTACCTAAGCTATTAACTAATGTTCCATTACTGTTAATTCTAGTTCCAAAAATTTCTACTTCTGCTCCATATGTATTTCCTCCACTTGTAGTTGTTGTTGTAGGAGATTGCCATACTACGTAATATTCGCCACTACTAGTATTAACCGTTAAACTTGGATTAGTTATACTGTATGCTTCATTACCGTCTGCTCCGTGTTGTGAAATACGTATTTGTCCTGTTCCTAAACCTCCTATTAAGGTACCATTTGAACCTATTAATTGCCCAAAAACTTCTTTTTCTGTAGTATTAGACGTGTCCATATCTCCTTCCCAAACAACAAAATATTGGTTTGAAACTGTACTAAAAACAACTCTAGGGTTACTAGCATCAATATCATCATTCCCGTTAGGTCCTGTTAATGAAATTTGAAATGCACTCCCGTCTAAGCTTCCATCTGAGTTTACAAATTGTCCAAAAATTTCTTCTTCTGTATTTGCTACTTCAGTTTCATAAACCAATAAAAAACGGTTTAAAGTAGGATCGTAAGCTACATCTGGATCTTCATTATCTAAACTTGATCCCGTAGCATGAGTTGTTAAACGCATATCGTTTGTTCCTGTTTCACCACTTGAAACATCGCCAGAACCTTGAATAGAGAATGAATAAACAGCCTCATCACTATCATTAGAATTGATAGTTACCGTTGCTGTTCTTAGCCCTAATACACTTGGATCAAATCTTATAGTAAAATGGGTGCTTCCTGTAGCATTAACAGTTTCAGAAGCATCAGTCTGCAAAGTAAAATCTGCTGCATCAGCACCTGATATATTGACTTTAGGCGAACCAGAAAGTGTTAATGTCGCTCCACCTAAATTTCTAATAAAAAAGTTATAATCTTTGTAGTTATTGTTTAAAGCTACACTACCAAAATCTGTATAATCTGAAGTATCAGGAGTAACATCATTATTAGCAATGCTTACACTATTTCCTTGTACATCTATTTCTTGAACACCCATTGGAGTTTCATTTATAAAAGCCAAAGCAAGTCCGTAAGGATCTGAAGCTGTATTACTTAAAACTGTTACATTAGACCCGTCTAGATTAGCACTTCTTAAATTATCGAAAGAAGAATTTGAATCGGTCCAGAACAATTTATTATTAACAACATCTAGTGCCAAACCTCGTGGAGACTTAACATAAGTATCATTTAATATTTCTGTTACACTACCAGAACCATCACTATTTTTCTTAAAAATTCCATCTGCAGAAGAAGATGCCCAATACAAAACATTATTAGTATCATCAACCTGCATTCCGTATATCGTTCCAAGTTCGTTTACATATAGTTGCCCTGAAGGGACAAGCTCTGTATGTAACGTTTCTATACCAGAACCGTCTAAATTAGACCGCTTAACATAATATGTATTTGATAAATTACTAGTATTATAAAATCGTTCAGACCAATACAATTTATTAGCCCCAATGGTAAGGTTTCGTAAATATACATCTGCATTTAAACCAATAACAGTTTCTACAGAAGTTCCATCTAGGTTAGACCTTTTAAGTTCTTGATTTTCTACCCAATACAATTTGGCGTTTACCTCATCTACAGCAATATTATATATTGAAACTCCTGACGATGTGTATAGTTTACTTTCTAGAGTTCCATCAAAATTTTTCTTATAGATGCTATAAGGACTTCCTGTAGAAAAAAACATTTCTTGAGTATTATTACTAACAGCTAAATATCTAGCAGATAAGGCTTCTGTTTTTTTGAAGAATATTTCTTCTTGGGTACCATCAGTACTTATGGTTTTAAGTTCTCGATTATCTTCATCTACATAAAATATTTTCTTGTTTTGTCCTTTAATAGTTATAAAGGAAGATAGCACAAATGCTAAAAAAAGTAATTTGTTTTTCATTTTTTACGAGTTTAGGGTTAAATTAATTCGTATTTTTTTTTAATCTTACAAAGATAACAATTACCACACGTAAAGTAGTATTATTACTTCTTAATTAGCATTTAATCTGATTTTTTAACGCTTACAACTTGTTTTAATTATTGTTTTCTTAGATAAAAAAATTTACACAAAGTAACACATTGTGACTTTTTATAAAATAAAGCGTCTAAAAATTATAGATATAAAAATATTTCAGCTTTTTTGTAACATTTATTTAATATCGTACGTATAACTATATGAATGCCCTAATATTCACAATAAAATCCAGCAGAAGATTAGATGAGACAACTTAAAATTACCAAGCAGGTTACCAACAGGGAAACCGCTTCATTAGACAAATACCTTCAAGAAATAGGAAAAGTTGACTTAATTACCGCAGACGAAGAAGTAGAATTAGCACAACGCATTAAAGCAGGAGATCAAATCGCTTTAGAAAAGTTGACTAAAGCAAACTTACGTTTCGTTGTATCGGTAGCTAAGCAATACCAAAACCAAGGATTAACCTTACCAGATTTAATTAACGAAGGTAATCTTGGTTTAATAAAAGCTGCTCAACGATTTGATGAAACTCGTGGGTTTAAATTTATATCGTATGCTGTATGGTGGATTCGTCAATCTATTCTTCAAGCATTAGCAGAGCAATCTCGTATTGTACGTTTGCCTTTAAATAAAATTGGATCTATTAACAAGATTAATAAAACATTTGCTTTCTTAGAGCAAAGTCATGAACGTCCGCCATCTGCTGAAGAAATTGCAAAAGAATTAGATATGACTATTAACGATGTTAAAGAGTCTATGAAAAATTCTGGTCGTCACGTAAGTATGGACGCTCCTTTAGTTGAAGGAGAAGATTCTAACTTATACGATGTATTAAACTCTGGAGAATCTCCAAATCCAGATCGCGAATTATTACACGAATCTTTACGCACAGAAATAGAACGTGCTCTAGAAACATTAACGCCTCGTGAAGCAGATGTTATTCGTTTATACTTTGGTTTAGGCAACCAACACCCAATGACACTTGAAGAAATTGGTGAAACTTTCGACCTAACTAGAGAGCGTGTAAGACAAATTAAAGAAAAAGCTATTCGTAGATTAAAACACACATCTAGAAGTAAAATATTAAAAACTTATTTAGGATAATTTTAACGATGTTTGGCTAACCTAAACTGTTAGTTTGAGCTTGTTTTACGACTAAATTATAGTAACAAACAGTTACATCATAACTGTTCGTTTTTTGATTGATGAAAGAACCCGTGGCTGATTACCACGGGTTCACTCATTTTATACCTAATCTATTTTTAAATCTCTCTATAAAGTAAAGCGTTTTTTTAAAAGTCTTTCTATATTTGCCAAAACAAATACAATACATAAAAAAATGTCTTCTAAATTAATAGCTCCTTCAGTATTAGCAGCAGATTTCGCTAACCTTCAACGCGACATAGAAATGGTTAATAATAGTGAAGCAGATTGGTTCCATATAGATATTATGGATGGAGTTTTTGTTCCAAATATTTCTTTTGGAATGCCTGTTTTACAAGCTATAGCTAAGCATGCTAAAAAAACTATCGATGTGCATTTAATGATAGTAGATCCTGATAGATATATTAAAACTTTTGCAAATTTAGGAAGCGACATTTTAACGGTACACTACGAAGCCTGCACACACTTACACAGAACTTTACAAGCTATAAAAGCAGAAGGTATGAAAGCAGGTGTTGCCTTAAACCCACACACAAACATAAATGTACTAGAAGACACTATTAACGATATAGATTTAGTTTGTATTATGAGTGTTAACCCTGGTTTTGGAGGACAGAGCTTTATAGAAAACACATACGATAAAGTAAAAAAATTAAAAGCTTTAATTAAACAAAAAGGAGCATCTACCAAAATAGAGATTGATGGTGGTGTTACTAACAAAAACGCGAAAGCCCTAACAGATGCAGGTGCAGATGTACTTGTTGCTGGAAGCTACGTTTTTAAAAGCGATAACCAAATAGAGACAATAAAAGGTTTAAAGGCTATAGCAAATTCTTAAAATTTATTTAATAAATAGTTTATTAAATCTGTAGTAGTTACAATACCCACTAGCTTATTATCATCTACCACAGGTAAAGCATGAAACGGTTGTTTTTTAAAAATCTCTGCTACCTCTTTAATGGTATTAGATGTATTAACGCTAACAATTTTTCGAGTCATAACTTGGCCTATTGTTAATAAATTATCAACCATAGCCTCTCTAGTATCACCTTTTTCTTCAAAAGCATCGTCAAAATTTATACGCAACAAATCGGTATAACTAATTATCCCTAACAAGGCGTCTCTAGAAACAACTGGAATGTGCCTAATATTATGTATTTTAAACAAATGCTTTGCTTTCTCTAATGTGTCATCAATATTTAAAGAAATAACCTGATGAGTCATTATTGTAGATATTGGTCTTTTACGTACCATAATGTTTATATTATTAAATTCTAATTTAAAAAACTTACAACCGCATAAAATCTATAAACATACGGTTGCAAGCTTTATAAAAATGCGCACCACTTCTTATAAAAAAAAGATCTTTATTTTAAAATTGTTTTAGCAAATAGTTTATTAAATCTGTAGTAGTTACAATACCTACTAGTGTGTCCTTATCGACTACAGGCAAGGCATGAAACTCGCTTTCTGCAAGTATTTCTGCCACCTCTCTAATTGTAGTATTTGGCGATACACAAATAGGGGTTTTAGTCATAACTTGCTCTATACTAAACATATTATAAACCACTGCATTAATATTGTGGTTATCTTCTGTAACATCTGCAAAACTAATTTTTAACAAGTCTGTATAACTTAACATGCCAATAATAGATTCTTCGTTAACTACAGGCATGTGTCTAATATTATATCTTTTAAAAAGCATCTCTGCTCTTTCTAAATCGTCCGATCTGTTTAAAGCAATAATATCTTTAGTCATTATTTCTGAAACTGGAGTTCGTCTTTTCATGATTAAATAATTTTAAATTGTACCTTAAAATTACGATACATTACAACCATTTTATATGACAAAAATCATGTAGAACACTTAAAAAAAATACAGACCTGTCTGTTTTAATGATTTTTTTATATATTTGTAACATGAAAAAATTAAGTGTAAAAGAAAGAATAATTGAAACTGCGTCTCAACTCTTTTATTTTCAAGGATTTAATCAAACAGGGATAAACCAAATAATTGCAGAAGCAGGTGTTGCAAAAGCTAGTATGTATCAACATTTTAGATCTAAAGAAGATATTGCTGTCACTTATTTAAAAAAGCGCCATATAACATGGACAAACAAACTAGAAGATTTTGTTTCTCAAGAAAAATTGCCTCAAGAAAAAATATTTAAAACTTTCGATTTTTTAATAGATTGGCTTAGCAGTGTAGATTTTAGAGGCTGCGGATGGCAAAACATAGTTACAGATTTGCCAAACGACCATGATAAAATTAGACAACAAGCAGTGTTACACAAAAATGAACTTAGGGCTTGGCTAAATACCAACATCAATCAAATAGGTAATTACACTAGTAAAGAAGCAAAAACACTAGCAGACGAAGTATTAATACTTATAGAAGGCGCCATTATACAATCGCAAATTCAAAAAGACATTTGGCCCATTAATTCGGCTAAAAATATTTGCAAAAAAATATTAATATAGATAAAAGTAATAAACAAAAGTACATAAATCACAATAAAAAACAGACTTGTCTGTTCGTTAAAAATTAAATTATGAAAGCATTAGTACCACCATTTACAGCCGAAACCGCAAAAGCAAAAGTACAAGCAGCAGAAGATGCTTGGAATAGTAAAAACCCAGAAAAAGTAGCTCTAGCCTACTCCATAGACTCAAAATGGAGAAATAGAGACCTCTTTTTTACAGGAAGAACAGCCATTGCTCATTTTTTAAAAGACAAATGGAAAAAAGAGCTACATTATAAATTAAAAAAATACTTATGGTCTTATACAGACAATAGAATTTCTGTTCGCTTTGAATACGAATGGCAAGATGCAGACACAGGACAATGGAAAAGAACACATGGCAATGAGCACTGGGAGTTTAACAAAGCAGGTTTAATGCAAGTTAGAGATATGAGTGCTAACGACATTAATATAAAAGAAACAGACCGAAAATTTAAGTAAGCTTCGTTTTTTACACAACTCGTTTGGCGTTACCACAAGGGTCGGGCTTTCCGCTAAATCTTTTTTGAGAAAAACAAAAAAGGATACCGCATCAATCCCTAACGCAAAAAACAAATACAAGGAAACACTTTCGTTTCCTTGTATAAAACAAAACACAAACAACTAAAACCACTAACTAAAATGGCCAAAAACTTTGCAGAAATTGCCTTTACAGATCCCGTTAAAAAACTACAAGAAAAATATGGTAGCAGGAAAAGCTACCAACGCATGGAAAAATTTAACGTTGTGGATGGTTTAACAGCAAACGAAAAAAAATTTATAGAAAATCAAGATAGTTTCTACCTAGCAACAACAAACACTAATAATTACCCATATATACAACATAGAGGTGGTCCAAAAGGCTTTTTAAAAGTGTTAGACTCTAAACGTTTAGGCTTTATAGACTTTTCAGGAAATAAACAATATATATCTGTAGGTAACATAAAAACCAATAATAAGGTCTCGCTTTTTATAATGGACTACCCTAATAAATCGAGGCTAAAAATATTTGCTAAATCAGAAATTATAGAACTAAAAGACAACCCTAGTTTACTAAAAACTCTAGATTTAAACCATTACAATTTTAAACCCGAGCGCATGATAGTATTTCATATAGAAGCTTACGATTGGAATTGCCCGCAACACATTACACAACGCTATACTATGCAAGAAATTGAAGAAGCCATAAACCCGCTAAAACAACATATTGAAAACCTAGAAATTCACATAAAAGCGCTAACCACAAAAAATGAAACTAATTAATAACCATTCATATTAAAATTAAGCATTTGCTTTACTTTATTATAAATTCTAGGAAATTCAGACTTAAACTCATCTGGTGTTTCTATAAAATTTTCAATAATTACCGCTAAAAACTCAAACTTATTAGTGTATGCGTAACCTCTAAAATACTGCGATAAAATTAACTTTTCTCGAAGCTCTTTTTTAGAAGATAATAAAGAGGTTAACTCGCTAAAAGAGTCTTTAAATATAGTAGAACTTATATCGCGTTCCTTTATGCTATTTAAATGTATGGCATGTGTTAACTCATGTATTCCAAGATTTAAATTATCATTTTCTATTTTAAATCCTTCTTCAAAATCTTCCCAAGATAAAACAAGCGCTTTTAATTTAGGGTTAAATTCTCCCTTATGGTAGGCTTTATTCATCTTAGAATAAAAAGCTTTAGGGTATATTACTATTTTAGATAAAAGTGATATATAAAAATCCCTAAAACCAAAAGTTAACATAACAGCAGTCGCAGAAATTAATACACGCATCTTGTCTGTTACCATATAATTTTTAGCCCCCACAAAATCTTTATCCTTTATAAACAAGGCAACCCGATGCTCAAAATACTTTTTATGTTTTTTACTTAATGTATTATAAAAAGAAAAATTTTGGCTTAAAATAGATTTTTCTTTATGCGATAATGTTTTAAGTCTTAAATAAAAATGAACAAAATATGGCTTCTTATTTTTTAAAACATAAGCCATTTCTAAAGTTTTAAGCCCATAGTAAATAATTAAAAGCCCTAAAAAACTAAAGCAAACACCAAGTACAACCCTCTGTTCTAAAGCGTATTGTTCTATTAATAAAATAGGCATCATCAAAATTTAACGTTTTTAGTTTTCATTAATTACTTAACAAACTGTAAAATTTTTTCTAAAACAGGATTTCTATTATCCTTACTCCAAACAACAGATAATGTAGTACGTTGCGAGATTTTATTAAGTTCTATAAACTTTATTTTTTTATTATTCTCCATACATAAAGACTTTGGCACTATAGAAACTCCAAAACCATTTTCTACCAATTTATAAATAGAACCTGCATGTATGGTTTTATGCGATACGTTTGGAACAAAACCAGCATCATCAAAAATTTGCATAACCTTTTCAAAATAAGTCGCGCTATATTCTGGATCGAACAAAATAAAAGACTCTTCTTTTAACTGGCTTATGTTTTTAAAATCTAGTTCGTTAATATCATAATCTGTTGGTAAAACTAAACAAAAAACCTCCTTTAAAATCGGTTTTATCTCTATGCCTCTTGGAGCCCGTTCTAAACGAACAAAACCTATATCAATATCTTGAGAAAACAGACTTTCTATTTGCTTTTCATTACCCATTTCTACAAGCGAAAACAAAATATCGTTGTGAGTATTTTTAAACCTAAGTAGCAATTCTGGTATAATGTTTTGCATCGCAGAACCTACATAACCCAATTTTACATCGCCTCCTATACCGTCATGCAACAATTTTGCATGACTAAATATATGATCTAAATGCTTTAAATTTCTACTTAATTCCTGCTTTAAATATATACCTGCTTTAGTTAATTCTACCTTTCTGTTATGACGTTCAAAAAGTACCATACCTAAATCGGTTTCCATTTGTTTAATCTGTCTACTTAATCCTGGTTGCGATATAAATAAGCGCTCGGCTGCTTTTCTAAAATGTAAATCTTCTGCAACTGCTAAAAAATATTTTATATGTCGAAGCTCTAATTGATTACTCATGGTTATCAATATTACAAAATATTAGTCTTATTAAGCATCATAAATTAAAATATCTTTGTAGAAGTACTTATAACTAACACATAACTTCAATGTTTAAATACGGAATAGACCGACTTAATGTAAGCAAAGTTTTAGCCATTTCTAAAGGTTCATTAAAGGCTGGACTTACCAATGAAGCCAAAGTAAAAATATCAACATCAAGAAAGCATGTTGAAGTTATGGCTAAATCTAACAAAGCAATATATGGTATTAATACTGGGTTTGGGCCATTATGCGACGTTCAAATTACTCCACAAGAAACCAGTAAACTACAAGAAAATTTATTAATTACCCATGCTGTAGGTGTTGGCAACCCGATAGATAAGGAGTTGTCTAAAATTATGATGATTTGCAAAGTTCACGCCTTATCTCAAGGCTTTTCTGGTGTACGATTAGAGTTAATAGAGCGCATTCTTTATTTTATAAATAACAATTTGCTTCCTGTGGTGCCAGAGCAAGGTTCTGTTGGTGCTTCGGGAGATTTAGCTCCATTATCGCATCTCTTTTTACCTCTACTAGGCGAAGGTGAATTTTGGGTCGAAAATGATATTAAACTAGCTAAAACCGTTTTAAAGGCTCATGGGTTAACCCCTATTAAACTCCTTGCTAAAGAAGGCTTAGGCTTAATAAACGGAACACAATTTATTCTGGCTCATACTATTGTAGGTTTAAGCAAGATGGAATATTTATTAGACCTTGCCGATGTTGCTGGAGCTATGAGTATTGAAGGCTATCAAGGTAGTTTTTCTCCTTTTAGAGACGAGCTTCATAAAATAAGACCATTTAAGGGTACCATTAAAGTTGCAGAACGCATGTTTATGTTGCTTTATAAATCGCAAAATGTTGGCTCTCACGAAAATTGTAGTCGAGTTCAAGATCCTTACTCTATGCGTTGCATTCCTCAAGTTCATGGCGCTTCAAGAAATGCCTATTATCATTTAGAAGAGCTAGCAGAGATAGAAATGAACTCGGTTACAGATAACCCTATTGTATTAAACGAAACCGAAGCTATTTCGGGAGGTAATTTTCATGGTCAACCGCTTGCCATGGCTTTAGATTATTGCTCGATTGCTGCTTCAGAACTAGGAAATATAGCAGACCGAAGATGCTTTTTACTATTAGAAGGCAAATTTGGTTTACCTAGATTATTAACAACAGGTGGTGGCTTAAATTCTGGGTTTATGATTCCGCAATACACTACAGCAGCATTAGTAACAGAAAATAAATCTTTATGTTTTCCACCTTCGGCAGATAGTATTCCAACTTCTCTTGGCCAAGAAGATCATGTATCGATGGGTAGTATATCTGGTCGAAAATTCAATCAAATATTAGGTAATTTAGAAAAAATATTAGCCATAGAGCTTATGTATGGCGCACAAGCATTAGAGTTTAGAAGACCAAATACATTCTCAGACATTATTGAAGAAAACTTTAAAATAATAAGAAACAAAGTTCCGAAACTTGAAGACGACCGCATCTTAAAAGATGATATTAATAACATGATAAAACTGGTTAACATGCAAGCCTTCAACTTAAGATAAATAACATGACATTTAAAGAATACATACTACAAGGCATACCAAAAGAATTACCAGAGAAACATGTTTTTCCCGAGGATGCCAATCATGCTCCAAAACGAAAAGACATTTTATCTGTTAAAGAAAAACGCTTGGCTATTCAAAATGCATTACGCTATTTTCCTAAAAATTGGCATAATGAATTAGCCTCCGAATTCGCACAAGAACTCCTTACTTATGGGCGTATTTACATGTTTAGATTTAAACCTAAATATAATATATATGCAAGACCTATAAACGCGTATCCTGCAAAATCGATGCAAGCTGCATCCATTATGTTAATGATTCAAAATAACCTAGACCCTTCTGTTGCACAACATCCAGAAGAGCTAATTACTTATGGAGGTAATGGGTCTGTTTTTCAAAATTGGGCACAATATCTCATCACCATGCAATATTTGGCTATTATGACTGATGAGCAAACTTTACACATGTACTCTGGTCATCCAATGGGCTTATTTCCATCTTCTAGATATGCCCCGAGAGTGGTAGTTAGTAACGGTATGATGATTCCCAATTACTCAAAACCAGATGATTGGGAAAAGTTTAATGCCTTAGGCGTAAGTCAATATGGGCAAATGACTGCTGGGTCCTTTATGTACATTGGTCCGCAAGGCATTGTTCATGGTACAACAATTACCATAATAAATGCTTTTCGAAAAATACTTAACAAAACAGAAACACCAAGAGGAAAAATATTTTTAACTGCTGGTCTTGGAGGTATGAGTGGAGCACAACCAAAAGCTGGAAATATAGCGCAATGCATTACAGTTTGTGCCGAAGTAAATGCCAAAGCAGCAAAAAAACGCTACGAACAAGGTTGGGTTAATGTTTTAATTGAAAATATAAGTGATTTAATTAACAGAGTACAGTATGCCCAAAAAAACAACGAGGTTGTATCTATAGCATATATAGGCAATGTTGTAGAAGTTTGGGAACGCTTTTATGACGAAGGTATTTTTGTTCATGTAGGCTCAGATCAAACATCATTACATATTCCATGGACAGGAGGTTATTACCCTATAGGGCTTTCTTACGAAGACTCTAACAGCTTAATTAGAGAAGATCCAGATCTTTTCAAGGTTAAAGTTAAAGCGTCTTTAAAACGCCATATAGCAGCCATTAATAAACATACAGCAAAAGGCACTTACTTTTTCGATTATGGAAATGCCTTTTTACTTGAAGCCTCTCGCTCTGGCGCCCATATTATGGCAGAAAATGGTATAGATTTTAAATACACTTCGTATGTTCAAGATATTTTAGGACCTATGTGTTTCGATTATGGCTTTGGGCCTTTTAGATGGGTTTGCACTTCTGGAAAAATACAAGATTTAGATAAGACAGATAAAATTGCCATGGAGGTTTTACAAGATATTTACAATAACGCTCCTGAAGATATTAAATTACAACTTCAAGATAATATTACTTGGATAAAAGAAGCGAAAAAAAATAATATGGTGGTTGGCTCTCAAGCGCGTATTTTATATGCAGATGCAGAAGGGCGAGCTAAAATTGCTGAAGCTTTTAATAATGCCATAGCAAAAAAAGAAATAGGACCAATTATTTTAGGTCGAGATCACCATGATGTTAGCGGAACAGATTCTCCGTATAGAGAAACTTCTAACATTTACGATGGTAGTAAATTTACCGCAGATATGGCAATTCAAAATGTTATTGGCGATAGTTTTAGAGGAGCCACTTGGGTATCTATACATAACGGAGGAGGCGTTGGTTGGGGCGAAGTAATTAATGGCGGATTTGGCATGTTACTCGATGGCAGTACAGAAGCTCAAGAGAAACTTAAAAACATGCTGTTTTACGATGTAAATAATGGCATTGCAAGACGCAGCTGGGCTAGAAACCAAGAAGCTCTATTTGCTATAAAACGAGAAATGGATAGGTCGCCAAACCTTAAAGTTACTTTACCAAATTTAGTTGATAACCATTTATTAAAAACCCTTTTTTAATGCGATTACTTTTTACAAATATTAAAGAATTACTGCAAGTTAGGGAAACACCAATAGCCTTTGTTTCTGGTAAAGACATGGCAGTTTTACCAACCATTAAAAATGCTTATTTATTAGTTGAAGATGATAAAATTATTGACTTTGGAAAAATGAAGAATTGTCCAACCAATAATATAACCAAAACTATTGATGCTACAGGTAAAATAATACTTCCTACTTGGTGCGATTCGCATACACATATTGTCTATTCTGGAAATCGAGAAAGTGAATTTGTAGACAGAATTAATGGCATGTCTTATAATGCTATTGCTAACAATGGCGGAGGTATTTTAAACTCTGCAAAAAAACTACAAAACACTACAGAAGAAGCATTATACAAACAAAGTGAACAACGTTTAAAAGAAGTTATCCTATTAGGAACTGGAGCTATCGAAATAAAATCGGGCTACGGATTAACTGTCGACTCCGAATTAAAAATGCTTCGTATAATAAAAAAACTTAAAACTAATTATCCCATTAAAATAAAAGCTACTTTTTTAGGAGCTCATGCCCTACCAGCTATTTTTAAAAATAAAAAAGAAAAATATCTAAACTTAATTATTAACGAAATGCTACCGCAAATAGCAAAAGAAAACCTAGCAAATTATATCGATGTATTTTGCGAAACCGGATATTTTTCTGTGGAAGACACAAATCTTATTTTAGAAGCAGGAAAAAAATATAACCTGACACCAAAAATACATGTTAATCAGTTTACTTCTATTGGCGGTGTACAATGTGGAGTAAAACACAAGGCTTTATCTGTTGATCATTTAGAAATTATGACTAGTGAAGATATTGAAGCTTTAAAAAACACTAAAACAATGCCTGTTGCATTACCTGGATGTTCTTATTTTTTAAATATTCCTTATACACCTGCTCGACAAATTATTGATAGCGGATTGCCTCTAGCGTTGGCTACAGATTACAACCCCGGATCTTCGCCTAGTGGAAATATGAATTTTGTAATATCTTCTGCTTGTATTAAAATGAGTATGACACCCAAAGAAGCTATTAATGCAGCAACCATTAACGGAGCATATGCCATGGGGTTAGAAAAAGAATTAGGCTCTATTACTATTGGTAAAACTGCAAATTTTATACTAACAAAACCCATTAATTCTTATAGTGTTTTGCCTTATTCCTTTGGAACAAACCTTATAGAATCGGTTTATATTCAAGGCAAAGCTATTAAATAAACCCACCATGGAAAATTTCTTTAAAAATCTTAATGTACAATATTGCACAACAGATAAAGCGCTCTGGTCAGTAAGAGCTTCTAACTCCAAATTAGAGCCTCAATATTGGCATCAACACATAACAATTTCTAACTTAAATAAAATAGAAAAAAATTCGTGTATAGAATTTGGCATTATTGGTTATTCCTGCGAAGAAGGAGTTAAAAGAAATCAAGGTAGAATTGGCACTAAAGAAGCTCCAAATACTATAAGAAAAAGTCTTAGTAAATTACCAATTCATTTTGAGGCTAAGCGTATTACAGATTTTGGTAATATTTCTTGCCTTGATAATGATATGGAAGCTTGCCAAAACGGATTATTAAAAACAATTAGCCTTTTAATTAAAAAAAAGGTTTTCCCTATAGTTTTAGGTGGCGGACACGACTTAGCATACGGACATTTTAATGGCATTAAAAATGCTTTAAAGCATAAAGTTAAAAACAAGATTGGTATTATAAACTTTGATGCTCATTTCGATTTACGCCAAATTGAAGACAGGCCCAATTCGGGTACCCCTTTTAATCAGATCTTTTTAGATACTTCAAAAGATAAGCAAGTAGTAAACTATTTTGTTATAGGCATCCAGCAGCAATCTAACACAAAAATGCTTTTTAATATAGCGAAAGAAAATCGAGTTCAATTTGTGCCAAACCTAGAATGCACAATGTCTAAAAAACATCTTAAAAACATCAAAAAAAACTTGAAAACATTTATTAATCAAAATGATTACATATATATATCTATAGATATGGATGGTTTTTCTTCTGCGTATGCTCCTGGCGTAAGTGCCTCATCATCGTTAGGGTTCTCACCTTTTTTCTTCTTTAATATTCTTGAATTTATATTAAAAAGTAATAAAGTAATATCATGCGATATTGCAGAGGTTAATCCTGTTTTTGATGCGGATAATAAAACATCTAAACTAGCTGCAAAAATTGTTGATTTTATTGTTCAAAATTACAAATAAACAACTAACATTACTTTTTGATATCTTTATATTTTGTTTACATAAAACATAAAAGTTCATGTTAAAATCTATTGTTATCTTTTTTAAGCAGTTTTTAAATCCTTTAAAAAAAACAAACGATAACGTCACTAATGTTTTGAGTTCTAAAAAGAATCAAAATAAAAAAGATATAAATAAGTCTCAACAACAACAACAACAACAACAACAACAACAACAACAACAACAACAACAACAACAACAACAACAACAACAACAACAACAACAACAACAACAACAACAACAACAACAACAATAGCCTTTCTTAAAAACAGAAAAGCTCTGTACTAAATAAATACAGAGCTTTTTAGTTTTTATAAGTGGCTTCGAAGGGACTCGAACCCCCAACCCTCAGAGCCGAAATCTGATATTCTATCCAGTTGAACTACGAAGCCATTAATTTCCGCTAAAGCAGAAATATATATCTTTTTAAGACAACTTTGCTTTTACGATATTAGAAATGGTTTTTCCATCGGCTTGACCCGCTAATTCTTTGCTAACCATACCCATTACTTTACCCATATCTTTCATTCCCGAAGCACCTACTTTATCTATAGTCATTACTACAATACGTTCAATTTCTTCTTCGCTTAAAGCTTCAGGTAAAAACTGACTTATAACTTCTGCTTCTGCTAATTCTGGAGCAGCCAAATCTTCTCTACCCTGCTCTAAATATATAGCAGCACTGTCTTTACGTTGCTTGACTTGTTTTTGCAAAATTTTTAACTCTTGATCTTCTGTTAAATCTTCTTTAGCTCCACTTTCTGTCTGTGCTAATAAAATAGCAGATTTTACTGCTCTTAAAGCGGTTAATGCTGCTTGATCTTTAGATTTCATTGCGTTTTTAAGCGCCGACATTATATCTTGTTGTAAACTCATTTTTTTATTGTATTGAATTGCGAAGATAGAAAAAAGATAGATGCACTATGGTAGAAGCAGAAAGAAAGTCTTTATTAAATAAAAAAAAGAACTCATAAAAAAAACCCGAAAAGCATGAAATACTTTTCGGGTTACATAACTAAGATAGGTTAGTATATTTTAATCGACATTATCGTGTAAAAACGAATTATTACTTCTTAATTGAATATCGTCGTTATCATCTAACCCAATACTTGTTCTAGACATGTCTGTTTCTGACGAATGCTTCGCTTCTTTTAAGTCTACACCTTTTCTTTTATAGGCAGGCACCTTTTCTATATCTTCTATTTTTGCGCTATTAAACTTATAATTAAAGTCTTTCATTTTACGTCTGCGTTCTGCAGCACGCTCTTTAAGCATTTCAGAAATAGGGGTGTTCATTGGGTCTATTTCTTCCTCCTCAACGTTTTCTTCAGGAGTAGATTTTTGCTCTACAACTACTTTTTTCTTTTCGAAAACAATCTCTGGTTCTGCTTCTTTAGCAACTTCATTAGCTCCAGATTTCTTTTTGTTAATAGACGATTCTACCTCTGCATAATCATCTAAAACATAACGTATATCTTCTCCTTCATCTGAAGTTTCTGTAACATTAATTAACTCTACATAATCGTTTACAGTAATATCTTTAGCCTCTTCGTGTAATTGATGCGAAATAATTTCTTCTTCTGGCTCAGATTTTAATTCTTCTTTTTCTGAGTTAGTTGAAGCAGAAATTGGAAAATCGAAAGTTAATGTTACTTGTTCCTCTTCTTCAATATTATTGGCTGCAACTTCAGCATCTTTAGTTGTATCAACATCTGAAGACATTCTTGTTACAGGTTTTATAATAAAATCGTCTTCTTGTTCTAAATTAACTTTAACCTCTTCATAAACTACATTAATATTTTTTATAATTTCTGACGTAGGAATAATTTCAAAATCATCAGTAGGTTTTACTGGTTTTGTAATGTCGCTTTTAGGTTTTATTGCTTTATTTGCTGGAACAAAAACAATATCATCGTCTTCTTCAATATCTAAAGTGTGGCGAACAATTGGAGTTTCTTCTTTCTTCTCTAGCTCTATAACTGGAGTTATTATAACTGGATCTTTAGTTTCTGCTACAACAGTTGGTTCTTCCTCTAAGGCATGAACAACTTTTTTAGTTTCTGTATTAGAAATTTCGTCTTGTTGTTCTATGTTAAAACCTGTAGCTATAATAGTTACAGCAATAGATTCTTCTAAGGTTTCGTCTTCGCCAACACCCATAATAATGTTAGCGCCATGTCCTGCTTCATTTTGAATATGATCGTTAATTTCTCCTATTTCGTCAATTGTAATTTCTTGAACACCAGAAACAATTAATAATAGTACATTTTTGGCTCCTGTAATTTTATTATCATTTAATAAAGGAGAATCTAGAGCTTTACGAATGGCATCTTGAGCACGGTTTTGCCCTGAAGCCAAAGCTGATCCCATTATAGCTGTTCCACTATTACTTAATACGGTTTTTGCATCACGTAAATCAATATTTTGTGTGTAGTGGTGTGTAATAACTTCTGCAATACCACGAGCAGCGGTAGATAAAACTTCGTCTGCTTTAGAGAAACCAGCTTTAAAACCAAGGTTACCATATACCTCACGAAGTTTGTTGTTATTAATTACAATTAAAGAATCTACAGTACCTCTTAACTTTTCAATTCCTTTTTGAGATTGTTCAATACGCATTTTACCTTCAAACTGAAAAGGCATAGTTACAATGCCTACTGTTAAAATGTCTAAATCTTTAGCCATTTTAGCAATAATAGGAGCAGCTCCTGTGCCTGTACCTCCACCCATTCCTGCAGTAATAAATACCATTTTGGTATTTGTATCTAACATTTGAGAGATATCTTCAAAACTTTCTACAGCAGATTGCTCTCCTATGTCTGGATTTGCCCCTGCTCCTAATCCTTCGGTTAGGTTAAGGCCTAATTGAATTTTGTTAGGGACACCACTATTTTGTAGGGCTTGGGCGTCTGTATTACAAACGTAAAAATCTACGCCTTTAATACCTTGTTGAAACATGTGGTTGATAGCATTGCTACCGCCACCGCCAACACCAATAACTTTTATAACATTTGATTGATTCTTGGGTAAATCAAATGAGATGCTTTCGAATTCGTTTTTGCTGCTCATAAATTCTGTTTTACTGAGGTTTTGTACTTAATATTTTTAATTCTATGGATAATCTTATTTTAAACTACTATTCTGCGTTATCTAAAAAATCTTTAACGCGTTCTGTTAACTTATCAAGAAACGACCTACGCTCTTTAACTGGTGCTTCTTTTATCTCTATTGTTGGTTTTTCTTCTTCTTCATCTTTAACAACTTCTTCTTCTATTTGTTGTTGTTCTGCCTTTTTTCTTTCTTGACGTTTTAATCCGTCTAACACTAAACCAACAGCGGTTGCATAAAGTGGGCTTGTAACGTCTTCGTCACTATCTCCTGCTAAATGCTCGTTTGGATAACCTATTCGGGTATCCATTCCTGTTATATATTCTACTAATTGTTTTAAATGCTTTAATTGGCTACCTCCACCTGTTAAAACAATACCTGCAATTAAATTTTTCTTTTGCTCTTCGTGTCCGTAATTTTTTATTTCTACGTAAACCTGTTCTACAATCTCTACAACACGTGCATGAATAATTTTAGAAAGGTTTTTAAGGGTAATTTCTTTAGGCTCTCTACCACGTAAACCTGGAATAGAAACAATTTCGTTGTCTTTATTTTCTCCTGGCCATGCCGATCCAAATTTTATTTTTAAAAGCTCAGCTTGCTTTTCTATTATTGAACAGCCTTCTTTTATATCTTCTGTAATAACGTTTCCTCCAAAAGGAATTACCGCAGTATGCCTTATTATACCATCTCTAAAAATGGCTAAATCTGTTGTTCCGCCTCCTATATCTATAAGAGCAACTCCAGCTTCTTTTTCTTCTTGGCTTAATACTGCATTTGCCGATGCTAAAGGCTCTAATGTTATACCTTCTAAATCTAAACCTGCACTTTGTACACAACGCCCTATGTTTCGTATTGATGAAACCTGACCAACTACAACATGAAAATTTGCTTCAAGACGACCTCCATACATACCAATAGGCTCTACTATTTCTCCTTGCCCATCTACTTTATACTCTTGAGGTAAAACATGAATTATTTCTTCGCCTGGCAGCATTACCAATTTGTGTACTTGATTTATTAATCTATCAATATCTTCATCATCTATTACTTGATCTGAATTTGGTCTTGTTATGTAATCGCTATGTTGCAAACTACGTATATGTTGTCCTGCAATACCAACTGTAACTTCATCAATTTTAATATCGGCAGCAGTTTCGGCTTCGTGTATGGCTTGCTGTATAGACTGTGTTGTTTGGGTAATATTATTTACCACACCACGGTGTACACCTAAGCTTTTAGACTTGCCTATGCCTAAAATCTCAAGCTTGCCGTATTCATTTTCACGACCAATCATCGCCACAATTTTTGTGGTTCCTATGTCTAACCCTACTGCTAAATTATGCTCCATTGTTTACGTTTTGGTACATACTACTTGATTATCAAATTGCAAATTTACTTTACTATATGCATTAAGTGTTTTTTCTTTTAAATGTTTTTGATAAAAAACTTTTAAGTTGTTTATTTTTTTATCTAAAAAATTCACACTACCTAATTGTACTATAAATTTACACTGCCTAAGCTTTAAGGAAATAACTCCCGCTGTACTTTGATTTATTTCTATAACATTTGTTTTTAAAAAATCGTCTTTTTCAATTTTTCTAGCTACTGTAAAAACATTTTTTAAATCATTTTTTTCAATATAACCTGTAACTAATGGCACACGAGCAGAATAATTTGATGACAATGGCATGTATAAACCATCTTCATCTATATAATACGATGCATTGGTGCGCACTCGCGCTATAGGTCGTTTTTGTTCTATATCAGCCTTAAGCACCCCATTAACAGTAAGATACACTTGCGCTGTTTTAATCATTGGATTAGAATTAAGGGCAGATTCTATAGACCTCAAATCTAAAGTTTCTTTTGGCACGTTTTTAACGTCTTCTTGATTTTGTATTAACAATTTACTAACAGTTTGATGCGAAATAAAGAGGTTATCGTCTCCAAAGAATTGCACATCAACATCTGCAAGTTTTCTTGCCGCATTTTTCTTTGAGGAAAAAGCAAATAAAAACACCACTAAACCTAGTAGTACAAACATCCTTATGTAGCTCCAATTAAATCGCAACGCTCAACTCTTTTTTTATTGTTTTTACTTGTTCGCCTATATCTCCTGCTCCTATTGTTAAAATAATTTGAGCATCACTCTCTTTAATTTTAGTAATCATATCTTTTTTAGACACCAATTGCTTGTTTTGGTTACTTATTTTTTCTAATAACCAACTAGAAGTCACCCCTTCAATAGGTAATTCTCTAGCAGGATATATATCTAACAATAATACCTCATCAAACTGCGATAAACTTTTTGCAAAACCGTCTATAAAATCTCTTGTTCTACTATACAAATGCGGTTGAAACACAGCCAATACACTTTTACTAGGATACATTTCTCTTACCGCTTGATGCACCGCATTAATCTCTTCTGGATGGTGTGCATAATCGTCTATAAAAACTAAATCATCTGTTTTTATTTGATATGAAAACCGTCTCTTTACACCCTTATACGAAGCTAAAGCCTTAATTAACGCATTTGTATCGCAGCCATATTCTACAGCCATTGCCAAGGCAATTAAGGCGTTGGACAAATTATGCCTACCGGGCAAACTAAACTGCACATCTTTTAGTACCGCTTTTGGTGTTTTAACATCAAAAACATAAACACCATCTATTATTTTTATATTCTGAACCGAATAATCGGCATTATCTTCTATACCATAAGTTATACCTTTTAAAGGCAATCCATTTTTAACAAACAACTTACCATCTGGCTTTATTTTTTTTGTAAAAGCTTCAAAAGTTTTTATTAACTCCAAAGAATCTCCATAAATATCTAAATGATCTGCATCCATTGATGTAACACAAGCCAAGTTAGGAGAAAGCGTTAAAAAGGACCTATCAAATTCATCTGCCTCAACCACAGATACTTCTGTACCTCGAAGTATTAAATTAGAATTGTAATTCTCTGTAATTCCTCCCAAGAATGCTGTTAACTCTACATTACACTCATACATTAAATGCCCTAAAATACTTGTAGTAGTTGTTTTTCCATGTGTACCTGCAACTGCCAAACAAAACGTATGTTCTGTAATAAGCCCTAATATTTCTGATCGTTTTAAAACCTTAAAATTATTACCTAAAAAATATTGCAATTCTGAATGCGTTTTAGGTATTGCTGGCGTATAAACAACTAAAGTATTGTCTTTATTTATAAACTTAGAGTCAATACAAGCCACATTATCTTCAAAATGAACATGAACATCTAAATCTACCAAAGCATTCGTAATTTCGGTTTGTGTTTTATCGTAACCTGCCACATTTTTGTTATTAGCTCGAAAATATCTCGCCAATGCACTCATGCCTATACCACCAATGCCTATAAAATAAATGTTATGTATATTATTTAAGTTCATTTTTAATTTAAATTCAGAAGTTTTTCAACTTCGTCTGCTATATCTTTTGTAGCATTAACCAATGCCATTTTCTTTATATTATCTCCCAACTCCTTTTGCCTATCTGGAGACGCTATTAGCTGTGAAAATTTATTTTCAAAATCAACCTCTAAATCTCCTTCTTTAATTAACAATGCCGCATCATTACCTACAATAGCCATAGCATTTTTTGTTTGATGATCTTCAGCTACATTTGGCGACGGAATAAATATTGTTGGCTTACCAACAATACAAAGCTCTGACACCGAACTTGCTCCTGCTCTAGAAATAACAACATCTGCTGCTGCATAAGCCAAATCTATATCATTTAAAAACTCATACACCTGCACATGCTTCGTATTATTATAAATTCTATACTGCTGGTAGTACAACTTACCACATTGCCATATTACTTGTACGTTCTGTGTGTCTAAAAAGTCTAACTCTTTTTCAATTAATTCGTTTACACGCCTTGCTCCTAAACTACCTCCCAACACTAAAAGCGTATGTTTACCCGCTTTTAAATTAAATTTATTTTTAGCCTCTACTGTCTTAGATTCTATATTTAATAAACCTTGACGAACTGGGTTTCCTGTTTTAATAATTTTGTCTTTTGGAAAAAACCGCTCCAAATTATCGTAAGCCACACATATTTTATTTACTTTTTTTGCTAATAATTTATTCGTAATACCTGGATACGAATTTTGCTCTTGTATTAAAGTAGGAATACCTATTGAAGTTGCAACCTGCAACAAGGGCCCGCTAGCAAATCCTCCAGTACCTACAACTACATCTGGCTTAAAAGACCTTACTATTTGACGTGCTTTAAAAAGACTACTCATCAACTTAAAAGGAAACGATAAATTCTTTAACGTTAATTTACGCTGAACACCAGAGATCCACAATCCCTTTATAGCATAACCAGCCTGAGGTACCTTTTCCATTTCCATTCTATCTTTAGCTCCTACAAATAAAAACTCCGATTTAGGAAAACGTATTTTCAACTCGTTAGCAATAGCAATAGCTGGATATATATGCCCACCAGTGCCACCACCCGACAATATAATTTTATATGTTTTTGTTTTACTACTCACTTTTTATTTTAAATACACTTATTAGTGTTTAATATTATATTGCTTCGCTTAAAATTTCAAGCGGATTATCTTCAACATTTTCTTGCTCTTTTACCTCTTCACGCTTTGCACTTACGCTTAAAATAATACCTATAGCTAGACAAGTCATCCAAATAGATGTTCCCCCACTACTCACTAAAGGCAAGGTTTGCCCTGTTACCGGAAACAACTCTACCGCCACAGCCATATTTATTAAAGCTGTAAATATAATTGGCAAGCCAACTCCTAAAACCAAAAGCTTACCAAAAGTACTTTCTGCTTTTTGAGCCACAATTACAATTCTAAACAAAAGCCACAAATACATTATCATTAACAAAAAACCACCAATAAGCCCATACTCTTCTATAATGATTGCAAAAATAAAATCGGATGATGATTGTGGTAAAAAATTCTTTTGAATACTCTTACCCGGACCAACACCATAAATACCTCCAGATGCAATAGCAATTTTAGCTTTTTCTATTTGATAATCGGCCTCTGTAACCTCACTATTAGAATAGTTTTTAATCCTGTTTTCCCAAGTATTCACTTTTACATGTAACGGTCCAGTTGTTAATTTAGCTACCATAACAAAAAACACTAAAGCAACAGCTCCAGACCCTAAAATTATAGCAATATAACGTAACGGATAACTCCCCAAAAACACCAACACCAACACCATTAAAAATATAATTGCTGCAGTAGAAAAGTTAGATGGCAATATTAATGCCAACACCATAAAAACTGGCAACCACAAAGGTAAAATGGAAGACTTAAATGTTATATCTTGATCTTTAATTTTAGACATATAGCGCGCCACATAAACCATTAAAACCACAGAAGCAAATGTTGATGTTTGAAACGACATACCCACAATTGGTATTTGAATCCATCGACTTGCACTTGCACCCCCCATTACCGTACCCTGCATCATTGTTATAACCAACAACACCAAAACTATTGGCACCATAACTAGCGACAACCCTTTAAAGTAACGGTATGGAATTTTATGCACTAAATACATAATTACAAACCCCAAAAATAAATGCACAACATGTTTTACCAACAAAATAAAAGTATTACCGTTATAGCGGTCGTAAGCCAAATCACTGGCTGCACTATAAACTGGCAAGAATGACAAAATAGCCAACAACGCCACAATTGCCCAGATTAAACGGTCTCCTTTTATGTTCTCAAATAGTTTTTGCACGCATCTATTTTTTAAAATCAATTAAATTGTTATAGGTTTCTTACTGCGTTTTTAAATTGACGCCCCCTATCTTCGTAATTCTCGAATAAATCGAAACTAGCACAACAAGGAGACAACAAAACATTATCACCAGCTTCACCTAATTTATAAGCTATTTTTACAGCTTCGCTCATATACTGAGTTTCTACAATAACATCAACCATACCGCCAAAGGTTTCCATTAACTTATCGTTATCTACACCAAGACAAATAATAGCCTTTACTTTTTCGTTTACAAACGAGAATAATTCAGAATAATTATTCCCCTTATCTACTCCTCCTACAATCCAAATTGTTGGCGCATCCATACTTTCTAAAGCATAGTAAGTTGCATTTACATTTGTCGCCTTAGAGTCATTAATGTATTGCACTTTGTTAATCTTTAATACATTTTCAAGACGATGCTCTACACCCTGAAAGTTCTCTAAACTCTCTCTAATTGTTTGCTTTCTTATTTTAAGCAAATGCGCAACCGTAGATGCTGCCATAGCATTTTTTACGTTGTGCTTCCCTTCTAATGTCAAATTTTTTGTTGGCATAATTATTTTATTATTATCTATTGTTATTTTTATTTCGTCTCCTTCTAAATACGCTCCGTTTTCTATAACTTTTGTTAACGAAAAAGGCAATAATGTAGACTGAACTGGATTATTTTTTAAATGATTAACAATAACCTCATCATCTGCATCATAAATCAAATAATCGCTTTTTGTTTGATTTTCAGCAATCCTAAATTTTGATTTAATATAATTTTCAAACTTATACTCGTATCTATCTAAATGATCTGGAGTTATATTTGTTATTACAGCTATGTGTGGTTTAAAATCAACTATATCATCTAACTGAAAACTACTAATCTCTAACACGTAATTTGCAAAACCTTCCTCTAAAACTTGATTTGCAAAGCTATCGCCTATATTACCCGCCAACCCAACATTTAACTGCTGTTCTAAAATATGATGCGTTAACGACGCGGTTGTTGTTTTACCATTACTACCTGTAATAGCAACAAGAGTTGCTTTTGTAAATTTTGCTGCAAATTCTATTTCAGAAACCACCTGTATTCCTTTTTCGTGTATTTGCTTTACCAAAGCCACTTTATCTGGAATACCAGGACTCTTCATTACTAAATCTGCGTTTATAATTTTAGATTCTGTATGAGTTTCATCTTCCCATTCAATCTCATTATGTATAAGAACTTCTTTATATTTTTCCTTTATTTTCCCTTTATCAGACACAAAAACATCAAACCCCTTTTCTTTTCCTAAAAGCGCTGTACCAACACCACTTTCTCCACCTCCTAATATGACTAATCTTTGTTTTTTCATTATTACTAAAACACTTCGACAAGCTTAGTGTGACATTCCTTTTTTCGTTTACCTTATTTTCAATGTTACTATTGAAAGAATAGCTAGCAGAATACCAACAATCCAAAAACGCGTTACAATTTTACTTTCGTGATATCCTGATTTTTGATAATGATGATGCAAAGGCGACATTTTAAAAATGCGACGCCCCTCTCCGTATTTTTTTCTTGTATACTTAAACCAACTTACCTGCATAACTACCGATAAATTTTCAGCCAAAAAGATACCACACAACACAGGTATTAGCCATTCTTTTCTAACCGCAATTGCAATTACCGCAATAACACCACCAATAGTTAAGCTACCTGTATCGCCCATAAAAACCTGAGCTGGAAAAGTATTATACCACAAAAAACCAATTAAAGCACCTACAAAAGCTGCGATATATATTGTTATTTCCTCTATACGAGGGATGTACATAATGTTTAAATAATCTGAGAACACAATATGCCCAGAAACAAATGCAAATATGCCTAATGTTAGCACTATAATTGCAGATGTACCCGCAGCCAAACCATCTATGCCATCTGTAAGATTAGCCCCATTAGACACTGCTGTTATTATAAAAATAACCGCTAGTATAAAAACAACCCATGCGTATTTTTCTAACGACGGACTAATCCATGTTACTAAATCGGCATAATCAAACTCATTTCCTTTTACAAATGGAATAGTTGTTTTAGTGCTTTTTTCTTCAGTTTTAAAAAGTTTTGATTGCGATATATTAGAATTATCTGCCAAAAGCACTTGACGCTCTTTTAAAGGCAATTTTTCCTTCATTGTTACATCCTGATGAAAAAACAACGTTGCTCCAACAATAATACCAATACCAATTTGTCCTAATATTTTAAAGCGTCCTTTTAAGCCTTCTTTATCGTTTTTAAACTTTTTTAAATAATCATCTACAAAACCAATTATACCCATCCAAACGGTAGTTATAATTAATAAAATAATGTAAACGTTTTCCAGCTTAGCCAACAATAACACAGGAATTAACGTTGCAAGAATTATTATTATACCTCCCATTGTAGGCGTTCCTGCTTTTTCTTTTTGACCGTCTAACCCTAAATCTCTAATGGTTTCACCCATTTGTTTTTTCTGCAAAAAACGAATGATTCTTTTACCATAAATAGTAGAAAAAAGCAATGCAAAAATCATGGCCAAAGCAGCTCTAAAGGTTAAAAAACCAAAGAGTGTTGCCCCAGGAAACTGAAACTGCTTTTCTAAATATTCGAATAAGTAGTATAACATTTATTTTTGCAATTGATTTAAAAGTTCTCTTACTGTTTTATAATCATCAAAATCAAAGCGCTCTCCTTTAATTTCTTGATAGGTTTCGTGCCCCTTGCCCGCTATTAAAATAATATCGTTTGGTTGCGCCAATTGGCATGCTGTTTTTATAGCTTGTCTTCTGTCTGAAATAGTTAAAGCCTTTTTAAAATTCTGAGGCTCTACACCTTTCTCTATTTCAGCTAAAATATCTTCAGGGTTTTCGCTTCGCGGATTATCACTTGTAAAAATAACCTTGGTACTTAACACAGTCGCTATATTACCCATTTTGGGACGTTTGGCCTTATCGCGATCGCCACCGCAACCAAATACAGTTATAAGCGTTTCGTTTTTAGTACGAATACTATTTATAGTTTCTAACACATTTTTTAATGCATCTGGTGTATGTGCATAATCAACAATTGCAGTTATTTTTTCGTTTGAAATAAAATACTGAAAACGTCCGCTCACACTTTCTAAATCACTTACCAAACGAAGCACCTCTGTTTTTTCTAAACCCAACAACTCTGCAGTAGCATAAATTGCCAAAACATTATAAGCATTAAAATTACCAATAAGACGAGTCCACACCTCACTATCATTCAATTTAAGCAACAAACCGCTTAATTGATTTTCTAAAATTTGAGCTTTATAATCTGCATAGCTTTTTAAAGCGTATGTATATTTTTTTGCTTTGGTATTTTGAAGCATAATTTGCCCATTCTTATCGTCTGAATTAACCAATGCAAATGCTGTTTTTGGAAGTTTATCAAAAAACATTTTTTTTACATCTCGATACTCTGCAAACGTATTATGATAATCTAAATGATCGTGCGATAAATTTGTAAAAATTCCACCTTCAAAATGCAAACCTTCCGTTCTATTCTGATCGATACCATGTGAGCTCACCTCCATAAAACAAAACTCAACACCAACATCATTCATCTCAGACAAATACCTATTAATAGTTAACGAATCTGGTGTAGTGTGCGTTGCTTTATACTCCACGTCATCTACCATTATTTTTACAGTAGACAACAACCCTACTTTGTAACCTGCATTTTTAAATAACTGATACAATAAAGTAGCAATTGTCGTTTTACCATTTGTACCTGTTACACCAACCAACCTTAAATTTTTCGAAGGTTCTTGGTAATAATTTGAAGCCATAATAGCTAAAGCTCCACTAGCAGTATCGACCTCCACATAAGTTACACCTTTTACTAAATTAGTAGGCATAACTTCGCAAACTACAGCTACAGCACCTTGTTTTATTGCAGCATCTATATAATTATGCCCATCTACAACACTACCTCTTATAGCTACAAAAACACCGTTAGACACTATGTTTTTCGAATTAAAATTGATAGCACTTACAACAATACCAGTATTACCAACAACTGCGTTTATGGTTACCTTATACAATATGTCTTTTAATAAAATCATGACGCTTGCAACACTACTATTTGATTATTCTTTAATTTTTTATTCTTACTAACAGATTGCTTTTTAACAATACCATTACCACTAACTTGTACTTGCAATTTAATTTGCATATTCTCTAAAAGTGCAATAGCATCCATTGCCGGTAAACCTACCACATTAGGCATAATTGTTTTATAAGTTTGCGCTGTTTCGTAATAAGACTCAAACTCTTTATTTACTGATGCGTTTTGAACCTTTAGCGATTCTACCTCGTCTATTAAAGGTGTGTCTGTGTAAATTTTTTGAGCAACACTTTTAAAAACTGGCCCAGAAACATCTGCCCCATAAAAACCAACTTTTGTACTTGGCTCGTGAATAACAACAATACAAGAGTACTTTGGATTCTCTGCAGGAAAATATCCCGCAAAAGACGACACATACTTTTTATCTTTCTTCCACGCTTCAAAATCTGCATAATCAGTTCTTGCAGTTCCTGTTTTACCCGCCATAGAAAACGTTTTAGAATACATACGTTTACCTGTACCGCGCACCACAATATTCTTTAAAATTTCGCGTGTTTTACTTAAAGTTTCATCAGAGCAAATCTTATCTACTATAACCTCTTTTTCAAACGTTTCAATTTCTTTATCAAACTCTTTTACAGCGTTTAAAAAACGAGGCCTAATCAACTCTCCATCATTAGCAATAGCATTATAAAAAGCCAACGTCTGCAAAGGCGTTAATTTTAAATTATAACCATAAGCCATAGAAGGCAAAGCATTTTTACTCCATATAACATCTCCTGGCTTAGGAATTACAGGTTCTCCTTCGCCTATAATAGAAACCCCTAACTTTTCGTTAAGCCTCCAATCATACAACTGATCAAGAAAATCTTCTGGTTTTTTTGAATAATTATCATCTATAATTGTAGCTAAACCAATATTTGAAGACACCTCTAAAGCTCTTGCAGCAGAAATTTTACCATAGCCACCACGATGCGAATCACTAATATATCTACCATAAAAACGCTTTCTTCCCTTTTGAGTATCTATAACCGTAGAGGTATCAATAACCTTATCTTCTAAAGCAGCCATCATTGCCATTACTTTAAATGTAGATCCAGGTTCATGACTTTCGCCAACCGCATAGTTTAACATTTCGTAATACTTACCACTGCGCGTTCTTCCTAAGTTAGAAATCGCTCTAATCTCACCAGTTTTAACCTCCATTACTACAGCACAACCATGCTCTGCCTCGTAAATTTCAAGCTGTTTTAAAAGCGCGTGATGTGCAATATCTTGAATATTTACGTCTATAGTTGTATATATATCATACCCATCTTGCGGCTCTACTTGATTATAATCTAAAATAGGTTTCCATTGCCCTTTTCCTATTTGCTGCTTTGCTCTTTTACCCGCTACACCTCTTAAATACTGAATACCATAGGCACCATCTAATCCAGGTCTTGTCACATTACCATCTTCATCTACACGCTCGTAACCAATTGTACGCTCTGCGATACCGCCCATTGGATGCTCCCGTCTTACTGTCTGTTCTACAATTAACCCACCTTTAAAAGCTCCTAGATTTAGCATTGGGAAATTTCGAAATCTTATATAATCTGAATACCCTAAGTTTTTCGCCAAGAAAAAATACCTGTTTCTATTTGCTCTAGCCTTACGGATTGCCTTTTGATAACGAGTAGATGGCTTACCATAAAAACGAGAAAGCGAATCGCACAATGGCTTCAAGTACTTCTCGAAGGTTGATGCTTTTGGCGTCATGGCATCCAGCCTAATTTCGTATTTAGGTATAGATGTAGCCAATAAATTACCATTTACAGAATACACATTACCTCTATTAGGAGGAATAACAAAATCTTTAACAATACGTTGTTCTGCTAAAGCCTTATATTTATCACCCTGAATAAATTGAATACTTACCAATTTAAAAACCACAGCAACGCCGAAGACAAACATACAGCCTGCTACAAAATACAATCGGTTTAATATGTTCTTCTCGTTTACTGCCAAGTTCGAACTTTAATTTTGAGATTTAACTTTTATTTTTTTAGGTGGCTCCACCGAAGGCTCCAATCCTTTTTCTTTCATTTTAACAACTATTGCAGACTCCATTTTAAGTCGCATTAACCGCGATCGCCCATCAACAAATGCAGATCGCATTTCCTTAACTTCATTTGTTAATCGCGCAATATCGTACACTTTTTTATCTGCACTATGCGAACTCGCAATCATAACTATAGCTAAGCCTGATATAAAGAGAATAACTCTCCAGTTTTTAAAAGAGTCATCACTAACTAAAAACGTTCCTTTTAATACGCTATAGATATTCTTCTTCATTTAAACCTTTTCTGCTATTCTTAGTTTCGCACTTCGCGCTCTACTATTTATTTTTATTTCTTCTTTAGTTGGCACTATTAAACCTCCAACCTTTTTTAAAGGCACTTCAAAATTGCCAAACATATCGCGCTCTGGTTCACCTTCAAACAATCCGTTTCTTATAAAACGCTTAACCAATCTATCCTCTAAAGAATGATAGGAAATAAAGCTTAACCTGCCATCTGATTTTAAAATTTCTGGTGTTTGTTGTAAAAATTCTTTTAAAACTTCTATTTCTTGATTAACCTCTATCCTTATTGCTTGGTAAATTTGAGCCAACACCTTATTTTCATGTCTTGGTGGCAAAAACTTTTTTAACACCTCTTTTAACTGTGTACTAGTTACAATTTTTTGAGACTCTCTATAATCGACAATTAACCTTGCCATTGCTGGCGCTGCTCTTAGCTCTCCATATTGCAAAAACACCTGTTTTAACCTTGCCTCGTCATACTCATTTACAACATTAAAGGCCGATAATTCGTTTTCCTGATTCATTCGCATATCTAAATCTGCTTCAAATCGCGTAGAAAACCCACGCTCTGCAACATCAAATTGATGAGACGATACGCCAAAATCTGCCAAAACACCATCAACCGATCGCACCCCATGAAACCTTAAAAATCTTTTTATATATCTAAAATTTTCATGAATTAAAACAAACCTATCATCATCTAAAGCATTCTCAAGCGCATCTTGATCTTGATCAAAAGCAAACAACCTTCCCTTTTCTCCAAGCCTCCTTAAAATCTCTTTACTATGCCCACCTCCTCCAAAAGTGACATCTACATAAATGCCGTCTTCTTTAATATTTAAACCATCTACGGTTTCCTTTAATAAAACCGGGTTATGATATTCCATCTTCGTCATCGTCTTGTCCCATTACCTCTTCAGCTAAATCTGCAAAATCATCTGTAGCATCATTAATGGCTTGTTCATACTTATCTTTATCCCAAATTTCAATAATATTTATTGAAGGCGATATCACTATATTTTTAGATATACCTGCAAATCCAATTAAATCTTTAGGAATTAACACTCGCCCAGTAGCATCAACTTCTACCATCCTTGCTCCTGCACTAAAGCGCCTAATAAAATCGTTATTCTTTTTCTTAAACTTATTTAGCTTATTCATCTTCTTCATTAAGGTTTGCCATTCTCCCATTGGATACAATTCCAAACACTCCTGAAAAACAGATCGTCTTAACACAAACCCCTCCTCTACAATTGGAGAAAGTTGTTTTTTCATTCCAGCAGGTATCATAAGACGCCCTTTTGCATCTACTTTACAGTCGTATGTGCCTATTAATGAAATCAAAACGTTTTTTCTCCTACTTTAAAGTTTAATATTCAAATATATCGAAAATTTTACCACATTTTACCACTTTACTGCACATTGTTAATAATTTTTCGTCAAAAAGAGGTTTTATCAAGACTTAAATACAACATGAAGCTCGTAAACACTCAAAATCAACAGACTAAACACGCTATCTATACTTAAAAAAGGTTATCAACAACACGCCTGCAATATTTTTTTTGGACTTTTAATTAAAATGGCTGAAATATGAATGAAATAACTATATTTGTTTTTAATGAAATGACTAATTGATTAATGACGCATAGTTTAAAAAAAGAAGGAAAATACAGCTATATCGAGGCAGGAGAAGGCGAACCAATTATTGTATTGCATGGCCTAATGGGAGGTCTTAGCAACTTTAATTCTGTTACCGAATTCTTTAGTAATAAAGGATATAAAATTATAATTCCTGAATTGCCAATTTACTCACAATCGTTGCTTAAAACCAACGTTAAAAGTTTTGCTAAATACCTACACGATTTTATAGATTTTAAAGGTTTTAAACAAGTTATATTACTAGGAAACTCACTAGGTGGTCATATTGGTCTATACCATACAAAATTATATCCAGCAAAAGTAAAAGCACTTATAATAACAGGAAGCTCAGGACTTTACGAAAGTGCCATGGGCGGAGGCTATACCAAACGTAGCGACTATGAGGTTATTAAAAAGAAAGCTCAAGATGTTTTTTACGACCCTGCTGTTGCCACCAAAGAGATTGTTGACGAGGTTTACGAAACTGTAAACGACCGTAATAAGCTAATTAAAACACTTGCAATTGCTAAAAGTGCTATAAGGCATAATATGGCAAAAGATTTACCCAACATGACCACTCCTGTATGCATAATTTGGGGAAAAAACGATACCGTAACACCTCCAGATGTGGCAGAAGAGTTTAATACCCTTTTACCCGATTCTGACTTATATTGGATTGATAAATGTGGGCATGCTGCAATGATGGAGCACCCAATAGAATTTAACACTATACTTGATTCTTGGTTGATTAAAAGAGGATTGTAGTTTGATTCTTAGTTAATACTTAAATTATAAAGCGCTTTTTCGAAATAATTTCTAATCTATCATAGCTAGAAATTAATCATGTTTTTTTGATGAACATGAAAAATAACGAACTCCAAAAATGACTTGGATTACAAAAGCTTTTACGCAATATGCAGTTTATGAAACGCCTCAAGCTTTAAATGAATTCATCACATACTAATTACCACTTTTCCTTTATCCCGTATTAGCATTTTATTTTAATAAAAAACAAATCATATTAAAATAGCGATAAATACTGCAACTTCCTCTATTCTTCTTTTTAAATGCTTGCTAATTTTCTATTCAATTTGTATTCACTAAATTTGCTCCCTAAACGCACCTCAAAATCATATATTAACGTAGAAGTCACCTCATAACACTACTTCTCTAGCAAAAAAACTATGAAAATTAAATCTGCTGAATTTGTAATGAGCAACTCTGATGTTGCAAAATGCCCAAAAAGCATGCTACCAGAATACGCTTTTATAGGTAGGAGTAATGTTGGGAAATCTTCGTTAATTAACATGTTAACCAGTCGAAAAAGTTTAGCAAAAACTTCGGGTAGACCAGGAAAAACACAACTTATTAATCATTTTTTAATTAATAAAAACTGGCATTTAGTAGATTTACCTGGTTATGGTTACGCACGTGTATCTAAAAGCGCAAAAAAAACATTTCAAAAGTTTATTACTAAGTATTTCGACTTTAGAGAGCAATTGGTTTCTGCTTTTGTTTTAGTTGATATTCGCCACACACCACAGCCCGTAGACCTAGATTTTATGGCTTGGTTAGGCGAACACGGTATTCCCTTTTCTATCGTTTTTACTAAAGCTGATAAATTAAGACCACTAGCTATTGAAAAGCATGTTGAAGATTATAAAAACATTCTTTTAGAAACGTGGGAAGACATGCCTAATTACTTTATAACATCGTCGTCTAAAACCATAGGTAAAGATGATGTTTTAGAATACATCAATACACTAAACGAGAATATGAATTTAAGCTCTAACTAATCCAACGTTATAGCCTATCCTTTTACATCCAAAGCATCTCGTAAGGCATTACCAATAAGCATAAATGCCATAACCAGACTCATGATACAAAGCCCAGGTATTAGCGCCAAATATGGCTTACCTAAAATAATGTAATTATAATGATCTTTTATCATGGCTCCCCAACTAGCCATTGGAGGTTGTGCGCCAATACCCAAAAAACTAAGTCCGCTTTCTATTAAAATGGCTGCAGCAAAATTAGCTGCCGATATTACTATAACAGGCGCCATTATATTTGGTAAGATATGCTTGGTAATAATTCTAAAATTATTAAAACCCAAGGCTCTAGCTGCAGTAACATATTGCATTTCTTTTGCACTAATAATTTGTCCGCGTACTACCCTAGCAACCTCAACCCACATGGTAAGCCCTACAGCTATAAATACTTGCCAAAACCCTTTACCCAAAGTTAAAGTAATTGCAATAACCAACAATAAGGTAGGTATAGACCAAGTTACATTAATAACCCACATAATTACTGCATCTACCTTACCTCCAAAATAGCCTGCAAGACTACCCATAAAAACACCAATTACCAAAGAAATAAACACCGCCACAAAACCTATAAAAAAAGAAATTCTTGCACCTACTAAAATACGACTTAGCAAATCGCGCCCATACTTGTCTGTGCCAAATAAAAAGGATTGTTCTTTTACATAGTTATCTACTGAAGTATTTGGAAATACACTTAGACTAATTGTTTTACTAACGCCTTTTAACCCGTCTGACGCATATTCCACATAAGTTAATAACTGATTATTTATAGTGTAATTTGAAATTGGAATTTCTGTATCGCTCTTTTTCTCTCCAAAAAACAAAGCATTAAAACTACTTTGATTAGTTTTAATTTGAGACGGAATGGTTAGCATTTTCACTTTAAACCCAGGCTTTTTAGAATGAATTGCCAAATGCATTTGATTTGCATACTGAGAATTGTCTGGTGCAAAAGCATATGCAAATACAGAAACAACTCCTACGAAAAGAATAAAGCCGAAACTAAAAACGCCCCAAAAATCTTTTTTAAATTTTTGAAGCGCTAATTGTTTTAGTGAGTTCGAAACGTTACTCATTTATTTTTTAAGGTTTTATTTTTGCCACTTTTTTAACACCGTAAGACATTTTTAAATCTTCTAAAACATTTAAAGCTTCTTCAATATAAACATCTTTACTTAAGCTTTCGTGCCAACGGTCTCTTTTTTCTTTTAAATCTGTGGTATCACTAGCAAACAATTCTTTTTCGAAAGCTAAAGACTCAAAAGATAAGTTTGTTGTGTAATCTGATATTTTATCAAACTGCTTAGACTCTTCTTCATTTAAATCTAAACTAGCTTTATATTTCTCATAGTTTAAGGATACTTGAGTTTCATCTATTTTACTTTTAACCCATTTAGCATTGGCCTCAATAAGTTTTAACTGCTCATTTTGACTCATACGCGCTTTACTTTTGCTTATTGTTTGATCGTAATCAAAATAACTATCCCAAACTTCATAATCAGCTGCATCAATTTCATCCCAAGGTAGAGGATTTTCTTTTTCCTTTTCCCCTACATCTATAAAACTAAAACGTCCTGGTACATTTACATCACTTTTAACTCCTTCTAACTGCACAGAACCACCATTAATTCTATAATATTTTTGAGTTGTAAATGCTAAAGCTCCTAAATCTCCACTGGTATTATTTCTTACTAAATTATTAAGGTTGTATACATTTTGTACCGTACCCTTTCCGTAAGTTTGCTTACTACCTATAATAATTGCACGTTTATAATCTTGCATAGCTGCAGCCATAATTTCTGAAGCGGAAGCAGACAACTCGTTTACTAGAATTACTAAAGGTCCATCCCAAACAATAGATTTATCTTTGTCTCTTAAAACCTCTTTTGGCGCTCCAGTAGATCGTACTTGCACAATAGGACCATCTTTAATAAAAAGACCTGCCATATCTACAACTGTTGGTAAAGAACCTCCTCCGTTATTACGTAAATCTAAGATTAACCCCTCCATACCTTCTGCTTTTAAACGCTCAATATCCTTCTTCACATCGATTGCTGCGTTTAAGTTTTTATAATCATCAAAATCGACATAAAAAGCTGGTAAATTAATAACACCAAACTTTTTCTCGTTCTTTTTAACCAAAGATGCCTTAGCATAAGTTTCTCCTAGCTCTACAACATCTCTAACAATATCTATATCTTTAATAGTACCATCTACCTTTTTAATAGTTAATGTTACTTTAGTACCTTTTGGACCTTTTATATATTTAATAGCATCGTTAATACGCATACCAACAATATCTACCGGAAACTCTTCGTCTTCCTGCTTCACTTTTAATATAACATCTTCAACTTCTAGTTTTTGACTTCTCCATGCTGGTCCTCCAGAAATAAGCTCTACAATTTTAATGTAATCCATACGTTTTTGAAGCCTTGCGCCTATTCCCTCTAATTTGCCAGACATACGTTGGTCGAAATCTTCTTTGCTTTTAGGAGCTAAATAATACGTATGTGGGTCAAACTCTTCTACAATAGCGTTTACATATAGAGCAAACCAATCTTCGCGTTTTAAATCGTCTACATTATCATTAAAATATATGTTTAACGATTTTAAAGTTGCTTCTCTAGCCTCTTTTTCTATTTCTGCATCTGTTTTAGCTATATAATCTTTATTATTAGCTATAGCTATTTTTTCTTCTTGCTTTAAATCGTCATAATTAGAAAGTGTAGAGAATTTAAGTTGTTTTCTCCAACGCTCTTTCATTTGCTTTTTATTCTTTACAAAACCACTTTTATCGTAATCTGTTTCAAAAACCTCATCAATATCATAATTAAAAGGTTTAGACAGTACTTCTTTATAAATCTCTTGAGCTTCGGCAATACGTTGTAACATACGCTCGTGCGTTACATTAAAGAAAGTAATATCAAACGCTTTTAATTGGTCGTCAATAGTCAACTTAAACTTCTCAAAGTCTTTATAATCCGATTCGTAAAAATAACGCTTAACAGGATCTATACTTTCTAAATAATCTGAAAACAATTCTTCAGAAAACGCATCATCCATCGCTATAGGGTCGAAATGACCTTGTTGCAATACATAAGTAATTACCTGGACTAATAATTTATCTTTATCTGGATCGTCAAACGACTTGCTAGTAAAGCTACAAGAAGCAAAAGCTAAAAGTAAAACCAACATTAAAATTTTGAAATTCTTTTTCATCATATCTCTCATATTCATTTTAAATAACGGTCTTGTCTAGATTTTAATATAACTTAGACCTATATATTTTACTAAAATAAAGAAAAAACTATGCCAACTAAACTATATAGGCGCTAATTTTTTGTTAAAGCAAACAATTTAAATCTTTACAACGTATTTTATGTATTTTAGCACTGCCTTAAAAAGAAAAATAAATGAGTAAAAAACCGTTAATTTTAGTTACAAACGACGATGGCATTACAGCACCTGGCATTAGAGTCTTAATTGAAGTAATGAGTAGTATTGGAGACGTTGTTGTTGTTGCTCCTAATAGCCCACAAAGTGGCATGGGTCATGCCATAACCTTAGACTCTACTTTACATATTGAACGTATTAACCCAACTAGTGAAACTGCTGTAGAATACAGTTGTTCTGGCACACCTGCAGATTGTGTTAAACTTGGAATTCGAGAAATTTTAGATAGACGCCCAGATTTATGCGTTTCTGGTATTAACCACGGGTCTAATGCCTCTATAAACGTTATTTACTCGGGCACAATGAGCGCTGCTCTTGAAGCTGGTATAGAAGGGATTCCTGCTATAGGTTTTTCTTTATTAGATTACAAATGGAGTGCCAATTTTGATGCTGCCAAACCGTTTGTTAAAACCATTGCTGAAAACGTGCTAAAAAATGGGCTTCCTAAAGATGTAGTTCTTAACGTAAACATTCCTAATGTTGAAAAAAACAACATAAAAGGCATTAAGGTTTGTAGACAAGCTAAGGGCAATTGGGAAGAAGTTTTTGACAAACGCAAAAATCCGCAAGGAAAAGATTATTACTGGCTTTCGGGAAAATTTGTTAATTTAGACAATAAAGAAGATACTGATGAGTGGGCCCTAGAAAACAACTACATATCCATAGTACCTACTTTATTCGATTTAACCGCACACAAACATATTGAATTTTTAAACACTTGGAATTTAAACGATGAATAAAGAACTTATTATTGGCATATTAGTTGGAATTCTTGCCAACGTTATCGGGCTTATTGCTACCGCGACTATTTTAGGGCAAGGCGACGATTTTACTACTGTTATTAAAGCTGCTTCAAACGAAGGTTTTTTAGGTAAACTTATAAGTTTAGGTGCCATTTTAAATTTAATTGCGTTTTTTATTTTTATAAAAAAGAGACAAGATTACAGAGCTAGAGGCGTATTAATAGCAACCGTATTTATAGCTATTTTTACTTTTCTATTTAAACTGTATTAATTTATAAATTAGATGAAGTATTACATTATTGCAGGAGAAGCATCTGGAGATTTACATGGAGCTAACTTAATGAAGGCATTACTTAAAGAAGATGTAAATGCTGATATTAGGTTTTGGGGAGGAGACCTTATGCAAGCTGTTGGAGGTACTTTAGTTACGCATTACAAAGAGCGCGCTTTTATGGGTTTTACTGAAGTTATTTTGAATTTATCTAAAATCTTCAAATTTATTTCCTCTTGCAAAAATGATATTAAAGCTTTTAATCCTGATGCTATTATTTTTATTGATAATTCGGGGTTTAACTTACGTATTGCAAAATGGGCAAAAGCACATAATTATAAAACAAACTACTATATTTCGCCACAAATTTGGGCTTCTAGAGCTAGTCGTGTAAAAGCCATAAAACGCGATGTAGATAACATGTTTGTTATCCTTCCTTTTGTTAAAGATTTTTATAAAAAATACGATTATGAAGTAAACTTTGTTGGACACCCTTTAATTGATGCTATTGCAGATAGAACGCAAGTTGATGAGTTTACATTTAGAAAAGAAAACAACTTATCTGACAAGCCAATTATTGCTCTCTTACCAGGAAGCAGAAAGCAAGAAATTACCAAAATGCTATCTGTAATGCTTAGCATTATTAACGATTTCTCTGATTATCAATTTGTAATTGCAGGTGCTCCAAGTCAAGACTTTAGCTTTTACAACACCTTTATAAAAACAGACCAAGTACGCTTTATTAGCAATAAAACATACGACTTATTAAGCGTATCTACCGCAGCATTGGTTACATCTGGCACTGCCACTTTAGAAACCGCTCTATTTAAAATACCCCAAGTAGTTTGCTATAAAGGCAGCAACATGTCTTACCAAATAGCTAAGCGCATTATTACTTTAAAATACATATCGTTAGTTAATTTAATTATGGACAAAGAAGTGGTTACCGAGCTAATTCAGAATGATTTTAATTCTAAAAGACTTAAAGAAGAACTTACTAAAATTCTAGATGGTTACCAACGCGCCAAGTTATTTTTAGATTATTATGAATTAGAAAAAGCCCTTGGAGGAAAAGGTGCTAGTGAGAAAACAGCCAAATTAATATACAAATCGCTTCAGCCATAAACCTACCTATGAAACACATTATTTTTGTTCTTATTTTAACTCTTAGTTTTAGTAGTTGTAAATCTTCAAAACGACCTAAAAGTAAAAAGTCGCCTTCATCTAAAGTTATTACAAAAAAAACAAAAAACCCAAGAAAGACGACTCACAATATTGCCAACTATACTACCACTGATAAAATAATTAATCACGCCAATACATTTAAAGGCGTTAAATATAAATGGGGAGGCACCACCAAAGCAGGTATGGATTGCTCTGGACTTATTTACGAATCTTTTAGAGTAAACGATATTTATTTACCTAGAATATCGAGAGACATGGCTAAAAAAGGTACTAAAATAGCCTTAAAACAAGTACAAAAAGGCGATTTACTTTTTTTTAGAACATCCAAAAACAGAAGAAATGCCATTAACCATGTAGGTTTAGTAACCTATGTAAAAAGTGGAACTATTAAGTTTATACACGCCACGACTAGTAAAGGCGTTATTACCTCATTGTTTTCTGAAACATATTGGAACAAGGCCTTTGTTGAGGCTCGAAGGGTTTTGTAAATATTTACCTATCTTAGGGTTTTATGAAGTTAATAAATTTTACTTTAATAAAGCTCACACTTTTCTTAGTTATAGGCATAACTATAGGCTACTTATTTTCCATACCAAACATCACTTCATTCTTAATTACATCTGTTTTATTAATTGCTCTAAGCATTTGTTTTTTTATTGCTAAAAAACAATTCTCTAAAAATATATGGTTTGGTATTATATCCTATCTCTTACTAATTTCTATTGGTATATTATCTGTTAACTGCCATAACCAAAAGAGATTCACCTATCACTACTCCAACAACTTAACCCCTAACAAAGACTCTTTAAACACTATTACTTTTAAGATTAGAACGTTATTAAAACCAAACAATTACTACAATAAATACATTGTAAACGTTCTAAAAATTGATAACAAAAGGGCTTCTGGTAAATTACTTTTAAACATAAAGAAAGATTCTTTATTTAACACCCTAGATACTGACGATATTTTTACAGCTAAAACAACATTAAAAAGTATTTACCCGCCATTAAACCCCGGACAATTTAATTACAAAAAGTATTTAAGAGAAAAATACATTTACGACCAAATTACCACAACAAACACATCGCTTTTAAAATTAAACGCAAAACACACTACTCTATTTGGTATTGCAAACAACATTCGCAAATACATTAATAAAAAATTAAAACCATATAATTTTAAACCAGACGAGATTGCCATTATTAATGCCTTACTTTTAGGACAAAGACAAGATGTAAGCGAAGATATTTACAACAACTATACCAACGCAGGAGCTATACACATATTAGCTATTTCTGGTTTACACATTGGTATTTTATTAATGCTACTAAATATTATTTTTAAACCTATAGAGCAGTTTAAAAATGGACGATTAATAAAAACTATTTTAATTGTTATTATACTTTGGAGCTTTGCACTTATTGCAGGATTATCGGCTTCTGTAACACGGGCTGTAACTATGTTTAGTATTGTTTCTATTGGCATGAATTTAAAACGCCCAACCAACATATTTAACACCTTAGCACTATCTATGCTTGTGCTACTTTTAATAAAACCACTGTTTTTATTAGATGTTGGATTTCAACTAAGTTACATGGCTGTATTTGCTATTGTAATTATAGATCCGCTGTTATATAAACTATGGCAACCTAAAAACAAAATACTTAATTTTTATTGGCACACACTAACCGTAACCACATCGGCACAATTAGGGCTTTTACCTTTAAGTTTATATTACTTTCATCAAATACCTAGCTTATTTTTTATATCGAACCTTGTTATTATTCCGTTACTTGGGCTTCTTTTAGGGCTTGGCATTATAGTTATTGCTTTAGCATCAATAAATAGTCTACCTCAATTCTTAGCATCTACTTTTGGCTGGCTTATTGGTTTAATGAATACCTTTATCGAATGGGTTGCACATCAAAACACATTTTTAATTAAAAACATTTCTTTTAACCTTTTATATATTTTGTCTGCCTATATACTTCTAGCCGGTATAATTAATTTTTGGACGAATAAATCTATTAAAAGCTTAAAGTTTGCTCTTTTAGGCATCATATTTTTACAAAGCACTATTATTTACACCAACTATAATAAACCTAAAAATCAGCTTATTATATTTCATAAAAACCGGTTTAGCTTAATTGGAAACATTTCTAAAAATAAAATTTATTTAGCCAATGATTTTGACTCTATAACCCAATCTAAAAGTAGAACAGCAACCAATTTTATAGTTAAAAATCATATTAAAAACCACAAGAAAGATAGCCTGAAACATTTATACCTTTTAAATAAAAAGAAACTTTTAATAATAGATAGTTTAAGTTCCTACAATGTAAAATCTTTTACACCAGACTATATATTACTAAGGCAGTCTCCTAAAGTTAATTTAAACCGTTTAATAGATTCTATTAAACCCAAACACATAATTGCTGATGGTAGCAATTATAAATCTTACCTAACGCGATGGGAAGCTGTGTGTAAAAAAAGAAAAATCCCTTTTCACCCAACAGGTAAAAAAGGAGCTTTTATTATTGATTATTAAAAACTGAATAAATAAAATATTAGCTTTTAAATTCAGGTTTAAATGCCTTTGCATAAGCACTAAATTTCTCCTGAGAATCTATAGTTTTATAATGATTTTCTTTAAATAATTTTAAGTATAACTCTATTTGCGGAGGTGTTTGGTAGCCCTTTATTGGAGCAATAACGTTTCCTGTCTCGTCAAAAAACACAATAGTTGGGTAAGCACTAATTTGAAGGTAACCTGCTAATTGATGCGGAGAATTTCGCCTATTTGCTTTAGCAGGATCGTAATTAGGGTTTGTAAATTCGCCACCATTATAAGATATTACATCATTACCCTCTCCATCAAACTTTACAGCATAATAATGCTCGTTAACATAATTAGAAACATCTTCGTTATGAAATGTATTTTTATCTAAAGCTTTACATGGCGGACACCAACTGGTATACACATCCATCATAATTTTTTTAGGCGTTTTCCTTTGAAGTTCTAAAGCCTCTTCAAAAGTTACCCAATTAATTTCTTGCGCTATACTATTTAAGGTTACAAAACCCAATACAAGCATTACATATAGTGTCTTTTTCATAATAATTTTGTTGCAAAAGTTGTTCCGAACTTACAAAAAATGCGCCTAAATAGGCGCATTTTGAAATTTATTTAACAATTTTAAAAGTATAAATACTATTTAACACCGTGCATTAACTTTTTAAGAACAGGGTTTAATAGCATAGAAACTACGCCAATTCCCACAGGAACTAATGTAAATATTAAGAAAAAAGTACTTAACGAATATTCTTCGGTAATTTTATCAATCATACCTCCCATTGTTCCTGCTGCTTTTTGGCCAATAGCTATTGCTAAATACCAAATACCAAACATAAAACCAATCATTCTTCCGGGTACAAGTTTACTAAGGTAAGATAAGCCTACTGGAGAAATACAAAGCTCTCCCATAGTATGAAGTAAATAAGCCAATATTAAAAATATCATACTTACCGATGCTGTTTTTGCACCTTGAGGAATACCCATAGTACCAAATACCAGAATACCAAAACCACCACCTAACAACATAAGACCTATTCCATATTTCATGGCAACACTAGGGTTATACTTACTTTCCCACCATTTAGAAAATAAAGGTGCTAATGTTATAATAAAAAACGAATTTAAAATACCAAACCACGAAGCTCCAACCTCTGTAGCCTCTTTACTAAACTCATTGTTTATTTTGTAATACACCACATACCACAAAAAGGCAAAAGTTAAGGCTAATACAATGTTAGAATATGGAATTTTAGAAAATGTTTTTCTAAATAAAATATAAAGTACCCAAGTAATAATAGCTAAAGGAACTACCGTAAGAATAGAATCTATAATTTTGAAAATTAAAGCTGAATTACCCGTTAAAGCTCTATCTGTGTAATCTCTAGCAAAAAGCGTCATAGAACCTAAAGATTGCTCGAATGCAGCAAAGAAAAACACCGTGAATATTCCGAATATAGAAACTGCAATAATTTTATCTCTTACAATACGGTCGTATCTAGACATTCTAGAAATGATTAAATACAAAAACATAACTAAAGCCAAAAGCACTGTAGCACTGGAGCCATCTAAACTACCAATATTAAAAGGTAATAAGTTAATATTTCCTATTTTTGATATAGGATCGTTAAACAAATATAAAACGCCTCCTATGGCAGATAAAACCATTAAAACCTTATCTAAAGATGTAAAAGGATTTCTTTTTTCGGTAATTACATTTTCCTTAGTTTCAGTACTTTCTTCATTTATATTTGGAGTCAATTCTACTTCGTATACTTTTGATGGTTTCTCTCCAATACTTCCAAATAAATCTTTAGCTAGCCAAAACTGAATTAATCCGCCAAGCATAAAAATACCAGCCAAACCAAAACCGTAACTCCAACCAATATTCTCTGCTAAATATCCGCAAAGCATCATTCCAAAAAAGGCCCCTGCGTTAACCCCCATGTAATAAATGGTATAGGCCCCATCTTTTTTAGACTCTTTGCCTTTATACATTTCAGAAATCATAGAGGTCATATTAGGTTTAAAAAAACCAGTACCAATAACTAATAAACCTAAACCAATGTATAAAGATGCTGTTGTTTCGAAAACCATAGCTAAATGCCCAAGCATCATAATAAAACATCCTATAATTACTGCCCATTTATAGCCTGTAATTTTATCGGCAATATACCCTCCAACAATAGGTGTTAAATATAATAAAGACGAATAGGTACCAATTAAAGCCATGGCATTTTCTCTAGACCATTCCCAACCTGGATTATCGCTTAAAAAAGGTGCGGTTAAAAACAACACCAATAAAATTTTCATTCCGTAGAACGAAAAGCGTTCCCACATTTCTGTAAAAAAAATGACAAATAACCCAGCTGGATGCCCAATTACTTTGTCTTTAAATAGATTTTCGACATCTGTATTCATAAAAAAGAAAATATTTAATAGTTAGTATGAAAAAACTTTATTGCCAAAGTTTTAGTAGGTATCCTTTAATTATCGATTAATTCGAATCCTTCAGCTTCATCATTATTTAAAACACGCTCGCTTTCTTCAGCACCATGTGTTAATCGTTTTAATGGTTTTAAAATTGCTACAAACAACAAACCAATTACTACAGTAAAAATAACAATTCCAGAAAATATAGTAAGCTCTCCAAACTCGCTTGCAGTTTCTCCTATAATTCCTGCCACTTTATTACCTAATCCAGAAGCTGCAAAATAAACCCCCATCATTAACGAAGCGTATTTTACAGGTGCTAGTTTTGTAATAAAAGATAGCGCTACAGGAGATAAACATAATTCGCCAATGGTATGAAAAAGGTAAGCAAGCACCAACCAAATCATACTAGATGTACCAGATCTTTCGAACTCCATAGCTGCAAAAACCATAAATAAAAAGCCTAGTCCCATAATTATAATACCCAAAGCCATTTTAAATAAAGAAGAAGCCTCTTTACCTTTTAGTTTTCTTTTTGCCCAAATACCCGCTACAAACGTGGCAAAAAGAATAATAAAAGCTGCGTTTAAACTTTGAAACATAACAGTTGGAATTTCCCAGCCAAATAAAACTCTATCTGTGTTTGTATCTGTATATAAATTCATTAATCCTCCTGCTTGCTCGAACGCACCCCAAAAGATAATTACCATTATAAACGATAATAATAAAACAAGAAATCTATCTTTATAAACTTGAGTCTCTAACTCTTTGTAAATCATAATTAATAAAGCAGAAATAGCTGTTAAAAATAAAAACAGTAAACCAAACCCCCACTCTAAAACATACCACCCATATATAGATGCTAAAAACAAAACGCCAACTATAATTAATTGTTTAGGCGATTTAAATAACTTAGCATACAAAGCACCGTAAGATACTTCGTTCTCATCATTTTTATTAGGTATAAAGTTACCTACCTCTTCAAGGTACTTTTGTCCAACTATATAATTAATTAATCCTAAAACCATAACAACACCAGCTAGCCCGAAACCAGCGTGCCAACCCCATTTTGCAACTACAGCGCCCACAATTAATGTTGCTAATAAGGACCCTAAATTAATTCCTATATAAAATATACTAAACCCTTTATCTCTTCTAATATCACCCTCCTTATAAAGTCCGCCAACCATTGTAGAGATATTAGGCTTTAATAAACCAACACCTAAAATAACCAAACCTAAGCCTACGTAAAAAGCCCACAAATCTGTCATAACTAAAACACCATGCCCTGCACACAAAATAATAGCACCCCAAAGCACCGCTTTTTTCTGCCCAATTAACTTATCGGCAATCATACCTCCAGGTATAGACATAACATAAACCAACATAGTATACCAACCGTAAAGAGCTAAAGCCTCTTTGCTTGTCCAACCAAGACCTGCCCCGCGATTATCGTCTCCCAAAGCAGAAGTTGTCATGTAAAGCACTAATAGCGCTCGCATTCCATAATAGGAAAAGCGCTCCCACATCTCTGTTAAAAATAAAATATATAAGCCAATTGGTTGGCCAAAAAGTTGTTGTTGATGTGGTTTTAATGCTGGTGCTGCCATATATAATTGTATCGGTTAGTATAATTTTACGCTCTAAAACTTAGAGTATGTGTTTTTTAGGCACGTGTTAATTATTTTTAATTTTATCGCCTAAATTCTCATTGATGAAGTTAGTCATTTTTTTAAACAAATGTAATCTTGTGTTACCACCATAAATACCATGGTTTTTATCGGGATAAATAGCCCAATCAAAAGCTTTATCGGCTTGAATTAAAGCCTCTGTAAGTCGCATTGTATTTTGCAAATGCACATTATCGTCGCTAGACCCATGTACCAAAAGAAAATCGCCTTTAAGTTTATCTGCATGGTTTATAGGTGAGTTTTCGTCGTAACCACTTGCATTTTCTTGAGGTGTTGTCATGTAACGCTCTGTATAAATACTATCGTAAAAACGCCAGCTAGTAACAGGTGCCACAGCTATAGCCATTTTAAACACATTGTTACCTTTAAACAAACAGTTACTACTCATAAAACCACCAAAACTCCACCCCCAAATTCCTACTCTAGAAGCATCTATGTATGTACGTTTCCCTAATATTTTGGCTGCTTCAATTTGGTCTTCAACCTCGTATTTACCTAATTCGTTTTGGGTTACTTTTTTAAACTTAGCTCCTTTAAAACCTGTACCTCTACCATCTATACAAACCACAATATATCCCTGTTGCGCTAGACTTTGATACCAATAATCGTTTGCACTATTCCAGCTATTTGCTACAGATTGAGATCCTGGTCCAGAATATTGTGTCATAAATAAAGGGTATTGCTTAGATGCGTCAAAATCTAACGGTTTTATCATCCACATATTTAAATCGTTACCATTAACATTAATGGTTGTAAATTCTTTTTTAGAAATTTTATATGCAGATAATTTACCCAATAAAGCCTCGTTATCTTTTATATTTTTAATTACATCGCCAGAAACAGCACTGTTTAAAGTGTATCTTGTAGGTATTGAAGCACTAGAAAAAGTGTTGATAAAATAAGAAAAATCGGCACTAAAATCGGCATTATTAGTTCCTTCATTTTTCGATAATCTCTTTTTATTACGTCCATTTAGTTTAACAGAATACACATCTCTATTTATCGATCCGTTTTCTACAGACTGATAAAAAATATTTCCAGATTTATCGTCGTAACCATAATAACTAGTTACCTCCCAATTACCTTTAGTAACTTGATTTATAAGAGCGCCTTTTTTATCATAGTGATAAATATGATTAAACCCATCCTTTTCACTTGTCCAAATAAAGCTATTATCCTTTAAAAATGTTAAATTATCTGTTACATCAACATAAGCATCATCTGTTTCTGTAAGTACCAAATTTGTTTTATTTGTTTTAGAATTTATCATCCATAAATCCAACTCGTTTTGTTTTCTGTTTAAAAACTGAGCACTTAGCACATCGGCATTATTAGTCCATTTTATTCTAGGAATATAAAAGTCCGTATATGTTTTTTGAACAAGAACTTGTTTAGACAATTTATCGTTTACATGGTAAATATGCAAAGACACTTCAGAGTTTGCTTCTCCTGCTTTTGGGTATTTAAAAACCTGTTGTGTTTGGTATAACCCTGTACCGTAAACATCCATAGAGAACTCTGGAACGTTAGTTTCGTCAAACCTTAAAAAAGCAATTTGATTACTATCTTTATTCCACTCAAAGGCACGAACAAAGCTTAATTCTTCTTCGTAAACCCAATCGGTAATACCATTAATAACCTTATTTTTTTCGCCATCGGCTGTAATTTGCAGCGTTACTTCTGTTTGTAAATCTTTAACATACAAATTGTTATTAAGTCCGTAAGCCACTTTTGTACCATCTGGAGAAAAAGTTGGCTCTTGAATTTTATCTGTAGAAATAATAGTTGCTGTAGAATCGCTAATATTATAAACATAGTAATGTCCAAGAGACGACCTTCTATAAATGGCCTCTTCGTTTGTAGCTAAAATAATTTTGCTCTCGTCGCTACTAAACTTGTAATCAGAAAAATATCTTAAATCTTTTAAATTAGCAGAACTAACAAGTGTTTTAGTTTTACTTAATGTTTTATAATCGTAAATATCTATAGATGTAGCTCCAGCATCTCTATCAAAATTTAAAACAGAATATTGTTGTCCATTTTTCATAGAATGTAGCACATCCATGCCTTGCATTCTAAAAGCGCCACCCCAAATCTCCTGCAAACCAATCGTTTTGGTCTGAGCATTAAGGTTTAAAACAAAAAACAAGCTTACAAAAAGAGAGAATTTTAGGTAATTCATAAAAAAAGATGTTTATTTCATAAAATATCGGCAAGTTTACTAAAAATTCTTCAAAAAGCACAACGTATTAACACTTAAATAACCTAGTTACAGTACATATTAGTAATTCGAGTGAAGAGTCTTATATTTGTCGCTTAAAAACAAAGCTATTATGAGCAAAGCTATTTCTGGGTTTTCTAAACTGTCAAAATCTCAAAAAATTGATTGGATTGTTAACACTTATTTTTCTGATTCTGAAAATGCAAAACAGGTTTTAAAACAGTATTGGAATGATGATAAAAAAATCCAGCAGCTTCATGATGAGTTTATAGAAAACACCATAACTAACTATTATTTGCCATTAGGTATAGCTCCAAATTTTTTAATAAACAACAAACTATACACCATACCAATGGCTATAGAAGAAAGCTCTGTTGTTGCAGCTGCTAGTAAAGCTGCTAAATTTTGGCTAGATAGAGGAGGCTTTAAAACAAGGGTAATTTCTACAACTAAAATTGGTCAAGTTCATTTTATGTATCATGGGCGTTTAGAGGCGCTTCAAAACTTTTTTAATACCATTAAAGCAAAGCTGATAAGCGATACCGAAGTTATTACCAAAAACATGAAAAAACGTGGTGGAGGTATTATTGATATCGAATTAATAGATAAAACCCAAGCGCTTGAAGGCTATTATCAGCTCCATGCTTCGTTTGAAACTTTGGATGCCATGGGTGCCAACTTTATTAATTCGTGTTTAGAACAGTTTGCAAAAACTTTAAAAAACGAGGCATTAACTTTTGATAATTTTTCTGCGGAAGAAAAAAATATTGAGGTAGTTATGAGTATTCTTTCTAACTACGTGCCAGACTGCTTAGTTCGAGCAGAAGTAAGTTGTAAAGTTGAAGATTTAAGCGAAAACAAATCTGTATCTGGCCATGAGTTTGCTAACAAATTTGTACAAGCTGTTAATATAGCCAAAGTGGAGCCCTATAGAGCAGTTACTCATAATAAAGGTATAATGAATGGTATAGACGCTGTTGTTTTGGCCACTGGAAACGATTTTAGAGCTGTGGAAGCTGGTGTACACGCTTATGCTGCAAAAAATGGAAAATACAGTAGTTTAACTCATGCTAAAATAGAAAATGGCATTTTTACTTTTTGGATGGAAATACCTCTAGCTTTGGGTACTGTTGGTGGATTAACAGGCTTACACCCGCTTGTTAAATTAGCTTTAGAATTATTAGACAAGCCATCTGCTAAAGAACTTATGCAAATAGTTGCTGTTGCTGGGTTAGCTCAAAATTTCGCTGCTTTACGCTCATTAACAACAACGGGAATACAACAAGGGCACATGAAAATGCACCTAACAAACATACTTAACCAATTTGAAGCTAACGAGATTGAAAAACAAAAACTTACAGAGCATTTTAAAACAAACACCGTAACCCATAGCGCTGTGGTTAAAGCCATAAATGCACTAAGAATTAAAAACTAATTATTTTATTAATGAAAAGCTTTAGAAGTAACGGTAAATTATTAATATCTGGAGAATACTTAGTTCTAGATGGTGCTTGCGCACTTGCCATACCTACTAAATACGGGCAAACTTTAAGCATAGAACCTATAGAAGAACCTCTAATTATTTGGAAAAGTTTAGATTTTAAAAATAACGTTTGGTTTGAAGGCCAGTATCATCTTGATGATATAAAAACACAATATTTAAACCCAGTAGAACCAAATAATATAGCACAACGTCTTATCCAAATTCTAGTAGCTGCAAAAACCTTAAATAAAGATTTTTTAGCACAGCCAACTGGCTTTAAAGTAACAACTACCCTCGATTTTCCGCAGCATTGGGGTTTAGGCACATCGTCTACTTTAATTAACAATATAGCCCAGTGGGCAAACATTAACCCCTACACATTATTAGCCAACACCTTTGGAGGTAGTGGTTACGACATTGCTTGCGCACAAAGCAACACACCTATAACATATCTATTAAACAAAAAAACACCTATTAGCAACTCTGTATATTTTAACCCAAAATTTTCTAACCACATATACTTTGTTTACCTTAATAAAAAACAAAATAGTAGAGACGGAATAGCCCAATACAAAGCCAATAGAGGCGATTACAAAAAAGCTATTTCTAAAATAAACAACCTTACAAGTAAAATGATTTTAGCTAGCACTCTAGAAACATTTAACAATCTTATAACTGAGCACGAAAACATTGTTGCACAGATAATTAAGCAACCCACAGTAAAAGCAAAATTATTTGCAGATTTTAAAGGTGAAATAAAAAGTCTAGGTGCTTGGGGTGGCGATTTTATTTTAGTGACTTCTAAAACAGACCCAGTGCCCTATTTTAATAAAAAAGGATTTGACACCGTTTTACATTACAAAGACATGGTACTGTAAAATATTATTAATTAGACAACGCTATTTTAAGTCCCATTAAAATAAAAACCAATCCGCTAACTCTACCAATCCATATCCCCGTTTTAGGGTTGCTTCTTATTTTTTCTGAAAACTCACTAGCAAACAAGGTTAAAATTAAATACCAAACAATGCCTATTACTGCATATGTAAAGCCCAATAACAGATAAGGAATAGGATTATCTATTTGCGACGGAGTTACAAATTGAGGAAAAAATGCCAAAAAGAATAATGCAACTTTCGGATTTAAAGAATTTGTTATAAAACCAGACCAAAAATCATTTTTCGAACTAACTGCCTGTTCTTTTTCTGTATTTTCTGACAAAACACCTATGTTGTTTTTTAATTTTAAATACCCTGCATATATTAAATAACAAGCACCTGCATATTTAATTATAGAAAACGCTAAAACCGATTTAGACAATAAAACAGAAACACCTATAGCAGCTAAAAAAGTATGCGTTAATACCCCTGTATTAACACCTAGTGTGGCATAAACCCCAGATTTTCTACCTTGCCCAATAGACTTGTTTAAAACAAAAACAGTATCCATGCCAGGTGTCATTACAAAAAACAAAGCAGAAACCATGTAGGTTAGTAAATTTTCGATTCCCATAGCCAATAAATTTAAATTATAAGACAAAGGACGTATTTTGACAGGTATTGAAAAATACATATTTTTACATTATTAATGCAAAAAACGCATTACTAATGACAACACAACATATAAAGCATTTTTTAATACTTGCTAACGAATTACATTTTTGGAAAGCTGCCGAGAAAGCATTTATATCTCAATCGTCCCTAAGCAGACAAATACAAACTTTAGAAGACGAAATTAATGTGCAACTTTTTGAGAGAGATAAAAGAAATGTAAAACTTACTGATGCGGGCTTATTTCTTAAACATAAATGGACTGATGTTATAAACAATCTGGACCAAATTAATAAGCAGGCAAAGAAAATTGATGAAGGTATTACTGGCTTTGTCTCTATTACATATCCTGGATCTATAGCCTTTAGTTATTTACCTAAATTTCTTGAGTTACTAAATATTAATTTACCAGATTTAAAACTAGAGCTTACCGAACCTAAAGACGAAGGCCATGAAAAACTACTACTCGATTACCAAACCGATATTGCTTTTAGCAGAGACCCAATACAAAACATAAACATTAATTCTTATAAACTAAACACCGAAGTGATTTGCTTGGTTGTACCACAAAACCATTGGTTAAATAAAGACACTTTACAAAAATTAAGCGATTTAAAAGATGAAAAATTTATTATTACTGGCTTACACAAAAAGACATTTTTTGCTTCGCTTTTAAGACATTTTTTTAATACTCATAATTTTGAACCTAAAACTGTAATTGAATCAGATTTTGGAGGCATGATTATAAATTTAGTTTCTAAAGGGCTTGGAATTTCTATTCTTCCACTATCTTTTAAATTTTCTTATGCTAGTAACGTTAGGTTTATTGAATTAGATAAACACATAGATTTATATGTAAGTTGGAGAAAAAGCGAAGTAAATAAAACAACCGAAAAGGTAATTAACTACGCCAAACAAATAGAAATTAAATATTGATTTTATAAACCTAACAGACACTTTACTATAAGCCTTAAAACTTTGCAGACACTAAATTAATTATTGAATAAAAAAACAAATAACGTTTACTCGAAACGAATGGCTTTTACTGGCGATATTTTTGTAATAATATAAGATGGCACCAATAACATAAGCAAACATAGTACAAGCGTACCAATGTTTAAGGCCACTATATAGGTTAAACTTATATAAACTGGCGCTTCGGTAACATAATAAACACTTGGATCTAACGGAAATAATTTAAAATATTTTTGTGTAAAAAGTAATGCTAGACCAAGTATGTTACCTAAAATTAATCCGCGAATTATTAAATAAGATGCATTGTACAAAAAAAGTTTACGCACACTCCAATTGTTACTTCCTAAAGCTTTTAAAATGCCTATCATTTGGGTGCGCTCTAGTATTAAAACTAATAATGCAGTTATCATATTTATACCAGCAACTAGTATCATGATGCCAATAATACCGTATATGTTTTTGTCAAAAATTTTAATCCACTCGAAAATAGTTGGAAATTTATCTGTTACCCTGTAAGAATCTACCAGTGTTGGTAGTTGTTTATGAATGGCTTTCCATTTAGCATCTAACTGGTTGTAATCGTCTATAAAAACTTCGAAATTGCCTACTTGCGTGCTATCCCATTTTTTTATACGTTGCATGTGCCTAATATCTCCAATAACATAAGTTGCATCAAAATCCTGAAAACCAGAATTATAAACACCTACAATAGTATATGTTATAATATTAGGCATTTTCTCTGGATCGTCTTTTGCAAAGACCATTTGGAAATTTTGATTTACTTTAAACCCCAATCTATTAGCTAAATATTGAGATATTAAAACCTCTTGATTTCTTTTATGGGTGTAGTCTGGCAAACGTCCTTCTAGTAAAAACTCTTTAAAGTAATCCCATTTATAATCTGCTCCAACACCTTTTAGCACAACACCTTCAAAATCGGTTTCGGTACGAATAATTCCAAATTTTGTTATTACACCTTGTATATGGTTTACACCTTCTACACTATTAAATTCGGGGTAAAAATCTTGATTTGTAGATACTGGCACCACGCTTTCTTGCGAATTATTACTATCGTAATTTGTTATGGTTATATGGCCATTAAAGGCAACCACTTTATCGCGTATTTTTTGCTGTAACCCAATTCCTGTTGCAATAGCAATCATCATAACTATAATTCCTATAGCAATTGCTGCAATACCAATTTTTATTATTGGCGCCGAAATGCTACTTTTATACGCTTTACTGCTATTAATGCGTTTTGCTATAAAATACTCGTAATTCAAATTTTACTTATGCGATTTAATGTTTTCAAAAATACAGTTTTATTATTTGTTTTAGTCATGATTTCTTGCGCAAACTTATCTAAAGAAAAAGACAAAAAAGAAATAACGAAAGTCGAAACTAAAAAAGAGATTAATAACGACGTTGTAACCAATAATAAAATTATTATGGGTGCTAACCAAACTGAAAATTATTTACCATTACTAAACGGTAAACGTGTTGGTATTGTTGCAAACCAAACTAGTGTAATTTTTAAAAATAATATTAAAAATAGTTACACGCATTTGGTAGACTCTTTAAAGTCTTTACAAGTAAATATAAAAAAGGTGTTTTCGCCAGAGCATGGTTTTCGTGGTCGTGTTGATGCAGGAGAGCTAGTAAAAGATGGTATTGATACAAAAACAAATTTACCCATTGTTTCGCTTTACGGAAAAAACAAAAAACCAACAAAAGAGCAACTTAGCGATTTAGATCTTGTAATTTTTGACATACAAGATGTAGGTGTGCGTTTTTACACTTACATATCTACTTTACATTACGTTATGGAGGCTTGTGCAGAACAAGGCATTTCTGTTTTAATTTTAGATAGACCAAACCCTAATGGGCATTATATTGACGGACCCACATTAAAAACTGAAAACAAAAGCTTTTTAGGCATGCACCCTATTCCTTTAGTACACGGTATGACTATTGGCGAATATGCACAAATGATAAATGGCGAGAAGTGGCTAAAAAATAATGCGCAATGCGATATCCATATAATTTCTATAAAAAATTATACGCACAATACTTATTACAGTTTACCTATTAGGCCTTCGCCAAATTTACCTAACGATCAAGCTATAAAACTATACCCTAGTTTAGGCCTTTTTGAAGGCACAAATATTAATGCTGGTCGTGGTACAGAGTTTCAATTTCAAAGATATGGCGCTCCTTTTTTAGACAAAAAAGTGCTTTCTTTTAATTACACACCAATTGCCAATTTTGGAGCCCAACACCCAAAACACAAAAATGTTGTTTGCTATGGTGAAGATTTAAAAGACGAGCAACTATATGGCGTTATGACTTTAAAGTGGATTATTAAAGCTTATAAAAATACAACAGACAAATCGTTATTTTTTAATACTGCCAATTTTACAAAGCATGCAGGAACTAACGATTTACAAAAACAAATAGAATCTGGTTTAAGTGAAAATGATATTAAAGCAACTTGGAGTAACGACTTAAAAGCTTTTAAGAAAACTAGAAGCAAGTATTTAATTTATAACTAATAGCTACTTAATGGTTGGTCTTCTGTATTTCTGAAATGGCTGCTTTAATAAACCTTTAATGCTTCCGTTTTCTTTTTCGTCTGGAAAAACATCGACACCATAGATAATTTTATCTCGATCTAACTCCATATAAGTTCCAAATAATCGATCCCAAACCGAAAATATATTTCCGTAATTAGAATCTGTGTAAGGCAGCATATAATGGTGATGTACTTTATGCATGTCTGGCGATACAATAAAATAACTTAAAGCCTTATCTACCTTTTTAGGTAACCTAATATTGGCATGGGTAAATTGAGTACCTATAATAGATAAAGATTGATATAGCATAACAATACCCATTGGTGCGCCAATAAGTACAACACCTAACAATGTAAAAGTAAAACGAATAACACTCTCTAAAGGGTGATGCCTGTTTGCTGTGGTGGTATCTACACTATGATCTGAGTGGTGTACCAAATGCACCATCCAAAGTGGCGACACCTTATGCTCGACTAAGTGAGACAAATAGGCACCAAAAAAATCCATAAAAAACACACCAACAATAGCGTATACCCATAAAGGCATTTCTGGCAACCAATTAAGTAAACCAAAGTTATTAGCCATAACCCAATCTGACGATTTAAGCAATAAAAAAGCCAAGGCAAAATTTATAACAACAGTAGTTAATGTAAAAAAAATGTTAGGAAGTGCGTGCTGCCATTTATTGTATTTAAACTTAAATAAAGGCACCGCCCCTTCTATAAGCCAAAAAATAGTTAAGCCTCCAACTAAAATTATAGCTCGATGCTGAGATGGTATGTTCTCGAAATAAGTTAAAAAAGCCTCCATTACATATTTAGTTTTCACTAAATATACAATTCTAAAATAAACTATGCATGCATAATTTATTTTTTCTATTCAATACAGGTTAAGAAATTATGGTTTTATATAACTAAACTTACTTTATTAGTTTTTTCATCGTTTCTACAATATTAAAAGCTGCAGGACAAATAGCAACGTTTTTTAAAGTTAGATTAGATATTTGCTGAAACTTTTTTCTATCTGTATGCGGAAATTCTCTGCATGCTTTAGGGCGCACATCGTAAATAGAACAGTAATTATCGGCTCCTAAAAAAGTACAAGGTACAGATTGTAAAACGTAGTCGTTATCTTCGTCTATACGCAAATACTGAGCAATAAACTGCTGTGTTTTCATTCTAAAATGCTTGGCTACTCTATCTACATCTTTATCGGTAAACAAGGGACCTGTAGTTTTACAGCAATTGGCACACTCTAAACAATCTGTTTTTTCAAACTCTTGCTCATGCAAATCTTCCATGATATAATCTAAGTTTTTAGGTGGCCTCTTTTTTAATTTAACAAAGAATTTTTTATTCTCGTTATGCTTATCTTTGGCTTGTTTTGGAAGATTATTTATAATGTTTTGCATACTGCAAAAATAATATTTTTAGTTATTACTAATAATGAATAACAAAAGTAATACTTACAACACAGCTATTAATTTAACAGATTTGCTTACACTTAAATAATGTTGCACTGATAACCATACTATGAAAGACCTTTTTGGACATGCTTTACTAGATTATCATAATGGTAACTATACTGAAGATATTATAACCTCCACAAGTATATCGGGCGAGGATGAATTACCTCTACCCTATTTATTTCGAGATATAACAGATATGCCTAAACTTGAAAAAAAGGCTTTAAAACTTGCTAAAGGCTCTATTCTAGATGTTGGTTGCGGTTCGGGAAGCCATAGCTTACACCTTCAAAAAAAAGGAAATACTGTTAAAGCTATAGACATATCTAAAGGCGCTATTGAAGTAACAAAAAAACGAGGTGTTTTAAATGCAGAAGTAAAAGCGCTTTTGGACGAAACTGATACTTTTAACACTATTTTATTGTTAATGAATGGTACCGGAATTTTTCAAGAGCTTAGCCAAGTGTCTAAATACTTATCGCATTTAAAAAGTTTACTTAAAATTAACGGACAAATTTTAATAGATTCTTCGGATATTAAATACATGTACGAAGACGAAGATGGTGGTTATTGGATGGACACCAATGCTGGTTATTATGGCGAACTCGATTACTTTTTACAATATAAAGGCAAAAAGGAATTACCTATGAAGTGGTTATACTTAGATATAAATACCTTGAATTTAGCCTGCGAAACTGTTGGTTTAAAATGTGAACTTGTTTTTGAAGGCGAACATTTTGATTATTTGGCTAAACTGACTATTAAGTAACTTTTTATTACTATAAAACACATTGTAATTCAGTTTTTCTGAAGCTTAAAATACCTAAAACTCCTTTTGTTCGTACTCTAGCGTTAAGGATTGATGCGACATCCTTTTTAAAAAGAGGAAATATATAAACCTTAATTAAAACAACACACCAACAAACTACCTATGCTCTTATATCTTTATACTAATACTTTTAAAAAGATATAGCGGAAAGCCTGACCCTTGTGGTAACGCACAAAACAACAATTTACTGTAATTAGAAATCGAATTTATAGGTGGCTCCTGCTAAAAATTGGATACTTTGCACCGGAAAATTTTGCCAACGTTGATAGCCCTCGTTTGCTATGTTATTAATTTTTAAAAATGCCGAAATTTGATCTGTTATATGGTAACCCACATGCGCATTTGCATCGAAATAACTATCTAAATTTACCGTAAGTGGGCTTGCTGTAGATGCACCATCGTTTAAATAAAACTGATCTTTACGCTCTCCTACAAAAAACAGGTTGGCTCCTGTAAACCAATGGCTGTCTATTTGGTAGTCTAAAAAAGCAGATCCTTTTATATCTGGTAAGTTCCAGGCTTCGGTTTCGTTATCTGTAGAGTAACTAAAATACTCGGCTTTTAAGCCTAATTTAAAGTTTCTATTTACATCAAAATTTATTTCGCCTACAAATCCAAAGGTCGATATATCGTCGTAAATCATACCAAAAGAGTTACCATAAGAGTATGCTTGACTTGTTAATGTAATGTCGTTATTTTTATAAAGTGCCTTGTTTTTTTCGGAGGTGTAACTACCACTAACATTATAGCTCATATGGCTTGAGAGTTTACCTTTTAAACCTACGTAAGCGTTGTACTGCTTATCTGTTGGAGTTATAAATAAGGTTGGAGACACAAAATTATTTTCGTTTGCGAAATCGTGATAAGAATTCTGGATTAAATCTCCCTCTATACCTCCATAAGCAATTAACACATCGCTTACCAACCTGTAGGTTGCTGTTACATTTGGATAGATAAAAAACTTACTTTCTCCTGCTTCGGTATCGTTTAAATAATATGCAGAAACGCCAAGGTTAACAGTTAAATCGTCTTGTTTTAATTGGTAGGTTGGACTAAGACCTACTTGAAAATTGCCATAATCTAAAGGTGTATTAGTTTGGTAATTTCTATCGAAAGATCCGCCTAGGTAATCTATTTTAAATTCGGTTGAGATTTCTTCTCTATTAACAGGCACATCTACCGTTGCTTTAAGAGTTAATCTATTTTCTCCTGAGCCTTGGTTGTCTGCAAAACGTCTAAAAAGCACACTACCAGAATTTATATAGGTATCTTCGAAAGTAACATCTCCACCTATATGCACATCGAAAAAGGTATGATCTGTTTCTATATTATCTGCTCTAGCGGTTGCTATTTGAGATTCTGGTACACCGTACCAATTATACATTTGATGCTGAAAACCACCTTCTACATTCCAAGCTAAATCGCGTAATCTGGTTGTGTAATTGGCTTTTAATTTTGTGTTAGAAAACTTATCGTCGAACATTAAGTTTTCTATACCGCCAGCCGATGAATGGTGACTTACGTAACCGCCAACACTCTCGTTACGACTAATGGCATGATTTAAATACACTTCGCCCAAAATGGTTGTGTATGTACCCACACCAAGTGTAGCGTAATTATCGTATAACTTTATTGGTTTTGCCTTTTCTACTACCGCAGCTTTTCCTTTTGCTGGCGTAAATGTTGATGCTACTGGAAACGAAAAAATATTGTATTTTATTTCTTTTTTAGAGTCTGTAACAGCATCGTCTAGAGACGGTACTTCTTTTACTTTAAAGGCATCGGATATTGATGGTGCATAAGGTTTTACGACGTCTATAACTCCTGTTTTAATAGTATCTGCTTCTTGTTCTTGTGAAAAAACAACCGACGCACTTAAAGTAAGTATTACTGATAGTGTGATTTTTATGTGCTTACGCATATGTTTTGATTTTCTTTTTTGATTGACAACTTTTAGTTTTCTTCTGGTAAAATAGACGAGTTGGTTTTAGACTCTTCCTTTTTAATTTTACTTAACTCGGTTTTAGCTTCTTCTACCACATCTGTAAAATCTTTAAAATTCTCTATTACACTTTCTAAAATATAAGTAGCTTGAAACGCATCGTTTAAAGCATAAAAATTCTTAGCCATAAGCACTAAGCCTTTTGCACTGTAATATTTATATCCAGAATAATCTTTTGCCAATTGCTGTACAGATATGTTAGACGCTTCGTAATTACCCTCTTTATTTTTAAAATAAGCATTGTAATACAAAGCCTCGGCAGCTGTTTCTCCAGTGGCTACTTTTTCTACTTTTGCAAAAGCTATTTTTGCTTTGTCTTCGTCTCCTGTTTTTATTGCAGAACGCGCTATAATAATATGGGCATCACTTTTAATTTTATTATCTATTTTAGAACTTGCTAATACCTTATCTGCATATAAAACAGCATTGTTATATTCTTCTAGTTGATAATGTGCTTTCATTAAATTAGACTGTGCAAACACCACATTTTGAGGACGATTTGCTTCGGTTTCTAATCGTTTTAGTAAGGCCATAGCTGTTTGCCAATCTTTCTTTTCTAAGTAAAATTGAGATAAGCGAGATAAGGCTTCCTCGGTAAATTCGCTATGCGAAGCCTCGACCACATATTTATAATGTGGTGCTGCATTACCAGTTAAGTCTTTTTTATAGTATAATTGTGCAATATAAAAGTGCGCTTGTAAAACATGCAACCCGTTAGCAAACTGATTTAAATATCCGTTAAATTGCTTAATGGCTTTGTCTGTATTATTGTCTAAGTACTGTTTTTCTGCTGCTTCGTAGGTGGCGTTATCTAAATCGGCATCGGTAACATCTACATAGTCTAAAGTTTTTACCCATTTAGCGTAATCATCTACTCGACCTAAATCTATATAAATTAAACGTGTTGTTGCTACAGATTGTACAGCTTCTGGCGTGCCAGGATAATCTGTTGCGACCTTTTTAAATTTTGTTAAAGCTTGTTCGTTTTTACTAGCATTATAATATACCAAGCCTTGACGCAACAATGCTTTTGGTACAAACGAGCTCATTTTGTATTCTGAGCTTAAACGGTTATAAACCGCCATGGCTTTGTCTGTTTGATTTTCTTTTACATACGAATTACCAAGCGCGTACATGGCATCGTCTCTTAATTTTGAATCTGGATATGCTTTAATAAACACCTCTAATTCTGATATTTTTTTAGATGAATCGCCAACATAACCAGCACTTAATGCTTTTTGAAAAAAAGCGTAATCTGAATCTATTTCACCTATACTAATTGCATTGTTATAAGCAGCAATAGCTTGCGAATACTGACTTGACACAAAATGCCCATCGCCTAAACGTAAATAGGCATCATTTAATCTTACTTTATCTTCTTTATTATTTGATATAAATTGATTGAAATATTCTGTAGATTTCGAATAGTTTTTCTGCTTAAAATAAGTGTAAGCTAAATTATAATTGATGTTTTGATACTCTGGTGTGGTTGATGATTCTGCTTGCTGCACAAATTGTTTAAAACCAATTAAAGCATCATCATAATTTGTTATATTATAATCTGTTTCGGCTTTCCAAAAAGTTGCACGTGCGGTGTATATATTGTTATGCGCTTCTTTTAACGATTTATTTAAAAGTGCTTTAGCCCCAATATAATCGCCTTCGTTATACAACTCTAAACCTCTATAAAAAGCTACTTTTTGGTATGCTTGCTTATTTTCGAAACTGTGCTTACCATCTAACAACTTAAGTGCCTCTTTATAGTTTTTTGATGTAATATAAGAGTCTATTAAAAGTGTTTCTACCTCATCTTTATAACTTGTTTTAGGGTATTTTTCTAGATATGCAGCCAAAACTTGTGGCGCAGATTGGTATGGGTTCCCTATTTCGTAACTAATTTTCGCATAGTTTAACCAAGCATCTTCTTGAATTTTTAAATCGTAATTCATCTGAGACGCATTTCTAAAAGCATTTAAGGCCTCTTGTTTTTTGTCTACATTAATATAACTTTCTCCTAAATGGTAATACGCATTTTGAGCTGTTGCATTTTTACCACCAATAATTTTATTAAATTCTGAAATCGCCTTATTATAATCGCCTTGCTTATAGTATGCGTAACCTAATTGATAAAAATCAATGTTATTCCATTTTCCTTTTTTACCTTTATATTCAGTTAAATACGGAATAGCTTCTGCATATTTTTCTAGGTTAAAATAACTCTCTCCAATTATTTTTGACAACTCTGACACTTCCTCGCGTGTACTTGTTTTTAATCGCTCTTTAGCTAGCTCAATAGCTTTCTCGAACTTTCCTAATTTAAAATGTAAATCGGCTTGATAATAAGATAGTTTTTCTTTGTAGCGTTCTTGGTCGTTTACCTGCTCAAAATACGCGTTAGCCTTATCGTAATCATCGCCTTCATAAGCCATAAAACCAATGTAATATTTAGCTTGAGAACCGTATTCTTTAGAGTTTTCTACTTTACTTAAATACTTTTTTGCATCTTTAAATTGTTTGGTAGTAAATGCAGTGTACCCGTTATTAAAATAGAATTTTTCTTTCTCACTTTGTCCCAAAGCATTAACATCTACTTTATTATACCATTTTCTGGCGTAAGAGTATTTTCCGTTGGCAAAATAATAATCGGCCACATCTACAAAAGCAGTGTTACGCTTTGTGCTTGTTGGATAATCTTCCACGAAATTTTCTATAAGGCTATCTGCATTTTGCTGGTTTAAGCGCACTGCACAATTGGCTATATAATATGCACAGTCTGACAGTAAAACCTCTTCTTTAGCTGTCTTTTTTACTGTATTAAACATAGACTGAGACGCCCTGTATTGCTGATTATTGTATAGCGAAAGGGCCTTTTGATAATCAACTAAATTACTTGTATAAGTTGCAGATTGTTGGGCTATAATTTGGAAACTAAAACCTAAAGCAACCAAAAAGGAAACACCGATTTTCTTAGTCATTAACAATTCGTTTTTAATTTAAAATCAAAGATAATTCAATATAAAATGTATAACGCAACAATCGTGCTATAATTATAAAACAAACTATTAAATATTAAAAAATGATATATAAAAATCTCTCTATAAAGTTTTACATAACTTATATTGAACTTTTAACTTTTTAGTAATACTTTTACCTAGCTTTAAAATTAACTTTATGTCTACCCCCATTTTACAATTAAAAAACGCTTCTATTTTTCAAGGTGATAGCTTAGTGCTTCGCGATGTTAACGTTGAAATTAACAAAGGAGAGTTTGTATACTTAATAGGAAAAACAGGAACAGGAAAAAGTAGTTTTATGAAAACGCTTTATGGAGATTTAGTACTTAATGAAGGAGAAGGCCATATTGTAGATTACGATTTAAAAACTTTAAAAGAAAAAGACATTCCTTTTTTACGTAGAAAACTGGGAGTTGTTTTTCAAGATTTTAAACTACTTAGCGACAGAACTATAAACGATAATTTATTATTTGTTTTAAAAGCTACTGGCTGGAAAGACAAAACTAAAATGAATACACGCGTAGAAGAAGTTTTAGATAAAGTAGACATGAAAACCAAAGGTTTTAAATTTCCGCACGAACTTTCTGGAGGCGAGCAACAGCGTATTGCCATAGCTAGAGCCTTACTTAACAACCCAGAACTTATTTTAGCCGATGAGCCTACTGGTAATTTAGACCCGCAAACCAGCATAGAGGTTATGGAGGTTTTACAAGAAATTAATAAAAATGGCAACACTATACTTATGGCCACACACGATTATGCATTGCTTTTAAAATACCCTAGCAAAACTTTAAAGTGCGATAATAGCGAGGTGTACGAAGTTGTACAGCGAAAAGGATAGCTTATTTGTTTTTTTTATAAATATGCGGGTTTTTTCTAATGCCTTTTTTAAACACTTTTCTTATTAGCATTCTTAAACTTGCATCGGCATCTAAAATTAAATTTTTTAATGTGTCTCCTGGTCTTCCTCTAAATTTTGTAACATGAAATTTATCAGATGCTCTTAATGGTAAATCGTTAAAATAATAGTTGGATATACAGCGTCTACTACTATCTACTTTAACTTTATTTACAGAGTGCCAAGATTTACTGTGCGTAGCCATAACTACCAACCTATTAAACTTACTTTCTATCTCTACAGGTTCTTTTTTAAGTCCGTTAGGCCACAACTCTAAATGTCCGCCATGCTCTAATTCCCAATTAGGCGTTACATAATAAAGTAAATTTAAAACACGCCAACGCTGTCTTTTTGCGTCATGGGAATTATCTAGATGTGGATGCAAAAAGTTATGTTTTGCCATTAAAGAAATACCACCAGCATAAAGAGACTCATCTGCAAATAGTGTGTTTATATTACATATATTGCCTATTAAATTTACAATTCTATAATCTTGAAAAGCATAGATTACATTTTCTAGTAACTTATTATGCTTATCCATTTGAGCAGAAACATACTTATACTCTCTAATACTTTTAAGACATTTCATTTCTGTTTTATCTGGAAAAACCTCACTCAATTTTAAAGCTAAATCTTTAGGCAACAAATCGTCTATATAAAAATAACCAATACTTGATTTAGAACTGTTGTAGGTTCTAGCTAGAGCATCTTTATTCTCGCTTATTTTATTATAAATTAATTCTGAAACCTCGCCAGACTCGACCATATCCATAAAAACATTTTGCGCGGTAATGTATAACTTTTATATGAAATATTTTATACAGAATTAAAACCTTATTTTTACGTCTTTACAAAAAGAACATGATTTCAATTCTTATTCCAACTTTTAATTATAACATTGTACCATTGGTTAATGAGTTATACAAACAAGTTACTAAAGAAAAAATTAATTTTGAAATTTTAGTTTATGATGACGGTTCGATTTCTGACATTAATAAGAAAAATGAAGCCATAAACACTTTAAATAATTGCTTATTTAAAGTGTTACCAAATAATATTGGAAGAAGCGCTATTAGAAACTTACTTGGGCAAAATGCTAAATATGAAAATCTTTTATTTTTAGACGCCGACGTTTTTCCTTTTAATAAAAATTTTATAAAAAACTACATAAATCACCCTACCAATAATGTTGTATATGGAGGTATTGTACAAACAAACAAACCTCCAAAAAAACCTAAAAAGCTAAGGTGGATTTACACTAAAAAGAGAGAACAATTTATAATTAACTCTGCAAACTTCTTAATTTCGAAAGACACTTTTAACCAGTATTCGTTTGACGAAAGTTTAAAAAAATACGGTTGCGAAGATGTTTGCTTTTTTGAAGTACTAATTAATAATAACATACAATTAAACCATATAAACAACCCTGTAGTACATTACGGAAATGATAACGCCAAAGTTTTTATAAAAAAAACAAATCAAGCCTTAGAAAACTTAATGCTTTTAATTGACGAAAATAAAATTAGTATAAATAAATACCAGGTTTCTAAATTACATAATAAGGTAAGTTACTTAAAACTAGATTTTTTTATATCTTTTGTTTTTAAATTAATAAAACCCTTACTTATAATAAACTTCAATTCTTCTTTTCCCTCTCTTATACTTTACGATTTTTATAGGTTAGGTTATTTTTGCACCTTAAAAATAAAAAAATAATGCCTTTTTTTTCTGTAGTTATTCCGTTATACAATAAAGAAAAATACATTCTTAAAACTTTAGAGAGTGTCATAAATCAAACTTTTATTGATTTTGAAATTATTGTTATTAATGATGGAAGCACCGATGGCAGTTTAAACCAGGTAAAAAAAATAAAAGATTCTAGGCTATTTACTTATTCTCAAGAAAACCATGGGCTTTCTGCTGCTAGAAATGTTGGGATAAAAAAAGCCAAATCTAATTACATTGCTCTTTTAGACGCTGATGATTTGTGGTGTGAAGATTATTTGCAGACTATTTTTAATATAATAAAACGTGATAACACATTAAAAATTATTGCTACCGCAGCAGAAACTTGCAAAGAAAACACTAAAATAAATTTAAGAGCAGAAGTTTTTAACGAAAATCAGATTGTAACTCTATCAAATTATTTTAGCCTGAAACGAAATATTTTTACCCCAAGCTCTCTGGTTATCAAGAAAAATATTTTTGAATCCATTGGTTTTTTTGATGATAAAATAAATTATGGAGAGGAGGAAGATTTTTTTATAAGATGTTTTAGTTTATACCATATTACCCATTACAAATCTGCTAAAGTTTATTATTTAACAGGTATAGAGGGCCAATTAACATCGCCAAATCAAGAAACAAAAAGAATAATTCCAGATTATACAAAGTATTTAACTAATAAAAACGAACACAAACTCAAGCCTTATATTGACTTTATTTATTATAAATTAGTAGTACTATATAAAATGGAAAAAAATGATGTGCTTGTCAATTTCTACAAAGCTAAAATTGATGTATCTAACCTTTCTTTTGAAAAAAAAATAAAATACTATTTACCTACTAAACTATTTTACTCTATTAAGAAAACTTATATCTGGTTAAAAAGCTTTTCCCATTCCTGAATTACTTTATCTTCTAAAAAAACTTCAAGACCTAGAGAAGTATTCTTTTTAATTTCATTATATAAAAAATTATCAAGCAGCTTATTAAGAGCCAAGGTAAAGTCTTCTTCATTTTGATTATCGACCAAGAACCCATTTACATTATTCTTAATAATTTCGCTGGGCCCACTTTTACAATTAAAAGCTACTACTGGTACGTTTAAAGTTAAAGCTTCTAGCAATACCATTGGAAAACCTTCTACTTTACTCGTTAAAGCTAAGGCCTTAGCATTTTTAATTAAATTAAATGGATTGTCTCTAAAAGCTAGAAACACCACGTCATTATTTAATTGCAAATTTATTATTAACGACCTAAGTCTTTTTTTTTCTGGCCCATCTCCAAGAATTAATAATTTTATGCCTTGTTGGTGCAAGTTAGAATTATAATAACTTCTTATTAACTTATCAAACTGTTTAATATTGGTTAACCTACCAACCCCTATGACATAATCGCCATAATTACTTTTTGACTCTTTAGACAAATCAATATCATCAAAATTTAAAAAATTATAGATAGTAACACTTTCTAATTTTAACTTAGAGTATAAGTATTCTTCTATTGTTTTACAAACAGTAACAAAAGTTCTATTTTTTGCATGTGGATAAATAGCTAACCAAGGCTTACTTAAAAAGGAGAAATAATACTCTAACCTATAATTATGTATACAATAAATTACATGAGAAGCATTAAATATAAACTTAGAAAATATAACTTCTTTAAAAAACTTATCTCTAAGTCTGTGATCTATAATATAATCGAAGGTGTTTTCTTTAAAAAACTGTCTTAATTTAATAAACGCTTTTATTCTATTATGCTTAAGCTTAATTAAACCAAAATTATATAAATGCCCATTATATGAATAATTAATTATATCCTGCATAGAAAAAACAGTAACCTCATGGCCCTTTTTACTTAACGCAATAGACATGTTAGCTGCTACTTTTTCTGCTCCACCAGAACTTAAACTATCTGTTAAAATGCATATTTTTTTAGTCATTTTGTTTAACAAACTCTTTATCAAAATCTATTGCATTTACAACTTTACGATTTCTAGGTTTAAATTTTGAAGAAAATATGCTATGTTCAACCTGCATACTTTTATGTAATACACCAAATACATGACCTACAGACTCATAAGTATGATCTGCCATAAATTTTCTATTGGGTATGTATTGAAAGTCTTTTGGATACTCAAAGTTATTAGAGGTCCAAAGAAGAAATGGAATTTTAAACATAGTAGCAGTTAAGCGTTCTTCATTTCTTCCAAAAAAATCTGTACCCTCATCATATAGGTTTTCACCATGGTCTGAAAGATACACTAAAGCACTCTTTTTACCACTTCCTTTTAGCTTATCTATTAAAGTGTGTACAATATAATCGTTATAATAAACTGCGTTATCATAATGATTTAAAATCTTTTCTTCTTTTGATAAATTTAATTGCTCTTTACCATACTTTTTAAAGGCTTCAGGATATCTTTTGTTGTAATCAAAGTGAGTTCCAATTAGCCTTACAAACACAGCCTTTTTACCCGGCTTTTTTAAAATTTCGCTATAATCTGGTAACAAAACGCCATCTAAAGTTGTGCTATGTTTATCAATATTATGATTAAAAAACTTAAACTCTTTTGACCGAGACGCAATTTTACTTGTTACATTATCATGATAACTAATTGGTCGTTGGTTAGACAACCAGTAAGTATTATACCCTGCAGCATTAAAAACTTCAACAATATTATATTGTTCTTCTTGTTTATTACTTACATCTATGGATGTTAATATTTTAGGCATAGCCTTTAAAGTTAACACATCTGATGAAACTACGTTTTCAAATATAAACAGACTGTCTTTAATAGAATTAAGTAACGGTGTATTCTCTCGCTTATACCCATAAATTTGCATATGTGTTCTTACTGTAGATTCTCCCAAAACAAAAACTAGCACCTCATTATTTGAAGTTATTACCAAATCTTGACTATCTATATTCTCATTAAATTTCGTATTGTTTTGTAAGTCTACATAACCGTAAACACCTCTTACAATATTATGATACACATTACTTTCTATAAATCCTGTATACTTTAAACCAAAACAAACAGCTAAAAAACCCAGCACACCAACTATAACATTCTTAAAACCAAATACTTTAAACTTATATTTTTTTATTTTAAAAAACAATACAACCCCAACTATAAAAAATAATACAATAGGCAGACTAACATAAGAAGATACAAACTCATTCAATTCACCTTTATTTGACTCTAAAAGTAGGTACATAAACGAAGATGAAAAATTTGAAGAAATTGCCATATAAGAAACGGTCTCTAAAACAACATAGCTAACATAAAATAAACTAACTAAGTTAATTAAGCCATTCCCTTTAATACTAGCTGCATAAAATAGAAAGACAACACCTATAAAAAAAACAACATCCTCTACAATATCTTGTAAATCAAACAGTTTCCAATCTATAAACAAAGTCAAAAAAAGATATTTACATAATAAAGGAAAACTTAAAACAAGTATAATTTTAAAATTTTTTATCATTTCGTTTTAAATAAGTTTCATTCTTAAAATATATAAAAACACCAACTGTTATTAAGTATAATATTGAACTTAAAATATACGCATAAAAAACTCCCTCAAGTTTAAATATTTCAATAAAATATAAACTAAAAATATAAAATGATATATACAATATAGAATCGCTAATAAAATAAAATGCTACCATTTTTTTAGCATGAAATTGATAGGCTAAAGAAAAAGCAATAATTTTAATAAAATCTCCAATAAACTGTAAATGAAAAAATTGTTCTATAGATTTAAACTCATTTGTTAAAAATATTTTAATTAACAAACTTCTTAACAAAAACATAGAAGTGAATAAAACACATGCTAAAGGTATTATATACATAAAGTATGTTTTCATTATCTTAGAGTACCCTAAAATAGTTTTATTTACAGACAGTTTTGGCAGTAAATACAACGTAAAAAGCGATGAAAAAAAAACCATATAAAATGCAGATATTTTATTTACTGCTTCCCATAAGCCTGCTGTTTCTGAATTAAAATCTGATATAATTTTATTTCGAATAAACAAATAAGCTAAACTTATTAATATTGATGAATAAGTTGCCATTATTAAATAAACAGAAATAGACTTTAAAAAAACAATAGATACGTTTTTAATATTTACAAAAACTTTTAACAAATGGTATCTAACCTCTTTAAAAATTAGACTTACCACAAAGGTTAAAATTGGTATTATTACACTTGCTAACAACGCGCCCTTTAAACCCCAATAATATATTAAAAGTACGGTAAACAAAGCATTAAAAAGGTTTGTAATAGTTACTATTACTGTATAAAGCTTAAGTTTTTGCAATCCATTTAATATGTAAATAATTACAAAATTTAAAGATACAAAAGGCAAACAAACCCCTAAATATTTTAAAACATAAGCTAACGAAGCATCTTTAAGAATAAAAACACTTAAAAAATCTGAAAAACAAAATAAACACAAGCCTAAAATTAAAGATATAGCCAAACACATACCAATAACAGAAGTTATAATTAGGTCTAACTTTTTACTATCTTTTTTACTCTCTGCAACGTATTTAATTATACCACTTTGAAACCCTGTAGCAGAGACACCCAAAATTCCTTGAAGTAAATTTTTAAAATTCCCAACAATAGCATAACCAGATGGCCCCAAGTAAATAGCACTAATTTTAGAAATAATAAAAGAAGAAATAAGCTTTCCAAAAACAACAAGACTGTTATAGGAAAAAACTTTAAAAAATGTATTACTTAATATTTTATTTAACACCTTAACATTACATTCTATTTAGAGTCGCTTTCAACCCCAAAAAGGGAACTACTAAATATCATTAAAATAACTGCATAATACAACATATAACTCACAAAATGGCCAATTACAGCTCCTTTAACACCATATATATCTATAAAATAGACACTTGTAAGGTATAATATTAAAACAAAAAAAGCTTCGGTTATAACAAAGTGCCAAAACATTTTTTTTGCCAAAAACTGGTATGCTATTACTAAAGATAAAACTCTTATAAAATCGCCTAACAATTGCCATAAAAATAAATCTTCTACAGGTTTAAAATCTGAAGAAAAAATTAAATCGATAACATAAGATCTAGATAAATATATAACAATTAAAACGACACTAAAAGCAGGTATAATAGCTTTATACAAAGTAAGCACCTCTTTTCTAAACTCTTTAACACTTACTATTTCTGAAAATCGAGGAAGTATGTAAAGTGTCATTAAAGTACCTATAAACATAGAGTAATACTTAGAAATACGCGTTATGGCTTCCCAAAAACCAGCCTCTTTATATCCAATGTTATCTATAATATACGAGCGAATTGCTAATGCTATTAAAGGCACAATTACAGCCGAAAACAAAGCTATAATTGAATTAGGACTCATTTGTTTAAAAGTATCTAAACTAATATTTTTAACCTGTATTAAACCAACTAAACTTCGTCTATTAATAATACCAACCAACGTTATTAAAAACACTAAAGACTCTGCTATTACAACAGATATTAATGCGCCATCAAGCTCTCTTTGATATATTAAAAGCAACGCTATAGTTACACCTAAAACCTGACCAATAATATTAATTATTATAAGAATTTTATACTTAGAAAACCCATTCATAATCGAAAACACAAACATGTTTAAAGAATAAAAAGGCAAGGCTATGGCAAAAATCTTTATAACATAATCATAGTTATTATAGGTTGGAAAAATAAACTCGTTAATAAGACTAGCATTAAAATAACAGAAAAAAGAAGCTAATATGGTAGCAATAAAGCCCAAATAAAACACTGTAGAGATGGTTTTACTTAGTTGTAAGGCGTCTTCTTTAAATTTAGATATCTGTTTTACTACACCATTATACAAGCCTAAAACAGATAGTGTTTGGGTAGAACTTACAAAGTTTTGTAAATTACCTATAAGCGCTAAACCTTCTACTCCAATAAATATAGCTATAGCTTTAGATGTTAATAAACCTGCAATAACCCTAGCAAAAACAGCTGCCATTTTTAAAGACATTATTTTAACTAGAACATTAGTGTTTATATAATCTATAAGTTTTTTCAATATTTTGAGATACTATTATTTCTTGAAAAATTATGATTTAATATTTACAGTTATTACCATAAATTGAGAGTTCAAATATACAAAATGAATTAACTTATAAACTTTTATTTCATTTTACATAAATTATAATGCCATTATTTATTTCGAATTACTATCCTTTTTTATATGATTTTACCAAATAAAAAATATTAATACCAAATATAGCTCCGTTAGTTATTATAATAGGCATAGACTGAATGAAACCCCCATAAACAACAAATAGTAAACACCCAAAGGTATTTACTATTCGTAATTTTGTTACCGATTTCATTAAAAATGAAATAAGTACAGTAGCCATAGCGGTGTAACCCAACCATTCTACAACCAACACTCCTAAGAGTGTCATTATATCGTTTTATTTCTTTTACGATCTACTTCTGTTAACCAAATTTTACGTAAACGTAAGTGGTTTGGTGTAACCTCTACGTATTCGTCTTTTTGAATATATTCTAAAGCTTCTTCTAACGAGAATTTAATAGCTGGTACAATTTTAGCCTTATCATCTGCTCCAGAAGAACGTACGTTACTTAACTTTTTAGTTTTAGTTACGTTAACTGTCATATCATCGCCACGAGAGTTTTCTCCAATTACTTGACCTTCGTAAATATCTTCTCCTGGATCTACAAAAAACTTACCTCTATCTTGTAATTTATCAATAGAATAAGGAATTGCTTGACCTTTCTCCATAGATACTAACGATCCATTTTGACGTTCTGGAATACCTCCTTTTAATGGTTGGTACTCTTTAAAACGGTGCGCCATAATAGCTTCACCAGCAGTAGCTGTTAATAATTGGTTACGTAACCCAATAATACCTCTAGAAGGTACAATAAACTCACAAACCATTCTATCTCCTTTAGCCTCCATGCTTAACATTTCACCTTTACGTAGCGTAACCATTTCGATAGCTTTACCAGAAACAGTTTCTGGCAAATCAATAGTCATTTCCTCTACAGGCTCACATTTAACACCATCAATTTCTTTAATAATAACTTGAGGTTGTCCAATTTGAAGCTCGTAACCTTCACGACGCATAGTTTCTATTAAAACCGATAAGTGTAATACACCACGACCAAAAACTAAAAATTTATCGGCACTATCTGTTTCATTTACACGTAGAGCTAAGTTTTTCTCAAGCTCTTTGTTTAAACGGTCTTTAATATGTCTAGATGTTACAAACTTACCGTCTTGCCCAAAGAAAGGCGAATCGTTAATTGTAAATAACATGCTCATTGTAGGCTCATCAATAGCAATTGTTTTAAGTCCTTCAGGGTTTTCAAAATCGGCAACAGTATCACCTATTTCAAAACCTTCAAGACCAACAATAGCACAAATATCACCAGTTTGTACTTCTTCTACTTTTAAACGTCCTAAACCTTCAAAAACATGAAGTTCTTTAATTTTATTTTTAACAATAGAACCATCTCTTTTTACTAAAGATATGTTTTGTCCTACTTTAAGTTCGCCTCTTGTTAATCTACCAATAGCAATTCTTCCTGTAAAAGAAGAGAAATCTAAAGATGTAATTAACATTTGCGTAGTACCTTCTTCAATTTTTGGTTCTGGAATATGGTCTATAACCATGTCTAATAGTGGCTCAATGTTTTCGGTTTCATTCTTCCAATCATCACTCATCCAGTTATTCTTAGCAGAACCGTATACTGTAGGGAAATCCAACTGCCATTCTTCTGCACCTAATTCAAACATTAAATCGAACACTTTTTCGTGTACTTCGTCTGGTGTACAGTTTTCTTTATCAACTTTATTTACTACCACACAAGGTTTTAATCCTAAATCGATTGCTTTTTGTAATACAAAACGCGTTTGTGGCATTGGTCCTTCAAAAGCATCAACCAATAATAAAACACCATCGGCCATGTTTAAAACACGCTCTACTTCTCCACCAAAATCGGCGTGACCAGGAGTATCGATAATATTAATCTTAGTGTCCTTATAAATTACAGATACGTTTTTAGAGGTAATAGTAATTCCTCTTTCACGTTCTAAATCGTTATTATCAAGAATTAAATCACCAGTATTTTCGTTTTCACGAAATAACTGACAGTGATACATAATTTTATCAACCAAGGTAGTTTTACCGTGATCTACGTGTGCAATAATTGCAATATTTTTAATAGTAGCCATAATTGTGCCTTATTTTAAGCCTGCAAAGGTACATGTTATTTAGTTAATTATATGTTATAATTTAAAGGTTTTATAATAATTTAAACTCAATTTCGTTAAATTTATAGTTCTAGCCAATCTCTCAACAATAAAAACCTTAAATTATGTCCCTAATTAATAGATACACCAAGTATATACCATACCTTTATTTTATTATAGTTACAGCTTGTTGGTTTACAGCTGTTAACAAAACAGAAGGCATTACTGCTTTTCCTATTTTAATACTAGCAATTCCATTTTTATGGCAACTTATTAAACCTAATAAAACTTTAAACTTTTCTTTAGGTATAACATTTATGTGTTTGTCATCGTACTTAATAATAGCACATTTAGCACATATTGTAAATGCTGCATCGTTTATTTTATCTGCTACAAATATGTCTATATTCGGTTGGATTTTTGTTTTAGCTAATTTTATTATGGCCCTTTGGATTATTAGAAATAGTATTAAAACTAGCTTTTAATTTAACTATCTTTGCGGCTTAAATTTAAGCACAATGACTCTTCAAAATATACCAAAAATTAAACACGTTAATGCTAACAATTTCTTTTTGCTTTGTGGCCCATGCGCTATAGAGGGAGAAGACATGGCACTTCGTATTGCAGAAAAAGTAATTACTATTACTAATAAACTAGAAATTCCTTACATCTTTAAAGGTAGTTTTAAAAAAGCAAACCGAAGCAGAATAGATAGTTTTACAGGTATAGGAGACGAAAAAGCCCTTAAAATACTTAAAAAAGTTTCAGATACCTTTAATGTACCAACGGTAACAGATATTCACGAAGTTAGTGATGCTGCTCTTGCTGCGCAATATGTAGATGTATTGCAAATTCCTGCCTTTTTAGTACGCCAAACCGATTTGGTTGTAGCTGCTGCAAAAACAGGAAAAGTAGTTAACCTAAAAAAAGGACAATTTATGAGTCCTGAAGCTATGCAACACGCAGTACAAAAAGTAAAAGATGCTGGCAGCGATAAAGCATGGATTACAGATAGAGGCACCATGTTTGGTTACCAAGACATGATTGTAGATTTTCGAGGCATACCAACCATGAGGCAATACGCACCAACCATACTAGACGTTACACACTCTTTACAACAACCTAACCAAACAAGTGGTGTTACAGGCGGACGTCCAGACATGATAGAAACCATAGCTAGAGCTGGTGTTGTAAACCACGTAGACGGTTTGTTTATAGAAACACATTTCGACCCAGCAAATGCCAAAAGCGATGGGGCTAACATGTTACATCTAGACCATTTAGAAAAGCTTTTAACAAACCTTACAACCATAAGAAAAACAATAAACTCTTTATAAATTTTATAATACGCAATTATTGTAATGCAACCTACTACATATAAATCCATTTTAGGATTAACCATTTTTATTTTTTCTTCTATCCTATTTGCTCAAGAAACAGATACAAAAAAGTTTACAGCTTCAAACAAAGGCAAATTTTATGCAAGTTGGGGAGGAAACCGAGCATCATTTTCACAATCAGACATTCATTTTACAGGCGAAAATTACGATTTCACTATAAAAAATGCCACTGCAGACGATAAAGGAAAAGGTTGGCATATAGATTATATAAACCCAACCAGACTTACCATACCGCAAACCAATGCAAAACTAGGTTACTTTATTTCAGACAAATACTCGGTAGCCCTAGGTCTAGACCACATGAAGTATGTAATGACCCGAAACAAATACCGTGCTGTAGAAGGTTATATAAACCTACCAGACCAAGAACCCGGTAGTATTTACAATAAAACCTATAGAAACCAATACACCTTTGTTTCAGAAGACTTTTTAAAATTCGAACACACAGACGGGCTAAATTACATACACGCCGAAATATCTAGACACGACGACATTTCGTCTCTATTCAAAATAAAAAACACCGATATTTTTCAAATAAACATATCCGAAGGTATTTCTGGAGGCATCTTATTACCTCGAACAAACTCAACCCTTTTAGGCAAAGAACGTTACGATCAATTTCACCTATCAGGCTACGGTATGTCGCTTCGTGCTGGGCTCGATTTTACGTTCTTTAAACACTTTTTTATTCAACTCGATTTAAAAGGAGGCTATATAAACATGAACGACATTAGAACCACAAACAACAGTACAGATAAAGCCTCGCAACACTTTATGTACCTACAAAGAGTCGTTGCCTTTGGTGGTAAATTTAGACTGTAAACAAACACACATTATTAGCGCGAGTTTTTAAAAAAAATAAAAACCGCGCTATCCGTTATATCTTTTTTTTGCCATATACGGCAGCAAAAAAAAGGATGTCACTACTATCGCTCTCGCAACCACCAGCCAAGTTTATACCTACTTAATAAACCAAGCCCGTTTGCTTTCGCCAAGTATTCTAGATGCAGCATGCAATAGAGCCACAAAATTTTCATGATTCAAATCCTCTAATCGCTTTAGCTGTATAGACCGCACCTGTTTACGTTTATTATCATTTTTTAAAACAGGAAAATCTTTTTCAAGTAAAATACCCTGAACAAAACATACATCTACATAATCTTTACCCTTTAAAATATTTAAATAAATCATTGGTTTTTTATGACAATGATAAAACGGAATGCTATAACTATACCTTTCCTCCACCTCTGGTAACGCATGTAAAATAACACTACGCACGTAAAGCATAATAGATTGGTAAGGCTCCTTTTGGTTATAAAAATACGTATCTACAGGTTTCACATCAATAATTTTATTTCAAACTTAACAAAAAATTATGAAGCTAAATTCAAAAATTATTATTTACTTTGCAGTACAAAGTACTTTTATATGGAATCAAAAGATTATCTAAAAGACATTAGCGAGATTAAAAATTTAATGCATAAATCATCTCGTTTTATATCGCTAAGTGGCCTATCTGGAGTTTTAGCAGGTATTTATGCGCTAATTGGTGCTTTTTTAGCAAAAAGTAAATATAACCAGTTTATAGGTTCAAAAAACAATACTTACAACTCTAGTTATTCTGTGTTAAGTTTCGAACTTATATTAATAGCCATAACTGTTATTGCTCTAGCTGTAATAACAGGAATACTATTAACTTATAGAAAAGCAAAAAAATCGAACGAAAACATGTGGGATAGCTCCTCAAAGCGCCTTGTTTTAAACTTCTTTTTTCCATTATTAGCAGGCGGTTTGTTTTGCCTATCATTAATTCAATACGGGGTTTACGGTTTAGTCGCTCCTGCAACTCTAATTTTTTATGGTTTAGCCTGTGTAAATGCATCAAAATATACTATTGGCGATGTACGCTATTTGGGTATTACCAATATTGTTTTAGGCTTAATTTCAACTCAATTTATTGGTTACGGATTATATTTTTGGGCATTAGGTTTTGGTGGTTTACATATTTTTTATGGAGCAGTTATGTACTTTAAATACGAAAGAAAATAACGGTAAACATGAAAAACATCATATTAATACTCGTAGCAACAACTTTAGTTAATTGCAAATATTTATCTCTGTTACATTCAGACAAAAATTTGACTAAAAAAATTGAAACTGAATTTTTATCGGATGCAAAAATTGTAGACTTTTCGAATTTCGATACCTTTGCTTGGGATGAATTACTAATACTCGCCCCCTATTCTTCTATAAATTTATACGAAAAAGAACTTCAGTTAAATTTAAAAAATATTAGAGGGCATAAGATTGAAATGTACGATTCTTTTAATCTTATAGTATTTCTAAAAAATGGAAAATCTGTTAAGATTTCAGAATTTCCATTACTAACAGGGTATTTTAAAAATTCAGGAATCAGAATAAAAAAAGACAATGCTAAATTTATTATTTCAAGTAATAAAAGTATTCAATTAGTAAAATAATATTCCTGCTTTCGCAGGAAACAACATGAGCATAATAACTAACATAAACAAAGCATTCGACCATCGTATAAGACTAGGCATAATGTCTATACTAATGGTTAACGAGTATGCCGATTTTAAAATGTTAAAAGAGCTTTTAGGCACTACAGATGGTAATTTAGCTAGCCACACTAAAGCCTTAGAAAAAGTAGAATATATTATGGTAGAGAAACAATTTATTGGCAGAAAACCAAACACTAGATACATGACTACCAAACTAGGCAAAGCCGAATTTAAAAAACATATTGATGCACTAGAAAAATTAATAAAAAAACAATAAACCATCGGCTATTTCTATATGTCGCTATTTTTTTACTTTACAACTTTGAAAAACAAAGTACTTTTAATAAAATGAATTATTAAGAACAAATTATAGATAACACAATAAACCATGAAAAACATACCTTTAATTATTGGAGCCATATTGTTTAGTATACTTTTTAACAAACAAAACTTAGGCCTTAACCTTAGCTTATTTAGCATAATAACCACTATTATACTACTTATTAACAACCAAAGTGTTTTTAAACTAAAAAGTACAAAAGCTTACAGTATACTTTATTTAATTACCGCAATTGCAGTATTTGTTTACAACAACAATTTAGCATTAATAGCAAATATTGTATGCTATTTTACTTTAATTGGTCATGTTTCAGAACATAAATCTTCAATTTACCTAAACTGGATAAATGGGCTTTACTCCTCTTTCGTTGGTTATGTTCATAGAAACTTTAAGAATAAAGATGGCACAAACAAAACAACATTAAAAAAAGAGATAGACTATTTCCATTTAGCAAAAATAATAGGTATTCCGTTTGCTGTATTAATCATTTTTATTGGTTTATACAAAAACGGAAACCCCATGTTTAATGGTTTAATTAATAAAATAGATTTAAGTTTTATTAATATACAATGGTTACTAGTTGCTATGGTTGGTTATTACTTACTAAGCAATATATCTAAACCCGTAATTGTAGATTCTACCACAATAAAAGATATAAACACTAATAACCTGTTAGCCAAACCAAACAACTTGGGTGTAGACAAACTAAAAAAAGAGCATCAACTTGGTTTTGTTTTAATATTACTATTAAACCTACTTATTCTCCTTTTTCTTATTACAGATATTACTTATTTAATAACCGAAAACGATTTTAGAGCATCATCTTTTTCTAACCAAGTACATAGTGGCATTAACGCATTAATTGCATCTATAATAATAGCAATTGCCATTATACTTTATTTTTTTAGAGGTGATTTAAATTTTTACAAAGACAATAAAAATTTAAAAACTGTAGCTTACATCTGGATGCTTTTAAACGCCATTCTTGTAATTAACATAATAATTAAAGATTGCCAATACATATACTTTTTTGGCTTAACCTATAAACGCATTGGAGTACTCGTTTATTTATTACTTACCACCATAGGTCTTATAACTACTTCTATTAAAATTAAAAACATAAAAAACTTCTGGTATTTATTAAGAATAAACACCTTAACTGCATTCACTATTTTGGTAGTTTCTTGTACTGTTAACTGGGATAGTTGTATTACAATTTACAACCTCAACTACGCACAATCTATGGATTTTAATTACCTAATAAACCTATCTAACAACAATACATTTATTTTAAAAAACTATATAGATAATAATGATTTAAACATAAAAAGCAAACGTGCTGTACAACAAAAATTTAACAAATATATCTATTTATTAAAACAGAAAAACTGGCAAGAAATTCAGTTTGACAACTTAAAACTTATAAAAACAAATGACTAATTTAATTAAAGCAAGTAAAGCCATAGCGGTAGTTAGCTTTATTTGGGGCACATCTTTATTTCTGCTTCAATTATATACTAACAACCCATATAAGCTACCTTATTTCGGACTAATATTTATAATTCTAGCTGCAATAATAAATACCATTTTAGTAATTATTTTATTATACAAAATAATTAAATATAAAAATAGGCAAATTGAAATTTTAAAAACCATTGGCTTTATGTTACTAAACATACCTATAGCTACGCTTTATTTTATAATTATTATACCCACAATATACTAATGCACCTAAAATTAAATAAACCATATTTAATAATTACAATAAGCCTTTTAATAACAGAAGTATTAATTGCTACTTACTTAAAAACAGGTTTTATACGCCATACATTTGGAGATTTTCTAGCAACCATTTTAGTGTATGCTTCTTTTAAAAGTTTCTTTAAAATAAACGCTATTAAACTAGGTGTAGCAGTATTACTTATTGCTTTTACAATTGAGTTTGCTCAATTAATAAACGTTCTTAAAATTTTAAACCTTGAAAATAATTATTTAATAAAAACCATACTTGGTAGCACATTTCAAATCTCAGATTTGGTTGCTTATACACTTGGTCTTATTACCGTAATTATATTAGAATTTAACCTGCAATAAATTATGAGCACTCTAAAACAAATTTTATTTAATCGCCATAAAACCATCAAACTATTAATTATTGCTATAAGCCTAAGCATTGTTTTGTTAATAATTAGAATGCTATTAACACACTCTTACTACTACTTATTTTTAGTATGGAATTTATTTTTAGCAGTCGTTCCCTTTGCCATAACAGCACATATAATAAGTCTCCCCAAGCTTAATAAATATCTTATGTTTTTATGGTTTAGCGCATGGCTGCTTTTTTTACCAAATGCACCTTACATAGTTACAGACTTATTGCATATAAAATTTAATAATACAAATTTACTTTGGTTAGATATACTTGTAATAAGTGCTTTTGCTTTAAATGGATTAATTCTTTTCTATTACTCTTTATTAGAAATGAAAACGGTTTTATTAAAACATATACAAACCCATAAAGTGTCATTTTTAATAAATTTAATTCCTTTTCTTTCTGCATTTGGTGTTTATTTAGGGCGTTTTTTAAGATATAATTCTTGGGAAATACTAAGTAACCCTAGAGTATTAATTCTAGATATAGTAATTATAATTAATCAACCTATAAAACATAAAGAAGCTTGGTTATTTACAATTCTTTTTGGTTCTTTTTTATCCATTGGTTTCTGGATATTCAAAACGGTTATTAATTCTAAAACGAACTAAAATGATAAAATCTAAAAATACCGTCTGCCATCTGTTTGCCTTAACCTTTTTTATAGGTTCAAAATTCGCCTATTCGCTAGCAAACAATAATATGATTAGCTTTTTAACAAAACCAACAAATGCTATAATTTCGTTTATAACAAACAACGCTTCTAGCTACTCTCCAAAAACTGGTTTTTATTACTCCAATTTAAACATTGTAATAGATAAGTCGTGTTCTGGCTTTAACTTCTGGATGCTTCTTTTTTTACTCCTATTTTTTTCTACATTAAAATTTATAAAAACCTACAAAAACAAGCTTCTATTATTTCTTGCAACACTACTTATAAGCTACCTACTCACTTTATTTACAAATACATCACGCATTTTAGTGTCTTTATTTATAACACAAAACACGAGTTTACATTATAGCTGGCTACATCAAGCCGAAGGTGTTTTTATATACCTCTCTTTTCTTATTGTTTTTTACCTATCGCTTAATTATTTACAAAATAAATTTACAAATAAACATGAAAAACTTGCTTAATCCTAAATGGCTAATTTTAATACATGTAATACCAGTTGCCTTATTATTCTGCATTTATTATGGAGAGTTTCACACTATTAAATCCATATTAAAAGAAGATACTTTAGAGCTCTGGTACAACTTTGGCATAACACTTTTTATACTTTTTATTGGTAACATTACCTATATTCTCTTTTGTATTGTAAAGAAAAATAAAGTTTCGGTTTACTATGCTTTTCTAGCACTAACAATTTATAGCAGCTACCTATACATTTATAGCAATTACAGCCATAAAATTATTCCTAGAAGTATTCCCAGCTGGATGCTTTCTCGGAATACAGACCTTTATATTGGCACTTTTTTAATGCCCACTTTAGCTTATGCCCTTTTTGTTATCGTTATAAGTTTAACAAACTTAGAGAAAAAACATAAAGCATGGAAAAGCTTTTTACTATCGCTTTCTGTGCCACTTATTGCTTATATTTTCGCTCAAATAATATTACCATTCTGGAAACCTGTTAGCTACAACTTTAAACAACATGTTTTAATTATTTTGGCAGTAATTGCTGTTATTATCTTTTTATTTTTCCTTATTAGAAGTATTTATATTTTATCTTTAAATAAAGGAAAAAACTTAAAAAACCTTTATTTAATTTCAAAATTTGCGTTTGCATTAATTTGCCCATTAACCGGCCTTGGCTTAAACCAAGGTCTTGGCAATGTTTTTGGAGATTTTACCTCGCTTTGGTTTTATATTATTGCATTACTTAATGGTACTTTAATGTGTTTATCGTTTTTCGAAGGCAAACGCTATCGTCTGTTACTATACATTGGTAAATGTATTACATTCTCGTTTACATGTTACTTTTTTATTGTATTTCTACCTTTTTTACCAATTTCAGTTATTGCTATTCTAGCTTTTGGTATTGGCTTGTTAATGCTTTCGCCTTTAGCTCTTTTTATTATTCATATTCAAGAACTAACCCGCGATTATTCATTTTTAAAACATCATATTACAAAAACAAAATTAATAACAATTACAATACTTGGTTTTATTGCTATCCCCGCAATTATAACACTATCATTTAAAAACGACAAAACGGTTTTACACGAAACCTTAGATTATGTTTATACTCCAGATTACAGCAAAGATTACAACATAAATAAAAAATCACTAGAAAAAACTATGGAGATTGTTTCTAAAAATAGATCTCGAAGTTCTGGTTTTTCTATGAACAGACAAATTCCTTATATAACACCCTATTTTAACTGGTTAGTGTTAGACAATTTAATGCTCTCTAACTCTAAAATAAAAACCATTAAAAATATATTTTTTAAATCAGAACCCTTTAAAATAAGACCAGAACGATTAAGAAATAAAGATGTAGAAATATCTAATATTTGTTCGAATAGCACTTATAACCCAAAAGACAAATCTTGGACAAGTTGGATTGATATAGAAATAACAAACTCTAACCAAAATAATTTCACTTCGGAATACGCTACGACTATAGATTTACCAGATGGATGCTGGATAAACGATTATTACCTTTATGTTGGAGACAGAAAAGAAATGGGAATTCTAGCCGAAAAAAAATCGGCTATGTGGATATTTTCTCAAATTAGAAACATAAACAAAGACCCTGGCTTATTACATTATTTAACAGGTAATAAAATTTCTTTTAGAGTATTTCCTTTTGCAAAAAACGAAATCCGCAAAACAGGCATTCAATTTATACATAAAGATCCTGTTACTATTAACATTGATAACCACAAGCTAGTATTGGGCGAAGCAAAAGTAGAACCTAAAACGACTCCAGATAATAAACACGTGCTTTATATTTCTGCAAAAGAAAAAGAGAAGCTTCAAAAAATACAACGCACACCATATTATCATTTTATTATAGACACCTCTAAAGACAAAGACAGCTTAACCCATAATTACATAAAAACTATAAACAACTTTTTAACTAATAGCAAATTAAATATTAAAAATGCAAAACTAAGTTACACTAACAGTTTTACATCTACTCGAAATTTTACCTCTGGATGGGAAAACGAATTAAAAGTACAACATTTTCAAGGCGGATTCTTCTTAGAACGCGCTATTAAAAAAATCCTTTTTAATTCCTACACAAACACTAGTAATAATTACCCAATAATAGTTGTGGTAACAGATAATATACTAGATGCTATTATAAGTAAAAACTTTGCAGATTTTAAATTCGCCTACCCAGAAAGTAACTTATTTTATCATTTAAACACTCTAGGCTATTTAGCTTCGCATAACCTAGATAAAACACCAAAACAATTTATAAACAATAAAACGACTGTTTTATTAAAAAACGAGGTTTTAGCATGGCCTAACACAAACAACGTAAAAGCTTATTTACCAAACAACAACAAGCCTAGTATTATTTTAAACTCTTTTAGTTTTGAAATAAACCCTAATTTAATTCAACCTTTAAATTGGAGCTCTGGACTAAAAATGCAAGGTAAATGGCTGTTAGATGTTCTATACCCAAAACAAGCAGAGAACAACTGGAATAACAATGTTAAAATGAGTTTTGACTCCGGAATAATGACTCCGCTTACATCTTATATTGTAGTAGAAACCGAAGCACAAAAAGAAACATTATTAAAAAAACAAAAAGAAGCTTTATCAGGTAAAAAATCTTTAGATTTAAACGAACAAACACAACGCATGTCTGAGCCAGGGTTTCTTTTAGTATTAATACTTTTTGGATGCTTTCTATTTTTTAGAAAAAAGAAATTAACTTAATTTACACACTACAAACCTGTTAAATTAAAAACTTAACAGGTTTTTTAACTACCTTACAACATATACCTATGCTTACAAACTGCATATACATTAATAAATATAATTTAGTTTACCGCTCTTTTCTACCACTATTAACCTCACATTAAACCCTTATTAAAAGCTTCATTTTTCTTATCTATTTTTCATAAACTCCTATCTTAAAACAAACTAATCTTAATTATAAAAGGTTTAATCTATTAAAACACGATAGTTCTCCTTTTTTGGACAATCGTGCCCTCTCGAAGCAAACTAGCATTATATTTTTGGAAAACATACCGTGTTTACTAAAATTTAGATGACCTAGCTTTATAAACACTACTAACTAATTAACAACTTTTATAAGATTATGAAAAAAAAATTATTTTCTAAATTACTTTTTATTGGGATCACTTTAAGCCTTATTAATTTAAACTTACATGCCCAGACATTTACTTTTGATACCGCCACAGATACAGAAGGTTGGGTTAAAAACTACGCTACAAGCGATCCCGTGCAAGCAACAGAAAGTGGCAATGGTGTTTTAAGTTTTGATGGCGCAGGTAAAAACGTAACCCTTAAACGTAACGTAACTGCAGGAAGCGGTATTGATGCTACCACTAACAAATACCTTAAAATAATAATAAAAAACACATCTACTGCCAATAAAATGAGATTAGGATATGAGCAAGGGCCTGGATCTGGAGCGTATTCTTGGACTGCATTTAAAGATATAACTGCTGCAGACACAGATTATAACACATATTATATCTCAATAGGAACTAATGCTAATTGGGATGGAGAAGAACTAAATTTACAACTACAGTTTAGATTAGATAATGCTGCTGATGCTGTATCTGGTACTTTTTACATAGACGAATTATCTTTTTTCGCACCAGTTACTACTTATAACGGAATTTTACAAAACCCAGGTTTTGATGATGTACCAGGAGATTTTGGCCCATACAGTTCTGACAACAAAACCTATATGACTACTAGTGCTAGCGCAGAAGAAACTCACAATAGTTCAAGCCAAAGTTTTAATATTGCTTTTAACGCTCCCAACTACGCTAATGCAACAACCAATTACGAAGTTGTTAACTTTTATAATGCCTACAGACCTGATGTTGGGCCTTTTGCTATAGGTGACAATCCTGTAATGAAAACAGGTATTTATGTAAAATACATAAATAATGAAGTTGGCGCACCTGCATCAAAAGATATTCGTATTCAAGGCATGTGGGTTTTAACTGATGGAGCAAATCCTCCTGCCTATAGAGGTGTTGGTGTTACAAAAACGTTACAAAATGGTGGAGATTGGACCTTATTCGAATTCGAAAGAACTGAAACTACAGCTGCTTTTGATAATAGCTTTTTTAGATTTGCTTTATTTATTGATGATGGCGCATCTTCTATGGAGTTAGGAGATAACCTATATATTGACAGTATGACTAGTTGTATGGACTGCCCTACTTTAGGAACAGAAAACCTTAAAAAAGACGACGCATCTATTGTACTATATCCTAACCCAGCTCAAAACATTTTAAATATTTCAAGTAAAAATAAAACGGTCTCTAAAGTAGAAATTTACTCTATTTTAGGAAGTAAAGTTTTAGAGATAAAAAACCAAAACTCTATAAACATATCTCAATTAAATAGAGGTATTTATATTTCTAAAATATACGATAACAACAATGCAGTTTCTACAAAACGCTTTATAAAAAAATAATTCAATTTAACTAAAAACAGAAAAGGGAGTTTAATTAAAAACTCCCTTTTCTGTTTCTAATTATTTAGGTAGACTTTAAGCAAACACTTTGCTTTTAAAATTAAAATTTAGTTCCCATCTACAAAATCTTGTAAGTAACTAAACCTAGTTGTTAACTTACCATTTTCTGTCATTTTTGCACGTTTTAACAAACCATCTTTATCGTTGTTAAAAAAGGCTGGAATAACATGTTTTAAAAACATCTCGCCAAAACCTTCGCTGGCATCTTGTGGTAGTTCGCAAGGTAAATTGTCTACAGCCATTACCGTAATTGCTTTTTCATTTTTAAAATCCACTTCGCTTTCGGTTTCTGGATCGTAACCATAAATAGGGTCTGCTATTGTAGATGCCCGTATAGTCGTTGCTACTGGTCCGTCGACATCGCAACTTACATCTGCAACAACTTTTATATTAAAGCTCGACGATTTTACATCTTCTCTGGTATATAAAAACGGGGCTCCATCGCCATAAAAATGACCCGCAATATAATAATCGGTTACTTGGGCAAAACGCATAAAATTTGAAACATAATCTTGCGGATTATCAAAAAAATCTTGATTATCTATTGTTTTACCATCTTTACGCTTATTATAATCTAACACATCAATCTTGCAATAAACAGGTTCGTTAAACGTGTTATTTAAATACGATTTTACCGAAACCAATTTAATATGCATAGCATCTAGCATTTCTTGCGCTCCTTTTGCTACTTTTCCGCTCCCGGTTAGTAATATTTTTATGTTTGGTAACTTTAAATTATTTAATTCTGATATTAATGCTGCTTGGTTTGGTAACGGTCCTGCTTTGGGTAAATTCCAGCTATTATATTTTAATCCCCAAGCACGAAAACCATTATAAGCACCAACAATACCTGCGTAACGCCCAAAACCTATTAAACGAAAACCTTTACTACTTACTATAGTTTCGTGATCGTAGAGTTCTATATTTTTTTCTAAAATAGCTTTTAAAAGTTTACGGTTATATGGTTGTTTTTTTATGGTATGCGAAAAGAAAAAATATTTTTTATTGGGTATTAAAGCCTCTATTGGCACTTCTTTTACACCTATTAAAACATCGCAATCTGTTACATTTTCTGTAACTTGAATGGCTTTAGATTGATATTCTGAATCTGAAAACACTCTAATATCTGATGTTTCAACTTTAAAAATAGCTTGAGGAAATTGTTGCTTGGCTTCTGCTAATTTTGATGGAGAAAATACCACACGACGATCTGGCGGGTTTTTACGTTCTTTAATTATGGCAAATTTCATTTATTGGTTATTGGGAGTTCTTAACTAATTTAAAACTACTTTGGTACAAATTTTGAACTAAATGTACTAGTTTTGGCTTGGTATACAAAGTTTTTTGATAACTTTGCTGCCTGCGTTAAGGATGGAGGCTTTGTTGAAGCTCTTTTTTGTTTTTCTCAAAAAAAGCGACTGCCGAGAGCCTGACGCATATTTGCTACTTAAAAGCAAATATGGGTAACGCCCAAATTAAAAATTTACTTTTTCAATAAAATGGGGTCGACTGGTTTTGACAGCGAGATTAATTGAACGGTAAGCACGTCGTGTAATGGCATTGAGACACGTTAAAGGCTAGACCAAATTTTAAACGGCGAGAATAACTACGCTTTAGCTGCATAATCTGAATTATAGTAAGATTAGCCTAGGTACACAAGGTGTACAAGCTTTATGTCTCCGGAAAGCCTTGATTAGCGGCGTTCCATTTTGAGGCATCGTAAATGCTAATATAGATTAGGCAGTGCTTTGTTGCCTTTTTGAAACTAAAGAAGATAAGTTATAAGTGGGTTGTCTTTAACCAGCTTATAATCGAAAACCCAAGAAAAGAATAAACGTGTAGAAAGCTCTTTGGTTACTTGTTTGGACGAGAGTTCGATTCTCTCCGACTCCACATAAAAAAACCCTGTAAGACAACAACTTACAGGGTTTTAATTTTAATTACTATTCTATATTTAATGTCTCGCTTATTTATAACAAACGCACCTTTAAAATATTTTTTTTTGAATAGTAACCAACAAACAAACTAAACTAAAATTTTACAAGTTTTAAAGTGTTTACTTCACTTAAATTATTACTTATTTTTACTAGGTATAAACCTGCTTTTAAATCGGTAATATTAAAATTATGACCTTTTATAAAATTACCACGAAACGTTTTTACAAGCTTTCCTGTAATGGAGTAAACGCTTAACGTTTTGAGGTTTTTATTTATTGAAAATGATTTTTTTGCAGGGTTTGGAAACAACTTTAAATCTAATTCTGTTTCAATAGAAGTTGTGGCTAAAGTTGAGGCTTGATTTCCGTAAACTCTAAATTCACTCGGAGCAAGGTTTATTGAGGTGGTTGCACCATCTATAGTTGAATTGCCAGATTCGTCCATTAAATCATACCAAGTCCCTGTATACGGAAAGTTTGGATTTATGGTTTTATTGGTAACTGCAAAATTAGCGATTACTATTACGTTTTTTAACTCTGATCCCGATGTGTTTTCGTTGCCAGTGTAAATACTAATTCTTGGTGTTTGTGTTCCAGAAGTAATATTATAATCGCCTTCGAAAACAGCTTCGTTAACTTTTAGTGCATTTAATCTAGACCAATTACTATACACTTGACTGCGGTTGGTGTCTGCTAACCAGTTTTCGGTCCATTGTGGCTGTGGCTTTGTGTCTAATTTACAATCGCCATCTCCATTACCATCATAATCTGAATTTACTACACCGCTGTTACAGGTCCAAATAGAATTATCCATCCCTAATTCGGCAAAATGCCAAACCATTTTTGGCCCAGGTACGGTTAAAGATACCGCTCCAATTGCAGACATTCGTTTTAAAGCATTCTGTAATTCGGTAACATCATGCGATGGGTTTGTTGCGCTACCAAACTGTGTCATTTCGTACATAATTCTGTCTTTATCATGACTTTCAGGATATCCTAATGTTCGTTTTTGGGTAAAACCATGGGCGGTATGTCCAATACCATCAATATTAATATCACTAGTTTGTCCTTGAGCTAAATTCTTGTAAGATGTCCACATTTCGCTCCACATCATAACACCTTTAGGAATGGCATCACCAATTCTGTAATTTGCCCACTCTTGCTCTTCGTTACTCGCACCTAAATGCTCGAAAATTACGTAATGTGTTTCGTCTAGACTCCAAGAGTAATCTGCGTAGTCTTTTAAAACATCTACACGGTCTTGTTGATAGCTGTTGGTACAACTTTCATCTGCAGAGGTACAGTTTTGAGTAAACCCTTTAGTTAAATCCCAACGAAAACCATCAATATTAAATTCTTCAATCCAATGTTTTACAACACGCTTTGTGTATACTTGGGTAAAGGAATTAGAATGATCGAAATCTGATCCTACACTATAAGTGTGTGTCGCCGTTTGATTAAAGTATGGGTTTTCAGAACTTGGCTCACCCCATCCATCATTATCTGGATCGTTCATCCACATTCTAACCATAGGGTTTCTACCAAAGGCATGGTTTAAAGCCACATCTAAAATTACTGCAATTCCATTTTGGTGGCAAACATCTACTAACTCTTTAAGCTTATTCTCGGTACCGTAAAACTTGTCTAGAGCCATGTGGAATGACGTATTATACCCCCAACTTTCGTTGCCTTCAAACTCCATGATTGGCATAAGCTCGATGGCATTAATGTTTAGATTTTTAAAATAATCTATTTTATCAATAATATCTTGAAAGTTTCTATTGGCATCGAAATCACGAATTAAAACTTCATAGATTACTAAATCTTCTTTTTTAGGTTTAGCAAAATCTGTAACCTGCCAATTGTAGGCAGTTTTTCCTGTTTGTAAAACCGTAACTTCACGCTCTTGTCCTGCAGGATATACGGGTAAATTAGGGTAAGTTGAAGCAGGAATATAAGGATCATCAAAAGGTGATAAAACTAAGGTTGAGTAAGGGTCTGCAGTTTTAACCATAGCAGGTGAATTTGCAATAGGATTTTCGTCTACAACCCAATACTGAAACGTTTCAATTTGCCCTGGTGTTAAACCGTTTATAGTAATCCAAAATTTATTATTTCTTGATGGATCTTGTTGCATAGCATAACTTGTATCTGGTTGCCAATTATTAAAACTACCAGCTACGTAAACAAAATCTTTACTTGGCGCATACAAAACAAGTGTTGCTGTTGTTGGGTCGCTTTCGTGGTAATTAATACCATCCAAATAGGTTTCTGGCATCACACTAAAACTAGATCCAGGATCTACAAGTACAGAAAAATCTTTGGTTTTTGTAACACCATCAACTGTAGCTTCTAGTGTGTAATTTTTATTAACAATGATGTTTGAATCGGTATACGAATACGATGATATTCCCGATTGCGTATCTATTACGCTACCGTTTGCTTTTAATGTGTAATTTGCATGTCCGCCAGTATTTGAAGCCGAAATATTAAGATTGTCTCCAGATGCTAAAATGGTAGTAGATTCTGAAGGCGCATTTAGTGACAATTGAAAAGCTCCTACGTTTTCTAAAATATCTTGGGATTTCTTATCGCCTGAAGCATCTTTTGCTTTTACTAAAAAACCTATTCTACCAATGTCTGGTCTTGAAAAAAAGGAGGTTGGTACAAATGAAATGGTATACGTATCTAAACCGGCATTATAAGTAAAACGGTTTGTTTCGTTAGAATTATCCCAAGCGCCATTAGTTGGGCAATCTTGCTGGTCGCTTAAATTAGTATTATAAGACCAAGCCCACAAGTATAAAGCATTACCTGAGATACCCCAAGTTGCTTCGTTTACTGTGCTACCTTCAATTGTAATGGTAATATTATCGTTTTCCTCAAAAGGAAAAGGTGCAATAGCGTGTGTAACTGTTTGCTGTTGGGCAAAACACCAATTGGCAAACAAGAAAAAAATAAGTATTAATTTTTTCATAGTTTATATTTATAAAAAAGAGGTTGCAATAGGAACTTGCAACCTCTTTAAAATTATGTTATTTTATAATTTAAGAGCTTACCTAGAACCTAAGTAGTAAACAGGTCCAGAAGCATCGTTAAAATCGATAAAAGCAACATAGTTTCCTGCGGTTACAGCTATATTATTATCTGCATCCATGTCTATAACTCCATCGTCGCCTGCATCGCCATAGCTTACATCCCAAGCATTGTTTTCTCTAAATTTAACTTCGCCATCAATTAAATTAATGTTTTCTGCAAACCAAACACCAGGTTGTATTTCTGTTAATGCAGCGTCTGCACCAGCATTACCCCAATCGTTATAACCAGAACCAACGATACCATAAACTGTAGACTCTTCAATAGTGTAAGCGTTATCGTTTAAATTAATAGTTATTAAATAATGTCCAGCTGTAGAAGCTATGTTATTATTTTCATCACTATCTAAAACGTTATCTGCATTAGCGTCACCAAGACTTACATTCCATTCATTATTCATTCTAAATTTAATCTCACCATCCAATAATTGTACACTAGTTTTAAAAGTGTCTGTTGTATAGTCGTAGTAAAATTTAGCATCTGGTCCAGCATTACCCCAATCGTTATACCCAGAACCAACAACACCCCAAGAGAATGCTTCGATTGTGTATGAATTATCATTGGTATCAATAGTAATTTTATAGTCTCCTGCAGTTACAGGAATATTATTACTATCATCTGTATCTAAAATACCGTCATTATTAGCATCACCTAAACTTACAGTCCAGTCATTGTTTTCACGGAATTTAATTTCACCATCAATAAGGTTTACATAAGAAACAATAACACCTGGTGTTGATGTGGTATAGAATTTAGCATCTGCAAAAGCGCCCCAATTATTATAACCAGAACCAACAACACCCCAAGTAGCAACTTCAAAAACCGATCCGCCACCTTCAATTTCTTCTGGTAAAGTTACCGTAAGTTCTTGTATTGCAGAGTATGTTGGAAGTCCTTCTGTGCCAACAAAACCTTTTACTCTAAAGTAAAGCGTTCCTGTGTTTGGCAATTCTGTATTAGGATCGTTATCTAAACCTGCTGCTTGAGCAAAAGCAAGCATTTCTCCAATAGTAACTGCTAGTTCATTTCCATCGTTTGTTCCAACGGTAGTAGCATCTGTAAAATCTCCTAAAATTGAATTTTCTAATTCGTATGTTACATTAGTTGGCACACCATAGTTGGCATCTTCCCAAGTAAAACGCTCTCCTAAGTTAGTAGATGCTGCAGCTGTTAAAACGTATTCTTCTAAAAATGTATTAGAAAAGATAATGCCTTCGGTTGGTGCTTGTGCTGTGAATACTAGATCATCTTCTTGATCACAAGCAACAAAGCCTACAATTGCTATTAATAAGAGTGATAAAAGTTTAATATTTTTCATAATAGTTTAATTTAGTTTTTAGAATCCTGGGTTTTGGGTTAAATTCGGGTTAGCCTGCAATGCTGACGATGGAATTGGATATAATTTATATGTTGCAGGAATTGAAGTTCCTTCTTTTACACCACCTTTCCATGGCCATAAATAAGAGCTACCTGTAAACATACCAAAACGAATTAAGTCTGTACGCCTATGTCCTTCAAGGTTTAACTCTCTTCCACGCTCGTCAATTATAAATTGCTCGGTTAAATCTGTTTGCGTAATGGTACTTGCGTTAGATCTTGTACGAACTGCGTTTACATATTGTACAGCTGTTCCCATATCTGCTCCAGCAGCGCCTCTTACAGCGCATTCTGCGTACATTAAGTAAGCATCAGCTAACCTAAATAATGGAAAATCTGTTGAAGAGAATTTAGAAGGTAACGATTCGCCAACAAAATTGGTATTTCTAAATTTTACTGAAGGATAACCATCGGTCCATTCTTTATAATCTTCCATTTCGTAGTTGTGTCCTTCTGTCCAAAACAAACTAGCTCTTGTATCTGTCGACGTTTCTAAATTTCCATATAAACCATACCAAGCTTTACTAGAACGATGTCCTGCCCAACCTTCGGTTGCTCCATATTGAGCAAGTGGGGTGGTCTCTGAATTTAAACTTCCATTTACAATATATGTCGTATTACCAAAACTTTGGCTTACTTGTGCATCAGCTATTAAAGGTAAAATAATCTCTGCTGAACCTTCGTTGTCTGCAGAAAACAGACTTACATAATCATTTACTAAAGTGTAAGGTCCTTCAGTAATAACTTTATTTGCATAAGTAGCAGCCTCACCATATTTTGGAGTTCCTGTATACACTTCTGCATTTAAGTACAGTTTTGCTAATAACATTTGAGCAGCGCCTTTAGTGGCTCTACCATATGTGTTAGTAGCTGGTAATAAAGCTTCAATTTCTAATAATTCAGCTTCAACAAAATCAAATAATTCTTGACGTGATGCTTCTGGTAAAGGCTCTGTTTGACCAAATGTATCTTCTGTTGCTAAGACACCTTTTCCAAATACATCAATTAAATAATAATTAGATAATGCTCTAATAAATCTAACTTCAGAAATGATAACGTCTTTATTTTCTACCTCAACATTAGGAAGTATGGCTAATAAGTTATTACACTGCGGAATGGTAAAGAAAATCCTGTTATATAAATATCTAAAAAACTTATTTTCGGGTGTCCAATCTGATGTTGTCGTTAATTGATCTAAACCATTGTCTCCCCATCTATTCTTCATAGCATCGGCAGCAAAATCTTGAAGATTTATAATACCTCTTAAAAAAGGTGACTCTCCAGGGTTATCACTAATATCTGAACTTTCTGGACCATCTGCACCAGAAAGTGCAAACGAACCGTAAAGTCTGGATAATATACCCTCTACTGCTTGTGGATCTTGAGCTAACAGCTCATCAAGAGAAAGTTCTGTTATTGGTTCTGTATTTAAATCATCTGTACAGCTTATGTTGACAGTGAAGACTACTACTAAACCAAATAGTATTTTAAAAATTTTATTTTTCATAATTTTTATAGTTTAAAAATCAACATTAATACCTAAATTATATATCGTAGCTCTTGGATAGAAATCGTTGTCTATACCTGAAAAATTTTCTGGATCTTGCCCAGAATAATTGGTAATTATAAAAGGATTATTTACCGCTCCATAAATTTTAATTCGTGTGTTTTTTATAACATTATCTAGCGTATGTCCTAGAACAATATTTTCGCAACGTAAGAAAGACGAACCTTCAATAAAATAATCTGAATATTGAATTGGATCTAAAATATCTGTAAATACAGTGCTAGCCTCTCCTTCGTAGAAGTTTAATGTGTTATTAAATGAATTTCCATCTAAAGCTAAAGCATTATCTATAGCACCATGAGTTAATTTTCTCGAGTTATAGATTTCTCCATCTAATTGACCTCTAAAGCTTGCGCTTAAATCCCAGTTTTTATAGTTCATATTAAAACCAAAACCGAAGGTCCAGTTAGGCTGAATAGCTCTGTAATATCTATCTGCCTCAGTAATTCTACCATCGTCATTTAAATCTACAAACGACCCTAAAATAGGCGCTCCGTTGGTATCATATACTTGTTTTAATACCCATGCAGAACCAGCTTGTTCTCCAACAGCATGTCTTAATAAAATGTTACCTGTTCCTATTGGCAAACCTCCATCTGCTGCATTAATTTGCTGAGCACCTTTTAAATCGGTTACTTCTGTAAAATTATACGATAAGTTTCCGTTTAATGATAAGTTAAAAACATCATTACTTATAGGATTAAGGTTTAAATTTAATTCGAAACCTTTACTGTCTGTAGACCCTACGTTTTGAATCACCTGATCACTTAACGCTTGCCCTGGAGGCACATTTGTAAGTACTAATAAATCTGTAGTTTCTCTTTTAAAAATATCAAAAGATCCAGAAAGAAAACTATTTTCAAAGAAATCGAAATCTACACCAGCATTATAAGTAGTTGTTTTTTCCCAAGTTAAATCGGGATTAAATTCTTTTGCATTGTATAAGTTAACACCAGTAATGTATTGACTTTCTGGAGAACCAATTTCGAATAAAGGAATAGACGGATAAAAGCCTACTTGCCCCGAAATGTCTTGCTGTCCAGTTTCACCCCAACCAAACCTTAATTTAAAATCGTTAACAAACTCTACATCTTTTAAGAATGTTTCTTCTTTAATTTTCCAAGCTAATGCAGCAGAAGGAAAATATCCCCATCTGTTATCTTCTGTAAAAAAAGAAGAGCCATCTACTCTGTATGAAGCTGTAACTAAATATTTATTTCCTAAATTAAAATTAGCTCTACCAAAATAAGATTGTAAATTTAATTCGTTAAAATATCTATTTATAGGATTTAATGCATCGAAGTTTATAATTCTTTCTCCTGTTACTGGGTCGTTTTCAAACTCATCTTTATTCCCATCAGTTTTAAAATTTTGGTATGAGTAACCAGCTTGTACATCAAAATTATTTAAGAAAGAATTATCAAATTCTTTTCTATAAGCCATATAAGACTCCATAGTTACGTTTGTAACATGTTGTCTTTCTCCGTAACTTTTTCCAGAATTAAAAATATATGTTCCAGCAGGCACACTAGTATCTGGAACTAAAGTATATGCATTAATGGCATTTTCTGAAAAATTTTCAGTTATTTCTGCTCTTGAAGCTTCTAAACCTAAATTAACTACCGCACGCAATTCTGGTAAAAAGTGCATTTTATAATCTAACTCGATATTACCAAGAATACGATCTACTTTTTCAGGACGTGTTCTTTGAAGCAATACGCCTAATGGATTACCCGCTCCAATTTTAGCATTAGGATCGTTTGGATTGTCTGCTGCTTGCAATTGTTGGTAAAACCCTCCAAAAATAGAGTTTGTATTGTAAATAGGCTTTGTAGGGTCCATTGAAACTGCACCTCCAAGAGCTGCACCTTCATCAATAGAATTTTTATCTACAAATGTACCTTTAGCATTAACATCTATCTTTAAATGATTATCAAAAAACTTAGGCGACAATCTTAAAGAAGCTGTAATTCTTTCGTAATCGTTAGTTTTTACAACACCCTCAGTATTATTATAACCAATAGATGCTCTAAACGGAATTCTCTTTAATAAGTTTGCTCTAACTCCAAAATTGTAGTCTCTAGTTATAGCAGCTCTGTAAATAACATCTTGCCAATCTGTATTAAATATTTCACGTTGAATAGGATTACCATCCTTATCTGTTAAATTTACAATTGTACTAGGCTGATTAGTATTTACACTTCCCACAGGAACACCCAAAGCCTCTAAATTATTAGGAAAGTAAGTTTTTGCGAATGCCACAAAATCATTGCCACTCATTACTGGAATCTGATCTCTTGAGCTAACATTACTCAATGATGTTCTAGCAGAAAAGTTGAATTTAGCTTCACCCGATGTTCCTTTTTTAGTGGTGATTATAAGGACACCATTTGATGCACGCGAACCATAAATAGCGGTTGCAGAGGCATCTTTAAGCACACTAAAGCTTTCAATATCGTTAGGATTTATTAAACTTAAAGGGTTACCAACACCCGCTACCCCACTATTATCTAATGGTACACCATCGATAACAATTAAAGGCGCATTATTTCCAGAAAGAGACGAACCGCCTCTAATTCTAATATTTGGTGCTGCATCTGGTTGCCCACCAGCACTTGTAATTCTAACACCTGCTGCTTTACCTTGTAATAATTGGTCTGGAGACATAACAGCTCCTTGATTAAAATCTTTTGATGAAATGACATCAACAGAACCTGTTAAATCTTCTTTTTTAACACTTCCATAACCAATAACAACAACTTCATCAAGCTGAGAAGCATCTTCGATTAATTGGACATTTAATTTAGATTGTCCAGTAAAAGTAACTTCTTGAGATTGATAGCCAATATAAGAAAACACAATAACGTCTCCGCTGTTGGCTTCAATATTATAATTTCCATCAAAATCTGTTGCAGTTCCTTTAATTGTTCCCTTAATAACAACATTAACTCCTGGGAGAGGAATTGAAGTGGATTGTTCTGTTACCGTTCCTGTTATTGGAGTTTGCCCAAACATATATATAGGCACCAAAAACAGCATTAACAGTAAACTATTAATTATTGTTTTCATACAAATTAATTTAGTTAATAAGTCTTTTTGTTTAGTTATATTTTCACTTCTCTACTCAAAGCTATGTAAAGAAATTGTAAACAAACAATTAATAATTACGAAATAATTTACGAAATCGATTTCGTGTTGATAACTTATAAATTTATCTCTTAATTTTTAAGAAAAACATAATTTAAAGCTCGTTTTTAAATAATCTCATATATTTACCTTGCCTAGCAAATAATTACTATTTTAGACTGATTTAAATATTATGAAGAGAAAAATAACCTTAAAGCAAATAGCCAAAGAGCTAGGCGTCTCTGTATCAACAGTTTCTAAAGCACTAAGCAACAGTAAAGAAATTAGTGAAGACACGACCCAGAAAATTCAGGCTTTTGCAAAACTTTATAATTATAAGCCAAATAACATTGCCCTCAGTCTAAAAAACAGAAAAACCAAGACTATAGGCATTTTAATACCAGAGATTGTACACCATTTCTTTTCTACTGTTATTCGTGGTATAGAACGTGTGGCAAATCGTCGCGGATACAACGTTATTGTTGGATTGTCTAACGAATCGTTTACCAAAGAAATCATCAATATGGAAATGCTCGCCAATGGTAGTATTGACGGGTTTGTACTTTCCATATCAAAAGAAACACTACTAAAGCAAGATTATCATCATTTTAATGCAACAATAAACCAAGGCATTCCTATTGTAATGTTTGATCGTGTTGTAAACGAGGTAGATTGCGATAAAGTTATTGTAGACGATTTTAATGGTGCAGTAAAAGCAGTAAAAAAACTTATTGAAAATCAGTGTAAAAACATCGCTTTAATAACCACTATGGATTATGTAAGCGTAGGCAGACTAAGAACTCAAGGCTACCTAGAAGCTATTCAAAACGAAGGTATTATAGCCGATTCCAACTTAATCTTAAAAATAGATGATAGCTTAGATGTTGAAAATCATTTAGATATTTTAGAAACTGAATTGGCCCATTTTTTTAAATCTAACCCTAATATTGATGGCGTTTTTGCTGTAAACGAATTGTATGCTGTTACTGCAATGAAAGTGGCAAAAAAACTTGGTTTAAACATTCCAGAAGACATTCAAGTTATAGGGTTTACTGATGGTGTGCTGTCTAAACATGCCACACCAAGTTTAACAACCGTTAGCCAGCACGGACAAAAAATTGGAGAACAATCGGCTAATTTATTAATAGATAGATTAGAAGCAGAAGACACTCAAACCGAGCAATACTTTACTAATAACGAGAGAAAACGTGATTTTATAAAGATGGTAATCGAGACAGAAATTATCGAAAGAGAATCTACTAAATAGTTTCGTTGGCAAAATTACAGATTAGGAAAATCGAAATTCTTTTATATCTTTGACTCGAAATCAAAACTTATATTTTCACTTCTCACGTAAGTTTTGATAAGTAATACAGGTTTAGCTTATAGCTAGATTGGTATAGAACCGCTTATCAAATAGTATTAACTTAATATACTATTTAATGGAAAAGCGCAGATTAAGTTTCTGGCAAATTTGGAACATGAGTTTCGGGTTTCTAGGAATACAATTCGGATTCGCATTACAGGGAGGCTTTATGTCTCGAATTTTTCAAACGCTAGGTGCAGGTCATGACGATATACCATTGTTATGGATTGCAGCACCGTTAACCGGTTTGCTTGTACAGCCCATTGTTGGCTATTTAAGCGACCGAACGTGGCACCCTAAGTTAGGAAGACGACGCCCTTATTTTTTAATTGGAGCTATTTTAAGTTCTATTGCATTATTTTTTGTACCGCATTCTTCCGTCTTATGGATGGCAGCTGGTTTTTTATGGATTTTAGATGCTTCCATAAACATCTCTATGGAGCCTTTTAGAGCTTTGGTTGCAGATAAATTACCAGAGTCGCAACGTTCGTATGGGTTTGTTGTACAAACTTTAATTATTGGTATTGGTACTTGGGTAGCTAGTAATTTACCTTGGATGATTTCCCAATTGGGAGTCAGCGATTCTGCACCTCAAGGTGTGGTTCCTATGTCGGTAAAAGTAGCCTTTGGTATTGGTGCCCTTGTATTTCTTATTAGTGTGCTGTACACCATTTTTACAACTAGCGAATATCCGCCAGAGGATATGGAAGCCTTCGAAAAGGAAAAGCAAAAAAAGAATCAGTTTATTCCAGATATTGTTAACAATATTGGGAATATGCCTTTAACGATGAAGAAACTTGGAGTCATTCAGTTCTTTTCATGGTTTGCCTTTTTTACCATGTGGAGTTTAGCTAATCCAGCTTTAACAGAGCATGTGTTTAATGCGCCCGCACCTATCGAGGCCAATTTTAATATGGAAATCTTAGAGCAAAAAGAAGCTTTCGATGTTGCCAATACAACATTTCAAAAAGCATCAAACCGCGTTGGGTCTGCCATGGGTATTTATGGCTTATCATCAATGGCATTTGCCTTACTACTTACCTTTTATACAGCTAAAAGAAACATCAACAGAAAATATGTGCACATGGCATCATTAATTCTTGGTGGCCTTGGGTTTATTGGTATGTATTTAATAGATAATCCAGAACATTTAAAATACTGTTTTGTACTCGTTGGTATTGCATGGGGCAGTATACTATCTATGCCTTATGCCATGTTATCTAGCTCTGTAGATCCCAAAAAAATGGGCATGTTTATGGGCATTTTCAACATGTTTATAGTCATACCTCAAATTATTGCAGCATTAGGTGGAATTAATTTTATTTCGGGCTTATTAGGCGACGAAGCTATTAATGCCATGTTAGTAGCTGGTGGAAGTTTAATAATTGCAGGACTGTGTAATTTCTTAATTACAAACAAGTCGGCAATATCATATCAATCATAACAAATGAACAAGATTGGAGTCATTTTCGATTTAGACGGTGTTATCGTAGATACCGCTAAATATCATTTTTTAGCATGGAAAGACCTTGCAGATCATTTAGGTTTTGAGTTTACAGAAACTCACAACGAACTTTTAAAAGGCGTAAGTCGTGTTAGGTCTTTAGAAATTCTTTTAGACATAGGTAAAGTAGAACTTTCCGAAGAAAAAAAGCAAGAATTCTTAATAAGCAAAAACGAGCACTACTTGCAGTATATCTATAAAATGGGGCCAGAAGAAATTCTACCTGGAGCTGCAGAACTTCTAGATACTCTAGATACTCTAGGTATTCAATACGTTTTAGGTTCTGCAAGTAAAAACGCACCATTAATTTTAAAACAAGTTAATCTATTCGACAGGTTTTTAGGTATTGTTGATGGTAACAGCGTATCTAAAGCTAAGCCAGATCCAGAAGTCTTTTTAATAGGTGCCGAAAAATTGAATTTACAACCCGAACACTGTGTTGTTTTTGAAGATGCTATTGCTGGTGTTGAAGCTGCAAATAGAGCAAACATGATATCTGTTGGTGTTGGAGACAAAAAAACACTCCACGAATCCAATTTTAATTTTAACAATCTAACTGAAATTCCAGACAACTTTTTCACAGAAGTCATTTCAGAAAAAATATAAAGAATATGAACCAAGATTATATAAAACCAGATAATTGGTCCATCATAGAAGAAGGTTTTGATGCGAGTCGCGTAAAATCTTCAGAAAGTTTATTTAGTATTGGTAACGGTGCCATGGGGCAACGTGCTAATTTTGAAGAAACATACACTGGCGATACCTTTCAAGGAAGCTATATTGCAGGTGTGTATTATCCAGATAAAACCCGTGTAGGTTGGTGGAAAAACGGTTATCCAGAATACTTCGCTAAAGTTTTAAACGCACCAAATTGGATTGGTATTAATGTAAGCGTTAATGGCGAAGCTTTAGATTTAAATACTTGCAAATCGGTTAGCGATTTTAAGCGCGAGCTAAACATGAAAGAGGGTTGGTTGTCAAGAACTTTCAAGGCTACACTGCCTAACGATGTTGAGGTTGAGGTTTCTGTAAAGCGTTTTTTAAGCCTTTCTTTAGATGAAGTTGGGGTTATTAATTATGAAATAACACCATTAAATACGGATGCTGAAATAATATTCGAACCTTATTTAGATTCTGGTATTACTAATGAAGATACCAATTGGGACGATAAATTTTGGGATACAACTGCTGTAAAACAAAATAACAATCAAGCATTTGTTGAGGCTAAAACCATGAAAACTAATTTTCATACCTGTACGTTTATGGAATCTCAGGTGTATTTGGCTGGTAAGCAATTGGCTTTAGAACCAAGCGTAAAAAGTAACGATGTAAAAGTATCGTTTAATTATGCAAACCAAGTAAAGCAAGGCGAAACGTATAGCATTCATAAATTTGGAGGTTATATTGTAGATACCAATCACGATAAAACCAAGTTGGTTGAGGCTGCAACACAAGTTTTAAAATTGGCTACCAATAAAGGATTTAATGTCCTTTTAGAAGACCAAAAACAAGCTTGGGCAAATATTTGGGATATGGCAGATATTACTATCGATGGCGATGTAAAAGCTCAACAAGGTATTCGTTTTAATATTTTTCAATTAAACCAAACCTATTTAGGGAAAGATTCTCGATTAAATATTGGCCCAAAAGGGTTTACAGGCGAGAAATATGGCGGAAGCACCTATTGGGATACCGAGGCTTATTGCATCCCGTTTTACATGGCTACAAAAGATCAAAAAGTAGCTAGAACCTTATTAGAATACCGTTACTATCATTTAGATAAAGCCATCGAAAATGCAGGTAAATTAGGGTTTACTAACGGAGCAGCTTTATATCCAATGGTAACCATGAATGGCGAAGAATGCCATAACGAATGGGAAATCACTTTCGAGGAAATTCATAGAAATGGTGCCATTGCATTTGCAATTTTTAACTATTACCGTTACACTGGCGATTATAGTTATATTCCAGAAAAAGGATTAGAAGTTTTAATTGGTATTGCTAGATTTTGGCAACAACGCGCTACCTTTTCTTCAGATAAAAACAAGTATGTCATTTTAGGTGTTACCGGACCAAATGAATACGAAAATAACGTAAATAATAACTGGTACACAAACTATTTGGCTAAATGGTGTATTGATTATGCTTTAGAACAAATTGAAAAAGTTGAAACTGAATACACTTCAGATTTCAACAGAATAAACGATAAAGTAAAATTAACTGATGATGAATTAGAAAAGTGGAAAGCTGTTGCAGATAACATGTATTTCCCGTATTCTGAAAAGCATCAGGTGTATTTACAACAAGATGGATTTTTAGATAAAGAATTAATTTCGGTTGAAGATTTATCTAAATCAGAAAGACCAATAAATCAAAAATGGAGTTGGGATAGAATTTTACGTTCGCCATATATTAAACAAGCCGATACCCTACAAGGATTTTACTTTTTTGAAGATCAATTTTCTGATGAAGAATTAAGTCGCCATTTTGATTTTTACGAACCATTTACCGTTCACGAAAGTTCATTGTCGCCATGTGTACACAGTATTCAAGCAGCGAAATTAGATAGAATGGATCAAGCTTACACCTTCTATTTACGTACATCAAGATTAGATTTAGACGATTATAATCACGAAGTACACGAAGGTTTACATATTACATCTATGGCGGGAACTTGGATGAGTATTGTTGAAGGTTTTGGAGGCATGCGTGTTAAAAATAACACCTTAGCTTTTACGCCTAAAATACCAAAACAATGGGAAGGTTATTCGTTTAAAGTGAATTTTAGAAACCAAATAATAAAAATAACTATTGAGCAAAACGAAACTAATTTTGAGTTGCTAAGTGGTAACGATCTTGAAATTCTTGTTAACGAAAAACCAGTTGTTTTAAAAAGTAAAAACCTGAGTGCGGTTAGTTAAATTAATTAAATTCAAAAAAGATGAAATCTCTATTTATATTAAGTGTAACACTGTTTTTGTCGGTATTTAATCTTGGTTTTGCCCAAGAATTGAAATCGCCAAATGGTGCGTTAAGTATGCATTTTTCGTTGGAAGATAACGGGAAACCAACTTACAAACTATCTTACAAAAACAATGAAGTTATTAAACCAAGTTATTTAGGTTTAGAATTAAAAGATGATGAAAAATCTTTATTGAATGATTTTGAAATTACCGATACCCAAACATCAACTTTTAATGAAACCTGGACACCTGTTTGGGGCGAAGAAAAGGAAATTACAAACCATTATAACGAGTTGGCTGTTAGCCTAAAGCAAAAGGAAACAGCACGCGAAGTGATAATCCGGTTTAGATTGTTTAACACAGGATTAGGGTTTCGTTACGAGTTTCCGTCGCAACCCAATTTAATTTATTTTACAATTAAAGAGGAGCGCACGCAGTTTGCCATGACAGGCGATCATAAAGCGCTGTGGATTCCCGGAGATTACGATTCGCAAGAATATGATTATACAGAATCTAAATTATCAGAAATACGCTCTAAGTTTGACACTGCGCTTACCGATAATGCATCGCAAACGCAGTACTCTAAAACTGGTGTGCAAACATCTTTAATGATGAAAACTGATGCTGGTTTGTACATCAATTTACACGAAGCAGCATTAATTAATTATTCGTGTATGCATCTTGAATTGAATGATGAAACCATGGTTTTCGAATCGCATTTAACACCAGATGTAAATGGCGATAAAGGTTACATTCAAGCGCCTTCTACTTCGCCATGGCGAACAATTATGGTAAGTGATGATGCTCGCGATATTCTACGTTCTAGAATCACTTTAAACCTTAACGAACCTTGCGCTATCGAAGATACATCGTGGATAAAACCTGTAAAATATCTAGGTGTTTGGTGGGAAATGATTACCGGAAAAAGCTCTTGGTCTTACACCAACGATTTGCCATCTATTGAGTTGGGTGTTACCGATTATTCTAAAGTTAAACCAAACGGAACACATGGCGCAAATAACGCCAACGTTAAACGTTATATCGATTTTGCTGCAACCCATGGTTTTGATGGTGTTTTAGTTGAAGGTTGGAATGAAGGTTGGGAAGATTGGTTTGGAAAATCGAAGGATTATGTATTCGATTTTGTAACACCTTATCCAGATTTTGATGTGGATGCTATTCATGAATATGCTAAATCTAAAGGTGTAAAAATGATTATGCATCATGAAACATCGAGCTCGGTTAGAAATTACGAACGTCATTTAGATGAAGCCTATCAGTTTATGCGAGACAACGGTTATAGCGCTGTAAAAAGTGGTTATGTTGGTAATATTTTACCACGAGGAGAACATCATTATAGCCAATGGATTGTTAACCATTATCAATATGCGCTAGAAAAAGCGGTAGATTATCAAGTTATGGTTAACGCACATGAAGCAGTACGACCAACAGGAATTTCAAGAACCTATCCCAATTTAATAGGAAACGAATCGGCTCGCGGAACCGAGTTTCAAGCCTTTGGTGGGTCTAACCCCAATCACGTTACTATTTTACCATTCACGCGTTTGTTAGGTGGTCCAATGGATTATACACCTGGTGTTTTCGAAATGGATATTAGCAAGCTAAATCCAAATAACAATTCGCATGTAAATAGCACTATTACAAACCAATTGGCATTGTATGTTACTATGTATAGTCCGTTGCAAATGGCAGCAGATTTACCAGAACATTACGAGCAATTTATGGATGCTTTTCAGTTTATAAAAGATGTAGCTATAGATTGGGACGAAAGTAAATACCTAGAAGCAGAACCTGGACATTATTTAACCATTGCACGTAAGGAAAAAGGAAGTAACAACTGGTTTGTGGGTAACGTAAACGGAAATAATAAAAGAACATCCAACATCGCGTTAAATTTTCTAGATAAAGGTAAAAAGTACATGGCGACTATTTATGCAGATGCTAAGGATGCTAATTATAAAACCAATCCGCAAGCCTATACCATTACAAGCAAAAAAGTAACTTATAAAACAAAATTATCATTGTCTTCGGTTCCTGCTGGTGGTTATGCCATTAGCATCATAGAAGTTAAATAAAAACATTATTATGAAAAAGCATTTAAAAAATATAAATCGAACACTTTTGTTTGGGTTACTGTGTGTAATTTCTTTAAATTTAGCTTGTAAAAAACAAACTGATATGAATCCCATAGAGGCTGATGCAACATCGGCGGTAGTTGAGAGTCATGATATTTCGAAAATAGAACCATTAAATTGGTGGGTTGGGTTTAAAAACCAAACGCTTCAACTTTTGGTGCATCATCAAAATATTTCTGCGTTTACTCCAGAGATTTCTTATCAAGGTATTTCTATAGAAAAAGTACATAAAGCCGATAGTTCAAATTACCTGTTTATTGATTTAAATATTTCAGAAGTTACAAAAGCTGGAAAGTTTAATATTGTTTTTAAGCAAGATGGTAAAAACGATTTAATCCAAACTTACGAGCTAAAATCAAGGCTAAAAGACTCTAAAGATTATATTGGGTTTGATAGTAGTGATGCTGTTTATTTAATTACACCAGATCGTTTTGCAAACGGAAATCCAGAAAATGATATCGCTAAAACACTAAACGAAACAACTATCGATAGAAGCGATAATTATGCAAGACATGGTGGAGATATCCAAGGTATTACAAATCATTTAGATTACATTGAAGATTTAGGTTTTACAGCCATTTGGCCATGTCCGTTATTAACTAACGATATGCAGCAAAGCTCTTACCATGGTTATGCTATGACCGATTTTTACGAAATAGACCCGCGTTTTGGTACTCTAGAAGAGTATAAAACCTTATCATCTAAAATGTCTGAAAAAGGCATGAAACTTATCATGGATCAAGTTGCAAATCATTGCGGTTTAGAACATTGGTGGATGAAAGATTTACCGTTTAAAAATTGGATAAATCATCAAGAAAATTACGAAAGTAATTCAGAAAATTGGGACAACAGTAAAAGCATTACAACAAACCATAGACGCACTACAAACCAAGATATTTACGCCTCGAAAATCGATAAAGAAAACATGAGCGAAGGCTGGTTTGTTTCGTCAATGCCAGATTTAAATCAGCGTAACCCATTTATGGCAACGTACACAATTCAAAATAGCATTTGGTGGATAGAAACAGCTAATTTAGGAGGTATTCGTCAAGATACCTACCCGTATCCAGATAAAAACTTTATGAGTCATTGGGCTGGAGCAATTATGGCAGAATACCCAAACTTTAGCATTGTTGGTGAAGAATGGACCACAAACCCATTATTAATTGCCTATTGGCAACAAGGCAACCCTAATAAAGATGGTTACAACTCCAACTTAAAATCGCCAATGGATTTTGCTATGCAAGAAAAAATTGCAAGCGGTTTAAATAGAGACGAAGCATGGGATTCTGGCTTAATTGAAATTTACCAAGCCTTAGCCAACGATTTTATTTATGTGAAGCCAAAAGATATCATGGTGTTTCCAGACAACCACGATATGAGTCGCATTTTTACACAGCTAAAAGGCGATATTCCTAATACAAAAATGGCTTTAAGTTACTTGTTGATGTTACCTAGAATTCCGCAAATTTATTACGGAACCGAAATTTTAATGAATGATTTTGATAAACCTGGAGATCATGGATTAGTTCGTAGCGATTTCCCTGGCGGATGGCGTGGAGATAAAGTTAATGCCTTTACAGGAATAGGTTTAAGCGACAAAGAAAAAGACATGCAAACTTTTCTTAAAACGGTATTAAACTACAGGAAAAATAGCAAAGCAATTCACGATGGTAAAACCATTCATTTTGCTCCAGATAATAATATTTATGTGTTATTTAGATCCTTAGGAGATGAAACCGTAGCACATATTATGAATAAAAATGATACAACAGTTGAATTAGATTTATCAAAATTTAAAGAACTAGGCTTAGAAGGAAAAACCGTTAAAAATCTTATTTCTGGCGAACAATTTCTATGGCATAACGGGATGCTTACATTAAAAGACAGAGGCAGTGTTATTTTAACTACAAAATTATAATCATGAAAAAGTTAGTATACATTTTAATAGCTATTGGATTAATGTCTTGTAAAAACGAAGCTTCAAAAAAAGAAACCGAATCTATGGATACGCCTAAAGAAACCGTTTTTAAACCTTTTCCTGAAGCTACCTTATTTTCTGGAAGCCTTTTAAGGTATAATCCTGTAGAATCAAAATACATAAAACCGCGTCCTGTGGATGTTTGGCTACCCGAAAATTATTCAGAAAGCAAAACGTACGCAGTGCTTTACATGCACGATGGGCAAATGCTATTCGATCCTACAAATAGTTGGAACGGTCAAGAATGGAAAGTAGACGAATGGGCTTCAAAATTAATGGAATCCAACAAAACTAAAGATTTTATAGTTGTTGCAATTCATAATCTTAACGGGCAACGTTGGCAAGATTTATTTCCAGAGAAATCGTTTTCAAACCTATCGGAAGTCGACCAAGAGCTAATCAATAAACAATCTAACGCCATAAAAGAAGGTAGCGATCTTAATGGCGATAACTACCTTAAGTTTTTAGTTGAAGAGTTAAAACCACTTGTAGACGCTCAGTTTTCTGTATATACAAACAAAGAAAATACGTTTGTAATGGGTTCTAGTATGGGCGGTTTAATGAGTATGTATGCCATTTGCGAATATCCGGATGTGTTCTCTGGCGCAGCATGTTTATCTACGCATTGGCCAGGGGCAAATCCAATAGATAATAATCCACTTCCAGAGGCTATTTTTAAATACCTTGAAGCACATGCGCCCAACCCAGAAACCCATAAAATATATTTCGATTATGGCACGAAAACTTTAGACGCACACTATCCGCAATATGCACCAAAAATTGATACCATTATGCATGCAAAAGGTTATAATGACAGTAATTATAAAAACTTAAAATTTGAAGGTACAAACCACTCCGAAGATTCTTGGAGTCAACGTTTAGATGTACCATTAACATTCTTGTTACATTCAAATTCTTAAAAATGAAGTTAAATGCATACTTCTTATTAGGGTTAATATTTATGACAGGTTTAAGCTGTAAAAATGGGCAAAGAAAAAATGAAGATGCCACAAATAAAACTATTATAAAACCTAAAAAAGCAGTCGTTTATCAGGTGTTTACTAGATTGTTTGGAAATACAAATACAACCAATAAACCTTGGGGAACTATTGAAGAAAATGGCGTTGGTAAATTCAACGACTTTACACCAAAAGCACTTAAAGAAATTAAAGATTTAGGTGTGAGCCATATTTGGTACACCGGTGTTCCGCACCATAGTGTTATTCGCGATTATACAGAATTTGGTATTTCTAACGACGATCCAGATGTGGTTAAAGGTCGCGCAGGATCGCCTTATGCGGTTAAAGATTATTACAATGTAAATCCAGATTTAGCTGTAAATGTAGCCCATCGGTTAGAGGAGTTTAAGGCGCTTATTAAAAGAAGTCACGAGGCGGGTTTAAAAGTTATAATTGATATTGTGCCTAATCACGTAGCTCGAAATTATAAGAGTAATTCTAAGCCCATTGGTGTTAAAGATTTTGGAGAAGATGATGATTTGTCTGTGGTTTATAATGTAAATAACAACTTCTATTACAACCCAAACGAAGCCTTTAAAGTACCGGTCTGGAAAAATGATTATGCACCACTTGGTAATGAAAAGCATAGTTTAAGTGATGGCGAATTCCCTGAATTGCCTGCAAAATGGACCGGAAATGGTTCACGACTTTCGCAACCAGATATGAATGATTGGTACGAAACTGTAAAAGTCAATTACGGTATTTCACCCGAAGGTAAAAAAGATTTTGATGAGCTTCCCGAAGGCTTTGAAAATGAAGATTACAAAGCACATTACGAGTTTTGGAGTTCTAAACAAGTGCCTAATTCATGGGTAAAATTTAGAGATATCGCGCTATTTTGGCTAGATTTGGGTGTAGATGGCTTTCGTTATGATATGGCAGAAATGGTTCCTGTAGAATTTTGGAGTTTTATGAATGCATCTATTAAAATGAAAAATCCAGAGGTATTTTTATTAGCAGAAGTTTATAATCCGTCACTGTATAGAGATTACATTAAGAAAGGAAAAATGGATTATTTGTATGATAAAGTACAATTGTACGATACCATTAAAAGCGTTATGCAAGGGCACGGAAAAACAGATTATATTCCGCAAATTCTAGACGATTTAAAAGATATTGAACATCACATGTTGCATTTTTTAGAAAACCATGACGAGCAACGTATTGCAAGTCCTGCTTTTGCAGGAAACGCAGAAAAAGGCAAGCCAGCTATGGTGGTATCTACAACATCAACATCGGCACCAAGCATGATTTATTTCGGGCAAGAAGTTGGGGAAGACGGATCTGAAAATGCAGGATTCGGCAAGCCAACACGAACATCAATTTTCGATTATATTGGTGTGCCAGCACATCAGCGTTGGGTTAATAACAAACAATTTGATGGCGGACAATTAACCAATCAAGAAAAGGATTTAAGAGACTTTTACAAAAGGCTGCTAAACTTTACATTAAATAGTAATGCTTTAACAGAAAACTACCAAGATATTCATAGGTTTAATAAGAAAGAAACTAAAAACTATAATGATAAAGTGCTGTCGTTTGTGCGTTGGAGCGCAGATGAAAAGTTAATAATTATTTCTAATTTAGATGATTCAAATACGTATCAATTCGAATTACAAATTCCAAAAGATGTTATTTCAAAATGGCAATTATCAGATAATGATTATAACGTTTCAGACCAATTATATAATCAGTTCAATTCAAATTTAAAAATTGAAAATGGTATTGGTAAAATTCAAATGTCAATACACGCATTGGAGTCTTTTATTCTTAAAATCCAGTAGAACAATGAAACCTATTTTATGCCTTTTACTAGCTCTTGTTTTCTTTAATTGCAACAGTAAAAAAGAAGTGCCCCCAAAAACACCATTTGTTTGGGAAGCTGCAAACATATATTTCTTGCTTACCGATAGATTTAACAACGGAGACGCTATGAATGACGTCAACTTCGATAGAACTCAAGAAACAGGTAAATTACGCGGCTTTAAAGGCGGAGATATTAAAGGAATTACAAAAAAAATAGAAGCGGGTTATTTTACAGATTTAGGAATAAATGCCATTTGGATGACGCCAATTGTAGAACAAATACATGGTGGCACAGACGAAGGAACAGGGTTAAGTTATGGTTTTCATGGTTATTGGGCAAGCGATTGGACAAACTTAGATCCTAATTTTGGTACCAAACAAGATTTACACCAATTGGTAAAAACTGCGCATAAACACGGTATTCGTATTTTGCTAGATGCGGTAATAAATCATACAGGTCCGGTTACCGATAAAGATCCAGTTTGGCCAGAAAGTTGGGTAAGAACTGGTCCGCAATGCGATTATCAATCTTACGATAACACCATTACTTGCACGCTGGTTAAAAACCTTCCAGACATAAGAACCGAAAGTAATGAGGCGGTTCAATTACCAAATCATTTAATTGAAAAATGGAAAGCAGAAGGTCGATACGATCAAGAAATAGCAGAACTTGATGCTTTTTTTGAAAGAACAAAGCATCCAAGAGCTCCGCGTTTTTATATTATGAAATGGCTTACAGATTACATAACAGAATTTGGAATTGATGGCTATCGCGTGGATACTGTAAAACATGTAGAAGAAAACGTTTGGCAAGAATTTAGAAAAGCCTGTGATTACGCTTTCGCGGAATTTAAAAAAGACAACCTAGGTAAAGTTTTGGATGATAACGGATTTTATTTAGTTGGAGAAGTTTATAATTATGGCATTTCTGCAACAACAGCCTTCGATTTTGGCGATAATAAAGTGAATTATTTCGATAGCGCATTTAACAGCCTTATTAATTTTGAAATGAAATGGAATGCGGCTCAAATGCCCATGGAGCAACTGTTTAAAAAGTATTCAGATATTCTGCATTCCGACTTAAAAGGCTATGGTATTTTAAATTATTTAAGCTCGCATGACGATGGCCAACCGTTCGATGCAACACGCGAAAAGTCTTTTGAAACCGCAACAAAACTACTATTATGCCCAGGTGCAGCCCAAGTATATTATGGCGATGAATCTGCACGATCTTTAGTTGTAGAAGGTACTGAAGGTGATGCAACGCTACGTTCGCTAATGAATTGGGATGCTATTAAAAATAACACAGAAACAAAAACAGTATTAAGTCATTGGCAAAAACTAGGTCAATTTCGTGCCAACCACCCCTCTATTGGCGCCGGAATTCATCAAATGATTACTAAAGAACCTTATACGTTTTACAGAAGTTTTTCTAAAGGTGATATTAAAGATATAGTGGTTGTTGGCCTTAATTTGCCTGTTGGTAAAAAAGTTTTAGATGTGTCTAAGATATTTAAAAATGGCGATAAAATTAAAGATACTTATTCTAGCACTATGTCTGTGGTAGAAAACGGTAAGGTTATTATTAATTCTTCATATAATATTGTTCTTTTAGAACAAAAAAACATATAATTTACCCATACCAAATAGTTTTGGCAAAAGTCATGTGTTTATAGATTTTTAAAGATTTTTTTTATACTTTTTATCCTGATAATTTAGGTTAAAACAAAATTTTACACCTATACCATTTTTGTTACTTCCCTCGTATTACGGGATATTTATTATCTTGTTAGCCCAACATCTGCTTTACTATGAACAAGGGTTATGTTTTCTTATTTTTTATACTGCTAAATTTTGTTTTGCTCGCAAGTGCTCAAGAACTTCCTCCTATACAAACCTATACACCTGATGTTTACGGAGGAGAGAACCAAAACTGGTCTATTTCTCAGTCTTTCGATAAACATATATATGTTGCCAACAATAAAGGATTGCTAGAGTTTAGTGGTTCTAAATGGAACTTATATCGTTCACCTAATAAAACCATTATTCGTGCTGTTACTCATATCGATTCACTTATTTATACGGGTAGTTTTAGAGAGTTTGGTTATTGGGAAAGAAATAATTTTGGTCGATTAGAATACACATCTCTATCTAATAAACTCAACGTCGATTTTATGGAAGATGAAGAAGTTTGGAATATTTTAAAGCTCGAAAATTGGATTATATTTCAATCGTTGGATCGCATTCATATTTATAATCAATCGAAAAATGAATATAGTGTAGTTAATTCCAAATCTAAAATTTCTAAGTTATTTAAAGTTGATGGAAATTTATATTTTCAGAATATAAATCGTGGGTTATATCAAATTAAAAACGGTATAGATATTTTAGTTTCAGACGATGCTATAATTAAAGAAAATTTAATTGTAAATATTTTTAATAAAGATGACGCATTACTTATTCTCACTCAAGATCGTGGTTTTTTCAAGTTAAAAGATTCTAGCTTAAAAAGCTGGAATTCACGTATAAAGAACACTTTAGATAACGTTAGTGTTTTTAGTTGTATTCAGCTTAAAGATAAAAGTTTTGTGTTAGGTACAATTTCCAATGGTTTAATTCATTTAACTAGCAATGGCAGTTTAAAATATAGTATTAATCAATCTAACGGATTAAGTAACAATACAGTGCTTTCATTATTTGAAGATCAAGACCAAAATATTTGGTTAGGGCTCGATAATGGCATTAACTGCATTAATAGCAAATCTCCATATTTAAGATATTCTGATAATGATGGCGTTATTGGTAGCGTTTATGCCTCTAGAGTTAGTAATGGCATGTTGTATTTAGGCTCTAATCAAGGATTATTTTGTAAGCCTATAAATAGTAAATCTAAATTTAAGTTTATACCCAACACACAAGGGCAAGTTTGGTGCCTTGAGGTTATAGACAATCAGTTGTTTTGTGGGCATAATTCCGGAACATTTTTAGTAGAAGGCAAAACGGTAAAAAAAGTTTCGGATGTACAGGGAGCTTGGCAAATAAAGAAAGTACCCAATCATAAAAGCCTATTAATTCAAGGAAACTATAATGGTTTTAATATTCTTGAAAATATAAATGGTAATTGGCAGTTTAAAAACAAAGTTGAAGGTTTTAATATTTCTAGTCGTTATTTTGAGTTTTTAAATGATACAACTCTATTGGTTAGTCACGAATACAAAGGTGTTTTCAAAGTTGAGGTAGATAAAGAGTTTTTAAAGGTTAAAACTTTTGGGCATGATGGGTCTGTAGAGAAAGGCCTGACCTCTAGTTTAATTCAGCATGAAAACAATCTTCTTTATACAAATAGCTTAGGTGTCTTTAAGTATAATGAAAAGACTTCTGAGTTTGTAAGAGATTCCATTTTAAGCAAACTTATTGATAAGAATAGTTATACATCAGGAAGATTAATTAACGACGTAAAAACAAATAAACTATGGGCTATATCAGCAAATGGGTTAAAGTATTTAAGAACATCCAAATTATCAGGAGAGCTTGAAATTAAGTCTGTAGCTTTCCCCTCAGATGTTAGGAAAGATGTTATAGGTTTTGAAAGCATAACACATATTCAAGATAATCAATTTTTAATAGGTTCTGCTACTGGCTATTTTGTTTTCAATTTAGATAAAACTTTAAATTATAATGCAGAGGTAAATATAAATCAGATTGAAGTAGCAACATCTAAACTACAGGAGACCTCAGAGTTTGTTAATCTACAAACATCTTCCACATTCGAAAACAATCAAAACAATCTTAAATTTACTTTTAGTGTTCCGCAGTATTTAAAAATTCAAAAACCTGAATACCAATACAAATTGGAGGGTTTATATGACACGTGGAGTACTTGGAGCGGTAAAGGCGAAGTTCTTTTTGAAAATTTACCATATGGCAATTACACTTTTAAGGTTAAAGGACGTATTGGAGACAAATTAACTCAAAATTCTGCAACGTATACTTTTAATATCAAGCGCCCGCTATTGTTATCTAATACCGCAATTATCTTTTATATAATTGCCATTATATTGTTTTCTATTCTTATGCATAATGCTTATAAGCGTTATTATAAAAAACAACGTGAACGTCTCGTGCAGAAAACAACAAGAGAATTTGAACTTAAAGAGCTAGAAAACAATCAAAAATTAATGCGTTTTAAAAATGACAAACTTCTAGAAGACATTGAAGCTAAAAATCGTGAATTAGGCAAATCGACAATGAACTTAATTAAGAAAAACGAATTTTTAAACAGTATAAAAAAAGAACTTCAAAATGCTGACTCAGCAAATAGTTTAAAACAAGTTATTAAAATTATTGATAAAAACATTAATAATAATGACGATTGGAATTTGTTTCAGGAAGCTTTTAATAATGCAGATAAGGATTTCTTAAAAAAGATTAAAAATATACACCCAAGCCTAACATCTAACGATTTACGTCTTTGTGCTTATTTACGACTTAATTTGGCTTCTAAAGAAATTGCACCTTTATTAAATATTTCGCCTAGAAGTGTAGAGGTAAAACGTTATCGTTTACGTAAAAAAATGGAATTACCACACGAAACAAGCTTAACAAACTACATTTTGAAGCTTTAAAAGATACAACATTAGCTAAATACACCTATACATTACCACAACATTGAATGATTTAGCTTAAAATTAACACAATTTAAAAATTAAGTAATGTGCTAATAAAAACCCTTACTTATTAGGTCTTTCTCAAAAAATAGAGCTTTTTTTTGCTATGTATATTTTTTGTTGCGGTACTTTTTATCAATACTATAATATCATAAACTAATTTTATATCAAACAAAACTAAATATATTTATGAAACACACGCTATTCAAAATTATAGCTTTATTCTTTATAGCATATTCAGGTGCACAGAATATTGATATAAGCGGAAATGTACAGGACGCTACGGGGCTTCCTATTCCTGGAGCAAACATCATTATTAAAGACTCTAATAGAGGAACAACAACCGATTTTGATGGTAATTTCACATTATCTGGAGTTACCAACGGAACGACTATTTCTGTTAGCTTTATTGGTTACATTACTAAAGACATAGTAATTACCAATAACTATAAGTTAAATATCTTACTAAAAGAAGATTTAGCAATGCTAGATGAGGTTGTTGTAGTTGGTTATGGAACACAAAAAAAGAAAGATGTTACAGGTGCTGTATCTATAATTAACGCTGCTACTTTAGAAGATTTAAAGCCTATAGATGCTGCGCAAGCATTACAAGGCACATCGGCTGGGGTTTCTGTTACCTCGCCTTCTGGTTCTCCGGGTGGAAATTTTAATATTTTAATTCGTGGAGTAAGTTCTAATGGAGATAATGGTCCTTTAGTTATTATCGATGGTTATGCAGGAGATTTAAACTCTATTAACCCAAGCGATATTGAAACCTTTTCTGTCTTAAAAGATGCTCAAGCAGCTATTTATGGTATTCAAGGTGCAAACGGAGTCGTTTTAGTAACCACGAAATCTGGTAAGAAAAATTCAGCTGCAAAAATTAACTACGATGCTTATACAGGTATTCAAGAAACAACACGTGAGTTGCCTTACTTAAATGCTACAGAATATGCTTTAATTTTAAACGAAAGTTATGCAGCAAATGGTCAAGCATTGCCTTATCCAGATGTGAGTGGTTTAGGTACTGGAACAGATTGGCAAAGCGAACTTTTTGAGCAAGCTCCAATTACTAGCCATAATTTATCTGTTACTGGTGGTGGTGAAAAAAGCACATATTACTTTGGTGGTTCTGTTTTAGAGCAAGATGGTATTATTGCTAGCGATAAGTCAAACTTTAACCGTGCAAATGCTAAAATTAAATTAGGTTTTGATTTAAGCGAAAAATTAAAATTTACCACATCGGCAAATTACTTTAATAATAACCGTAAAACCATTGGTGAAAACGCTTTAGGCACACCACTATTTAACGCCTTAAATTATGCACCAACGTATAGTTTAGATCAGCAAGATACTTCTGGGTTTTTAGGAAACGAGGTTATTAATCCGCTGTCGCAAATAGCAAACACTTATAACGAGTACAGTGGAAATTCGATTGAGGGAACATTTCAATTAGAATATGAAGCTTTTGAAGGTTTTAAAGTAACATCGCGTATTGGTTTAAAATCTTATGATGATAAGAGTAAAACATTTGCTCCTATTGTACAGTACGGATCTGGTAAAGTTTTTAATAACGATAGAAGTAGTGTAACGCAAACGCAGAATACCAACAACTCTTACACATGGGATACTTTCGCAACTTACAACAAGCTATTTAACGATAAGCATAACACAACATTTACATTAGGTACAAGTGCTCAACGTTTTTGGGGAGACAATCTTTCGGGAACAGGTTTCGATGTTCAAAACAACTCTTGGGAATTTGCCGATATTTCTTTGGCCAACGGTTTAAGCGAAGCAAAATCTACAAGTTCTTATATCTACGATTCTCGTTTATCTTCTTACTTCGGAAGAATTCAGTACGATTATGATAGTAAATATTTATTATCTGCTATGGTGCGTCGCGATGGATCTTCAGATTTTGCACCTAACAACAGAATCGATTATTTCTATTCTGCAACAGCGGGTTGGAAAATTTCTGATGAAGCATTTTTAAAAGATTCAGATGTAATTAACTTCTTAAAGCTTAGAGCAAGTTACGGTACATTAGGTAACAATGTTGGAGACGATTTATATCGTGCTTTATTGAGTGGTGAAGCTACATATGTGTTAGACGGTTCTTTAGTTACAGGAACAGCTAGCGGTAGAGTTCCTAATGCAGATGCATCTTGGGAAACAGCAGAAAAACTAGATATTGGTTTAGATATTAATTTATTTAATAATCAATTGGAAATTGTAGCCGATTATTTTATTGAGGATAGAAACGATTTATTAATTGAAAACTTCCCGATTTCAGGAATTTTAGGCGGAGGCGCTCCAGGAGCTGGTTTACCAACAGTAAATGCTGGTACAACTAGAAACAAAGGTCTTGAGCTTTTTCTTAATTATAAAAACTCTGTTTCAGATGATTTCTCATACGGTTTAAGCTATAATGTTACTAAAATTGATGGTGAAGTTACAGCAGTAAGTAACGGGAATATTTCTGAAGGCGGATCGTTTAGTGTTGGTCAGCCTGCTATTGCACGTATGGAAGTTGGTCAACCTATTGGTTATTTCTACGGTTTAAAAACCAATGGTATTTTTCAAAACCAAGCAGAAGTAGATGCGCATCCTTCACAAAGTGGATTAGGAACTGCGGCGTCTCCTGGAGATATTCGTTTTGTTGATGTTAATGGTGACGGAGAAATTACTCTAGATGATAGAACTAATATAGGTAAAGCGCAAGCCGATTATATTATGGGTTTAAACTTCAGTTTTAATTATAAAAACTTCGATTTTAGTGCTTATATGTATGCTGAATTAGGAAAGGAAACGGTTCGTAATTATGAGCGCGACCAACCTAATGTTAACAGACTTAGCTTGTATTTAGATCGCTGGACTGGCGAAGGAACAAGTAACTCTGTGCCAAGAGCAACTGTTGGAGCAACATCTAACAAATTGTTTTCAGATTTTTATGTAGAAGATTCTTCGTTCTTAAGAATGCAAAACATTCAATTAGGCTACTCGTTACCTAATGCGGTTACAGAAAAATTAGGAATAAGTAAATTCCGTATCTACACGAAAGTAAACAATGCGTTTACCTTAACTAAATATCGTGGTTACGATCCTGCAGCAACTAATGGAGATGCTATTGGCGGTGGTATAGATTACGGTTTCTACCCAATTTCAAGACAATTCATTTTAGGTTTAAACCTTTCCATATAAAATATTTAAAAGATGAAAAAATATATAAATAAAATTAAAGGTCTCTTTTTATTGGTTTTGGTGTTAGCCACTAATGCTTGTGGAGATGATTATTTAGAAGAAGTTGATAGATATAGCATAGATTCAGAAAGCTATTTCAACTCAGAAACCGATTATTATAACGCCCTTGTTGGTGCTTACGATTTGTTACAGTCTACTTACTTAAATGTTATTTTAGGCGAAATTGCTTCAGATAACACATTTTGTGGAGGCGAAAGTGCAACCGATGTTGTATCGTGGCAACAAATTGACGACATGATTCATACACCTGTTAACAGTGAATTAAAAAATCTGTGGGATTGGATGTATGCTGGAGTTAACAGGACTAATTTTATATTAGAATTTCAAGATAAAACAGAATTCGATGGAAAAGAAATCATTATCGGAGAAGCCCGTTTTTTAAGAGCCTATTATTATTTCGAACTTGTAAAATGGTTTGGAGAAGTGCCATTAAAAGAAACACGTTTTAACTTAGGTGATGAGACTTCACTTCCTAGATCGCCAGTAGCAGATGTTTATGCTTTAATTGAAGCAGATTTAACCTATGCTATTAACAACCTTAATTATACTGCGCCACAAGTTGGTAGAGCAACAAAAGGTTCTGCGCAAGCATTACTTGGTAAGGCTTATTTATATCAAAATAAATTTTTAGAAGCTACAAAAGTATTAGATCAATTAATTACTGAAGGTCCTTACGATTTAGTGAGCGATTACGATACTATTTTTGAAAACGATAACGAAAACAATATAGAGTCTGTTTTTGAAGTGCAATATTCTGATGCAGAAGGTGCTGGTTTCGAGTGTTTACAATGTAGTGAAGGTAATGTTGCTGTTGGTTTTAATGGTATTAGAAATTACACAGGACCAACATTCGATTCTGGTTTTAGTTTTAACGTACCAACTCAAGAAGTGGTAGATGAGTTTGAAGATGGAGATTTACGTAAAGATGTGGCTATTTTAGATATCGTTGCATGGGCTGCAGCAAATAATGCAACTTACGGAGAAGGACATGAGCATACAGGATATTACAACAGAAAATATATTGCAAGACAAGGCGATTTAAATACAGGTGATCAGAATTTAACAAACCCTAATAACTATCGTGCTATTCGTTTTGCAGATGTTTTATTAATGGCTGCAGAAGCTTATAATCGTGGCGAAATTAGCGATTCTAAAGCGCAAGAATATTTAAACAGAGTTCGTGCTAGAGCTTTTGGTGCAGCAAACGATGTTACATCTTCTGGAGCAACACTTACAGATGCTATTGCTCACGAACGTCGTGTGGAATTAGTGGGTGAAGGTCATCGTTTTTTCGATCTAGTTCGTACAGGACGTGGAGCAGAAATTGATGGATTTACTGCCAATAAAAACGAAGTATTTCCTATTCCATTAGAAGAAATTCAATTTTCAAACGGAAACTGGACACAAAACACCAACTACTAACTAAAACATACTAAGATGAAATTTATAAAATATGCATTCAGTTTATGTCTTTTCACGCTAATAGCTATTAGCTGTGCAGATGATGATAATATTGATTTTGTGGAAAATATTACAGCGCCTAGCAATGTTAGTGCAGCGGTAAGCGTAACACAAGATAATACCGGATTGGTAACCATTACACCTTTAGGAGAAGGAGCTGTGAGTTATGCTATTAATTTTGGCGATGGTTCGGAAGAAGTTTCTGGAATTACGCCAGGTAACGGAGAAGAACACGTTTACGAAGAAGGTAGTTACGATGCTACAATTACAGCGGTAAGTTTAAACGGATTAACAACCACAGTAACACAAACGGTTTTAGTATCATTTAAAGCGCCAGAAAACTTGGTTGTAACTATTGAGAATGATGCTGCCATTTCTAAACAAGTTAACCTAACTGCAGTAGCAGATTACGCTACCATGTACGAGGTTTATTTTGGAGAATCTGCAGATGAAACACCAATAGAGTTTAATATAGATGAAGTGGTTTCTTATCAATATGAAGAAGCAGGAACTTACACTGTAAGAGTAGTTGCAAAAAGTGCAGCTATCGAAACTACAGAGTATAATGTAGAATTTGAAGTTACAGCAATATTGCAACCGTTAACAGGAGCTCCAATACCATTTAGAGCACAAGCCGATGTAATTTCTATTTATAGTGATGCATATGCAAATCCAGATCCAATAGATTATTATCCAAACTGGGGGCAAACAACAACCTATACACAAATAGCTGTGGATGGTGATAATATGATTCAGTATGGTGATATTACTTATCAAGGTATCGATTTTAATAGTGTACCTGTAGATGCTTCTGTTATGCAGTTTATTCACGTAGATGTATGGACAGCTAATGCAGATTTTAATACTAAAATGTCTCCAATTAGTGCAGGACCTAATGAAACTGCTATTACTTTAGAATTACAACAAGATCAATGGACATCTTTTGATATTCCTTTATCTACATTTACAGATCAAAACGCTGCGGTTGATTTTTCAAACATAATTCAATTTAAATTTGAAGGTGCTCCATCTGGTGCAGGTACTATTTTTATAGACAACCTTTATTTTTATAAAGAATCTCCTACTGCTGTTTCTGGAGTATTACCACTTACTTTTGAAAGTGATTTTTCTTTAGATCAGTTTGATGGTGGTGGGACTGCTGTAGTTGCTAATCCAGATACTAACGGAAACACATCGTCTTCAGTTTTAGAATTAATTAAAAATGCAGGACAACCATGGGCTGGTTCTAAAATTACGATAGATACACCTTTCGATTTTTCATCTAGCACAACCGTTACCGCAAAAGTATGGTCGCCAAGAGCAGGATTAAATTTATTAATGAAATTTGAAGATGTTACACCATGGCCAAATACACAAGCTACAGCAGAAATTACAGCAACAACCACTTTAGCTAATCAATGGGAAACTTTAACTTTTGATTTTGCAGGAGTTGATATGGGTATCGATTATTTAAACATGGTACTTATTATGGATAATGGTACACAAGGCGATGGAACATCAAACTACACTATTTATGTAGATGATATTTCGTCTAACCCAATGTTAGATTTCGAGCCAGACTATGCTTTAGATCAGTTTGATGGTGGCGGAACAGCTGTAATATCAAATCCAGATACTAACGGTAATACTTCAGCAAATGTTTTAGAGCTTATAAAAAACGCTGGGCAACCATGGGCTGGTTCTAAAATTACGGTGCCTTCTCCTTTAGATTTTAATGCTGGTACAACCATTACAGCAAAAGTATGGTCGCCAAGAGCAGGGTTAAATTTATTAATGAAATTTGAAGATGCTACTGCGTGGCCAAATACACAAGCTACAGCAGAAATTACAGCAACAACCACTTTAGCTAATCAATGGGAAACGTTAACTTTTAATTTTATAGGAGTTAATATGGATATCGATTATACAAACATTGTATTAATCATGGATAATGGCACACAGGGTGATGGCACTGCAAATTACACGATTTACGCTGATGATATTGCTCAAAATTAAAAAGAATTAAAACTTAAGATATATGAAAAATATAAAATATTATATAGGATTTGTTCTGTCTATGGCACTGTTGTTTACAAGTTGCCAAGACGATGATTCAACCATAGGAGATATTGTTGTGCCAACAGGCGTTACAATATCTGCAGAAATTGTTGGTCAAGATGCCGATAATCCATTTGGAGACGGTAGCGGTATAGTAAATTTTACATCTACTGCAGATAACGAAATTACATACCAATTTAATTTTGGAGATGGTAAAACAGGAGTAGCGCCATCAGGAGAAACGGTTCATAGGTTTACACAAACAGGTATAAATACCTATACTGTTGTAGCAAGTGCTGTTGGTTCTGGAGGTGTTATGTCTAGTACATCTATGGATGTTGAGGTTTACAGTTCTTTCTCTGATGTAGAAGCAGAAAATTTATTGTCTGGTGAATTGGTAGGCGATTCTAAAACATGGTATTGGGCAGCAAATTTACCACTTCATGTTGGTTTAGGTCCTGTAGAAGACGATTACGGAAACGGAGAGTTTGCATATGAAGCTTGGTGGAATGGTATTGGCCCTTGGGATGAAGAAAAGTATTGTATGTATAGTAACGAGTTTGTATTTACGCGTAGTGAAACAGGTTTAACTTTCGAGCAAACAGTTGGTCCTGCTTTTGTACCAGGAACGTATTCTGATGTTTTAGGTGTAGCAGGAGATACATGTCACGATGAGTCTGTTGTACCAAGTATGTTTGGTGTAAAAAATGTTTCGTTTTTACCATCTACTTCAAAAGCAGCTTTAGAAGGAAGTTACAATGAAGAAGCTTATAGACAAAGTAGTTTTGAAATCTCAGATGGTGGATTTATGGGATGGTATGTTGGATCTAGCACATACGATATTATTTCGGTTACCGAAGATGAGTTACGCGTAAGAATAATTCAAGAAGGTAATGGTTTTGCATGGTACCAATTATTTACATCTAACAAACCTGTTGAAGGTGAAGCTGAATTTGAATCTGAATTCAACACCCTATCATGGTCAGATGAGTTTGATACAGATGGTGCTCCAGATGCAACAAACTGGACTTACGACTTAGGCGATGGTGGCTGGGGGAACGGAGAAGTTCAAACCTACACAAACGATGCTAGCAATGTTAGTGTTTCCGATGGTACTTTAAAAATAACAGCGATTAAAAATGGCAACGATTATACTTCAGCAAGATTAAAATCTATTGGTTTACAAGAGTTTCAATACGGTCGTGTAGAAGTAAAAGCAAAACTTCCAGCTGCTCAAGGTACATGGCCTGCAATTTGGATGTTAGGTGCTAATTTTCCAGATGTTGGTTGGCCTGTATGTGGTGAAATCGATATTATGGAACAAACAGGTGCAGATAAAAACACTTCACTTGGTACATTCCATTGGTTCGATAACGGAACGAGCGCTCAGGCAAGTTACGGTGAAACCATTTCGGTTGAAAATGCGTCTTCAGAATTTCATTTATATAGTTTAGAATGGACTGCAGAAAAACTTACTGTTTTATTAGATAATGAAGTGGTAGTAGCGATGGATAACAATGCAGATTTACCATTTTTTGAGAAAGACTTCTTTTTCATCTTAAATATTGCGATGGGTGGAACCTTAGGCGGAGATATCGACCCTGCTTTTACACAAGACACAATGGAAATTGATTACGTAAGAGTTTACAAATAAAACATATGAAATCAATCAAAATAAATATTATAACGATAGTTTTTTTAGTTAGTTTTTTTAGTTGTGAAAAGAGTCAAAATGGTAACTTGACTCTTGAAACAGCTAGCAACGAAACAACTATGGATATAGATAAGAAAGTTTCAGATTTGCTCTCTAAAATGACTTTAGAAGAGAAAATTGGCCAAATGAACCAGTATAATGGGTTTTGGAATGTAACAGGGCCTTCTCCTGCTTCTGGCGATGCTGCAAAAAAATATGAGCATTTACGTAAAGGTTACGTTGGTTCTATGCTTAATGTTCGCGGTGTGGAAGAGGTCAGAGCAGTTCAGAAAATAGCTGTTGAAGAAACACGTTTAGGAATCCCTTTAATTATTGGTTTTGATGTTATTCATGGTTATGAAACACTGAGCCCTATCCCGTTAGCAGAATCTGCAAGTTGGGATTTAGAAGCTATTAAAAAATCGGCAGAAATGGCTGCTTTAGAGGCTTCTGCTGCAGGAATTAACTGGACGTTTGCACCTATGGTAGATATTTCTAGAGATGCTAGATGGGGACGTGTGATGGAGGGTGCTGGTGAAGATACTTATTTAGGATCTAGAATAGCCGAGGCTAGAGTAAGAGGTTTTCAAGGCGATAGCTTGTCTTTAGCACATACTATTGCTGCTTGCGCTAAGCATTGGGCTGGGTATGGGTTTACAGAATCTGGTAAAGATTATAATACGGTAGACGTTGGTACTTCAACATTAAACAATATTATTTTCCCTCCATTTAAAGCGTCTGTCGATGCTGGAGTTAGAACATTTATGAACTCTTTTAACGAGTTAAATGGTATTCCTGCAACTGCAAACTCCTTTTTACAACGAGATGTTTTAAAAGGAAAATGGAATTTTGATGGTTTTGTTGTGTCAGATTGGGGTTCAATGTCCGAAATGATTAATCATGGTTATGCTGAAAATGTAAAACATGCTGCAGAATTATCTGTTAATGCAGGTTCAGACATGGATATGGAGTCTTATGCTTATGTTAATGAGTTAGCTGCATTAGTTACTTCTGGGAAGGTAGATGAGGCGTTGATAAACGATGCTGCTTCACGTATTTTAAGAGTAAAATTTGAGCTTGGTCTTTTTGAGGATCCTTATAGATATTGTGATGAAAACCGGGAAAAAGAAATTATTGGAAGCAAAAAAATTAACGATGCTGTTTTAGATGTAGCAAAAAAGTCTATTGTACTGCTTAAAAATGAGGATAACAGATTGCCATTGCAAAAAAGCGGACAGAACATTGCTGTTATTGGAGCTTTGGCTAACGATAAAACAAGCCCTTTAGGAAGCTGGCGTATTGCAGCAAAAGATAATACAGCTATTTCGCTTTTAGAAGGTTTAAATACATATCCTGATAATAAAATTAATTACGCAAAAGGTGCCGATGTTGCTATTGGAGAAGCTTCTTTTCCGTTTGAAGTAGAAATTAATAACACGGATAAAAGCGGGTTTAGCGAAGCTAAGCAAGTTGCAAAAAATGCCGATGTGGTTATTATGGTGCTTGGCGAGCACGCTTTTCAAAGTGGCGAAGCACGTAGTCGATCTCAAATAGGTTTGCCTGGTGTACAACAAGAATTATTAGAAGCAGTTTACGCGGTTAATAAAAATATTGTTTTGGTTTTGCATAATGGACGTCCATTATCTATTCCGTGGGCAGATGCTCATATTCCAGCTATTGTAGAAGCTTGGCAATTGGGTACGCAAAGTGGTCATGCTATAGCACAAGTGCTTTATGGCGATTATAACCCAAGTGGTAAGTTACCAATGACGTTTCCGCGTAGTGTAGGGCAAGTGCCAATTTATTACAATTACAAAAACACAGGAAGACCTGCTGCTAATGAGCCTAACTCTGTATTTTGGTCGCATTATATTGATGAAAGTAATACACCACTTTATCCGTTTGGACATGGTTTAAGTTATACAACATTTGCATATAGCAATTTGAAAGTGAATACTATTTCTAATAATGAAGTAGAAGTTTCGGTTGAATTAAAAAACACCGGAAAGTTTAAAGGTAAAGAAGTCGCGCAATTATATATTCGCGATTTATTTGCTAGCGTTACAAGACCAGTAAAAGAACTTAAAGGTTTTGAATTAGTAGAATTAAAACCTAATGAAGTAAAAACAATAACATTTAAATTAACAGAAAAAGAACTTGGTTTTTATAATAACAGCGATGAGTTTGTTGTAGAACCTGGAGATTTTAAAGTATTTGTTGGTGGAAGTTCTAAAACAAGCTTAGAAGGAGCTTTTAAATTATAATTATGAAATACAGTGTTGTTTTATTTATCGTTTTAACATTTTTTTCTTGCAATAATGACACTCAAAAATTGGTTTGGGAAGAAAACTTTGATGGCGATGTATTAAAAGAAACAACATGGAATTTTGAACTCGGTAATGGTTGCCCCAATCTTTGCGGTTGGGGTAATAACGAGTTACAGATTTACACTAAAAGAAACCATAACGTGAAAAATGGTTTTTTAACCATTTCGGCCAATTTAAAAGATTCGGTTTATACTTCAACACGAATTACCACTAAAGATAAGTTCGAATTTAAATACGGAAAAGTAGAAGTTCGCGCTAAGTTACCTTTGGGAAAAGGGCTCTGGCCTGCGTTTTGGATGTTAGGAGCTAATATTAACGAGGTAGGTTGGCCAAACTGCGGAGAGATTGATGTTTTAGAGTATGTTGGTAAAGAGCCGCATGTCATTTTCACTTCATTACATACGCCAGATAGCCATGGAAATACTATAAATACCAAGAAAACAACTATTGAATCTATTGAAGATGGATTTCATGTATACACCGCTAATTGGACAGCAAATAAAATAGAGTTTTTTGTAGATAATAATTTAGTCTATACTTTTTCTCCAGACATTAAAGATGAACAAACATGGCCTTTTAATCAATCTTTTTTTATGATTATAAACCTTGCTATTGGTGGTGGTTTTGGTGGCCTGGAAGTAGATAACTCAATATTTCCTCAAGATTTTGTAATCGATTATATTAGAGTATATCAATAATATTTTCTTTTGAGATTTAATTTTTGTATGTAGAAAAATTGAAGCTTATAAAGAAATAGATTAACACGCTATAATACAACCTAATAAATCTAGTTTTCTCTATTGATATAAAAAGCAGAGTAATCTTATTCCCCCACTCTACTAAAACAAGATTAAAAAAAATCACTTAAAATTAATATATTCTTAATTTCTTCTTTAAATTGTGCTTTAGCATAAAAAAAGCAAATCATAAACAAAATTAATCTTTTTAGACTATTTTTGTTTTTACAAGCTAATATTTCTGAATAATGAAAGAACAAGTACAAGAAGAAAACAAAGAACAATTAAATGGCAAACCTACTGATGCCAATTCTAAAATTGATGCAATAAAAGAACTTATTTTTGGCGAAAATATTCAAGCTTATAATTCGGAATTCGAAGCTCTAAAAGCAGATATTCTAGCTAAAAAAGAAGAGCTACAAAACTTAATAGGTATTGTAGAATCTGAACTTTTACAAAACATAGACACCCTTAGTACAGATATAAATATTAGAATTACAGATCTTGAAAACTCTATTAACGATAAGTTAGGAGATCTTGATGATAGAAAAGCTGACAGAAAACTATTAAGTCAACTCTTTATTAAATTAGGAGAAAAGATTAGAGAATAAATTATTTTTAGTAGATGAATCAAGATGAAAAACTAAGTATCATTAAAGATATTCTGCTTACTGATGAGCGAGAGTTTACATCTTCTATTGAAAAAAAAATAAAAATTCTTGAAAGTTTAATTAATGAAAAAAGACAATTATCTACCAAAGTAGACCCTATTATTGATGATAAACTAAAAGAATTTATTAAAGAAATTCCAAACACACTTGGTCCAACAATTACAAAAGCTTTAAAAAAAGAAATTGCAAATTCTCAAGACGCGGTAGTAGAAGCCCTTTTTCCTATTATAGGAAAAATGATAAAACGCTATGTGCAACATGAAATGAAGTTGCTGTCTGAGAGAGTTAACAATCAAGTAAATAAAACGTTTTCTTTTAAAGGTATTTTTAGAAAAGCTAAATCTAAAGCTTCTGGCGTTAACGAATCTGACTTAATAATTCAAGAGCAAACTAATGCCAAAATAGAACAGTTAATTATAATCGAAAAAGGATCTGGACTCGTTCTTGCAGAATTTTCTAAAAACAAAATGGCTGATGAAGATATGGTAGCAGGTATGCTTACTGCTATTAAAAGTTTTGTTGAAGACGCCTTTAAAAAAGAAAATCAAAATTTACAATATATAGAATATGACCATTATCATATTCATCTACAAAATTTTTCCTCATTTTACATGGCTGTTGTTATTTCAGGAGCTTACAATGTAATATTTAAAGACAAATTAGAAGACGAAATTCTAGAGTTTACAAGCAAGCAAAAAGTAGCAACACTCTTAAAAAACAAAAAACTACTTACTAAAAAACTAGAAGATTTTTTAAAAAATGACAATATCTAAAAAAATTGTTTTGATAGGACATTTTGGCGTTGGTAAAACATCGTTAATTAGACGCTTTGTAGAAAACACTTTTACCGAAGACTACAAAGTTACTATTGGTGTTCATATTTCTAAAAAAACAATAGAAATACCCGAAAACGAATCTGTATCACTTATTATTTGGGATTTGGAAGGGCAAGACGATATAAAAAAAACAAGACCATCTTACCTTTTAGGTACTAATGGTTTTATTTATGTTTTTGATTTATCTAGACCTGCAACCTTTGAAAATCTTGAATCTGAATTAAGTTTTTTAAAAGAAAACTACCCTAAAGTACCTACAAAAGTTGTTGGAAACAAGATGGATTTGGTAAATAAAGTCTATCTGTCGCAACACAACGATGTTTTTAACACAAACGTCGATTATTTTGTAAGTGCCAAAACAGGTAGTAGAGTTGAATCCCTATTTGCTAAATTAGCTCGAGAGTTAATTTAAATATTATGTTAGAAGCGTACAAAAAGAAATATTATAAAAATAATTTTCAATATATATTAGTTGACAATACAGGTTGTATTTTAGAAACTGATGATGTTATTTTTAAATCTTCAAAAGGAATTAAACTACAAACAATTCATCCTTTTTTTGAAATACTCGAGGGTTTATTACAAATTGAAAACGAACGCTTTGAGTTTTCCTGTATTAATTTAAATTTTGAAAATGAAGTTATAATTGTCGATGTTACCATCCATTCGCAAAATAATAATGAGAATCTCATAATTGTAGAAAACCTAACAAAGCACTACAACAACTACCAACTCACAGCACAAACTAGAAACGAGTCTATAATAAACTCGCAAATATTAGAATTAAAAAACGAGTATTTATTAGAAAAAGAAACTTTTAAAAACGACTTTATAGCAAATTTTAGTCATCAACTAAGAAACCCAATTACAGCATCTATAATTTTTAGCGATTTATTAATTAATAGTGATTTAAGTGATGAGCAAAAAAACTACCTCGACATTATTCACTCTGCTAATAAAGATTTAAAAAACAGAATTGAAGATATTTTAGACATCTCTAAAATTGAATCTGGGAGACTAATACTAAACGAAAAAGTTTTTGATTTAAAAAAGCTTCTAAACGGTCTTGCTGCTGCATATAAACTTATAGCCCTAAACAATGGATTAGAGTTTAATTGTGAACTAGACAAGAACCTTCCAGAGTATATTAATGGCGATCAATATAGGTTAAAGCAAGTTATTGCCAACTTATTAAACAATGCTATATCTAATACACAAAAAGGAAGCATTACATTAAAGGTATCTCTAAACTATGTGAGAGCAAAAAAAGCAAACCTTCACATTGAAGTCATAGATACTGGAATTGGAATTGCAGCAGATAAAATTGATGATATTTTTAAAAGATTTACTAAACTAAATTCTAAAAACTATAAAAACACAGGGTTAGGATTATCCATTGTAAAGTATTTAATTTCTGAAATGAAAGGAAATATAAAAGTTGAAAGCCAAATTAACAAAGGATCTAATTTTATATGTAACCTAAGCTTTAAACTTTCTAATTACAACCAAAGTTTAAAAAATGAATTATTAAAAAAACAACTACCTAACTTAAATAAAAAGCACCACATTTTACTCGTTGAAGATTCTGAAATAATACAGCTTACCGTTTTAAAATTATTAGCAGCCACAGGCCATTTTTATATTAATATCGTTTCTAAAGGCGAAGATTTAGTCCCTAATATTATCGACAAAAATGTAGATTTAATTTTACTAGCAAATACCATTGAAGGTTATTCGGCAATGGATTTAACTGTATCGGTGCGTAACCTTTCTAAAGAGTACAAAAAAACACCTATTATTGTTTTATCTACAGAAGCATACAAAGACGACATAAAACGCTTTAAACGGGCTGGAATTAACGATGTTGTAACCAAGCCTTTTGACGAAGGTAAACTTCTAGAAAAAATTTACAAATACGTAAAGTAAAAAAGTTAATTCTTCTGGTTATTAAAACTTACACAGAGTTTAAGCATAATGTTTAAAATTTTAATACTCTAAGCATTTTAATTTATCCATAAAAAACTCTTTATATTCTACATTGTAGATATCCTGACTAACCTCCGTTCCTCGTAAAATAATTTGTTTAATAGGAGATTGCTCTAACTTTAATATTTGAGATTTTGATAACTTTGCTTTTAACCCAAAAGTTCCGCAATCCATACCCCAAGAATGATAAAATATAATTGTTTGATTATTTTCTAAAACAACTTTTGCTGACGATCTGTTACCTGGCAAATAACTTGCACATCCCAAATCGCTGTCTAAATTAAAAAAGACATTTAAGCTTCGGCCTTGTCTATGTAACTCAATGGTTAAGTTTTCACTTATTTTATAAGGCTCTGTTTTAATATTAACTACGTTATAAAACTGATCGTATTCGTTTATTAAATAATGACAGTTGCTTCTCAATTCATTGTTAACATTTCCATTAAGACTCTCATTAGTTATAGATGTAGAAGTTTTATACTCTTCTATTGCGATCTCGTTTGTTATTGTAGTAGTCTCATCGCTTTTAGCTGCTTCCTCCTTTTCTTCTAACTTTTTTTGCGAATCTATATAACGCTGTCTATCTGCTATAGCCTTTAACTCAATATCCTTTTTAAGTTCTAATTCTTTCTGCAATTCTAAATAACGTTGCTCTTCTGCTTTAGCTCTAGCTATAGATGCCTCTAAGTCTTTTGCTTTTTGTTCAAGATTAGCTAATTCTTTTTTGCGTTTTTCTTCTGCTTTAGTTTTCGCTATAGTGGCCTCTAACTCTTTTGCTTTTAACGCTTCTTCCCGCTTTCTAGCTGCTTCTGCCAATTCTTGCTGCTTTTGCTCCTCTGCCTTTCTTTTTAACTCTAATTCTGCTAATGCTTTTTTGCGTTTTTCTTCTGCTTTAGCTTTTGCTATAGTGGCTTCTAACTCTTTTGCTTTTAATGCTTCTTCCCGCTTTCTAGCTGCTTCTGCTAATTCTTGCTGCTTTTGTTCCTCTGCCTTTCTTTTTAACTCTAATTCTGCTATTTCTTTTTTGCGTTTTTCTTCTGCTTTAGCTTTTGCTATAGTGGCTTCTAACTCTTTTGCTTTTAATGCTTCTTCCCGCTTTCTAGCTGCTTCTGCTAATTCTTGCTGCTTTTGCTCCTCTGCCTTTCTTTTTAACTCTAATTCTTCCTGTTTTTTTGCATTAGCCTTGTCTATAACTGCCTGTTCTGCATCTTCTCTTTTTTGAACAACTTTTTGAATATACTGTTGTCTTTTATGTACTTTTTCTAATGCTTTTCTTCGTTTCTCGTTTTCAAGCTTATCCTCGTAGTCAAAGTACAAATCCATAACATCTTCTGTCACATCTATATTCTCTGAATCTACATAACCTATGTTATCCTTAAAGTTTATCTTATAAATTTCATCTCCTAAATACGCTATCACTTGGCACTTTTGCTTCTTTTTAAATTGAATTAAAGTTGCAGAAGATAAATTGGCAGCTTCATGTAAACTACCTTCCTTAATAAATTTTGTGGGAACAAGTTCACTTTGAGAAAAGAGGATGTTTGCTATAAATAAGCAGATAAGTAGGGATAATTTTTTCATGTCATTAACTATTATTCTGAGGGGACCCAAATATAAACAATAAAGATGATACAAATCCAATCTTATAAAGACCTTACATACTAAAATTATGCCATTTCAACGACAATTTTAAATTTTGTCTAAATACAAAAGCCAATCTGCAAGGCGTTGTGTCCAAGATTGAAGATAATCTCTACCAATAGCTAACCCAAATCCATGACCACCGTATGGATAAACATGTAACTCCGAAAAAACATTAGATTGCTTTAAACACTCAAAAAACCTCAAACTATTTTCTACAGGGACCACTTTATCATCTGTTGAATGTACTATAAAAGTAGGCGGTGTATTATTATTAATATGCAACTCGTTAGAGTAAAAATTTACTAACTCATCACTTGGTGTTTTTCCTAAAAGATTATTTCTAGATCCCTTATGCGTATGTAAAAGATGCATTGTAATAACAGGATAAATTAACATCATAAAATCTGGTCTTGCACTAAGTTTATCTATATCATCCTTAGCATTTAAAGTATCATAATTATAGTGCGTACCCAAGGTTGACGCTAAATGTCCGCCTGCCGAAAACCCAATAACACCTATTTTATTTTTATCAATATTCCATTTTTCTGCATTATATCTCACCTGTCTAATAGCACGTTGTGCATCTTGCAATGGTGCTTCGTTTTGTACTATTATAGATTTAGACTGTGGCAATCTATATTTTAAAACAAATGCAGCAATACCTTGAGAGTTAAACCACTTAGCAACATCAGTTCCTTCCCAATCGTAAGCCAACATACCATAACCACCTCCAGGACAAATAATTACTGCTTTACCATTAGCACTACGTTTTGCAGGTAAAAAAACCTCCATACTAGGCACTTGCACCTTACTTATTCTTAATATTTCACTAACTTCATGCTTTTCCTTCTCTATCGATTTTTTACTATTTGGCACTTCTTTTTCCCATAACGGTATGGTTAAACTTTGACTAAATCCCATATTTACAAATAATAAAATACATACAATAAAACCAACTATACTTTTCATATACCTAATAAGTTTAAGAACAAAATAATATGATTGTACTTAGAAAATTTTCTAAATTGTTCGCTCGAAAGGTACTAAATAAAAGACATTATTTTATACACAATCATTTGTTGCTCTTTCTAAACCATATATTACATAAGAAATTAAATAATTAAACTAAGTTCGACCCCTGTTAGCTTTAAATAAAAGCTTAAACTTTTAATAAAAAAAATGTTTACAAATTAAACCCAACTACATATGCAAAAAATAAAACTTATCTGGCTATTAAGTTGCCTTTCTATAGTTTTAAGCTGTAAAAGCGAAGACACAAGCGCAACTAAAAAAACCGATACTAAACCCAATATTATTGTTATCTATACAGATGATCAAGGCTATGGAGACATAGGCTATCATGGAAATCCTTGGATAAAAACACCTCATTTAGATCATTTTGCAAAAGAATCTTTAGAATTAACAAATTTTCATGTGGGTACCACTTGTGCTCCAAGTCGAGCAGGCCTACTTACAGGAAGAAATGCTAATAGAAATAATGCGTGGCATACTATAGGAGGCTGCTCTATTTTAACCGCAGACGAAGTAACTATAGCAGATGTTTTAGCTAAAAATGGTTATGAAACATCTATGGTGGGTAAATGGCACTTAGGAGACAACTACCCCTTTAGACCTCAAGATCGAGGGTTTAAACAAGCTGTATATCATGGCGGTGGCGGAGTACAACAAACTCCTGACCTTTGGAATAACGATTATTTTGACGATACTTATTTTAGAAATGGTGTTCCTGAAAAATTTGATGGATATTGCACAGATGTTTGGTTTAATGAAGCTATTAGCCTTATAGAAAAAAGTAAAGACAAACCTTTTTACATGCACTTAGCACCTAATGCTGCTCACGGACCATATAATGTTCCTGCAGAATATGCACAAATGTATAAAGACACCCCAATAAGCGATAAGCAAAAACGTTTTTATGGTATGATTACTAATATTGACGACAACTTCGGGAAACTAGTTAGTTACCTTAAAAAAGAAAAATTGTTTGACAACACCATCCTTATTTTTAGTACAGATAACGGATCGGCAGGTGCTTGGGGAAAACTTAACGGTAAAACGGTAGGTTACAATGCAGGCTTAAAAGGAAAAAAAGGAAGTCATTATGATGGAGGACACCGTGTTCCATTTTTTATGAGTTGGCCAAACGGTAATATTCTAAAAAAACAAGCTGTAAACGAATTAACAGCACACGTAGATATGTTACCAACCCTTATAGATTTAGCTGGTATAGAACATAAACCTAACAAACCTCTAGATGGTACTAGTGTAGCAAAAATTTTGAGCGGAGAAGACAAAGAAATTGACAGAATGTTAGTAATAGATACGCAAAGAAACCAACTCCCTATTAAAGGAAAAAACAGTTGTGTTATGTCTACCAAGTGGCGCTTAATAGATGGTAAAGAATTATACAATACAATTAACGATCCTGGTCAAAAAAATAACATCGCTAAAAACCATCCAGAAATAGTAAAAAAAATGCAATCGTTTTACGATACTTGGTGGACAACAGTAGAACCAGACGTAAAATATGCACACATTCCGCTTGGATACAATAATAACGAACCCGTTTTAATAACTGTTCACGATATACATACTGAAAACCCTATACCTTGGAACCAAGATTTGATAAGAATAGGTAAAGCACTACCTCAAGGTTTTTATAGCGTTAAAGTTGAAAAAGATGGCGAGTATCAATTTGAATTAAGTAGATATGCGCCAGACTCTAAGTTAGCCATTAATAGCGAAGCAAAAGCAATTGCAGCCACTCCTTATGTAAGCGGACTAGCTAAAGGTTTGGCCTTTAACCCTAAGAAAGCAAAAATTACAATTGGAGAAAACACTTTTGAAACTACGGTAAATCCTAATAATCACTCTGTAATTTTAAAAGGAAAACTAACAAAAGGTAAATTTAACCTACAAAGTGAGTTTATTACCGCAGACGGAAACAATATACCGGCATATTATACCAACATTACATTAATCAATTAGAATTTATCCATGAAAAACATTATTGCATTAACCCTAATAGCTTTACTTTTTTCTTGTAAAGAAGAAAATAAAGCAGAAAAAAAACAGGATCCAAATATCGTTTTCATTTTTGCAGACGACATGACCTATACTGCTATTAATGCGCTAGGCAATACAGAAATACAAACCCCAAATTTAGATCGGTTATCTAACCAAGGCACAACATTTACACATACCTTTAATATGGGTGGGTGGAACGGTGCCATATGCGCAGCCTCTAGAGCTATGATAAACTCTGGACGCAGTCTTTGGGAAGTAAATCAATTTCGTAAAAACTGGGTTAAAAACAAAGAATTAGACAAAACATGGAGTAAATTAATGGAGGCTAAAGGTTACGATACCTACATGACTGGTAAATGGCATGTAGATGTACACCCTACTAAAATTTTCAATAATGTGGCACATGTAAGAGGTGGTATGCCTGGCGATGCTTGGGAACACTCTAAAATGGTTAAGAAATTTAAAGAATTAAAAGGCACAAACATTAATCCTAGCACCATTATGCCTGTTGGTTACAACAGACCTTTAAGCGAAAATGATACGACTTGGAATCCCGCTGACAAGAAATTTGGAGGTTTCTGGGAAGGTGGAAAACATTGGAGTGAAATTATAAAAGATGACGCTTTCAACTTTATTGATAAAGCTGAAAAAAGCGACAATCCATTTTTTATGTATTTGGCCTTTAATGCACCTCACGACCCTAGACAAGCTCCACAAGAGTTTTTAGATAAATATCCTTTAGATAAAATAAGTTTACCTAAAAGTTGGTTACCAGAATACCCATATAAAGACGACATGGGTTGTGGGCCAAACCTTAGAGACGAGGCCTTAGCGCCTTTTCCTAGAACAGAATACGCAACCAAAGTTCATATAAAAGAATACTACGCAATAATAACCCACTTAGATGAGCAAATTGGAAAAATTTTAGACAGATTAGAAGCCACAGGAAAAATGGATAATACCTATATTATTTTTACTGCAGATCATGGATTATCTGTTGGTAGACATGGCTTAATAGGTAAACAATCTCAATTTGACCATAGTATTAGAGCCCCATTTATGATTTCTGGACCAACAATTCCTAAAGATAAAAAGGTTAAAGAAGACATTTACATTCAAGACGCTATGGCAACAACACTAGAACTTGCCGGTATAGAAAAACCTGAATATGTATTTTTTAATAGCGTGTTAGATTTGGCTACAGGTAAACAAACTAAAGGAAATTATGATGCCATTTACAATGGTTATATCGATTTACAACGTATGATTAGAAAAGATGGATATAAACTTATTGTTTACCCAAAAATAGAAAAAGTACTCTTATACGATTTAAATAACGATCCTGAAGAAATGCACGATCTATCGGAAGACGACGCTTATAAAACAAAAGTTAACGACATGTTTAAAGACCTTATAAAGCTTCAAAAAGACATGAACGACCCTTTAGATATTTCACCAATTTATAACAAAATTAAAACCATATAGTTATATTTTTCCCACTTTTAAAAAGAGCAATTACAATTAAACCTGTGATTGCTCTTTTTTATAATTGGCTGGTGTTTTTCCTGTAATTTTTTTAAACACTTTAGAGAAATAAGAAAAATTATCGAAGCCTACTTTCTCAGAAATAGCTTTTATCGAATCGTTGGTGGTATGCAATAGCAACTGTGCCCGCTCTACCCTTTTAGATTGTATATATAAATTAGGACGCATTTTATATTTTTCGTAAAAACTTCTAGAAAAATGATCTTTACTTAAATTACTAAAAGCTGCCAAACGCTCTACTGTTAAATTTTCGTGCAAGTTTTCTAGTAAATAAACAAGCACTTTATCTATGTCTCGACGCTCCCTTTTTTCTGAAGACCGATTACCTTCTACAATAAATCGCGACAGTAAAATTTTTAGTAAACCTTGGGTTTCTAAATAAAAACTAGAATTTAATCGCGTTTTTTTTAACTCTAAAAACGAAGAAAAACTTTTGTATTTATGAGGATTATCGTCTAGTAAAGACCGGTTAGGGTTTATCTCCAATAATCTTTTAAAATAATAAGTATCTAGTTTTGAAGATTTAATTTGATATCGAAAATCATTAAAACTAAAAACAGAAAGCCCATTACCTATTTCTTCCATAAAACTAATATAAAGCTGCTCGTGCTGCAATTCGCATTTATACCTACTATACGTGTAACTGGGTATTAAATACATGTAACCAGGCTTTAAATCGAACTTTTTATCGTTATGGTATACATAAGCATGCCCAGAGGTAATTAAATACATTCTTACAAAGGGACTTATAACGTTGTCGTAATCCCAAGAAGCATCTAATTTTACCAAATCGATGTTTAATAAAAAAAATCTCAAATATTTTAAATAGTCTTGCATATAATACTATATATCAAAATGTTGCTTACGAAAATTAGCTGGAGAATTCCCTACTATTTTCTTAAAAGTTCTTGAAAAATATGAGATATTAGCCAAGCCTACTTCGGCAGCTATTTGCTTTAAAGACTTCTCTGTTGTTACTAATAAAAACTGCGCTTTTTCTATTCGCTTTTGTTGTATATATTTATTAGGACGTATACCAAAACTAGCATTAAAACTTCTCGAAAAATGATCTTCGCTAAAATTGCAATATCTAGCCAAGACCGCAATAGACAAATCGTTTTTAAGATTCTTTGCTATATATATTAGTACCTTATTTAAATCGCCATCGCTACCGCCAAGGTTATCGACATCTGCATCTAAAATAAATCTTGAAAAAAGCACAGATAAAATACCTTGAGTTTCCATGTAATGATGTGCGTTAAAACCCTTGTTTTTTTCACTTAAACTCCTGTTTATATGCGCCTTGGGCTTAGAATCGGTAACCACCTTATCTGGATTTATCTCTACGAGTCTTTTAAAATACAAAGCATCATTTTTAGTGGCTTTCACTTTATATTTAAATTGTTTCAAATTATAAATAGACATACCTTGCTGTACTTCCTCAAAAAAACTAACATAAAATTGCTCGTGGTACTTTTCGCAATAATAGCTGTTATAAGTAAAACTAGGAATTAAATACAAATAGCCAGGCTCTAATTTAAACCACTGATTAGTATAAAACACACTAGCATTACCTGTGGTAACATAAAACAACCTCGAAAACGGGCTAATTACATCATCATACTTCCACGAAGAATCTAACTTAGCGTAACCAGCATGCAATATATCAAGCGTAAGAGACTCTAATTCTTTATACATTATACATCTTTTTCAACATTATTTTTAATATTTCACACATGTAAAGTTAGCATAAAAAAACATGATAAAGATCAGCCATGTCGGAAATGTACATTTTATAGCCTGATTTGATTATCTATTTTACTTTAAGTTACACATACCTTTGTAAAAACACCAAGATTCATTTTTTATGTTAAAAGGTATGAGAATTTTTGCTCTTTTTATAGGCACTATATTTATGTATAGCTGTGGCCCAGATTTACCAGAAACGGTAGCAATCGAGTACGACAAGTTACCTAAAAAAGTTGATTTTAATCAGCATGTAAAACCTATTTTATCAGACAAGTGTTTTCTTTGTCATGGTCCAGATGCAGGTAATATTAAGGCTGGTTTACAACTACACACCGCCGAGGTTGCTTATGCAGAACTACCTGAGACACCTGGTAAGGTTGCAATTAAACCAGGTAACTTAGAGAAAAGTGAATTCTTTCACCGTATTATTACCGACGATCCAGATTTAATTATGCCAGAACCAGGATCTCATTTAACACTAACTGATTATGAAAAAGCAGTGCTTATTAAATGGATTGAAGATGGTGCAGAATATAAAGACCATTGGGCTTTTTTAAAGCCTGAACTATCTGAAATACCAAAGGTTAAGCAAACAGATTTTATATCGAACCCTATTGACAATTACGTTGTTGCACAATTAGAAAATTTAAACTTATCGCCTGCTAAAAAAGCAGATAAAGAAATCTTATTACGTCGTGCTTCTTTTGATTTAACAGGCTTACCTCCTACTCTTGAAGAAATTGAAAGTTTTTTAAAAGACACCTCTCCAAATGCTTTCGAAAAACAAATAGATAGACTTCTTGCATCTCCACATTATGGAGAGCAAATGACCTTAGATTGGATGGATCTTGCTCGTTATGCTGACACACACGGTTATAGTAACGATAGGTATAGAGACACTTCGCCATGGAGAGATTGGGTTATAGAGTCTTTTAATAAAAACATGCCTTACGACCAGTTTATTACATGGCAACTTGCTGGCGATATGTTTGAAAACGCCACAAGAGAACAAAAACTAGCCACAACATTTAATAGACTTCACCCTCAAAATTTAGAGGGCGGTATTATAGATGAAGAATTTAGATCTGAATATGTCGCAGATAGAACAGCTACCGTTAGCCAAGGCTTGTTAGGTCTTTCTTTTGCTTGTGCTAAATGTCATGACCACAAATACGATCCTATTTCTCAAAAAAACTATTTCGAAATGTATAGTTTTTTTAATAATGTCGATGAAACAGGCTTAATTCCTTGGGATCTTGCAACACCTGTACCTGCTATGATGTTACCTACAAAAGAGCAAGAAGAAGTTTTAGCTTATTTAGAAACACTTGTAAATAAAACTGAAGAAGAGGTAAAAACAATAGCAACCAAAGAAACTGTTAAAGCGGGTAAATGGATTGCAAATAGTAACTACAAAAAACTCCCTACCAAATCGACTCCAAAAGGTTTAGTAGCTGCTTTTAACTTCAACAACGAAAAGCTCATAAATACCGCTGGCGGTAATGGTAAAAACAAAATAAGAATGCGTCAGCAATTTGTAGATAATGAAAAAGCTGTTTACAAAAAAGGAGCTAGCGGAAAAGGACTTTACATGAATGGTGACACATGGCTAGACCTAGATAAAATTGGTATTTACCAAAGAAACCAGCCTTTTAGTATAGGCATACAAGTTTTTATACCTAAAGACCTAGAAGAAGGTGTGATTTTTCATAAAATGAATAGCCCAGAATTACATAGCTTTAGAGGTTATCATTTAAAATTAAAAGACAATAAACTAGAAGCCTTATTAGCTCACGTATATCCAGATAATGCTATTGTTATAGAGTCTTTAAACGACGTACCTAAAGAAAAATGGGTGCAGTTAACCATGACCTATAATGGATCTAGTAAAGCAGATGGCGTATCTATTTATATGGATGGAGAAAAACTACAAACCAAAACCATTTTCGATAACCTATATAAAGACATAATATTTCATGGCTTAAGACTATATGGCAAAAAAAGTCCGCGTCTAGAACCCGGTTTACGTATTGGTGGCGTATGGAGAGGAAAAGGTATTGGTGGAGCAACTGTTGACGATTTAATGGTTTTTAATAAAGAATTAAGTGATATAGAAGTGCTTCAAATAGCTAATGCCGATAAATTGAAGGAAATTAAGCAGAAAGAGCAAAGTGAATTAACTGAACCTGAAAAAGAAAAAATTATTCAGTATTACTTATCTGCCAATTCCACACCTTATAATAACGCGCTTAAAAAGCTTGAAAAAGACAGACTTGTGCTAGTAGATAGTATAGATCCTATTAAGCAAATTATGGTTATGAAAGAGAGTAAGCTTAACAGACAAACTTATATTTTAGACCGTGGAAATTACGATTCTCCTACAGATAGTGTATTCCCAAATGCGCCTCAAGACATATTTCCAATGGACGAAAGTTTACCTAAAAACAGACTTGGCTTAGCTAAATGGATTACAGACAAAGACAATCCGTTAACAGCCAGAGTAACTGTAAACAGGTATTGGCAAAACATTTTTGGAAGAGGCCTAGTAAACACCTCTGAAGATTTTGGAAATCAAGGCGAATTACCAAGTCACCCAGAATTATTAGACTGGCTAGCTATAAAGTTTATTGAATCGGGTTGGGACGTAAAAGCATTACACAAAACAATTATGATGTCTAGTACATACCAACAGAGTTCTATTATATCTAAAGAGTTATTAGCCATAGATGGCGAAAACAAATGGTTGGCTAGAGGTCCTTCTACACGACTTTCTGGAGAAATGTTAAGAGATAATGCTTTGTTAGCTTCTGGGTTATTAAATAAAACCATTGGAGGAGAAAGTGTTAAGCCTTATCAACCTGCTGGATTATGGAAAGTTAATGGAGATACTTATGTTCAAGATGGAGAAGAAGGCTTATACAGGCGAAGTATGTATACCATTTGGAAACGCACAGTGCCTAACCCAACAATTTCAATTTTTGATGCTCCTACCAGAGATTTATGTACAACACGTAGGCAAAAAACAAATACACCACTTCAAGCACTTGTTATTTTAAACGACCCTACTTATATCGAAGCTTCTAGAGTTTTAGGAAAACAAATAACAGAGGCCGAAGATTTAAAAACAGGAATAACTCATGCCTTCAAGAAATTAACTGGAAGACACATTACAGATCAAGAATTGAGTGTATTAACCAAATTACAAAAGGAAGAATTTAAAAAATTTGATAGTAACCTCGAAAAAACAAAAGGGTGGCTTCAAACAGGTGCTTTTAAAATATCTGACACCGATAACAAAGCACTTATTGCTGCTAACTCTGTTGTAGCCAGTACCATTATGAATGCTGATGCAAGTATTACTAAACGATAAATTGCTAAACTCTAAACAAAGACATTATGTGCGATCATCATAAAAAATTAACATCTAGTAATAGAGATTTACAAAAATTAGAAAGACAACTCGACAGAAGAAACTTTTTAAAGAAAACCTCTTTAGGCCTTGGAGCTATTGCCTTAGGAAGCCTTCTTGGTTCCGAAAAAATGTTCGGAGCAACAGGAATGAAAAGTACCGAGGATATTATATTAGATACTTATAACAAAAATAGACTAGGCTTACCTCATCATTTACCAAAAGCAAAACGTATTATATACTTGTTTCAAAGTGGCGGACCATCGCAAATGGACTTGTTCGATTATAAGCCTAAACTATTAGACATGTATGGTAAAGAACTACCAGAATCTATAATGGGAGGACAACGACTTACAGGAATGAGTGGAAACCAAAGTACACTTCCTGTAGCACCATCTTTATTTAACTTTAAGCAATATGGAGAATCTAAAGCTTGGGTTAGTGATGCGATGCCATACCTCTCTGAAGTTGTAGACGATTTATGCTTTATGAAAGGCATGCAAACCGATCAAATTAACCACACTCCTGCCATTACTTTTATGCAAACGGGGCATCAACTACCAGGAAGACCTTCTATTGGCTCTTGGTTAAGTTACGGTCTAGGATCTGACAACGAAAACCTACCAACGTTTATCACCCTTGTTTCTAAAAACGGAAAAGGGCAACCGCTTAAAGCTAGCTTATGGGGTAATGGTTTTTTACCTACCGAGCACCAAGGTGTACAATTTAGATCTGGAAAAGATCCTGTATTATATTTAAGTGATCCTGAAAACTATGATGGAAACGATCGTAGAAATATGCTAGATTACCTTGGTAATTTAAACAACATCCAGAAAGATGCATACGGCGACCCAGAAATTCAAGCTAGAATGTCTCAATACGAAATGGCCTTTAAAATGCAAACATCTGTTCCAGAAGTTACAGATTTATCTGATGAGCCAGAGCATATATTCGATTTATACGGAAAAGACAGTAGAGACCCAGGAACCTATGCTGCAAATTGCTTAATGGCAAGAAAACTGCTTGAAAAAGGAGTTAAATTTGTTCAATTGTACCACCAAGGATGGGATCAACACAATAACTGCCCAGGAGGTGTAAAAGGAAACTCTAAAAAAACAGACCAACCCACTGCTGCTTTAATTAAAGATTTAAAACAACGTGGTATGTTAGAAGATACTTTGGTTATTTGGGGAGGTGAATTTGGCAGAACTGTGTATTCTCAAGGGCAATTAACCAAAAAAAACTATGGAAGAGACCACCACCCTAAAGCCTTTACCATGTGGATGGCGGGTGCAGGAGTAAAACCTGGCTTTACCTATGGTGAAACAGACGATTTTAGTTATAACGTAGTTAAAGACCCTGTGCATGTGCATGATTTTCATGCTACCTTAATGCACTTAGTTGGTGTAGACCACGAAAGGCTCACCTTTAAGCACCAAGGGCGACGTTACCGATTAACCGATGTTCATGGTCACGTTGTAAAAGATTTATTAACTTAACCTATAACTTATTTATGTCTACAAGAAGAAACTTTTTAAAAAAAACAGGATTAGTAAGTGCAGCTGTAGCAGCATCGTCATCAGCTTTTGGAGCATCTGTTATAACAGGTAAAAGTCAAGAAAACCATTTACTTAAAGAAACAGACACCATTTTAGGTCATGGCGATTATAAATATAAACTTACCAAGAATTGGGCAAAATTAAGTTCTACAAGAACCCCTTTACTTAATTGCCATGAAATGGTAATGGATAGCAAAGGACGCTTAATAATGATTGGAGATCATCCACAAAACAACATTCTTATTTTCGATAAATCTGGTAAGTTATTAGATTATTGGGGCACTGCATATCAAGGTGGTCATGGTTTAACCTTACACGACGAAGGAGGCGAAGACATGCTATACATTGCCGATTCTGGTTGGGCACTAGGTAAAAATAATAAAATGGTAAAGCACAATGGTCGTGTAGCAAAAACGACTATTGATGGAAAAGTAATTTTTGATATTGGACACCCTGTAACTATTGGTGTATATAAACCAGGAGAAGATTTTTGTCCAACAGAAACCGCTATTGGGCCAAATGGAGATATTTATGTAGCTGATGGTTATGGTATGAGTCGCGTTATTCAATATGATGCCTACGGAAGGTACATAAGACATTGGGGTGGTAGTGACAATCCAGATAAAAATTATCAAATTAAAAGTGCGCATGGTGTAGCTATAGACTACAGAGACAAAAACAACCCAATGGTTGTGGTTACCTCTAGAAGTCAAGCTTGCTTTAAATGGTTTACGCTAGACGGTAAGTATATAAAAACCTTGCATTTACCAAACATGCAAGTATGCAGACCTGTTTTTGATGATGATAATTTATATGCGGGTGTATGCTGGTCTCAACCCAAAGTTGGAAAATCTAACTGGAAAGAACATACGGGCTTTGTTACTATTTTAGAAGGTGACAAAGTGGTATCTAACCCAGGTGGTACTGCACCGGACTACAAGAATGGAGAACTTCAAAAGACGTTTCAAATAGACGAAAAACCTATATTACATGGTCATGATGTGTGCATAGATGAAGATAAAAATGTATACATATGCCAATGGAATGCTAACCATTCTGCTCCATACAAACTAGAACGCGTTTAGAAATTATTTACAGTTTACTTTATGAATCAAGCACCAGACTTTGTCTTATTTCTAGGAAGATTTCACCCTTTAGTGGTTCACTTACCTATTGGTTTTTTGTTTTTTGCATTTGTTTTAGAACTTTATAGCAAATGGAAAAATACTCCTGCACTAACACAAGCTATTCCATTAGCATTATTCTGTGGTTTTGGAAGCGCATTAATAGCCTGTGTACTAGGCTATATGCTTTCGTTAAGTGGCGATTATGATGCTAATACTTTAGACACCCACTTTTGGTTTGGAGTTGCTACAACCGTAATAGCTTTACTTGCTTGGTTAATTAGAATAGATAAAATTAAATTATCGCATTTAAAAAGTGTAAAGGCCAATATTTCTACCCTAGCTTTAATTGTAATTTTACTAAGCGTAACTGGCCATTATGGAGGTAATTTAACTCATGGTAGCGATTATTTAACCAAATACGCTCCTTTTGGCAAATCTAAAGATTTAGCGCTTGTTCCCGTTACTAATGTTGAAGATGCAGTAGTTTTTAGCTATTTAGTAAATCCTATTTTACAAGACAAATGTGCAAGTTGCCATAATGCAGATAAAAAGAAAGGTGGTTTATCGTTACAAGATAGTTTAGCTATTTTAAAAGGCGGAAAAAATGGCGATGTCCTTATTGCTGGAGATTCTAAAAACTCTGAATTAACACGTCGTGTATTGCTTAACCCTCATCATGATGATTTTATGCCTCCAGAAGGCAAAACACCTTTAACTGAAGAAGAAGTTGCTATTCTCTCGTATTGGATAGATAACACAAATGCTAATTTTAATGCTAAACTTGGTAGTGTAGAAACACCCGAAGACATACAAAGTATAGCTGCTAATATGCTTAATTTAAGCTCTTCTGCAAAGGGAGAAACTAAACTACCTACACTTAGTACAGTTAACGATGATGTATTAAACGATTTGATTGCTGAAGGTTTTGTACTACGCGAATTGATTTTTGAATCTAATTTATACGAAGTTGTTTTACCATCTAATTTTATCAAGGAGGATACTGCTAATTTATTAGATTCTAAATTTGAAAAATTACTTAAAATTAAAGATCATATTATTTGGTTTTATGCTGAAGATAATTTGGTAAAGGATAAACATTTAAAGACGATTAATGAATTTAAAAATCTTCAAAAACTAGTTATAAATAGAAATCCTATTACAGATATGGGCGTTTCTGCTTTAAAAAATCACCCAAACATAAATAGCTTAAATATTTATAAAACGAACATTACTGAAGCTAGTTTGGCGACATTTTCGAACATGCCAAAATTAAAAAAAGCCTATGTTTGGAGCACAAAAATTAATAAGGAACACGCAAATGATGCTAATAGTATGCCAGAACTTATTTTTGGATTATAAGTTATAGTACATAATAATAAATAAAAAAACAGCTATTTTAGAGGTAAAATAGCTGTTTTTTTTTTGCGTTAGGGATTGATGCGGTATCCTTTTTTGTTTTTCTCAAAAAAGATTTAACGGAAAGCCCGACCCTTGCGGTAACGCCCAAATTTTTCTGAAAATTGACCATTTGTTGCACACAAAAAAACAATAAAGTTACCTTTTAACTTGGCTTATTTCTTATTTTTATTGTCTGAACAAACTCAACTTAAAAACATTTTATGTTTATGTTATTAATCAAAAAAATTAAGGTACTATGCACCTTAGCAATTCTTGTTTCTGTTTCGTCTTGTAAAAATAAAGTGGCGAATGCTCAAGAAAAAAAACAACCCAATATTATATACATCATGTCTGATGACCATACCACCCAAGGTTTTGGAATTTATGGTAGCAGGCTAGCAAGCTTAAACCCTACGCCAACGTTAGACAAACTAGCTAACGAAGGTGTAATTTTTGACAACTGTTTTGTACACAATGCGATTTGTACGCCTAGTAGAGCTGCTATTATTAGCGGACAACAGTCTCAAACCAATGGCGTTTTAGATTTAGAAGGACATTTAGCTCCAGAAAAACACCACTTGCCAATAGAAATGAAAACACTTGGTTACCAAACTGCTTTGGTTGGTAAATGGCACTTACACCACGAGCCTGAGCATTTTGACTTTTACCAAGTTTTACCTGGACAAGGTAAATACTTTAACCCAACTTTTAGAGTTAGAGGCGATAAACCTTGGCCTAATAATACTGTAAAAACAGAAGGTCACTCGTCTGACAATATTATGGACATTACCTTAAATTGGTTAAAAACTAAAAGAGACCCTAACAAACCTTTCTTTTTAATGCACCACTTTAAAGCGCCGCATGATGACTTTGAAAATGCACCACGTTACGATAGCTATTTAGAAGATACTTTTATACCTGAACCAGAGAGTTTATATGACAACAAAAACAACGGATCTATTGCTACTAGAGGCGCTAACGACTCGTTAACAAGAATTATTGGTTCTTCTGTTTCGCACAGAAACTTAATTAGAAACCAGGCGAATAACCTATATATGGACAGTACGGTTTATAAAAATTACAGAAACCAAAAAGATATTAAGCCTAGCGAAATGGTTAAATGGACACACGATGCTGAGGAAGACAAACATACTAGCCAAGTGTATCAAGAATACTTAAAGCGTTATTTACGTTGTGTTAAGGGTGTTGATGATAATGTAAAACGTTTAATTGATTATTTAAAAGCTGAAAACTTATTAGAAAACACAATAATTGTTTACACGGGCGATCAAGGTTTTATGCTAGGTGAACACGATTATATTGATAAGCGTTGGATGTACGAGGAGTCTTTACGCATGCCATTTTTTGTGCGTTATCCAGAAGGTTTAAAATCTGGAATTAGAACTGAAGCTATTATTAATAATACCGATTTTGCACCTACTATGATTGAACTTGCTGGTGGAAAAACACCTGACTATATGCAAGGAAAAAGTTTTAAAACCATTTTAGAAACAGGTAAAGAACCTGAAGATTGGCAAAAAGCAACATACTACCGTTATTGGATGCATATGGCACACAGACACCAAAACCCAGCACATTTTGGAATAAGAACTAAAGACCATAAACTTATATTCTTTTACGGGAAGTATTATGTTGATACGACTAATCCTGATGCAGAATGGAATAAGAAAAGTTGGGGTAACGATTTTACAAACGATACACCTGTGGCTTGGGAGTTTTACGACTTAAAGAAAGATCCTAAAGAAATGAACAACTCTTATAATAATCCCGAATACAAGGAAATTATTGCAGACATGAAAACGCAATTAATTAAAATGAGAGAAGATTTAAATGAAACTGATGCTAATTACCCACACATTCAAAAGGTAATTGACGCGCACTGGAATGATTAAACAACATATTATTTAGTTATTTTTTTCTACTAAAAAAAGCCTCTTAAACTAGTTTAAGAGGCTTTTTAAATTTTATAGTTTAAAAGAATAGCATGCGAAAATATTTTAACCCATTTCCAGTAATTTCGATAGGGTCTATTTGGTAAATCAAGTAAATAACCTTGCTTTTAAACAACTTCTTTTGATGTATAATAAACCAGCATTTTTATAGTTTAAATTCTTTATTGTTAATGGTAATATTGCTCACTTTGTAGTTTTTAACCTGAGATAAAACCACAGCTTCGCGCTTATCGTTAGTAACCGTTTTTATGGTAATATTCTCTAGGTTTAAACCGTCTATATGACGTGCAAAAACTCCTGAGGCTGGTAATGTACCCACTTTACTAAACTCTGGCCACCAACCTCCTAAGGTTTCTAAAGTATATTCTTTAACTTCTTTTTTAGCATCTTCTTTTGTACCGCCTCCAGAAACAATAAACTGAACTTCTTTTATAGACACGTCTTCAATATTATGATTAGGAAATCCTGTGATAAAGAATGCTGAGTTTTTATCGCCTTTAGTGTTATCTACAACAATATTGCTAAACATAAAATTATGCATCCTGCTTAATGGCTCGTATTCGCCTTCTGGCGTATCTACAGAGGCTCGTTGTTGGCAAAAGGTCATAAATATAGGTCTTGGTACGTTTTCCATTACCAAATTAGAAAACACCATATTCTTCATTTCTCCGCCTTCATTTTGCTGAATTTTAAGTCCAGAATCTTGAATATCTTTAAACGTACAGTTAGTTACAGTAACAGACTCTATATTACCTCTAGACAATAAACCTATACGCATACCACCCCATTTTGTGCTAAAATGACAATTGCTTACTCTTACGTTTCTACAAGGTTTATCTGGACGAGACGCTTGCAAACAAATACTATCGTCACTATTATCAAAATTACTATTTGTAACGCTTACATTGGTACAACCATCAAAATCTAAACCATCGCCATTATTGTTTACTCGACTAAGAATTTTTATTCCGCTTACACTTATATTGTTACAATATAGCCAAGCCGATGTCCATGCTGCAGGATTAATTAGTGAAATATCGTTTAAATGTATATCGTTACAATTTATAAAACGTATTAGCATTGGGCGTCCTTTCTTAAAGTATTTTCTATGGCCATTACCATCAATAGTTCCGTAACCTTCAATAGCAACAGATTTAGCATCTTTTGCGAAGATGAAACAACGATTCATATGTGGTTCGTTCTTATACATGTTTTTATGCGTATCGGTTGCATAATCATCGTAATTAGGACTTCCTAGCAATACAGTTCCATTACCTACATGAAGCGTGACATTGCTTTTAAGGTAAATAGTACCAGACATATATTTTCCTCCACCAGTTAGCAGTACTTTACCGCCTCCATTTGCTGTACAATCGTCTATTGCTTTTTGAATGGCTTTGGTGTTTAATGTAATCCCATCGTTTACTGCGCCATAATCTTTTACGTTATAATTTTGAGCTATTCCCATTAACGAGAGAGTAAAAACCAATAATGCTAATTGTATTTTTTTTGAATTCATATTAAATATAAATTTTGATTAAAATAAAACATCCGTGTAGAATCTATTATCATACACGGACGCCATATTATTTAAAATTATGTTTTTATTAAAGTTGAAAAACCTGCTCTAAAGCAATCCATTTTTCACCATCTTTAGCCCAAGGTAGTTCTTGTTGGTAATTCCACATTAGGTTTTCCCATTCTTGTACTTTGGGATTATTAGCATCCATCTCGGCTTTCTTTGCAGGATCGAAAGTGTCATCAACTTCCATAATCATAAACATACGATTGCCTGTTAAGTAAATTTGCATATCTGTTATTCCGGCATCTTTTATGCTTTTTGTTATTTCTGGCCATGCATTTCCTGCAGCATGGTATTCTTTATATTCTGCGATTAATTTAGAATCGTCTTTTAAATCGCAAGAATAGCAAAATCTTTTTGTACTCATTTTTTCTAGTTTGTTTGTTTTTTGTATGTGCTGTATCCATAAAAGGCAACAACTGCTAAACAGATTAAAGGTAATATAAATGAAAAATTAACTTCTGGAATAAATCCTAAAACTTTTACATCAGAAAAACCAGGTCCTCCCCAATCCAAAATTCCACCTTGTAAAACAGGCATTAAAGCTCCCCCTACAATGGCCATAACTAAACCAGCAGAACCAATTTTAGCCTCATCGCCCATACCTTTTAATGCTATTCCGTAAATGGTAGGAAACATAATAGACATAAAAACAGAAACAGCTACTAAAGAAATTAATCCAGGCATACCCGATAACAATACAGCTCCTGCACAACAAACAACACCACCAATTCCAAATAGCATTAACATTTTTGATGGGTTAATTGTACGCATTAAAGCGGTACCAATCCATCGTCCAACAAGGAAAGAAATCATTGCAGCTACATTAAAATAGGTTGCTGTAAGTTCCATTCCTAAAGTTTCATTAATATTATCTACATATTGAAAAATATAGGTCCAACACATAATTTGTGCACCTACATAGAATGCTTGTGCTACAACTCCAAATTTGTAGTTACTATTTGCAAAAAGTCTTTTAAAAGATTCTGAAAGCGACATTTTATCTTCCTCGGCTGTTTTAGGCATTTTTGTAAAAATGATAATAGCCATTATTATCAAAACCAAAATTCCTAAACCAATATAAGGCACACTAATAATACCTAAGTCATTTTCTCTTACAGCTGCTAATTCTTCGGATGTTAAAGCTTTGTATGCTTCTTCTGTGTAATCATCAGAACGAAGTGCGCTAATAACAAATACTTGAGCAATAATCATTCCTGTTAAAGAACCTATTGGATTAAATGCTTGCGCTAAATTTAAACGCTGTGTAGAAGTTGCCGGATCTCCTAATGCTAAAATTAAAGGATTAGAAGTTGTTTCTAAAAACGCCAAACCACATGTAATAACCCATAAAGAGATTAAGAAAAACGTAAATGTTTCGTTTGCAGCAGCTGGGTAAAATAAAAATGCTCCAAGCGCGTACAAACAAAGACCTAAAATAATTCCTGACTTGTAACTGTACTTTCTTATAAATAATGCTGCAGGTAAAGCCATAAAGAAATACCCAAAATAGAAAGCAAACTGCACTAAAGATGCTTGCATATTTGATAGTTCTGGCATTACTTTTTTAAATGCCGATACCATAGGATTTGTTAAATCGTTGGCAATTCCCCAAAGTGCAAATAAAGATGTTATTATTATAAATGGAAATAATAATTCTTTACTTACAACAGGTATTTTTTTTAATTTATTCATTTTATTAGTTTAGTTAGAATTTGATGCAAAATAAAAAAGACGCATGCAATATGTTATACACTATGTCCATAATAGCATAACATATGTTCCATTTTTAGGTAAAAGTCTTTAAAATATTAATAATTGTATGCGTTTGAATATTTAGCTTTAAAGTGTAAAACTAAAAAAGACAAAATAAACCCACTGGTTCATTTTGTCTTTTTATGTATTATATATTGTTCTATTCTGTCAATAAAGAGCGATCTAAATGTACATATCCACCATCAACTGTAATAAATTGTCCTGTGGTATGTGATGAACGTTCTGAAATAGCAAATAAGCATTGATCTGCTATTTCTTCTGGAGTTGTCATTCTATTTTCTAAAGGAATTTTCTTTACAATAGATTTAAGTTTTTCTTCACCATCTGCTAAAGTTTTAATCCAATTATCGTAAGCAGGTGTCCAGCTTTCTGCAATAACAATAGCGTTAGAACGAATACCATCCTTAATTAAATCTACAGCCCATTCTCTTGTTAACCCAAAAACACCACCTTTAGAGGCTGCGTAGCCAGATGTTCCTCCTTGACCAGTTAAAGCCACTTTAGATCCTATGTTTAATATATTTCCTTTAACCTTTTTTATCATTGGTAAACAAAACTTTGTCATAGCAAAATAGCTTACCATATTTAGTTTTAGCGAATACATAAAATCATCAATTGAAGCATCTAAACCTGCACCATCATTTACACCTACATTGTTAATTAAAGCATCAACACGACCATATTTTTCTTCAATAACTTTAGCTGCAGCTTCTATTTGCTTAACATCTGATAAATCTGTTTTTACAAACTTAGCATCAATACCTTTATCTTGAAGCTCTTTTTCGTAACCAAAACCTCTATCGTTACGACATACAATTACTGGTATAGCACCTTCATTAGCTAAAGATTGCACAATGGTTTCTCCTATACTGCCTTTTAACCCTGCAGCTCCTGTTACTACTACTACTTTTCCTTTTAATCCTAAATCCATAGTTAGTTTGTTTTATAAATTATAAAATTTAATAGCGTTTTCACCCATAATGGCCTTTTGCTCATCTGGCGATAATTGTGCTATAAAATTTGTTGTTAATTCTTTTACTTGTTTATAGTTTCCTGCAACCAAACATACTGGCCAATCTGAACCATACATGACTTTTTCTGTGCCAAAAGCTTTCAAAACTAATTCCATATACGGGTGAATTTGTTTTGACGACCAGGTGTTAAAATCGGCTTCTGTTACCATACCAGACAGTTTACAATACACATTATCTAGTTTACCTATTTCTATCATTAAAATAGCCCAACCATCATAAAAACCATCTTTTATATAGGGTTTTGCTATATGATCTATAACAAACTTTTGGTTAGGAAATTTTCTTGCAAATTCTAAAACAGCTCCTAGTTGATGAGGAAACACTAAAATATCATAAGTAAAATTATACTGCTTTAATTTATATATGCCATTTAAAAAATTAGGTCGCAATAAAAAATTATGATCAGGTTCTCCTTGGACAACATGACGAAAGCCTTTTAATTTATCGAATTGACTATATTTTTGCAAGACAGCATCAATATCGTTTCCTCTTAAATCAACCCAACCAACAACACCTTTTATAAAATCGTTTTTTGATGCTAAATCTATTAAAAAATCGGTTTCAACTAAGGTTTGATCTGCTTGCACAGCAACACATCCATCAATATTATTTTCGCTATAAACGCCCTCTAAATTTTCTGGTAAAAAATCTTTACGAATAACCGACATGCTATCGTCTATCCAATCATGCTTTACAGGTTCGTAATTCCAAAAATGCTGATGCGAATCTATGGTCATTGTCAACAAAAACTATTTTACGAAAGCTTGTAAAGCAGCTTTCATTCCGTTATTAATAATGTTCTCTAGGTTTTCTGTTACTGTAGCCTCTAAACCTTCAAACTGTGTTAAATCTACACCCCAAAAATCTGTATTAGCTAAAGTTGCTTTTGCTACTCCAGAAATATCTCCAGTAGCCCATTGCGCAGCAAAGAAATCTAAAGCAGATTGATCGTCTTTTATAGCTATGGCCTCACCATTTCTATCGCCTTTATAAAACGCTATAAGTGCTGCCAAAGAGAATAATAAATGTTGAGGTAAAGCACCTTTTCTTTTAATATATTCTAAAACAGATGGTAATACACGTGTTTTAAATTTCGATGTAGAATTTAAAGAAATACTAATTAAAGCATGCTCTAAATATGGGTTTCTAAAACGATCTAGAACATCGTTAGAGAATTGCTCTAATTCTTCTTTAGACAAATCTAAAGTTGGGCAAATCTCGTTAAAAATGGCATCTTTAAGAAAACCACCAACAACCTCATCTTCTAAAGACTCACGAACTTTATCTATGCCGTATAAATATCCAACTGGCACTAAACTTGTGTGCGCTCCATTTAATATTCTTACTTTACGTGTTCTGTATGGCTCTTGGTTATCTGTAAATACAATGTTTAATCCGCATGCTTCAGCAGGAATTTCTTCTTTTACAGATTCTGGTCCTTCAATTACCCATAAATGGAATTGCTCGCCTTCTACCACTAAGTTATCTTTATAACCTAATTCTGCAGTAATAGCATCCATTTTATCTCTTGGATACCCTGGTACTATTCTATCTACAAGTGTATTACAGAAAATATTATCTTCATTAATCCACTCTACAAACTCAGCACCTAAATTCCAATCGTCTGCATATTGTAAAATGATTTTCTTTAAATTTGCTCCGTTATTATCTATTAATTCACAAGGAATTATAATCATTCCTTTATCTGAAGCACCACCAAAAACTTGGAATCTCTTATACAATAAAGCTGTTAATTTACCTGGAAAACTTGATTGTGGTGCATCATCTAATTTATCATCTGCATTGTAAGCAATACCAGCTTCGGTAGTATTAGAAATTACAAAACGTAAGTCTGGATTTTCAGCATTAGCTAAATAATCAGCATAGTTTTCATAAGGGTTAATCCCTCTTTGAATACAGTCGATAATTTCATGCTCACTTATCGCTTTCCCATTTTTTATTCCGTTAAGGTATAATGTATATAAACCATCTTGATCGTTTAACATTTTTATTAAACCTTGATTAATTGGTTGAACAGCAACTACTCCTGCATCGAAGTTAGCTTTTTTGTTCATTTCATGAATCATCCAATTGGCAAAGGCTCTTAAAAAGTTACCTTCTCCAAATTGAATAATACGCTCTGTATATGTTTTTACGTTTGCTGTACTTCTATTTAATTCTTGCATTGACTTAGTTCTTTTTCTTAAATCTATCTGGTTTAAAAAACTGATAGACCTTTTTGTTTAGTTATTATTTTAAAACCTTGCAGGCTTTATATTAAATATATTTTATAGAGAAACTCCTCTTTTAAGTTTTTTTCTAGATGCATAAAAGCAAGCCCTATTTTAACTAGTGCTACCAGAAAATACACAGCTTAAAACACTGTTTTTACAGTCTTTTACAAAGACACACCTCTTTTCCAAGGTATAAAATCGTTATTACCGTGAAGTACTGCTTTAGATGGTGTTTCGCCACTAGCAACTCGTATAATATGATCTAGAATTTTTTCTCCCATAGACTCTATAGTATCTTCACCAGTAATTACGGTACCTGCATTAATATCAATAATATCATTCATTTTTTCATACAAATGCGTATTACTAGACATTTTTAAAACGGGCGCTACAGGATTACCCGTTGGTGTACCTAAACCTGTTGTAAATACCACAACGTTACATCCAGACCCCACTAGACCAGTTGTAGACTCTACATCGTTACCTGGTGTACATAGTAAATTTAACCCCGGCATGGTTACTTGCTCTGTATAATCTAAAACTTTAACCACTGGAGAAGTCCCTCCTTTTTTAGCTGCTCCTGCAGATTTCATGGCATCGGTAATTAAACCATCTTTTATATTTCCTGGAGAAGGGTTATTCTCAAACCCAGAACCTACAGCTACAGCTGCTGCAGAATATGCTCGCATTAGTCCGTAGAATTTTTTAGAATCTTCTTCGGTATTACAACGATTAATTAATTCTTGCTCTACACCGTTTAATTCTGGGAATTCTGCTAAAACAGGACTTCCGCCAAGTGCTACTAATAAATCGGATGCATAACCTAATGCAGGATTTGCAGATATACCTGAAAAACCATCGGACCCTCCACACTCTAATCCTAATGTTAATTTATTTAAAGGTGCTGGTTTTCTTTCTATTTTATTTGCTTCTGTTAAACCTATAAAGGTATGTTTAACAGCCTCTTCTATAAGCTTACGTTCGCTTTCGCTACGCTGTTGCTCTAGATAATGTACAGGCTTGCCCATGTTGGGGTCTATAGCATCCAAGGCATCTTGCAACATGCTTATTTGTGCATTTTGGCAACCTAAACTAAAAATAGTTGCTCCTGCCACATTTGGGTTTGCAATGTATCCTGCTAAAAGTTTAACTAATACTTCAGAGTCTTGACGAATACCTCCACAACCACCGTCGTGCTTTAAAAACTTAATACCATCTACATTTGGGAATAATCTATTTTTAGACAACTCTTCTTTTGTAGTAATAATTGGTGTATTAAAAATCTCTTCGCTAGAAGCTCCTGCCTTGTACTGCTTTATTAACGCATCTGTATCTACAGCGAAATCTTTTTTAGTTTCGTATCCTAATTTTTCTGAAAGCGCACCTTCTAAAACATCAATATTTCTGTTTTCACAGAATGTTAACGGAATTACTAACCAATAGTTACTTGTACCTACTTTACCATCTTTTCTGTGGTAGCCATTAAATGTTCTTCCTTTAAAATTAGAAGCATCTGGGGCAGACCACGTAAATTTTTCTTGTGAATCATTAAATTCTGCAGAAGCGTGCTTTACATTATTAATTGTAATAGCGCATCCGGCTTGAATTGACTCAGTGGCTTTTCCGATTAATACACCATACATGAATATTTCATCACCTATAGCAAAATCGTTTAAAGCAAATTTGTGTTTTTGTTTAATGTTTTCTTTTAAGATAACATCGGTACCATTTATTGTGGTAACAGTTCCTTTTTCTAAAGGATTGATAGCAACAATAATATTGTCTCTTGGGTCTATTTGAACGTAATTCTTAGACATAGCGGGTATTTCTTATTTAATTTAGTAAGAAAAAGGAGATGGGAAAACATCTCCTTTTTTGAAAAATATTATTTTCTAACAGCTTTAACTAATGCAAGTGCAGCTTTTACATCTTGCTCTAATTTAGCGTAATCTTTATTTGCAATGATATCTTTTGAAATCAATTTAGATCCCATTCCAACACATGTAACACCTGCATCAAACCAACCTTTAAGGTTTTCTTCTGTTGGAGCAACACCACCGGTAGGCATAATGCTTGTCCATGGTTGAGGTCCTTTAATACCTTTTACAAATTGAGGTCCGTAAATATCACCAGGGAATAATTTAACGATTTCGCAACCTAGCTCTTCGGCTCTAGCGATTTCTGTTAATGTACCACATCCTGGAGACCATAATACTTTTTTACGGTTACAAGCAATTGCGATATCTTCTCTTAAAACTGGAGTTACAATAAAGTTTGCTCCTAAAGCCATATATAATGATGCAGCAGCCCCGTCTGTAACAGAACCTACACCCATAATCATACCTGGTAATTCGGCAATAGCATATTTAGTTAACTCTCCAAAAACTTCGTGAGCAAAATCGCCACGAGCAGTAAACTCCATTAAACGCGCACCACCATCGTAACATGCTTTTAATACTTTTTTACTTAATTCTATATCGCTATTAAAAAACAAAGGAATCATCCCTGTTTCTTTCATTGCTGCTGCAACTTCTATTCTTGAAAATTGTGCCATTTTGTTTTAATGTTTAATTGTTGATTTGTTTAGATGTTGAACTGTTAAACCAAATAAACGATTTAACAGATCAACAATTAAACATATATTATCTAGCTACACGTCCTGAAGCGTCTCCACCCATTAGTTTATTTACCTCTGCAACAGTTACTAAGTTTGCATCACCTTTAATTGTGTGTTTTAAACAAGATGCTGCTACTGCAAAATCTAATGCATTTTGGTCGTTATCTGGGTACGTTAATAATCCGTAGATTAAACCTCCCATAAAAGAATCTCCACCACCTACTCTATCTACGATATCTGTAATTTGGTATTGACGTGTTTGGAATAATGTTTTTCCATCATATAAAACTCCAGCCCATGTGTTATGAGATGCAGAAATAGAACCTCTTAAAGTAGTAATAACCTTTTTAGCTCTTGGGAATTTTTTCATCATTTGCTCACATACAGATAAGAACGCCTCTGCTTTTACATTGTGTCCTTCTGTTTGCACAGAAATTCCTTCTGGTTTAATTCCAAAGTGCATTTCTGCATCTTCTTCGTTTCCTAAAACAACATCACAGTAAGATGTTAATTCTGTCATTACAGCTTCTCTGTGAGCAGCGTCACAATATGTCCATAATTTTGCACGGTAATTTAAATCTGTAGAGATTTTAACACCTAATTTGCTAGCAGCTTTAACAGCTTCTAAACAAACATCTGCAGCGCCTTGAGAAATTGCAGGTGTAATACCTGTCCAGTGAAACCATTCTGCTCCAGCGAAAACCTCTTCCCAGTTAATCATTCCAGATTCGATTTCTGCAATTGCAGAGTGCGCACGGTCATAAACTACTTTAGACCCTCTAGATACAGCGCCTGTTTCTAAGAAATAGATTCCTAAGCGGTCTCCACCGTAAACAATTTTGTCTACACCAACACCTCTTTTACGCATTTCCATCATAGCACACTCACCAATATCGTTTTTTGGTAAACGTGTTACGAAATCTACATCAATACCATAATTTGCTAATGATACTGCTACGTTTGATTCTCCTCCTCCATAAATAGCATCAAAACTATTTGCTTGCGAAAATCTTAAAAATCCTTGTGGAGCCAATCTTAACATGATTTCTCCGAATGTTACTACTCTACTCATTCTGTTTATAGTTAATTTAATTAAGTTAAAGTTTGAAATCGACAGTGGCTTTTATTACACCTGTTTCTGGTTTTAACCAACTGTCAAAGTTTGCAATCATTTCTGTATAAGGCACATTGTGCGTAATAAACGATTCTGTTGGAAATTGATCTAACACACTAATTACATGCTCAAAATCTTCTGTAGTTGCGTTTCTACTGCACATTAATGTCATCTCTTTGGCGTGTACCTTTGGGTGTGTGTATGTAAGCTCTCCTTTAGACAAGCCAACTAATACAAAACGTCCTCCATGAGACATATAATCTGGACATGCCTCTAATGCATATTTATTTCCTGACGCATCAAAAACAGCAGTACATAAATCGCCATTAGTAATTTTTTCTATGTCGCTAGCAGCGTTTTCACCTGCCTTTACAATATAGTCTACACCTATTTTTTCTTTGGCATATTCTAAGCGTTGCTCGTTCATATCTATAGCTATTACTTTAGCTCCTGCAATTTGAGCTAATTTCATAATACCTATACCTATTGGCCCACAACCAACAACAGCAACAATTTCACCAGGTTTAATATCTGCTCTACGAACTGCATGTGCACCAATTGCTAAGGGCTCTACAATAGCCATTTCATCGTCGCTTAAATTATTGGCAGGTAATAAAATATCTGCAGGTACAGTAATTTGCTCTTGCATACCACCATCTCCATGAACACCCAACACTGTAATATTTGTGCAACAGTTTGTTTTTCCATTTCTACAAGCTATACATTTGCCACAACTTATATAAGGCATTATAACAACTTTATCGCCAGCTTTAATTCCTCTTGCATTCTCTCCTATTTCTAAAACTTCGGAAGCTAACTCGTGACCTAATATTCTTGGGTAGGTAAAAAATGCTTGATTTCCTCCATAAGCATGCAAATCTGTACCACAAATCCCTACCTTGTTTATTTGTAATAAGGCTTCATTTTCTTTTCTAACAGGTGCCTCTTTTTCTTTTAATAAAAACTCACCTGGCTTTTCGCAGACAATGTACTTCATTTATGTATTATATTTTAGTTTAGCTGACTGTTTAAACAAACTGTTCAAACGATTGAACAATTTATTCAAAAAATAAAGAATTTTAAAAAATCCTTTACAATAAAACACCAAAAAAAAACGTTAAAAACCCTATGATTGCTAATAAAAATCATAAAAGTGTAACGCGGTAAAGTTTTGGCATTTTCAACAAAAAGAACTATTTTTGTTCAATCGTTGTAACAAATGTATTAAAAAATTGGCTAATAAAAAAAAAACGACCATAAAAGATATTGCTAATGTGTTAGGAATTACTCCTTCAGCTGTATCTAAAGCGTTAAACAACCACCCAAGAATAAGCGAAAAAACAAAGGCCGATGTTATTCAGGTTGCAGAGAATTTAAATTATCAACCAAATCATCTTGCTAGTGCATTAAGAAAAGGTAAAAGTAATCTTGTTGGTGTAATAATTCCTCGAGCAAATAGCCACTTCTTCTCTTCTATTATAGAAAAAATGGAAGACGTTTTAAATAAAGAAGGATACAATGTTATTATCTCCCAATCTAACGAATCTTACAAAAAAGAGTGTCGAAGTATTGACGCCTTACTTTACACCCAAGTTGATGGTATTATTGCTTCTATGGCAAACGAGACCATTAAATTAAATTATTACGAAAAAATTAAATCTCAAAACATACCTCTTATTCTTTTTGATAGAGGTGAAAACGATTTAAATGTTGATTATATTGGTATTGACGATTATAAAAGTAGCCAGATTGTTATAGAACATCTTGTACAACAAGGCTGCAAACGCATAGCACATATAGGCGGTTTTAGCCATACTAGAATTTACAAAAACAGAATACGAGGCTATAGAGACTCTCTTAAAAAATTCGATCTGCCTATTGAAGACGACTTAATTACAGAAAGCAACTTGAGAATAGAAGATGGCAGACGTATTATGAAGCAACTTCTAGAACTTCCCAATAGACCAGATGCTGTATATGCTGCTAGCGATTACGCTGCTCTTGGCGCTTTACAAACCATGCAAAGCATGAATATAAATGTACCTAACGAAATTGCATTGGTTGGTTTTAGCAACGAATCTTTTACATCTTTAGTAACACCTTCTATATCTTCTATAGAGCAACACAGCAGTAAAATTGGAGAATTAACTGCTAAAACATTCTTAAAGCGCATTAACAATCCAAACGAAAAAGTGTCACTAAATAAGATGATTCTTGATGCAGAACTTATAGTAAGAGACTCGTCTAAACGAAAATAAACTTATACGTTTTTCATTTCCATATTTGATAGAAAAAAGAAAGAGTGTACACCTGGTACACTCAAACTAACTCAAAAAATTAACTGAAAAAACTATCTTATATATTGTTATGTTGCTTTATTTAATTTTAAATACTTTTAATAATAAACAATTTTAGTTTTGTTAAAAAAACTCGCATTGTTCTCCATAGCAAATTTCAGTGTTTTATAAAGAAAACCTTGTCTTATTTGTTTAAATAAACACAACAAATGGTTATATATATTTTTTTTTGAAGTATTTAACATACAGCCCCTAAAAATTAATTAACATTAATTTTTCTATATTTTTTTTGATAAACCAAAGGAGAACAACCCATTAACTTTTTAAATTGCTTATAAAAAAAGGGAAGACTCTCGTATCCTGATAGAAATGCTACTTCAGAGACTCTTTTATCAGATTCTATTAAAAACTTACAGGCTAAGTTTATTTTATACTCATTTAAAAAAAAGAAAAAGGTTTTATTAAAAGTCTTTTTAAAGAACCTACAAAAAGGCTCCTCGCCCATTGAAACCAAACTTGCAACCTCGCTTAATTTAATAGGACGATGATAATTTTCTTTTACAAAATTATGCACCTTGTTAATACGCTCGTTAGATTTACTTGTTAGTTTAGACGTAAACCCTACACCAGATAAATATTTTTTATTTTTAGATTCTGATAAAATTTTTAAAACACGTAAAAAAGTTAATATTTTATCAAAAGGCTCCTGTTTTAGCATAGCTACCAATAAAGGCGCTACTTTTTTTACCGTTACAGTTTCAAATTGAACACCACGAGAGGCAGACCACAACAACCTAGCTATACCTGCAAACTCGGGGTTATTTAACCAACCAGCACCCATAACATCATCTCCCCACTGCACTACAATAGACTGAGACTTCTCCTTATTATCTTCTGTGTTTTTCCAGCAATGAGGCAAATTCTCACCAATTAACACTAAATCTTCAGCCTCAAACTCCATAACACTATCGCCAACATAACGCATCCCTCCACTTTTAACAATAAAGGTTAATTCGAATTCTGGATGAAAATGCCAAGGCGCATCAAATTCATCTTCTTTGAATTCAAAAATTTTAAATGAGTTTTGTGGCGGACTACTAATTTTTTCTAACTGCGCTTTCATAGTGTTTAACTTGAAACCCAAATATAATCTATTTTATATCAGAATATATTTAAATTAAATATTTAAGTCAAAATAGAGTATTATTTGAACGTTATAGAATAATTATATGGCGTTCTAAATTTTTATTTTTGTATGCTAAAGCACAATTCAAAACTAATTTTTTACATATGTCTTTAAAATGTAGAGCAGCAATTGCCAAAGGAGATGGTTCTTTTACTATCGAAGAAATTATTGTAAAACCACCAAAAAAAGATGAGGTTTTAGTAAAAATGAAAGCCTCTGGATTATGCCACACAGATCATGATTCTCTTACTTGGGGTATGCCTATTGTTTTAGGACACGAAGGCTCTGGAATTGTTGAAGCAATTGGTGAAGAAGTAGAAAACATAAACGTTGGCGACGAGGTTATTTTAAACTGGGCAACACCTTGTTATACCTGTTTTCAATGCCAAGAAGGCAACCAGCATATTTGCGAAAAAAACTCGCCAGTTATTGCCAACCATGCAGGAAAACTTCCTGGAGGGCATGTTGCTATTGAAGGCACAACTTGGAAAGGTGAACCTATTGAACGGTCTTTTAATATTGGAACTTTATCTGAGTATAGCTTAGTACGCGCTTCTGCTGTGGTAAAAAAACAAAGTAAAAAGTTATCTTTTGAATCTGCTTCTATTGTATGCTGTGGTGTTATGACCGGATGTGGTTCTGTTTTTAACACTGCAAAAGTAACCTTAGGCAGTTCTGTTGTTGTATTAGGTACTGGCGGAGTTGGCCTAAACGTTATTCAGGCTGCAAGAATATCTGGCGCTGCTAAAATTATTGCTGTAGACATTAACGAAAACCGTTTAGAAATGGCTAAAAAGTTTGGAGCTACTAATGTTATTTTGGCAGATAGAGAAGATAAAGGCTTAAACAACGCTGCTAAAATAGTAAAGAGTATGACCGAAGGAAGAGGTGCAGATTACGCTTTTGAATGCACTGCTGTTCCTGCTTTAGGAGTTGCACCGTTAGCCATGGTACGTAACGCAGGCACTGCGGTACAAGTAAGCGGTATTGAAGAAGAAATTACGGTAGACATGCGACTTTTTGAATGGGACAAAAAATACATAAATCCATTATACGGTGCTGCAAGACCAGATATAGATTTTCCTAAACTTGAAGCTTTATACGACAAGGGAGAATTAATGCTAGACGAAATGATAACCAACACCTATTCGCTAGATAATTTACAACAAGCTTTTGATGATATGCTGTCTGGCAAAAACGCTAAAGGTGTAATTACTTTCGAATAAAACACAAAACCAACTTAAAAACTTCCAACAAGACAATAATCAATTTTCATTATGAAAAAATATATACTTATTCTTACGCTAACTTTTTCATTTCATTTCTTATTTGCTCAAAGCAGAACTGTTGACTTGTTAGAACACTGGAAATTTACTCAATATGATTACGGAGCAGCCTTTCAAGAAAATTTTGATACTACCGATTGGGATAATGTAAACGTACCTCATGACTGGGCTGCAGAAGGGGATTTTGATTTCTCCAATGATGTACAACTAACCATGGTAATACAAGACGGTGAATCTAAACCAAAATATCGTACCGGTAGATCTGGCGCTCTACCTTATACCGGTGTTGGATGGTATAGAACGCATTTTGATATTCAAGACACCTCTAAAATTTATGAATTGCTTTTTGATGGCGCCATGAGCCATGCAAAAGTATATGTAAACGGAAAATATATAGGCCAAAGACCTAATGGATATATTTCATTCTTTTTTGATATTAGTTCATATCTAAAAAAGGGAAATAATGTTGTTGCAGTTCGGTTAGAGAACTTTAATAGTCAATCGCGTTGGTACCCTGGCGCTGGGTTATACAGAAAGGTCTCTTTAATTAAAAAAAATCAAAATCATATTCCTACTTGGGGAACCTTTGTAACAACACCAGTAATTACAAAAAAAACAGCTCAAGTAAATGCCCAAGTTAAAATAGCAGGCAAAGGTATTTTAACACTAAAAAACGAAATTATTGACGCCAATGGCGCTGTTATAGCTTCTTCAAATAAAGAAATTAATGCTTCAACAACAAATATAAACAACACTACATTAGAAATAAAAAAACCAAAAATATGGGATATCGAAACCCCTAATTTATATCAACTAAAAACCTCTTTAATTTCTAAAGGACAAGTGGTAGACGAAACGATTACTAACTTTGGAATTAGAAAATTAAAATATACTGTTGATGGATTTTATTTAAATAATAAAAAAGTGCGTTTTAAAGGTGTTAACATGCATCATGATTTAGGACCAACCGGAGCTGCCTTTTACCCTAATTTATTTAAAAGACAATTACTAAAATTAAGAGAAATGGGTGTTAACGCCATTCGTTTTTCTCATAATCCGCCAGCGCCTGAAGCCTTAGATTTATGCGACAAACTTGGTTTTTTAGCTATTGATGAAGCCTTTGATGAGTGGCAAATTGGAAAAGTAAAAAATGGATATTCAAAACATTTTGACAAATGGGCTAAAATAGATCTTACTGAAATGATATACAGAGATCGAAATCACCCAAGTATCATTATGTGGAGCATTGGTAATGAAATTCTAGAGCAATACAGAAACGACCCTAACAATATAACGGGTTATTTAAATGATATTGTAAAAAGTGTAGATACTACACGTGCCACAACATGTGGTTTTAATAGCGCCATAAGTGCTCTAAAAAATGGTATGGCTCAAAAAGTAGACGTAGCTGGGTTTAATTACAAACCTGGCTCGTATCATTTATTTCGTAAAAAATACCCAAACTTAAAATTCTATGCTAGCGAAACAGGTGGAACAGTAAGCCTTCGAAACACATACAAATTCCCTGTTGTTTTCGACACATTAAGAGATGCCAAAGGTTTATCTACCAACACAAATACATTTAAAGATGGACATCCTGGAAATTACGAAACAACCAACGTACGTTGGGGATACCCTCCGTTTAAAGAATTTGCTTCTCAAGACTATAACCCATCGGTTTACGGAGAGTTTGTTTGGACTGGTTATGATTATTTAGGAGAGCCATCTCCCTATCACGAAACGAAATCTCGTAGTTCTTATTTTGCACCTATTGATTTTGCAGGATTAGAAAAAGATAAATTTTTCTTATATAAAGCACGTTGGAATCCAAATGAAAACGTATTACATGCTTTCCCTCACTGGTCTAACCCTGCAAAAGCAGGTACGCAGTTTCCAGTTGTTTGCTATACAAATTACGCAAAGGCAGAACTTTTTGTAAACGGAAAAAGCCAAGGTATTAAAACAAAAGAAAAACTAGACCCTGCCTTATTTTTAAACAAAGATTTAACTAAACATGGTTCTGGTGGTGCATCTTTTGAATTAATGAAAGCCTATGCTATTGTTTGGGATTCTATAACTTATAATCCAGGTGAAATAAAAATAGTTGCTTATAGTAAAAAAGGGAAAGCCCAAGAAACACTTATATATAAAACAGCAAAAAAAGCATCAAAAATAGTAATACAGCCTGAGGTTACAGAAATTAAACAAGGAGAAGTTGCTGTATACATTATTTCTGTAGTTGATGAAGATGGAAACTGGCAACCAAACTATGAGAAGTTATTAAATATTGAAGTCTCTGGAGCTGGAGAATTTTTAGCTTCGGCAAGTGGAGACCCTACCAATATGCAAAAACTAATAACTCCAAAAAGAAATTTATACAAAGGCAAACTTGCGGTTTTTGTAAAAGCCACCTCAACAGGAACCATTAATATTAAAGTTAATACTAAAGATTTTACAACTCAAAATCAATCTATAATTATAAAATAATAGTAATGGCTTCAAAATTTAAAACTACAGAGATATCTAATCCCGAATTCGAAAGTAATAATTTACGTTTTATAACTGTAAAGAGTAAAAACTTGAAAGGACGCGGCGATATTTGTGTTTTTGTGCCACCAAATACCAACTTAAAAGATTTACCTATAATTGTTTTAATGCATGGCGTTTATGGTAGTGCTTGGATTTGGCCTCATAAAACAGGCGTACATTTTACTGCATTAAAAATGATGGAAGCTGGATTGATAAAGCCTATGGTTATAGCTATGCCTTCAGACGGACTATGGGGAGATGGTTCTGGTTACATACCTCATCAAACTTTAAATTTTGAAAATTGGATTGTAAACGATGTTATAGATGCTGTAATTGAAAATATTAGTTGTACAAGCAATAACTCTAATCTTTATATCTCTGGATTATCTATGGGAGGTTTTGGCGCTTTACGCTTAGGCATCAAATACGCTAATAAATTTAAAGCCATTTCTGCACATTCTTCTATTACAGATGTAGAACAAATGCCTTTATTTGTTGAAGAGTCTTTGGAAACTTATAAAAAAGGAAATATTGAAGACCAATCTGTGTGGAAAACTATTCAAAATAGAAAAGAAAGCCTACCTTTAATTAGATTTGATTGTGGTAAAAACGACTTACTAATAGAACACAATAGAAAGCTTCATCAGCAATTAAAAGAAGCAAATATAAACCATGTTTATCAAGAATTTGAAGGTGCTCACGAATGGAAATATTGGCAAGAACATATAAAAGATTCGCTACTATTTTTTAACAAAGTATAATAAAAAGCCCTAAAAGAGCCCATTTTACAGTCAGAAATTACAAAAAGCATCAAAACTAAAAATTGATGCTTTTTTTAATAACATATGGTTTTCATGTAACATATGTTCCAAACTTCATACCTAATGGTTATAAACTTTTCTAATAAAAAGCATTGACTTACTTTTATCTTAATTAAAATTATAATTACCCGCTTTTAAAATGAAAAAATCAGTTTTTTACTTCCTTTTTATCTATGTTGCTTTTCAAACAAATATATTAGCTCAAGATAAACCAAACTTCGTTTTTATACTTACCGATGATCAATCTTACGGAATGATGGGGTGTACCGGAAACAATATTGTACAAACGCCAAATATAGACAAACTAGCTAGCGATGGTACTTTATTTACTAACGCACACATTACAAGTGCTATTTGCACACCAAGTAGAATTTCTATCTTACTTAGCCAATACGAAAGAAAACATGCTGTAAACTTTAACTCTGGAACTTCTGTTTCTGATGAAGCTTGGGCAAAATCTTACCCAATGGTAATGAGAGATGCTGGATACTATACTGGATGGGTTGGAAAAAACCATGCCCCAATTGGTAAAGGCGGTTACAACAGTGGCGTTATGGAAAAAAGTTTCGACTATTGGTATGCTGGTCATGGCCATATTAGGTTTTATCCTAAGGATGTACATAAAATATTTAACGATGCCATAGCCAATACACAGGTTGAAGTTATACAAGAAGGTGTTGATGATTTTCTCGATCCTAACGAAAGAAAACTAAAAGGTGCTGTTAAATTTTTAGAAAACAGACCTTCTAACAAACCATTTTTATTATCTATAAACTTTAATTTACCCCATGGAGCTGGTACTGGCTCTATGAAAATGAAAAAAACTGATGACGATATTTACAAAACCTTATATAGAGATAAAAATATTCCGTTACCTGCTAACTATATTGCTAAAAAAGATATAAAAACACCTAAACTACCAGCCAATTTATTGCGCGCAGAAGAAAGACAAGCTGGGTATAGCTATGCAGATACACCAGAAGGTTTTACAGAAAGATACATTAGGCAATTACAAGCCATGACAGGTATAGATCGATTAGTAGGTAACTTAAGAGAAAAACTTAAAAACTTAAAACTAGATAAAAATACAATCATCATTTTCACATCAGATCACGGATTGTTTATGGGAGAGCAAGGTTTAGGCGGAAAAGCCCTTTGCTACGAAAAAACGACACATGTACCTATGATAGTTTTTAATCCAGCAAACAAAAGAAAACAAAGAGGATTAAAAAGTGATGCTTTAGTACAAAGCATTGATATTGCTCCTACAATGGCTGCTCTTGCAGGCGTAAAAGTTCCTGATTCTTTTCAAGGAAAAGATATTTCTAACCTTATTACAAACCCATCGGCAGAAGTTAGAGATTATGTTTATACCGAAAACTTATGGTCTACACAATTTGGAAACCCTAAGATTGAAGCGGTTCAAAACAAAGAATGGAAATATTTAAGGTATTATAAAAACACAACATTTCCTGCTAGTAAAAAAATTAAAGCTGCTAAAGCTTTAGGTATTAAAGAAAATGTAATTCTTTACAGCGTACACGATGTAGATATAGCTATATACCGTGATTTATCAGACTCCTCTTTGGAAGGTGAGCAACCTGTTTACGAAGAGTTGTACAATTTAAAAAATGATCCAGCCGAATTAAACAACCTTGCTAACAACCAAGAGCATAAAAATATTCTTGAAAAACTTCGAGGAGTTTGGAAAACAGAATTAACAAATGCCCGTGGAACAGGAAAACCATCGGTATACAGATACACTAACGACAGTCACCCTAAAGGCGGACACTAAACAACAAACCAAATGAGATTTTATTATTTATTATTAATTGGATTAGTATTTTCTTGCAATCAAGAAAAAACCAAACTTATAGCAGAGAACACTCCTGCTAAAACACATACTAAAAAACCCAACATTATTATAATTCTTACAGATGATCAAGGATGGGCAGATGTTGGATTTAATGGTTGCACAGATATACCAACACCAAATCTAGATAAAATGGCTGCAGAAGGCGTTATATTTTCTAACGGTTATGTATCTCACCCATACTGCAGCCCTTCAAGAGCTGGTATTATGACTGGACGCTATCAAGCACGTTTTGGTCATGATTGTAATATGCCATACAATCATGAAGAAAACGATAATACGGTTGGCACGCCGCTTTCTGAAAAAATGATATCGGAAGCTTTAAAAGAACAAGGCTACACCACTAGTGCTATTGGTAAATGGCACTTAGGAGATCATCCAGATTTATATCCTCCTGCACAAGGTTACGACCATTGGTTTGGTTTTGCTGGTGGCGGAATGAATTACTGGGGAACAGCTAAAGACCAAATACATATGATTTTTAGAAACAACAAACCTGTTCCTGAAAATGAATTAAGCTACCTAACAGACGATTTTACAAACGAGGCCATAGACTACATAGACAAAAATGATGAAAAACCATTTTTTATGTACTTAGCTTATAACGCACCACACTCGCCAGACCATGCTACAGAGCAATATTTAGAACAAACAAAACATATTGAATACGCAGACAGAAGCGTTTATGGTGCTATGGTAAATGGTGTAGATTATGGCGTTGGTAGAATAGACTCTACACTTGTTGCTAAAGGTATTAAAGATAATACAATTGTTGTATTTTTAAGTGATAACGGAGGAAGAAAAGAACATGCCGATAACAGGCCAAACAGAGGCCATAAAGGGATGATTTTTGAAGGAGGCATAAAAGTACCTTTCTTTATTAGATGGCCAGAAGGCATAAAAGCAAACCAAACGTACGATAAACCTATAATATCTTTAGACATCTTCCCTACCCTACTAAATGCTGCCGGAGGAGACGCATCAAAAGAAACGCAACTAGAAGGTAAAGATTTATTACCTTATATAAAAAACGAAAACCCAAATAAGCCTCACGATGTATTATTTTGGAGATCTGTTGGTGGTTTTGAATATGCGGTTAGAAAAGGAAAATACAAACTATACAAAAGTGCCTATAAAAATAAACTAATGCTTTTTGATTTAGAAAAAGATAGTTTTGAAAGACACGATATAGCAGATAATAATCCTGAAATTATAGACATGCTAAATAAAACTTATAAAGAATGGGATGCTAAAAACATGGATCCGCAATGGTTTGATCCACACGGAAAAAACGTTATTAAAGAAGAAAAGAAACTGCAAGATGCTAGAAGAAACTCTTTAAATCCGAAGTTAAAAAAGTAACCCTAAAGCTGTCAACTAAAAAAAATCCCATTATAAATTTTAATGGGATTTTTTTAGTTTTACTTTTTAAGCTTCCATACTCTAAAATATTTTACATGATATTCGCCATTTAACCTATTATTGTCTGGCAAAGCACCAAACCACTTATTAGATTCACAATTAAAATTAACCTCTAAAGGTTGATGCCAATGCGTATTTTTTGCTTCTCTAAAAAGAACGCCATCTATATAAAATCTAATAAATTCTGGAGTCCACTCTAAACCCCAAGTATGGTAACCAGCTTGCAACTCTTCTGGAAAATAATATTTTTTAGTTCTAGAAAAGTGTTTTTTAACATCACCTTTATCTTTAGGAGCTTTAAACACATGAATATTAGAGTTTAAATCGTGTTTATTATAAGGCACACCTGGAGCGTTTTCGCAAATATCAATTTCTGTCCACCAATCTCTAGACACATTTGTCATCCAAAAACCAGAAACCCATGGCGCATCCATTAACTTTAGTTCTGCTTCAAAATAACCATAAAGAAACTTTTGTTTGCTTTTAATAAAACCAGTGCTATGTGTAAATTTTTCTGGCAAATTTTCTTTACCATGTTTATTAACACGAATTACCAGTTCGCCATTTTCTAAACTTACATTAGAACCATGAAAATATGTTGGAGGTCTTCCTTTCCATTTTGGATTATTTGGATACCATAATACTTCATTCAATTCTTTTTTATCAAACTCGTCTGAAGCAGCCTTATTCAACTTCCATTTCTCTTTGTTTTTTTGGTCAGATAAAGGCAATTTATTATTTAACCTTTTAGGTCGTTTTACTAAACTTACAGAATCTACATATTTTTTTGGTGGAATTGTTAAATCTTGAGAATAACTACTAAGCGACATGAGCGCAATGGTAATAGAAAAGATATATTTCATTTTTGTAATTTTATTTCAGTAAATCTATTCAAACTCTAAATAAAGGAACAGTACTATTGTCTCATAATTTAAATCAAATGTGTTTGTTCATGATAATTTATACGTTATAACAGATAAAAACGAATCTATAAATGTAAAAATTAGCTTCTATATTGTACATCTCTATTTTTTCACTTTATAGTTATGACGAGCCTAATTATTTTATTACTATGCATTATTTTATTAATTGTAGCTATAACAGTTTTTAAAATTCATCCTATTCCAGTACTTTTAATTTCTGGACTAATTTTAGGATTATCTATAGGCTTATCTGTAGAAAAAGTTACCGAAAGTCTTTTAAATGGTTTTGGAAACACCCTAAAATGGATTGGCTTAATTATATTATTTGGCACTCTTTTAGGCGAAATTCTGTCTGATACTGGTGGTGCAGATATAATAGCAGATAGTATTATAAAACTATTTGGTATTAAACGACTACCTCTAAGTATGGCAGTAATTGGTTTTCTGGTAGGTATTCCTGTTTTTGTAGATGTTGCTTATTTAACACTTTTACCAACCATTATGGTATTATCAAAAAAATCTGGACATTCGGTATTGGTGTTAGGGTTATCTTTAGCTATGAGTTTAACTGTGGCTCATGCCCTTATACCCCCAACGCCCGGGCCTTTAATTGTTGCTTCCATGTTAGAAATTAAAGACATAGGACGCATTATACCTACAAACATACTTGTAGCCATTGCTGCCATAACTGGTGGTTTTATTTGGATAAAATGGAATACTAAAAAACTAACAGTAAAAATTACTACAAACAAAACCAACATCTTAGAAAAGAAAAGCATTACGGGTTATAAAAAGATTTTACCCTTTTTAGCTTTGCTTATGCCTATTTTTTTAATGTCTATTGGCTCGGTGTTTTCTCAAGGAGGTGCGGTAATTCAATTTATAAAAAACCCAATTTGGGCCTTGTTAATTGGCGTTGCCTTTTCTTTACCTTTAATTGATAAAAAGGATTTTTCTAAAAAGTTAAATAATTTTTTTCATAGTGCAGGCTCAAAGTCTGCTACAGTTATTTTAATAACAGGCACCGGTGGAGCTTTTGGACAAGTTATTAAAGACTCTAACATTGTTAGCTCTTTATTTTCTGACCCCACAGGTATTTCTACAACAGGTATATTAATACCTTTTGCTCTAAGCTTTTTATTTACAACAGTAACAGGATCTATTACCGTGTCTTTAATTACGACAGCATCAATAGTTGCGCCTTTAATTACTAACGGAACATTACCTCCAGAAATTACAGCAGCAGCTATTGGGGCAGGCTCTTTAGGTATTATACATGTAAACAGCAGTTTTTTCTGGCTATTTAAAGAAGCTCACGGTTTTTCTACCTCTCGAATTTTAAAATCTTTTAGCATGCTTTCTGGAATTGTTGCCTTAAGCGGTGGGTTAATGGCAATACTATTATACATGCTTTAAAACATATAAACAATTATTTTTTTAACTAAACACAAAAAAATTATCATAAAAATCATATATTGCTATTAACTAACTATTATGTTTAGTTTTTTAAACAACACATAAACTGCTTATATTCAGATAATTAAAGCGATTTCTTTAATTTAAATATTAGTTTATGGTATAAATTGTTTTAAAAACAGAACATTATTACATTAACTTATTTGTCTTTAATACCAGAGATAAATATGTTTAACAATAACAACTAACGCTAAATAAACTAAAAGTATGCAAACCAATTATTCATTAAAAACCTAAGCCCATAATTTACTAATATCAGGGCATTTTAGTTATTAAAAAATCAATCTTAAATAATTAAAATAAGTAAACCCTACATTTCATTTTTACTTTTCTATTGTACATTAATTCAAACCACAGAATTATACAATGGAATATTCTAGCTTATATGCTTATATATTTTTTAATTAAAACTATATACTGCATTATAATTGAGCCATTAATAATAGTTATATTTTGAAAGTAGTTAAAAAAAACAATGTTTCTTTAGACCATTATAAAAAGCTATTCGATACTTTTTATACCTCGCTCTGTGTGTTTTCTAACAAATACACTAATAATATTGAAATATCTAAAGATATTGTGCAAGAGGTATTTATTAAAATATGGAAAGAGCAAATAATACTAAAAGACGATTTTAATGTTAAAGGTTATTTATACACTATAGTAAAAAATAAATCTTTAGATTATTTAAAAAGTAAAGAATATAAAAACCACGTAAAAGTTAATAACGATATTAATTTAAGTCTTTTAACTTCGCAAACTTATTTTGAAAAACACGTATTAATAGAAGAAACATCTAGACTTGTAAACCAAGCTGTTAATACACTGCCATATAAATGTAAACGCATTATACATTTAAGCTTAAAGGGGTTAGGCAATAAACAAATATCTGAAGAACTATCAATATCCCTTAACACTGTAAAAACACAAAAGCGTATTGCTTACCAAAAGCTACGTCCGTTATTAAAAAGTGCTTATCTACTGGTACTCAATTTGTTTTTTTAAAAATCAAAATAACAAATACGCAATTAACGCTCTCTTTTTTTATCATAATAGCAAAAAAATAACATTTTTTTTAACCCCTATTTAATTTTTAATCGTAATTAATATATAGTACACAAAACCAGTGTACGTTGCTATCGAAATATGCGAACCATAAAAGACCTAATAAAACTATCCAAATCCATAGCTTCTAGCTTACTAGACAAGCAAGATGTTAATACTTCTGAAGTTAATAATTTATTCTCTACTGAAGACACTGAGGATATATTGGAGCATCTATTAAATCCTACTAAAAAAAAGGAACGCGAAAGTTTAGTTAGACATATTAACGAAACTAAAAATGAAGATTGGGCCATGCTAAAGTCCAAAACAACGTACAAAAGGAACAAATATCAATTTAAGTTTACCCCTTATAAAGTTGCAGTTGTTTTATTCATCTGTTTAGGCATCTCTTACTTTTATATAGAAAAAAGCAATTATAATAAAGCACTACAAGAAAATAATAGTGTTGCTAATCCTAACAAAATAGACGCTATTATATTAGAGCTTGACAATGGCAATAAACAAATAATAGCAAGTAACGATACTAAAAATATTATAAACAAAAACGGAAAACTAGTTGGTTTTCAAAACGGTACTAAAATAAATTACGCCAACACAAAAACTAACAAAAAAACAGAAGAGCTCGTTTACAATAAGTTAACAATACCCTACGGAAAAACATTTCAAGTAGTACTCTCAGATGGATCTACCGTACACCTCAACGCTGGAAGTTCTTTACGTTATCCTGTAAATTTTATAGAAGGAAAAAATAGACTCGTATTTTTAAAAGGTGAAGCTTATTTCGATATTAAAAAAAATAAAAAGCAGCCTTTTATTGTTAATACCGACGACATGCAAATAAAAGTTCTTGGTACAAAGTTTAATGTATCTTCTTACCCAGAAGACTACAATATAAATACGGTACTAGTTGAAGGCTCTGTAGCTATAAACTCTATTAATAAAAATTTTAAAACTGAAAACACAATACTTGTACCTGGCCAAAAAGCAAGATGGAAAAAAGAAAATGGCGATATTAAGGTGAGAAAAGTAAATACATCTTTACATACCGCTTGGATAGATGGTAAAATTGTTTTTAAACACATGCGTTTTAAAAACATACTAAAAAAACTAGAAAGACATTACAACATATCTATTACCAATAACAATAAAAAACTATCGGAGGAAAGCTTTACTGCCAGCTTCGATATAGAATCTATAGACCAAGTTTTAAATTCTTTTAACAAGAATTTTAAATTTGATTACACCATTAATGCTAACCACATTATTATAAACTAAACTATTAACTAAAACTAACAACAATGATGACAAAGACATGAAGACTTACCTAAACTAACTAAAAAAATCGGAAAATGCTGCAACATTCCCCGATTAGCTTTACAAGCAATTTAAAAAATTAAATCACTAAAATCATTACAAAAGTATGAAATTTCAAATTATGCTAGGGAATGCTATACCCTACAAATTTAAGTTCGATTTAAAAATGAAACTAACTGTCTATTTATTTTTAATATCTCTTTTTCAAATACATGCTAATTCTTATTCTCAAAACGCTAAAATTAGCTTAGAATTAAAAAATGTAAGTATTGAAAATGTATTACAAACTATTGAGTCCAAATCGGAATTCAAGTTTTTATATAACGATAACCAAGTTGACTATAAAAAACTCGTTTCAGTTAAATTCAAAAAAACCAAAATCTCAAAAATATTAAACACACTATTTTCTGATACTAATATTAATTTCGAAGTGCTAAACAAGCAAATAATATTAGTTTTAGAACCAAAAAACACGAACCCTGCGACTAAAAACCTACAGCAACAAAAAACGTACTCGGGTACAGTTGTTGATGCTTCGGGTATTGGTATTCCTGGGGCTAATATTATTATAAGAGGCTCTACTAAAGGAGCTGTAACAGATTTTGACGGTAACTTTACTATTCAAGCTAGTTCTGGAGATGTACTAGAAATTACTTTTCTTGGCTACGTTACAAAATTAGTAACTTTAGGAAGTCAAACCTCTGTTAATGTAACTCTAGAAGAAGATACTGCCAAATTAGACGAAGTTGTTGTTATTGGCTACGGTACAGCAAAAAAGAGTGATGTAACAGGGTCTGTTTCTCTTATATCTTCTAAAGATTTACTTAAAGCACCTATAACTAAAATAGGCTCAGGTTTACAAGGTAAAGTTTCTGGAGTAAACATTCAACAAACTAGTGGAGCTCCAGGACAAAGTATGAAGATTCGTATTCGTGGAGGAAGTTCCATCAACTATTCTAACAACCCCTTGTATGTTATAGATGGATTCATTGGAGCTGATATATCAACAGTTAACCCTAACGACATTGCAACCATTAACTTTTTAAAAGATGCCTCTGCAACTGCTATTTATGGGTCTAGAGGAGCCAATGGCGTTGTTTTAATAACTACTGTAGCTCCAAAAGAAGGTAAATTAAAAGTTAGTATTGACACTAATGTTGGATTTAGCAATCCAGTAAATTCTTATGATATTTTATCTGCAGCTGAACAAGCAGAGCTTATGAACTTACAAAACATATCTAAAGGTAATTCAGCTTTTTTTACAGATTCTCAAATTGAAACTTTTAGATTAACAGGAGGTACAGATTGGCAAGACTTAGTAACCCGAAGTGGCTTAAGACAGAACTACTCGATAAATGTAACTGGAGGAGGTGAAAATTTAAAATATTTCTTTTCTGCTAACCATTTAGATGAAGAAGGAATCATTAAAAATTCATTTTACAAAAGAACCTCGCTACGTTCAAACATATCTGGTAAAATAGGCAATAAAATTAATTTTAAATTTAACACGTATGGTACACATACAGACTCTCAAGCCAATGGAAGAGGAACAGGAGGTTTAAATAATATTATAGGAGCTGCAGTTACTTTTCCTCAACAATGGGGTTCTAGAGATGAGAATGGAGATTTTCTTCATCCAGACACATATAATGGCTACAATGGTGCTTTTTTAATTGGTAGGTATGCCAACCCAGAGCAAAAAGTATTACAAAACCAAGAAAATGTACGCGATAGAATTTCATCTAATATTGATTTAGACATCAAATTAACAGACAATCTTACGTTAGCTACAACTGCCTCTGGTAGTTTTAACTTTGGCTATAACGGACAAAGAACATTGTTAGAGCCAACTGCTAACGGAAACAGAACCGAACTAGTAGCAGGACAAGATTATATTAGAAACAATAACTGGCTAGCAAACAGCAGATTGACCTATGAAAATGATTTTGGAAATCACAGTTTAAAAGTATCAGGTGTTTACGAGTTCTCAAAAGGCACTAACCGTAACCTTTCCGCAGATGTAAATAACCTTTCTACACTTGCTAACGAGTGGTACCTTTTAAGCAATGGACAACCAACTATAACAAGTTCTGCATATAATATTGGCAAAATACGCTCTTACATGGGACGATTAAATTATAGTTACAAAAACAAATATTTACTTACTGCTTCTATGCGTGCTGACGGTTCTTCTAGGTTTAGTAAAGATACACGATGGGGCTACTTTCCTTCAGCAGCAGTTGCTTGGAAAGCTTCAGAAGAGTCTTTTATTCAAGACATTAGTTGGATAGATAATTTAAAACTTCGTGCCGGATATGGTGAAGTAGGTAATCAAGCTGTAGGAGCATATGCTATTATACCTGCCTTCGATACAACTAATGCTGGTGCACAATATAGATGGTATGCGCTAGACAGTAATATTCCTGTAGAAGGTATTGTTCCTGGCTCTATAGTAGACCCTAATTTAAAATGGGAAACAACAACATCTTATAACGCAGGTCTAGATTTTGGTATTCTAGGTAATAAGGTAACAGGATCTATAGATGTATATTCTAAACAAGCAACCGATGTTATTATAGCTAAGTCAATCGCAAGATATACAGGGCAATCATCAATAACATCAAACTATGCGGCTATTGACAATAACGGTGTTGAAATAGGTCTAAATTGGAAGATTAAATCTACCGATGATTTTAGTTGGACAGCCTATGGTAATTTTACCAAAAATAAAAACAAAGTAAAAGATCTAGATGGTGCCGACGAAATTTTTATTGACAATGAAGAAGCTTTAGGTATTTGGAGCCTTGTTGGAGGTAATAACAAATTTATAGTTAAAAAAGGAGAATCAATGGGGTCTCTTTTTGGCTTAAAAGCAATTGGACTTTGGCAAGAAGACGAAGCTGCTGAAGCTGCAACATACGGTGCTTTTCCAGGAGAAGTAAAATACGAAGACCTTGACCAAAGCGGTGACATAACAGCTGCAGATAGACAAATTGTTGGAAATGCTCAAGCAGATTTCACATATGGCTTAGGAACAAGCATAGCCTATAAAGATTTTGACATTTCTATACAATGTATTGGTTCTGTAGGAAATGACATTTATAACTGGACAGACAACAAACTAGACAATAATATTTTATCTACAGGATATCGAAATAGATGGTCTCCAACAAATACAAGTTCGACTCAACAAATTATGCCTATTCAAACAGATTATTCTAACACTTATTTAGTTGGACAATACGTAGAAGATGGCACATTCTTTAAAATAAGTAATGTTACATTAGGTTATAATCTACCTCAAAAAATTACAGATTCATTAAAAATATCTAGCTTTAGACTATACACTAGTGTCGATAATCTTTTAACTATTACTAACTATTCTGGATTAGATCCTGAAGGATCAAGTACACCTATTAATAGTGATTCTCAAGCAGGTGTAGATGCATTCTCTTACCCATTAGTAAGAACTATATCTGCTGGACTTAAAGTTACATTTTAATAAATAAAAAATATAGAACATGAAACAATTAATTTTAAAAAGCAAAATACTTTTTATAGTTGCCATAGCATTAATGGTTGGTAGCTGTGAGACTTTAGACGAGGGTAGTGATGGGGCTATTGCTGCTGAAACTTTTTATTCAGATGAACAAACCTTAACAGCAGGAGTAGTTGGTCTATATGGATCTCTTCACAGAGCGGTTTGGTCTATGGAACAAATTGCTCACCAAACCGGTGCAGACGATATTACATCTAGAACAACACATTCTAACAAATGGGTAATATGGGAAGCAGATAGGTTTGCCAGAACAGCTGGTAATTCATGGAGAAATAACGATTGGTGGAGAAAATATAAATGCATCCTTGCATGTAATAGCTTTATTCAAAATGCAAATCCTCCAGGTGTAGATGAAACTATTATAAATGATGCTAAAGCAAATGCTTACTTTTTAAGAGCATATTGTTATTTTACTTTAGCAACAACTTTTGGGGATATACCTATGCCTTTGGTTCCTGAACCAGACTTACAAATGTCTAAAACCCCTAAAAGACAAGTATTAGAACAAGTAATTAGTGATTATGAATATGCTATTACTTGGGCTGTAAATGAAAGGGATACCAATGGAGGAACAGTAAATAATGGACGTGTATCGAAAACTGCAGCTAAAGCCCTTTTAGCTAAAACCTATATGATATTAACAGGATACCCATATAATGAAACAGATAAATGGTCGCAAGTTAAAACTTTAACTAATGAGATTATAGACGCAGGTGTTTACTCTCTAATGGATGATTTTGCCCATAATTTCCAAGAGCCTCATCAAATAAACAAAGAAGTTATTTGGGCGCATCTTATGGATAGACGCACATATACAGCATACCAAAATAGATCTTACGGAAACAGATGGGGTAACTGGATGGATGCCTATATGGAATGGACATTTTTTAATAATTTTCCAGAAGGTTACAGAAAAACATTTACAGCCATTGCAGATAATAGTAATAAATACTTTATAGAACATGGTAATCCAATAGTAACAAAATTTACATGGGGAACTGCCAGCGGAACTAACCACCCTAATGCTGTAGATCCTGTTGGACAAACATTTGAGCATGCATGGCAAACCTCCAACGATAGATGCGTAATGCGTTATTCTGAAGTGCTATTAATGAATGCGGAGGCATGTGCTAATCTTGGACCAATATCTCAAGCTGTAGATAATTTAAACTTAGTAAGACGAAGAGGTTACGCACATGGTTTGGATAAACAAGCAGATGTTGGCGCACTTCCAGCTGAATTTTGGAAGACACCCGACCCTAGCATAGACCTTGTTTCGTCAGACAAAGATGTAGTTATTGATGCAATTCTTGCAGAAAGAGGTTGGGAATTTGTTGGCGAAACAGGCGGTAATAGATGGTTGGATTTAGTGCGACACGAAATGGTAGCAGAAGTGACAGAAAACAGAGATCCAAGAGAGCTAACTCTTTTAGGCGATCCTGCAGACAAAGCTAATTGGTGGTCTCCAATTCCAGATACAGAGATTGTACTAAACCCTATTCTTGGAGATTAATTTTTAATAACGCAATAAAACAATTTTAAAAGAGCTGTTCTAATTAAAGAACAGCTCTTTTTATTTTCAAAATAAAAATTACTTAAATTTTCGTAAAAAAATAAAAGACAATTTGCAAACTTTAGGATATTACCACTTAATTTTTAATATTTCGGGTTATATTATAAAAAACATCTATTCGAAATTAAAAACCAATTACCTTAAATTTAAGATAACAGAATCAATATTTTTTGAAAACCCACATTATTCAGAATGAAAAAAGTTAATTTCAATTTCACATTTTTATCCTTACTAAGCCTTATTTTAATTGTACTAAGCTGCGAAGAAGAAAAGAAAGTATATGCAGATATTATATACAAAAAGCCACCACTAGTAAAAATTCCTCCGGTAAACTTTCTTTCTCCAGAAGAAAGTTTAAAAACTATGCATTTACCAGAAGGTTATAAAATGGAACTTGTTGCTAGCGAGCCCATGATTAACGAACCTGTTGCCATGGAATGGGATGCAAACGGAAAACTCTACGTTGCAGAAATGTTAACCTATATGCAAGATGTAGATGGTACAGACGAAAATAAACCTTGGAGTAGAATATCTGTTTTAGAAGACACAAATAATGATGGTAAAATGGATAAAAGCACTGTTTTTATTGACAGTCTAGTGTTACCAAGAATAATTATGCCATTAGACGACAGACTTATTGTTGGAGAAACATACAACAGAGATATGTGGAGTTACCGAGATACCGATGGCGATAATGTTGCAGACGAAAAAATACTACTATTAAAAAGTAATAAAAGAGATAACGCTAATCTAGAGCATCAATCTGCTAGTATTTTATGGGGCTTAGACAACTGGATGTATTTATCTAGAGGCTCTGTAAGATATAAATTTACGCGTGGTAAAATAGAAACAGATACTATGCTTGACGCTCCTGGAGGACAATGGGGATTAACGCAAGACGAAATTGGTCAACCATACTACTCTAGTGCTGGAGGAGAAAATCCTGCATTAGGCTTTCAGCAACATCCTACCTATGGTAATTTAGAATTACAAGGTCAAAAAACAGAAGGTTTTGAAGCTGTATGGCCAATTATTGGCACTCCAGATGTACAAGGAGGTTTAAAACGTTTAAGAGAAGATGGTACATTAAACCATTTTACTGCAAGTTGTGGTCAATCAATATTTTTAGGCGATAAACTCCCTCTTTATGGCGATTTATTTATTCCTGAGCCTGTAGGAAGATTAATAAGGCGTGCAAAAGTAGAACGTATAAACGGTAAAACAGTTTTAAGCAACCCTTACGGAGAAACCGAATTTTTAGCCTCTACAGATTCTAATTTTAGACCAGTAGACACTAAAACTGGCCCAGATGGTTGTTTATATATTGTAGATATGTATAGAGGTATAATTCAAGAAGGTAACTGGACTAGAAAAGGCAGCTTTTTACGCCCTGTTATAGAAAAAATGGGCTTTGACAAGAATATTGGAAAAGGTAGAATTTACAGAATTGTTCACGACGAAATCAAACCAGATAAAAAAGAATCTCTTTTAAATAAATCGCCAAAGCAATTAGTATCTTATTTAGAACACGACAATGGTTGGTATAGAATTAATGCTCAAAAACTAATCATTTTAAAAGGCGATAAATCTATTATTCCTACGCTAACTAAAATTGCTACTGGAGGTAATAAATCGCCACTAGCAAGACTACACGCTTTATGGACTATAGAAGGATTGGATGAAATAAACACAAGCATAATTACAAAAGCACTAAACGATGAAGATGCTAGAGTAAAGCAAGCAGCTTTAAGACTTTCTGAACCTTTTATAAAAAAGAATAATAAGGAGATACTCGATGCTATATCAAATTTAAAAAACGATACAGACATAGACGTAAACCTTCAACTTATACGTACTCTAGGTACTAACAAAACTCCAGAAAACAAAGCCCTTGTAAAAGAAATTATGGAAAAACATCCAACTAACGAGGTCGTTAAAATATCGGGAGAGGCTAGCATAAAAGAAGAACCTCCTGTAATAGAGCAACTAAAGAAAAAGCATGTATTACAAAGCAGTCAAGTAAAACGCGCTATAGTAGAAGGCTACAAAAACTTTAACAGCATTTGTGCTGCCTGCCATGGCAAAGACGGAAAAGGCACAAAAGGTTTAGCGCCTTCTTTGGTTGGGTCTCCTCGTGTAACAGGAAACCAAGATGTTATTACTAAAATATTACTTGATGGTTTAACAGGACCAATTGATGGCAAAGAATACTCTGGTGTTATGGTTGGCATGAAACATCAAGATAACAAATGGATTGCAGATGTTTTAACCTACATAAGAACAGAACTTAATAATGCAAGTCCTATTTTAGAATGGCGCCTTAAAAACATCAGAAATAAAAAGGAAATTAAAGAAAGAGATACCTATTGGACTATAGAAGAATTGTATCCAAAGAAGAAAAAATAAAAGTCTTAGCAATTTTATAATTTTTTAAAAGCCTGTAATTAAAATTACAGGCTTTTTATTTATTAAAAACACAGTTTAAAGACTTCTAAACTTAAACATTAATTTAAATTAACATTTTTTGTATACAAAATGCAATTTAAAAATATTAAATTCGTAATACTAAACTTAAACAATAAACATTTTATGAAACCCTTCTTTAAAAAAACAAGACATGCCCTAGCCTTGCTAGTTCTAGCCTTTTCAATTACCAATTATTCTTTTTCTCAAAACTCAGAGATAACCATTAAAGGAGAATTAAAAAAGTGGCACAAAGTAACTTTAGAATTGCAAGGCCCAGAAACATCAGAAAACGCAAAAGATAATCCATTTTTAAACTATAAGTTAGATGTTACTTTTAAGCATAAAACTTCTGGAAAAACGTATACTATTCCAGGTTATTATGCTGCTGATGGAGATGCTGGTAACACAAGTGCGATTTCTGGAAATATATGGAAAGTACATTTTGCTCCCGATGAAACTGGAATGTGGGAATATAACATTCGTTTTGTAAAAGGAAAATGGGCAGCAGTTAGAGTGTCTAATAAATTAAAAACAGCTGGAGAAATTAATAAAAAAACAGGATCTTTTAATATTGCTAAATCAGACAAGACAGGCGTCGATTTACGCAGTAAAGGACGCTTAAACTATGTTGGAGAACGTTATTTAAAATTTGCTGAAACTGGTGAATATTTTTTAAAATGTGGATCTGATGCTCCAGAAAATTTTCTTGCATATGATGAATTTGATGGTACATTTCACAACGATGGCTTTAAAGATGATTTAGTAAAAACTTGGGAAGCTCATGAAAAAGATTGGAAACAAGGCGACCCTACTTGGAAAAATGGAAAGGGTAAAGATTTAATTGGGGCAGTAAATTATTTAGCTTCAAAAGGAATGAATGCATTTTCTTTTATTACTATGAATATACAAGGAGACGATAAAAATGTTTTCCCTTATGTAGATTATAATACTTATGATAGATTTGATACCTCTAAACTAGACCAATGGGAAACTGTTTTTGAGCATGCAGATAAATTAGGCATGTTTCTTCACTTTAAAACACTAGAAGCAGAAAATCAGGGTTTATTAGATAATGGAGGAACAGGACTTTACACCAAATTATACTACAGAGAATTAATTGCTCGCTTTGGCCATCACCTAGCACTTAACTGGAACTTATGCGAAGAAACTGGAGACTGGCAAAACCCACCAAGAACCTTTCCAGTAGACGTGCAAGGGCGTCTAACTTTAGCTAACTATGTAGCTTCTATAGACCCATACAAACATCATATTGTAATACATAATGGCAATTGGTTTACTGGAGTTTATGGTAAAGAAAGTAAGTTTACTGGAGCCTCTTTACAAACCAATAAAGACGATTTTAGAAATGTGCACAAATCGGTTTTGCGTATTTTAAAAGAGGCTGATGCAGAAGGAAAAACATGGGCTGTAGCTTGCGACGAGCCCGGAGACGCACAACATTCTTTATTACCTGATGCAGAAAACCCAGAGCATAACAATGCTAGAAAAAACGGTTTGTGGGGTGCAATGATGGCTGGAGCTTGGGGTACAGAATGGTATTTTGGTTATAAGCATGCCCATTCTGACTTGACCTGTCAAGATTATAGATCGCGCGATTTATTTTGGGACCAAGGAAAAATTTGTTTAGATTTTTTTAAAAATAATAATGTAGAGTTTTGGAAAATGACATCTAACGACGCTTTAATATCGACTAAACACGATTATGTTTTAGCAAATGAAGGTAATAGTTATGTAGTTTTCTTAAAAAACGGAGGTAATTCTCAATTAGATATGGGTAACTCTAACTCAAAATACAATGTACTTTGGTACAACCCAAGAACCGGAGGTAAACTTTTAAAAAGCAAAATAAAAACAATAAGTGGTAGCGGTAAACAAGATTTAGGCTTTCCTCCAACCGATAAAACTAAAGATTGGGTAGTATATTTAACTAAGAAATAAAACAATGTCTATTAAGTTTTCTGAAAGGTTTAAAACAAAAACTGATTCTGAATTGCTTGACATAATCGAGAATTGTAGTGCTTATAAAAAAGAAACGCTTATAACTGCTATTTACGAGTTAGGACAAAGAGGCATTAAAAATAATGAGATTGAATTTTTGAAAAATAAAATTCAATCTCAAATTAAATTAAAAGCAGAAACTACAAATTTAGAAAAGAAAAAGACACTACCAATAGAGCTTCCAACTACAATTTATAATGCTTCAAAGCTTATATATTTATCGGCAGCAATAGGCATAATAAACCCTATTGTTATAAATGTGCTTAGCAACACAAATACCTTTTATACCCCAATAAATTTAATTATAGCAAGTACAAGTATTCTCGTTTTTTTAGCTTATATAATAAATCTTGGAAAAAGATGGGCTCGAAATGTTTTTACAATATTATTTACTTTAAGTCTTTTAGCATTTCCTTCTGTTATATTTAGCACTTTTAGGCTCAATACAGTTACAGGAATCCTACCGATATTACAAGTTATTTTACAAGGTTATGCCATTCTATTACTCTTTAATAATAAATCTAGATTATGGTATAAAACAAAAAAGGCTTCCAATTAAATGGAAGCCTTTTACATTTAAAACATATGCTTTTTTTATTTATTCGATTTGTTTTTAAACTTATCAAAATCACTTACCGTTTCTACTTTAGGCCAAGAATTATTTGATGTATCGATATCTGCAGTTTCGTTATTAGGGTCTACAGTAATGCTAATTATCTCTTTTTCTAATGCTAATGCTTTCGAGATTTCATTATCATTTTTACTCCAAACTTGCGCAGGATAAGTAATAGTTTCAGATGTTCCATCTGCATACTTATATTCAACAATTAAAGGCATTACTAATCCGCCTGGTTTTTCAAAAGTAATGTTATAAAAATACTTTGGAGTTTTCATGTTCTTTCGCTCTTCTGAAGTAAAGTTATCCATAACATACTCTTTAAGAATTTTAACATCTTCTAAAGGGGTGTCCTTCTTTAAACTTTCTTTAAAATCTGCACTACCCTCTTCTACCATATAAACTAAAGGTACTAAATCTTTAATTGTTCTTCCTTGACTTTTAAGATAATCTTTAATGTATTGGTTAGGTTTTGATGTTGCATAATATTTTTTAACATCTTTAACTCCTATATCTACCCAATCTGTTGTGTAAAACCATCCTCTCCAGTACCAATCTAAATCGAATGCTGATGCATCTTCCATCGTTCTAAAAAAATCTTCTGGTGTTGGGTGCTTAAACTTCCAACGATTTGCGTATTCTTTAAAAGCATAATCAAACAATTCGCGTCCCATTACTGTTTCTCTCAATATGTTTAATGCAGTTGCAGGCTTACCGTAAGCATTGTTTCCAAATTGATACGTGTTCATACCTTTAGTCATAATTGGAGCTATTTCGTCTTGATTTCCTCCCATGTATGGCACAATCATTTCTGCTGGTCCTCTATCCGATGGAAAATGCTTATCCTTTGGAGATAATGCATCTGGATACCATTCGCCAAAATCTTGCTCGGCTACATACTGTAAAAAAGTATTTAAACCTTCGTCCATCCATGTCCATTGGCGCTCATCACTATTTACAATCATAGGGAAAAAGTTGTGTCCTACTTCGTGAATAATAACACCCATCATGCCATATTTTACTCTATCGCTATAAGTGCCATCTTCTTTTGGTCTTCCCCAGTTCCAACAAATCATTGGATATTCCATACCTTGTTGTTTAGCATGTACAGAAATTGCTTTATGGTAAGGATAATCAAAAGTCATCCTTGAATACGTTTTTAAAGTACTTGCTACAGCTTTAGTAGACCATTGCTCCCATAACGGATTTCCTTCTTTACCATATAAAGATACAGCCATAACGTCTTTATCTCCAATTTTAACCGCCATCATATCCCAAACATAACGTCTTGATGTTGCAAAGCCAAAATCACGTACATTTTTAGCATGTAATTTCCATGTTTTAGTATCTGTAGATTTTGTTTTTTCTGCTGCCTCTGCCTCAGCTTGTGTAACAATTACAACAGGCTTATCGTAAGATTTTTTTGCTAGCTCGTAACGCTGCATCATTGTTTTAGAAAATACTTCTTTTCTGTTTGTTAATTCTCCTGTTCCATCTAAAATATGATCTGCAGGCACTGTAATGTTTACTTGGTAATCTCCAAAAGTTAAAGCAAACTCATCGCGTCCCCAAAACTGAGAATTCTGCCAACCTTCAACATCACTATATACAGCCATTCTTGGGTAAAACTGAGCTATAACATAAGCTCTGTTTCCATCTTTTGGAAAAAACTCGTAACCAGAACGTCCTCTTTTAGTTACGTGATCGTTAATGTTATACCACCATTTTATAGAAAACGAGTATTTATCACCTGGCTCCAATACTTTAGGCAATTCTATACGCATCATGGTTCTGTTAATCATGTGCGGTAAATTTTTACCACTATTATCTTTAACCTCCTCAATATTAAAACCACCATCAAAAGGCTTAGTTGTAAAATCGTTAACAAACGTGCTTGGTCTCATTGCTTGAGATACGCTACCTGTTTCTATTAAAGGTGTTTTAGAATCTTTAGATCGCATGTTTTGATCTAACTGAACCCAAAGGTATTTTAATTTATCTGGAGAATTGTTGGTATATGTAATAGTTTCGAATCCAGAAAGTTTAGCATTCTCATCGTCTAAAACAATGTCCATTTTATAATCTGCTTTCTGCTGATAATAAGAAGCTCCTGGTGCACCAGAAGCATTTCTATACATATTTGGCGTAGCAAACTCATCGTATAACTGTCTAAATTTGTTGGTGTTTTGATGCCCTTTTTGAGGACTTGCATTTTCTTCTTGAGCAAAAGCACTGTTAGAAATTAATGCAATTGAAAGGAAATAATAGGCGATTTTTTTCATTTTCATTTTTAAAATTTATTCAAAGATATAGTGATTTAACCTTACAATTTTTACATTATTATCACTATAAACGCCCAAATGTAAAAAAATTCGAAGATAAATTGCGTTTTTTTAATCAAAAATTAACATAGCAGCGTCTTTTTGTTGCGTAAGAATAAAACTCTTTTGTTTAGAGTTTACTTTGAGTTTAATAATATTTTGCTGTTCTGGATATAAATCGAATAAAACTTTATTTACAACCTCTATAGATTTTATATTATTTATTTGCTCTACTTCTATATAGCATCGTACAATATCTAGGTCGTATTCTTTGCCTATAAAGGCAAAATTTAAATCGTTATTATTAATTTTAATTTTAATTTTCTCTCTTAAATAACGCTCTATATATAAGTTTACGTCGCTAGACTCTGCATCTTCAGCCAAAACTATAGTCTCGTCGTAACGCTCTTGAATTAAGCGTTCTAGATCATCAATAAAAATTCTAGTAATTACTTGTACAGACTTTTTTTCTGGTATATATTCTACTTGAGTAACACTTATATAATACTTATGCATGGCTGTAAAAGCCAAAAGTGGTGCAATAAAAAAAAGTAATAATATTTTAGGGTTCCTCATTAAAAGCTATTTATTTAGAAAATGCGAAGTTAATTCTTTTTCCTTTTTCAAAAAGCATACCAAATCAATTCCTCTTAATTTGCTTTTCTATTTTCTAGATACTGTTTGTATTTAAACCTTAAAAAGATAAGTACATCAAAATCAGATTTATTTTTACAACGCTTTATAAAATTTACGTCATCAGAACAGAAATAAAAAAAATCCATAACATATTCTTCTTCTAATGGGTTCGAAGCTAAAAAATCTTTTTTAAGCCTTGCCTTAATACGTCGCATTAGGGCTTCTTTTTCTTCTATTTTAACGCGATTCTTAAGCATTTTTGTTCTACCAGTTATCGCATTAATAATTGGTGTAAACCCTACTCCTACACCACCGCCACCAACACCTCCTCCAAACCGAGGTTTAAAACTTGAAGCTTCACTTAGTCTGCGCTCACTTTGTGTTGCTATTTTACCGGTATAACCAGGAATACCAACATCCATAAAATTAATAGGTTTTTTATCTAGGTTTATATTCTTCATATCAGAAAACAAATCGCCCGTTAGTACTTTACCAACAATAACCTCGTCTAAAGTATTTACATAATCTTCTAAAACCACTATTATTTTCTGGGTTGATTCTGTTAACTCGTCTATTACAATTTCTTTTAATACATGCTGAATAGAGGAAAACACAATGGTATCGTTTAACTTGGCGTGAATAGTAAAGGCACCATACTGATCTGTTATTGTAAAAAATTGAGCTGTTTTATTTATAACATGAATGTTTTCTACCCCAGAGTTACTTTCTATTACGCCATCTATTTCTAAATGTTGAGCATAAATAGAAGGCATACAAAAAAGTAGTAAAAAAATAAATAGTAAAAATTTCAATATGATTACTTTAGACTTCAAAGAAAGCACATCAAATCTTAAAGAAAGTAAAAAGCCCTTTTAAACTTTTGTTAAAGTAAACAACTGTTTGTTATCTGTTTAAAAACGCTACACTTTTATCTGATAGTAACTGAAGTAACTCCATTTCTTTACCATAATTAAGCAAATTATAGTCAAAATCACTATCCAAAACAAATCTAACAAAGGCCTCTACACGATGCTCTGGTATATCAAAATTATTAACTAAAAACTCAGACCCAAGGTAATATTTAATAGAATGTGCTGGTACTTCTGGTACATCTGCATTTTTTTTATTTTTAACTCCAGACCTAAACAATGGCAATAATAATTGATCTACTATATTTTTTATGTTTAATCCGTTTACCATAGCTGGTAAATGTTGCGCATCCATTGCTACGCTATTAACCTTTGTTGTATTATCTTTTTCAAATTCAAATTCGTTTCTATTTTTTATTCCAAAATATAAAACGTCTAATTTTAACTTATATGGTGTTCTTGCTTCTAGATCTGCGTTTAAATTACCTGTTAACCCTTTAGAAAAAACCACAACCTCGTCTAACTCATTAATTTCATGAATTAAAAAAACTTTTATCGATTTAGATTCAATAATATCCTCGTTTACATTAAAAGTGATGTTTTTATATTGCACACCACTAACTTCTATAATATTATTAAGCTTAACATCTAAGGTAAATTCGCCATTTTCGTTTGTTATAGTACCAATATTTAAAGTTTTATTAAAAACGGTAATTCCAGAAACATCGGCACTTTCCACAATAACCTTACCGTTTACCTGAATTCTGTTTAAATTTTGAGAAAATCCAGATACTGTAACTAATAATATAACAACGAAGAATATATTTTTCATGCTCTTTTTTTATTAAAAATAATGATTTAATTGCTCTCTTGAAACTTAAATCTACATAAAATTTTATCACAATAAATATTTAAGTAGTTTTACTTTTTAGAATATTTTTTTTATGAAAAACATTATTATAGCAAGTACATCGACTATTCACGAAAGTGGATACTTAGAATATATATTAGAAGATTTAAAATCTTTTTTTAGTAACGCAAAAGAAATCCTGTTTATACCATTTGCTAGACCTGGAGGTATGTCTCACGACGACTATACAGCTAACGCAAGAAAAGCCTTTGCTAAAATTAATAAAAACATAGTTGGCCTTCATACTTATAACGATAAGGTTAGTGCTGTTAAAAATGCTCAAGCCATTTTTGTTGGTGGCGGAAACACATTTGTACTTACCAACCAACTTTATAAAAACAATTTAATTGATGCTTTAAAGCAAGCAGTTAATAATGGCACACCTTATTTGGGTACTAGTGCAGGTAGCAATATTTGTGGCCTTACTATAAAAACAACAAACGACATGCCTATTGTTTACCCTTCTAGTTTTAATGCTTTAGGTTTTGTGCCTTTTAATATAAATCCGCATTATTTAGATCCAGATACTACAAGTACACACATGGGAGAAACTCGAGAGACCCGAATTAAAGAGTTTCATAATTTTAATACGCAACCTGTAATTGGTTTACGAGAAGGCAGCTGGTTAGAAGTTAATAATAAGTCTATAATTTTAAAAGGAAAGCTTACTGCCAGAATATTTGAATACAACAAAACACCTTACGAAATAACACCAGAAACAGAGATAAATGACCTAAAATAAAAAGAGCTTCATATTTCTATGAAGCTCTTTAGAGCGAGAGACCGGGTTCGAACCGGCGACATTCAGCTTGGAAGGCTGACGCTCTACCAACTGAGCTACTCTCGCATTTCCGGGTGCAAATATATAACTTTTTTATACTTCAGCAAGAAAAAATTACAACTTCTTAAAAAAATGATAGCCTAATATTTTATAACCTTCATTAAAATAAAACTTATGTGACGCAGCGTTAGACACATAGGTGTTTAATTCTATAGACTCAAAACCTTTACCTTTTACATAATTTTCTATCCATCTAAAAAATTTCTTTCCTAAACCTTGACTTCTATAGGCTTCATCTATATAAACATGGTCTGGCTCTACACTTTTACCAGAGTAATGTCTTGTACAAAACCATAAACCAGTAACACCTATCAAAGTATTATTGGTGTAAATACCAGCACATTCGTAATTTTGATTTATCATTTCTGAAAATCTTTGAGCTAAAACCTCGTCTGAAACTTTATTTCCATTTAATTTTTGAATCAGCGGAATAACAGATTGTATCTTTTCTTTTTCTATAATTTTAAAAGTAAATGTCATACTGTTTTTTTAAGTGAAGATAAATAGATTTAAATAACTTTGATACTAAAAACTACTTTTAACTAAAATGACAACCATTAAACTTATTAACGCTAAAGCCACCTACCCTGTTAGGCATAGTGTTTTACGAAAAGGCAAACCTATAGAAACCTGTTTTTTTAAAGGTGATATGCTACCAACTACACTACATATTGGTTTGTTTTTTAACAATAAATTATCTGGAGTAGCTACCTTATTAACATCACAAAACGCTTTATATACAAACAAAAATCAATACCAATTACGAGGTATGGCTATTCTAGATAAACATCAAGGTAAAGGTTTTGGAAATTTAATTATCGATTTTACAATAGCATTACTTAAAGATAAAAACTGTGACATATTATGGTGCAACGCTCGAGAAGTAGCTAAAGCTTTTTATATAAAAAATGGTTTTAGCACTACAGGAAAACCTTTTAACATAGAAGGCATTGGCAAACATTATATTATGCAAAGAAGCCTTTAAAAATCTAGTGACATTTAAAAAAAATGGTGTCCTAATATTTAAAGTATCATTTTTATTGTAATTTTATTTAACAAAAACCACCCTAAAATGAGAGGTAAAAACTTAAAAGTCCGTTTACTAATTGGAGCAGCTATAGCCATATTTTTTGTTTTAAAAAAATGCAGTCAACAAGAAGTAAATCAATACACAGGAAGAACACAAACCATTTCGATGTCTCCCGACAAAGAAATAGCAATAGGTTTACAAAGCGCCCCACAAATGGCTCAACAACATGGAGGCTTACATAGTAATAACCAATACCAAGCGTTAGTAGACAAAGTAGGTACTAAACTAGTAAACAGTAGTATTGCCAAAGATACACCTTACAGGTACGAATTTCATTTATTAGCAGATCCCAATACAATTAATGCTTTTGCATTACCTGGAGGCCAAATATTTATTACGCATGCCTTATTTTCTAAACTAGAAAACGAAGACCAACTAGCAGGTGTTTTGGGCCATGAAATAGGACACGTTTTAGGCAGACATAGTGCAGAGCGAATTGCCGAAAGCGAATATTGGCAAGGCTTAACAACAGCAGGATCTGTTGGTGCAGACATGGGAGGAGTAATAAGTGGTATTGGGCAAAATACATTACTTACAAATGGTCGTGATGACGAATTAGAAAGTGATGACTTAGGAGTTAGGTTCATGATAAAAGCTGGCTACAACCCAAAAGAAATGATTGGTGTTATGGAAATTTTAAAAGCTGCTGCAGGCCCTAATCGTGTTCCAGAATTTAAAAGCACACACCCCGACCCAGATAATAGGATAGAAAAAATACAAGAGTCTATAGAAAAATATCAAAATCAATCACAAAAAAATGCCTCTTAAAAGAGGCATTTTTAGAGTGACTAACTCAAAAATAATTATTTAAATTATTTTTTCTTTTTAGATAATGCCTTTTTTATAATTGCAGCTGCATCTTTTGCTCCATGCATTTTAGCATATTGAAGCGCTGTTTTGTCTTTAGCAGACTTAGTTCTTAAATTTGCACCTTCTTTTATTAAAAGTTTTAAAATTTCTGTACGATTAAATTTTGCAGCGTACATAGCAGGTGTCATGCCATTAGATTTTTCGTTAACATCTTCTCCAAAAGCTAACAACTTAACAACCGTATCCATATCGCCCTTGGCTATAGATACACAAAAAGAATTTACTTTAAAGTAAACCGTCTTGTTAGATGTTTTAATGTTAGAGTTAACTGTACTTGCATTTACTGTTACAATTGAAAAGCATAATGCGATTGCGGAAATAATGATTGATTTTTTCATGATTAATGATTTTTGATTTGATGAATGATTTATATTTTGATTATACTTAAAAGACGACAAGTTTTTAAAAGTGTTACAGAAAAAAAAGTTTTTTTTTTATTCTTAATGTTTCATTTACATTAATTTAACAATTCTAGATCTAGTTGATAAATTCGTAATTATGTAGTAAAACAAGTGTATTTCAGGCCTTTTTATTAGTCAAAAACTTTATAATCTTATATATTTGTTACCTAATAAAAAGTTTAAAAAATGAACAAAAAAGTTATCTTAATGATACTTGATGGATGGGGGAATTCTCCAGACCCAAAAGTATCTGCTATCGATCATGCAAATACATCTTTTATCGATTCGCTTTATAAAAAATTCCCTTACGCCACTTTAAGAACAGACGGGCTACATGTAGGTTTACCTGAAGGACAAATGGGAAACAGCGAAGTAGGACACATGAACCTTGGTGCTGGTAGAATTGTATATCAAGATTTAGCAAAAATTAATTTAGCGGTAGAAAAAGATACTTTAAAAGACGAAAAAGTATTAGTTGATGCTCTTAAATACGCATCAGACAACAATAAAAACGTTCACTTTTTAGGCTTATTAAGTAACGGTGGCGTACACGCACACACTAGCCACTTAAAAGGTTTTATAGATGCTGCCAACAAAGCAGGAGTAAATTCTTTTGTACACGCTTTTACAGATGGTCGCGATGTAGATCCAAAATCTGGTAAAGGTTATGTACAAGATTTAGAAAACTATATTGAAGGTACAAAAGCAAAAATAGCAACTATAACAGGTCGCTATTATGCTATGGATAGAGATACACGTTGGGAACGCGTACAGTTAGCTTACAATGCTATTGCAAATGGAATTGGCGAAAAAACAAATAACCCAACAAGCGCCATTCAAACCAATTACGATAACGATATTACAGACGAGTTTATAAAACCTTTAATTGTTACAGATAATAATAACGAGCCTGTAGCTAAGGTAGAAAAAGACGACGTTGTTATATTTTTTAACTTTAGAACAGATAGAGGTCGAGAATTAACAGAAATGTTAAATCAAAAAGATTTCCCAGAATACAACACAAAAAAAATTGACTTATACTACGTAACCATTACAAATTACAGTGATGATTTTGAAGGTATAAAAGTTATCTTTAATAAAGATAACATATCTGAAACCCTTGGAGAAGTTCTTTCTAAAAACGGTAAAAAACAAATTAGAATTGCAGAAACAGAAAAATACCCACACGTAACCTTTTTCTTTTCTGGCGGACAAGAAACTCCTTTTGAAGGCGAGTCTAGAATACTAAAAAACTCCCCTAAAGTTGCAACTTACGATTTAAAACCAGAAATGAGTGCTTACGAATTACGTGACGCTTTAGTTCCCGAATTACAAAAAGGCGAAGCAGATTTTGTTTGCTTAAACTTTGCAAACGGAGACATGGTTGGGCATACAGGTATTATGGAAGCTGCTATAAAAGCTTGCGAAGCTGTAGACGCTTGTGTTAAAGATGTAGTAACAACTGGATTAGAAAATGGTTATACTACCTTATTAATAGCAGATCATGGAAATTGCGAAACCATGATAAACCCAGATGGTTCTCCAAACACAGCGCATACAACTAACCCTGTTCCTGTTATTTTAATAGACAATGATTTAAAAGAAATAAAAGACGGAGTTTTAGGCGATATGGCACCAACCATTTTAAAACTTATTGGAGTAGAGCAACCTAAAGCAATGACGCAACATTCATTAATTTAAAAATATATTTAGATGATTTCGAACGCAAAACTTATTATTGCTGTAGATTTTGACGGTACAGTCGTAGATGACGCATATCCTAAAATAGGAAAAACAAAAATTTTTGCGTTCGAAACTCTAAAAAAACTTCAAGAAGAAGGCCACCGCTTAATACTGTGGACTTATAGATGTGGAAAAAAACTAGACGAAGCAGTTAAGTTTTGCGAAGATAATGGCATTTACTTTTACGCTATAAACAATAGCTTTTCTGAGGAAGAATATACGCCAGACATTAGTCGAAAAATAAATGCTGACGTATTTATAGACGATAGAAACGTTGGTGGTTTTCCTGGTTGGGGCGAAGTATACCAAATACTAACCAACGAAACGCCACAAATACCTAAAAAAAGAGGTCTATTTGGACTTTTTAAATAATTTCGTCTTTTTAATACTTTAAAATCGTTTGACTTAAAACTATTTGTTTAAGTATCTTTGCATTTCTATTATTTAAAGAAATGATTAAAATAAAAACAAGCGAAGAAATAGAATTAATGCGAGAAAGTGCATTAATTGTATCTAAAACATTAGGTGAAATTGCTAAAGAAATTAAACCAGGTGTAACAACATTACAATTAGATAAAATAGCAGAAGCATGTATTCGAGATCAAGGGGCAATACCTGGTTTTCTTGGATTATATGATTTTCCTAATACACTTTGCATGAGTCCTAATTCTCAGGTAGTACACGGTATTCCTAATGGTACACCTTTAGTAGAAGGCGATATTATTTCTATTGATTGTGGCGCTTTAAAAAACGGTTTTTACGGAGACCACGCCTATACATTTGCTGTTGGAGAAATAGACCCAGAAACAGAAAAGCTACTTCGAGTAACCAAAGAATCTTTATACGTTGGCATAAGAGAGTTTAAAGCCAATAATCGTGTTGGCGATGTTGGTTACGCTATTCAAAAACATTGTGAAGACCAAGGTTACGGAGTGGTAAGAGAACTTGTTGGTCATGGTTTAGGCAGTAAAATGCACGAAGATCCAGAAATGCCTAATTACGGTAAACGAGGTCGAGGAAAAAAATTTGTAGACGGTATGGTTGTTGCCATAGAACCAATGATTAACCTTGGTACACAACGCATAAAACAACATAGAGATGGTTGGACTATTACCACTTTAGATAATAAGCCATCTGCTCATTTTGAACATGATGTTGCTCTTGTTAATGGTAAACCAGAGTTACTTTCTACTTTTGCTTATATATACGAGGCTTTAGGCATTAAAAGTAACGAAGAGGATGAATTTAGACAAAAAGCACTAGTCTTATAAAATGATTAATCTTTATACAATTACTCAAGAACTCAAACCTTTACAAAAACAACTTAACAACCATAAACTATACAACAATTTAAATTCTATAGATGATATTAAAATTTTTATGGAGCAACATGTTTTTGCTGTCTGGGATTTTATGTCGTTACTAAAAGCACTTCAAAATCATTTAACAAATACTTCGCTACCATGGATACCGGTAAACAATCCATCTACAGCTCGATTTATTAACGAAATAGTTTTAGGCGAAGAAAGTGATATAAACGAAATAGGAGAACCTAAAAGTCATTACGAAATGTATATAGACGCCATGCATCAAATAGGTGCAGAAACAATCTCTATTAATACATTTGTGGATACAATTTCGAATGGTTTTTCTATTAATGAAGCTTCAAGTATTATAAATTTAAACACAAAAACTAAAGCTTTTATAAATTTTACTTTTGATATTATAAATACAAACGAGCCGCATAAAATAGCTTCTGCTTTTACCTTTGGTAGAGAAGATGTTATTCCAGATATGTTTTTTCAAATTATAAATCAATCTGAAAAAGAAAGTGCAGCCTCCTATAGTAAACTAACTTACTATTTAAAACGCCATATAGAACTAGATGGAGACCAGCATGGCCCTTTATCTTTAAAAATGATTGAAGAATTATGTGGTAATAGCGAGCAAAAATGGAACGATGTGCTAGAGGTTGCAAAAAAAGCATTAACACATAGAATAGCTTTATGGCAAGGTATTCTAGACTTAATTTCTGTTAATAAAAAGGCTTTAGTAACCCTATAAAAGAAGAAAAAAAGCTTGAAAAAAACTTTTAAAATACTGCTTAACCTTGTTCCTAGGCCTTTACTTATAAGGTTAAGTTATGTTGTACGCCCAATTTTAGCTTTTTTTTTAAGAGGCAATACCTTTACAGATCCTATTGATGGCAAAAGTTTTAAAAGCTTCTTGTCTTATGGTTACGAAACACAACGAAATAATGTACTTTCTCCATCTACCCTCTCTTTAGAAAGACATCGATTACTTTGGTTATATTTAAAAAATGAAACCGATTTTTTTACCGCTAAAAAAAGTGTACTACATTTTGCTCCAGAACAATGTTTTTTAGATCGTTTTAGAAAACTAAAAAATTTAGAATATACTACCACAGATTTACTGTCCCCAATTGCAGATGTTAAGGCAGACATATGCAACCTCCCATTTAAAGACAATAGTTATGATGTTATTTTATGCAACCATGTATTAGAACATATTCCTGACGATACAAAAGCAATGCAAGAATTATATCGCGTTTTAAAACCTGGAGGTTATGGTATATTTCAAATCCCTCAAGATTTAAGTAGGCAAACTACTTTTGAAGATAACTCGATAACGGATAAAAAAGAGCGAGCTAAAATTTTTGGACAATATGATCATGTTCGTGTTTACGGGCGCGATTATTTTGAAAAGCTTCGCAGTATTGGTTTTACTGTTGAAGAGGTAGATTACACAGCTTCTCTTTCTGCGGAAGCGATAAAAAAATATTGTTTGGCAAAAGGAGAAATTATTCCTGTAGTTAGTAAAAACAATTAAAATGACACAGCAAACTTTTATTATTACTGGTGCTTTATTTGGTATGTTAGCCATAATCTTTGGCGCTTTTGGCGCTCATGCCCTAAAGAAAATATTAATCGAAGACCAACTTAAAAGTTTTGAAACTGGCGTAAAATACCAAATGTATCATGCTATTGTTTTACTAATGCTTGGTTTTAATCTTGAATATTCCACCAATGCAATGTACTGGTGTTTTACAGTTGGAATATTATTATTCTCGTTTAGCATTTACGGTTTGGTTTTAAGTGACGCCAAAGGAAAGAAAATGAAATTTCTAGGACCAATTACTCCAATTGGTGGTTTGCTTTTTGTAATTGGTTGGGCATTACTTTTGCTTAGTGCCTTATAACCAATATTAAAATAATTGGGTAAAAACAAACCCCAATACTGCATAAAAAAACACAAGAAATAATTCTAACTTATAGGCTTTTAAAAATTTCATAGCATATCTCTAATAAAAAAGAGAAGCCTTTATTTAGGCCTCTCTTTTTACAAAAACTATTAACTAAAACTTAATTAATTACTTTAGTTCCTCCACAATTAGAATTAGCGGTATATGCTTTTCTACTTGTTGTTTCGTAATAATTAGTGTTTGTATCTTTAGTATTCTTGGTTTGAAAATAAGCATCTGTTTCACAATTCCAGTTTGTAGATGCTCCTGAGCTTAATTCTGTACCTGGGTTTCTACTGCCTTTCGTTGCTATATAAATTGTTCTACCCATATTATTTTTTAAAGTAACTTCATTTTTAGCTGCATAACCTTCGGCACGCCTACGATTTTCTAAAATTGCTTGCCCTTCTGCACTTTTCCAATACGCATCATTTGTTTTATTAACATGATCGTAATACCCGTTTACTGCATTTTCAATTATTGCAATATCTGCTTTATCTTTTGTTGTAAGCGCGTATGCATCTTGCTTTGCTTTCATTGTTTCTAGATAATCTAACACATACTTGTTTAAATCCATGCTTTCGGCTTTCTTGCAAGCAGGACTTGTACATTCGGCAGGTACTTTATTCATTGCAGCAGCTTTTAGTTTACCCATAAATGCTCCAAACTTCTTTTTCTTTTTTCTGTCGCTTTTATCATTTTCAGTTCCGGTTGCACCTACTCTAATATAAATTTCGTTTATATCATTAAACACTAGTCCGTCGTTTTCTTTCCAAACATTGCCTACTTTAAAAATATAATCGCCTACTACAACAAGCCCTTTTCTAGAAATTTTATCTACTAAATGCGATACGTTTGGGTAGCCTATTATTTTACTAGATTTAGATTTTGTAGCATCTATAGTATAACTAGATTTATCGTTTTTAGTAGCAGGCACTAATTTTACACCAGAATAAATCCCCTGTTTTTTAAGTAGTTCTACTTTTACTTGGTATTGTTTGCCTTTAATTACTTGTTTACCATCATCATCTTTATATACAGAATAATAACGTTGGTATACAGCCTCTTCGCCATGAGCTTCTATTGCTTTAAAAAAAGATTGTTGAGAAAACCCTAATGTTGTAAATAAAAATAAGGTTAATAGGTGTATTGTTTTCATGATAAATTTGGTTTTTAAATTAGTATATATTTAGCGATAAAAAGAGCAACAGTAGCACCCTTTTTATCGCTTATAAGTATTTATTGTTTAATGAAACGTTTTGTAGAAATATTACCGTTTTTGTCTTCTATTTTAATTAAATACACACCATTTGTAAGCTTAGATGTATTTATAGATTTAGATGAAGTTTGCAACACTTTATTACCTAAAACAGAATAGATAACTGCGTTTTTAAACTGAGACTTCAAGTCTATATTTAATTGTGACGATGTTGGATTTGGATACAACTTTACACCTAATGCTTCATTTCTATAATTTTTAGCACTTAAAGTTTGATTGTATTCGTAAGCACCTAAATCTACTGTTGTCCCACTAATACGGTCGTTACCCAATAAATCTTTTGTATTTGTAACATACTGGCTACCACCAGTATCTATTACAGGCGAGCTACCTTGTAATGTATAATCTCCATTAGATGCATTTGAAAATAAAGGGTTTGAGGTAAGTATATTTTGTTTATCTGTCCAATTACTAAAATTATCTGGGTCTAAAGTATTTCTTGCAATAACACTATTTGGAGGTGTTTGGTTTCCCCAAGTATTTACTACTTTTTTTTCGACTGAAGTTGTATTAGGCTCAAAATTATTATGAAAAATAGAATTATATATAGAAACGTCAGAAGTAGCATTAAGCACTGAGGCTGTGATTATCCCAGCTGGGTTTGATAAATCAGAACCATTAAAATTATTATCGGCTATGGTACAATTTATAAATCGACTTTGATGATTACTACTTTGAATATTAGCTCTAAACCAAAATAAATTATTAACTCCAGATGCTGATGCCCCATTTGTTGGGTAAGATAATATATTTGAGACTTTATTGCCATAAATAAGGCAATTTACAAATGTGGTTGTCATGATATCATTTATATTTCTTGGATTTGCTACATACATCACTGTAGAATGGCGAGCTAGATTATTCTTAAATACACAATTAGAAAAAATGTAGTTATAATTACCTGTTTGCGTATTATTGTGAGTTAAAAATACGGTACCTCCATCTGTAGCCATGTTCCTTTCAAAAATTACCTTATTGATAGTCGCATTTTTTGCAGATTCAGAAAAGTATAATGCAGAACCTGAACGTCTAGAGGAATCTGTAGAACTATCAGCATAGCCTCCAGAAATTGTTACACCATCTAAAACAACATGATCTCCACTAACCCAAACCACTCTATGGCTATTCTCAGAAAATTGACTTATTGAAAAATCTATAAACGCATTGCCATCATTTCCAGATCTATCACCAGAAAACACTACTGAATTTGCTATAACATCTCGTTGAGTAAATAAAGTTTCTGTACCATTAAAACCTCCGTATATTTTTTGATTTGCTGTAACTATTATACTAGAATCTTCAAAACTAGTATTTGGTTTATACGTACCAGAAGCAATCCAGAAATCTTTACCTTGGTTAGCATTTAGAGCTGTATTAATATTGTTATAAGCATCTGTCCAAGATGTTCCATCATTATTTCCAGTGGCATTAACATCGACATAAATAGGTATTGACATTGTACTAAATGTATGTGGTGAGGTCCAATAAGACGCACTGCCACCGCAATTTCCACGTACATAGACATTGTACTCTGTATCTGTTGTTAATCCAGTTAGTAAATATCCCGAAGTAACATTAGTAATGATAGTAGCATTAGAAAATGAAAGTGATGATTCATGATAAGCAAGATCCCATGAGGTTTGTACTGGATTATTATTCCAATTTATTTCAGCACTATTGAATCCAACGTTATTTGCCATTAAATTTGTTGGCGCGCAATTAGATTCTGCATTTAAGGATTGTATTTCGGCTAACGATAAGGCTCTATCATAAATTCTTAAATTATCTATCACATCTGCATATTGGTTGTTAGCTACTAAACTTGAAGTTCGGTTTTGATTTATTACAAAATCTCCTGTATTGTCTACTAAATCTAAATGTAATCTTACAGAATTTTGGGTGGTTTGGGCGATATCTAAAGCCCCATCGATATATACTTCTCTTGTATAAAAAGAAGATCCAGAATTACTGTTATTATTTAAACTTTGCTTAATAATAACTATAATGTGATGCCATTGTCCATCTGCAATATTAGTATTACTTGTAGTTCCGTACTCATTCTGTTCTATACCAGAAGTAGCATATACTTGAATTCTGGTTCTAATAGAAGTTTTTATTTTACCATTAATTAGAGATACGTAAAACCCATACTCGTTTGTAGCAAAAACATCATTTGCCATATTGCTTTTAGTCATAATAATCCTATTGTTAGCATCATTTGCACTTGTTTTAACCCAAAAACTAAGCGACATATTATTAAAACTAAAATTAGATCTAGTTAACTTAGTTGAATTTAAATTAATAGCATTAGTATTTAAATCAGCATATCTATCATCTACTACCTGAAAAGCTGAACCAACTTGAGTTAAGCTACCATTATTTTGGGTATCTTGAAGTGATCCATTGTCAAAATAATACTCACTTAATAAGTCTGACTGAGGGATTTGCGAATAAGCAATACCAAAAAAAAGAAGCATATAAAATAAAAGTAATCGTGTTTTCATAATAAATTTGGTTTTATAATTATGAAAACAAAAATGCCACTAAATCTTACTGAATTTAATGGCAAATTTCTGAAATGGGCTTTTCAACTTTTAAAGCCTAAATATTTTGTACAATGGTTAAAAACTCCTCTTTTTTATCGTTTGAAATTGAAACTGTTTGGTCATTTTCCATAACAATGTAACCACCGTCTTTTTTAACATAGGCTTTTATGTATGAAAGATTGATAAGGTGTGAACGGTGTGGACGATAAAATGTTTTTATTTTATTTAGTGTCTCTACAAAGAATTTTAAGGGTTTACTTACTAAAATGGTTCCATCGTTAGTAGTTGATACGTTGGTGTACATACCATCTGCTTCAAGCATTATAATATCGTTAAAGTCTACAAACTTAATACCATCTGCATTTGGTAATCCTATTTTTTTAAAGTTTGAGTCTTGTAAACTTTCCTTTAATTCTATAAGGCGTTTATTTATTTGCGTATTCCCTAAAAACTTCACAGCTTTATCTACTGCTTCTTTTACTTGGCTTGGTCGTACTGGTTTTAATAAATAATCTATAGCCGAAAGCTGAAACGCTTGTATGGCATATTCGCTATACGCTGTGGTAAATATAATTTCGAAATTATGGACTTCTTTTTCTATAAAATTTAAAATTTCTAAACCAGAATGCTCTGGCATTTCAATATCTAAAAACACAATATTTGGTGCTTCTTGTTTTATTAACTCTACACCTGCCAACAAATTATCTGCTTGTAATATTGTAGTTATTTTAGGGCAATTTTCTTCTACCAATATTTGCAATACTTGTCTTGCTTTTTTCTCGTCGTCTATAATTAATGCTTTCATAATTAAATTATGTATTTAATATTGGTATTTGTAAAACAACCTTGGTTCCTAGCGCTTCTTGGTTGTTTTTTAAATCGATAATTTCTACACCTATTTTTCGTTCTTTTCCAAAGTTGAGCAAATCTAAGCGTTGTGTTGTAGCTTTTAATGCAAACGATTTATGTTGATGCACACGTTTTTGGTTAATCGCTTTAGATATTTCTCTACCAACACCATTATCTTCAACAATACATTCTATTATTTTTTCTGATGGTTTAGCTATTGAAATACGCAACGTTCTATTATCTTTTTTATGAAGTAAACCGTGTTTTAATGCATTTTCTACATAGGGTTGAATAAGCATTGTTGGTATTTTAATGGCTTCAGAATTTGCATTGGCTTCAATATTAAATGTAAAATCTAGAGCGTCTTCAAAACGCAATTTTTCTAATTCTAAATAGAGTTTTAAATTATGAACTTCCTCAGGAACCGAAATAAAACCTGTATCGCTAAAATGAAGATAATTACGAATTAAATCGGCAAACTTACCCAAATAATCGCTTGCTAAATTCTTCTGATTTAAAACAATATAATCTTGAATAGAATTTAGTGCATTAAATATAAAATGCGGATTCATTTGCGCCTTTAACGCCTTAAGTTCGCTGTCTTTATATTGTTTTTCTAAAGCCAGTCGTTTTTGGGTTTCTTTTAACTCTAAAGTTACTAATTCTGCTTTCTTTTTAGTTATAAACCTACTGTAATAAAACAAACCAGCAACTAATAACAACCCAGCTATAATTATAGCACTGTAAAACAAGTTTTTGTTTTTTGTGCTTTCTAATTGTGATATTTTAAGTTGTTGTTGTGCTATGTTTTTTTCGCGTTCTTTTTTTTCGGTTTGGTAAGCTACTTCAAAATCGGCAATGGCTTTTTGTCTTTCAATACCCAGAATAGAATCGCTAATTTGTTTTTCTTTTAAACTGTATTCTAATGCTTTTTTATAATTTTTGGTTTTAGTATTTAAAGAAGACAGCAACTCATAATTTTTGGCAAGCGAAACTATATTATTTGATGTTTTTAACGACGCATTAGATTGTAACAAATACTGTTCTGCCATTTTATATTTACCCCAACGCAATGCATTTTGCCCTAGGTTGTTGTAATTTGTTTGTATGGCATCTTCACTTTTTAAGGTTTCGTTTAATTTTAAACTTTTTAAGAAATAGCTTTCTGCAGTTTTATAATTAGCCTTTTGCATATACAGATTACCCAAATTATGGTATAAATTAGCCAAACTACGTGGTCGTTTTTCTAAAGTTTCAGCTTCGTGCGCATAATTTAAAGCTTTATCTAGCTCATTAACCGCGGTATGTATGGCTACTAGGTTAATAAGCGTACTGCTTAACATTCTTTTATTTTTTTTTGTAATGGGGTGCTTATAAATTTCTTCTACATAAGTTTTTGCGTTTTCCCAATCTTTTATACTTACATATAAAGCGCCTAAATTATTTTTATTGAAAAGAACATCTCTAGAATAGCCTTTTTTACTTTCAAAAAAAGCTATATTTTTTTTTATAGTTTGAATGGCTAATTCATAATCGCCTTTAGCAATAAAGGCATTTGCCAAAAGGCTTTTGGCTTTGTACTCATCTAAAGTATCTTTTATTACTCTAAATTTATTTATGGCTGTTTTGTAATAGGTAATTGCAGAATCTAGCGCCCCTTTCTTTTCGAAATACATCCCTTTTTGGGCTGTAAATTGTGCTACGTGTTTTTTACTCTTTGCAGATTTTATAGCCTGCTCTACAACAAATAAATGTAATGTTGGATTGGAATTTTTATAAGTAATAGCTGCTTTTCTATACGCTATAACTCGTAAACTATCATTACTAATGGATTTAAAATATAGAGACAAACTATCTTTAATAGCTTCTTGAGATATGGATAAAAATGGGAGTAAAAAAATAAAAATTCTAAGTAGTAAGACCTTCATTAATAACGAATTTTAAGTCGTCTAATATAAAAAATCATCTTAAAAGTTTTACTTAAAACTTCTAAAAGGTATATACTAACTTCTAAAGTACTTAGATACTATATTGCAAATAGAAAAAGATACCTCACAAATTAAAAATTTTGTCTCTTACATACAAGATAAATACTCTATTGAAAATGCTGAGTATAAAGTAGATTTAAATTTAAAAATGTTACAATTTATTACATTTACTTTTAATATTATCTCGAGTAATACTCCTCATAAAATTGCTTCTACTTTTACCTTTGGTAGAGAAAATGTTATTCCAGATATGTTTTTTCAAATTATAAATCAATCTGAAAAAGAAAGTGCAGCCTCCTACAGTAAACTAACTTACTATTTAAAACGCCATATAGAACTAGATGGAGACCAGCATGGCCCTTTATCTTTAAAAATGATTGAAGAATTATGTGGTAATAGCGAGCAAAAATGAACGATGTGCTAGAGGTTGCAAAAAAAGCATTAACACATAGAATAGCTTTATGGCAAGGTATTCTAGACTTAATTTCTGTTAATAAAAAGGCTTTAGTAACCCTGTAAAAGAAGAAAAAAAGCTTGAAAAAAACTTTTAAAATACTGCTTAACCTTGTTCCTAGGCCTTTACTTATAAGGTTAAGTTATGTTGTACGCCCAATTTTAGCTTTTTTTTTTAAGAGGCAATACCTTTACAGATCCTATTGATGGCAAAAGTTTTAAAAGCTTCTTGTCTTATGGCTACGAAACACAACGAAATAATGTACTTTCTCCATCTACCCTCTCTTTAGAAAGACATGGATTACTTTGGTTATATTTAAAAAATGAAACCGATTTTTTTACCGCTAAAAAAAGTGTACTACATTTTGCTCCTGAACAATGTTTTTTAGATCGTTTTAGAAAACTAAAAAATTTAGAATATACTACCACAGATTTACTGTCCCCAATTGCAGATGTTAAGGCAGACATATGCAACCTCCCATTTAAAGACAATAGTTATGATGTTATTTTATGCAACCATGTATTAGAACATATTCCTGACGATACAAAAGCAATGCAAGAATTATATCGCGTTTTAAAACCTGGAGGTTATGGTATATTTCAAATCCCTCAAGATTTAAGTAGGCAAACTACTTTTGAAGATAACTCGATAACAGATAAAAAAGAGCGAGCTAAAATTTTTGGACAATATGATCATGTTCGTGTTTACGGGCGCGATTATTTTGAAAAGCTTCGCAGTATTGGTTTTACTGTTGAAGAGGTAGATTACACAGCTTCTCTTTCTGCGGAAGCGATAAAAAAATATTGTTTGGCAAAAGGAGAAATTATTCCTGTAGTTTACAAATAAAATAGTTTCTAAAACAAAACATAATGACACAACAAATAATACTTGCTACAGGAGCCCTTTTTGGTATGCTTTCTGTTATTTTAGGTGCTTTTGGTGCCCATGCTCTAAAGAAAATTTTATCAAACGAGCAACTACATAGTTTCGAAGTTGGTGTAAAGTACCAAATGTATCACGCCATAGTATTATTAATTTTAGGCCTTAATTCTAATTTTACTACCAAAGCAATTTACAGGTGTTTTACTACAGGAATTATATTGTTTTCTTTTAGTATTTATGGCTTAATTTTAAGCGATGTTAAAGGAAAAAAACTAAAGTTTTTAGGACCAATTGCTCCTATTGGAGGTTTACTTTTTGTAGCAGGTTGGTTACTAATATTAGTAAATGCTTTTTAATTACAGTTCCGGAAAATTATTAACTACTAAAGTCTCTAATTCTTTACTTTCGTTCTCAAAAATTAAAAATACTTTAAGCTCTGGATGAGATTTTAAAAAAGTTTTTACCTGCTCTATTCCCATGGCTTTAAATGCAGTAGCATAAGCATCTGCCTCCATGCATGTATTTGCTATTACAGAAATACTTAACAAGTTTGTTTTACTAGGGTAACCTGTATTTGTATCAATTATATGTGCATACCTATTACCATCTTCATCTACCTTAAACTTTCTATACGTACCAGAGGTTGCCATGGCTTCATCTTTTAATGTAATGGCTTTTAAAATAGATTGTTTACCTTCAAAATTAGGGTTTTCTACACCCACTTTCCATAAAGACTTTTTCTCTTCGTTTTGCCCTTTAACTCTTATTTCTCCTCCTACTTCAACTAAATAATTTTTTACATTTTTAGACTCTAAAAACATACTAACAGCATCTACTCCGTAGCCTTTTGCAATAGCATTAAAATCGATAAAAGTACCTTTAGGTTTCTTAATTTTATTACCTACTCTAGTTATTTTATTCAAACCTACAGACAACATTAAACTATCTATTTTTAGGCTATCTATGTTCGCTAACTTACCTTCTGGACCAAAATCCCATGCGTTAACAACTGCTCCAATAGTTGGGTCGAAGGCTCCATTAGTTTCTTTATAAATTTGTTTTGATGTTTCGTATACTTTTATAAAATGATTATCTATAACATGATTTTCATTTCTATTTAATTTAGAAATGTCTGAATTGGCTTGATACGTAGACATCGACTTATTTATAACAGTAAATAAACTATCGAATTGATTGCTATAATCGATATGAGAATTATAAATAATGGAATAACTCGTCCCAAAAACCGCTCCAGAAAGTTTAATGTTTTTATTTGCTTTCTTAGTACAAGACAGACTACATATTAACAGCAATAAACTTAATAACAATTTATTCATTCTATTTATGTTATTTAGTTTAAATTAGTCTCTAAAACCTGTATTCCGTTATATTCTAACAAATACTCTTCGTTTAAATAAATAGGTTCTTTTTCGCCTTTTGCACTACCAATACCTACCCCTGCATAAAGTACTTTAGCATCGTTTTCTCTAGCATGTTTTTTAAAAGATTCCATCCAAACGACATCATAATTATTGGGATTATCTGGTAAAATTACCGCTCTTACAATAACAAAAAAATATTGTTTCGTTTTATCCATGCAAACAAATTGCGGATGCTTTTTTAACTTACTATTTATGGCTATAAACTCGAAACCGCGTTGCTCTAAATCTTTGCCAACATGATTCATGGCTAGGTTGTGTAATTCTTGTTCTGTAAGTGGCTTATTCATGCTACAAAAATAATATAAAAGTTGAAGTTGCTAAGACATTTAATAAATGATTAGAACTATTAACACATAAATCAAGTAACGCTTTATTCCATTCCAAGCATAAGTATATAAATTTTAAAGGAGTAATTAGACTTTAAAAACAGGGTTACAAATAGAAATACACGAAACTTTTAACTATCTCAAAATATGATAAAACTAGATAACCGATATATTAGTCAGTTAATAGTTTAGTATTTGCTAAAAACTGAAATTATTGTATATTTCTTACATTAATTAATTTAATTATCTATTAATACCGTTATTTTAATTACTAAATAACTTCAAAATAAAATAATTGGAAGATAACAATGACATATCGCAAGAATTATTTGAAATAATAGAACGTTATTTATCTGGCAATGTCTCCCTTCAAGAACTTAAAGATATTAGGCAGCTTTTAGAGCTAGATGATGATTTTAAAACAAAAGTAGAAGATGTTAAAACCATTTTAGATGGCTTAGAAACAAATACTTTAAAAGAACAACTAGACAAACTTAATAGCGACACAAACAATACACTTAAAGAAACAACTAATAACTCCCCGAAATTTATAAATTTAAAAACTATAACTTTAGCTATTGCTCTTATTATAGCCTTGGGAAGTATCTTTTTTTTTAGCACACCTAAAAACGAAAAACTTTTTGCAGAATACTTTAAACCTGCTCCGGGTTTACCTATTAAAATAAGTAACTACAAAACCTCTGATTTTTATAACGCTATGGAGAAATACCAAGATGGCAATTATAGTATGGCTATAAAAAAGTGGCAAGATTTAATTTATAAAAACCCAGATAACGATACTTTAAATTATTTTATTGGTGTTGCACATTTAGCTAATAAAAATATAGACTCTGCTATACCTTTTTTAGAAAGAACTATAAACACAAAAAAACAGTTTTATTTAATTAATGATGCCTATTTTTACTTAGGCATAGCTTATTTAAATGAAGGAAATAGTGTTTTGGCAAAAAAGTACTTAAAGCAAAGTAATGCTACTTCTAGCAAAGAACTTATTTTGCAGTTAAAAGACTAAAAAAAATGAAATGTTTTATTTAATCTTTAATTATTTAAATCTAACAAATTTCGAACTAGCAAAAGTGTAATTTGAAACCGAAATAACAGCATCCTTTTCCAGCTTATACCATGGCGAAATATTAGGATATTCAAGGTTTTTAACCAAATGTACACTTTGTGCAGGCGTATTGCCTTGAACTAATAAAAATAACTTATCGCCTTTACTATTAACAACCTCGTCGCAAATAATAACTATATGTCCTGGTAAACCTCCTTTTATTAGCATATCTCCTATTTTTAAATCTTTAGCTAACTCTACCTTTGGAAGTTCGTTATAAAGAGACCATGTGCCCGAATACATAAAAATTAAATTAAGGTATTTATAAAAGTTCTCTTTAGAATGGTTTATTGAAGCTGTTTTATAAAAAGCTACTTTGTTTCCGTTAATTTTTGGTCTAAAGCCATTAGCATATTGTATCCAAGAGCAGTAATGTCCACTTGTAAAGTTAAACCCAATATCTTCTTTCCTATTAGTATCCCAAAGATATTCGCTACGCACTCTAATTAGCGCATCAGCACATTGCTGTAGCCCATTTTCTGGCACAAAAATATCTAAAACTCCAATATGGCCATACTGCCAAAAATATTCAGTATTATCATAATTAATCACTTTAGCTCCAAAAGGTTTTAATTTATAATTACGTAAATAATCCTGAAAAGAACCTTTTGGGTAAGCCACACGTTTATATCCACTAGGTGGGTCTACTCTTTTCAAAATAGACAATCCCTCTTCTTTTATTAAACTTACTACAGCATCGACGTTTACTAATTTTTCAAATGTTTTTGGCTCAAAATTAACATGTAAAAAAAGTGCGCAAAAAAGGACTACAAACACTATAACAACAAAAGCTCTATTCATTTTAAAATAACGCATTAAAAATGTTATTGGTATAACCTTACTTTTTTATTTATATTTTCCTAAAAATTAAAAAGTTTAATCTTGTTTATATCATAAAACTAATCTGCCAAATAAAACCAGTAAACCAACAAAGATGCAATTTCGTCTTTTAATCTTCAATTAAAATCTTTATATTTAAGTTTTTTAAACAGAATCTAACTAATGGCATATCCCCCAAACTCCTTATCTAACACGTCTACAGATAGCGTCTATTTAGACTTTATACAAAAAGCGGCCTCTATTGGGACTTGGGAATATGATACTAAACTATTAACCCTTCACTGGGCGTTAGAAACTAAAAAAATTCATGAATTACCTCACGATTACGTGCCCAATTTAGAAGAAGCTCTAAACTTTTATAAAGCTGGTAAAAATCGAGATACCATCACAAAACTGTTTTCAGAATGCATAGAAAATTTAAAAAGTTTTGATGTTGAGTTACAAATTACAACCGCAAAAGGCAACGATAAATGGATTAGAGCCATAGCAAAACCATTTATAGAAAATGGCGAGTTAGTAAAGGTATTAGGCTTATTTCAAGATATTGACCAAAAGACAAAAATATCGAAAGAACTGGCAGCAAAAGAGGCTTTACTTTCAAAAATATTTGACCATGCTTCAATTGGTAAAGGAACCTTAGACCTTGAAGGAAAATGGCTTAAAGTTAACAATAGTCTTTGCGAAATGCTTAATTATACGGAAGAAGAATTATTAAAACTTCAGTCGTTTAAAGCTATTTCTCACCCAGAAGACAAACATATTGGACTGGATTTACATTATAAAATGCTTGATGGAGACATTAATAATTTCCAGGTAGAAAAAAGGTATATAAGCAAAAATGGTAAAGTAATTTTTGCTCTTTTGTCCTCTGCTTTAGTTAAAGATAGTCGAGGTATTCCTCAGTTTATTATTATTCAAATTAACGATTTAACTCAGATAAAAAAAGCGAATCAAAAAATTCAACATCTATTAAATATAAAAGAGCATCAAAACAAACGCCTATTAAACTTTGCCCATATTGTATCGCACAATTTAAGGTCGCATTCTGGTAATTTAAAAATGCTTTTAGATATTATAAAAACAGATATGCCAGAAAGCATGGATAATGATGTTTTCCCTATGTTAGACCTCGCTGTAGACCAACTAAAAGAAACAGTTGAGAGCTTAAATGAAGTAGCTACAATAAACATTAAAAACGATGTTATAGTTGAGCCTATTAATTTATTGAAAAGTTTTGAAAATGTTCTAAACTGCATAACAGGCCAAATAGCTGAATCTCGTGCTAAAATTAATATTGATATAGAACCAGATATACATGTATATGCTATTACTGCTTATTTAGACAGTATTCTTTTAAATTTTATAACTAATTCTATTAAGTATAAAAAATCAAATATAAATTTAGAAATAGATATACAAACAACAATACAGCAGGGCTATGTTATAATAAAAATTAAAGATAACGGACTAGGAATTGACTTAAAAAAACACAAAGAAAAGCTTTTTGGTATGTACAAAACTTTCCACAACCATAAAGACGCTAGAGGCATTGGCCTATTTATTACCAAAAACCAAGTAGAAGCTATTGGTGGTAAAATTGAAGTAGATAGTACGGTTAACATAGGAACAACCTTTTACATCCATTTAAAACACTATGAAAACAATTGATTTAGCTTGTATAATTGATGACGATCAAGTATATATTTTTGCCATCAAAAGAATGATTAAATTATCTAACTTTTGCAAATCGTTTATGATTTACAATAACGGAGCAGAAGCCTTAGATAACCTTAAGGCCATAATAGATGCGGGAAAAAACATACCAGATGTTATCTTATTAGACATTAACATGCCCATTATGGATGGATGGCAATTTTTAGATGAATTTATTAAGATAGAAGCAAGTAAGCTTATTACAGTTTACATGGTAAGCTCATCGATAGACCCTGTAGATATTAATAAAGCTAAAACATACGAAAATGTATCTAACTACATTGTTAAGCCTATATCTATTGAAATGCTTAATTCTATTGCAGAAGAAATAAATGGTACTATATTATAATAACGCAAAAACCCAACACTTAAAAGTATTGGGTTTTTGTTTATCTTTTCCAATTCTAGAGATTACCCTCCAAAATCATCAAATCTAATATGCTCGTCTGGAATACCAAAATCCTCTCCCATTTTTTGAACTGCTTTATTCATCAATGGAGGTCCACAGAAATATAATTCTATATCCTCTGGAGATTCATGTAAACTTAAGTAATTATCGATTACACAGTTGTGAATAAACCCAACAAAACCATCTCCTTCTGCATCAATGTTTTCTTTAACCTTCCAGTTATCTTCTGGCAAAGGTTCAGATAATGCTAAATAGAACTTAAAGTTTGGAAATTCTTTTTCTAATTCATAAAAGTGTTCTAAGTAGAACAACTCACGTTTAGAACGTCCACCATACCAGTATGTTACCTTTCTACCTGTTTTTAAGGTTTTAAATAAGTGATATAAGTGAGAACGCATTGGCGCCATACCTGCCCCTCCACCAACGTAAAGCATTTCGCTTTCAGACTCGTTGATAAAGAATTCACCATAAGGTCCAGAAATAGTTACTTTATCTCCTGGCTTTTGGTTAAAGATATAAGATGAAGCTACACCTGGATTTACATCCATCCAGCCACCTTTGGCTCTATCGAAAGGAGGACATGCCACACGTACGTTTAACATAATCTCTCTTCCTTCTGCTGGGTAAGAAGCCATAGAATAAGCTCTCTCAACAGTTTCTTCATTTTTCATAACTAATGGCCAAAGCTTAAACTTATCCCATTCTGCTTGAAATTTATCAGGTGTTTCGTGCTCTTCTGGGTGTGCTGTAATATCCATATCAGAATATTTTACTTCACAAGGTGGAATTTCAATCTGGATATATCCTCCAGCTTTGTATCCCATATCTTCTGGAATTTCAACTACAAATTCCTTAATAAAAGAGGCTACGTTATAATTACGCACAACAACAGCTTCCCATTTTTTAATTCCAAATACTTCTTCTGGAATAGTAATGTTCATGTCTTGCTTAACTTTTACTTGACAAGCTAAACGTGCACCATGCTGTAATTCTTTACGTGTAAAGTGAGGTGTCTCTGTTGGTAATGCTTCTCCTCCTCCTTCTAATACATGGCATTCACATTGTATACAAGTACCACCTCCACCACAAGCTGATGGTAAGAAAATTTTATTACCTCCTAAAGTAGATAATAAACTCCCTCCAGATGCTACTTCTATTTCTTTCTCTCCGTTAATTGTAATCTTTACAGGGCCAGACGGAGATAATTTTTGTTTTACAACTAATAATAACCCTACTAGTAAAAGCGTAATAATTAAAAAAGCAATTACTGTAATTCCTATAGTTCCTATTGTACTTGCGGCTAATATCATGTTACTTATTTACTTTAATATTGTTAGCTAACACTTCTTCTTTATCTTCAGTAGAATCAACTTTTACTGTCTTTTCTTCCTTTGGAGCTTCTTCATCACCTCCAGTTAACATACCTCCAAAGCTCATAAAACCAATGGCCATTAAACCGGTAATAATAAAAGTAATTCCTAAACCTCTTAATGCAGGTGGCACGTTAGAGTATCTAATCTTTTCGCGAATAGCTGCTATTGCAAGAATTGCTAAAAACCATCCTATACCAGAACCTATACCATAAACAGCCGATAAACCTAAAGTTGGAATTTCACGAGATTGCATAAATAATGAACCTCCTAAAATAGCACAGTTTACAGCAATAAGTGGTAAAAAGATACCTAATGAGTTATATAATGATGGAGAAAACTTCTCTACCACAATTTCTACCAATTGTACCATGGTTGCAATAGTTGCAATAAACATGATAAACGATAAGAAACTTAAATCGTAATCGGCATATTCTGCTCCTAACCAAACTAGTGCGCCTGGTTGTAAAAGATACTGATCTAACAACCAGTTTAAAGGTACCGTAATTGCTAATACAAAAATCACGGCAGCTCCAAGACCAACTGCTGTTGATACTTTTTTAGACACAGCAAGGTAAGAACACATCCCTAAGAACGTGGCAAATACCATGTTATCTATAAATATCGATTTGAAAAATAATTCTAAATGTTCCATATATTTTTGTTTTTAGTTGATGGTTATTTGTCATTGGCAAAAAATTATTAACCAATAACTATAAACTAATAACTAATTTTAATCTTCTATTAATGCTGTATTTCTACTACGTTGAACCCAAATAATGATTCCTACCACTATTAATGCCATTGGAGATAACAACATAAAACCGTTGTTTTCGTATCCTATAGAATATAATCCCGTTTTTTCGATAGGGTCTCCTAAAACTTTAAATCCTAGTAAAGTACCAGAACCTAAAAGTTCTCTAAAAAAACCTACTATAATAAGTATTAAACCGTAACCAGCTGCATTACCAATACCATCTAGGAAAGATCTCCATGGCCCGTTACCTAAAGCGAAAGCTTCAAAACGTCCCATAATAATACAGTTTGTAATAATTAATCCAACAAATACAGAAAGTGTTTTACTTAACTCGTAAGCAAAGGCTTTTAGTACTTGATCTACTATAATTACTAAAGCAGCTACAACTACTAATTGAACAATAATTCTAATTTTTGAAGGAATAATATTTCTCATTAATGAGATAACAACATTTCCTATACCTAATACAAATAATACCGAAACAGCCATTACTATAGAAGCCTTTAACTCTGCTGTAATTGCTAATGCAGAACAAATACCTAATACTTGAATAGTAATAGGGTTGTTATCTGCTAATGGATCTGTAATTAACTTTCCGTCTTTTTTTGATAATAGTCCCATTCCTTATTATTTTAAATTTTCAAAATAAGATACGTAAAGCTTTAAATCGCTTTTAATCATAGCTGCGACTCCGTTTCCGGTAATTGTTGCACCTGCAATAGCATCTACTTCGTTATCTGTTTTATCTATGTTTTTTGGGTCTGCATTACCTTTAGCAACATCAATACCTTTAAACTTTCCGTTAGACTTTAAGTGCTCTCCAATAAAATCGTCCATAAAAAAACGTTGTTTAATGTTAGCACCTAATCCTGGAGTTTCTCCTTTATGATCAAAGTAAGCACCTTGTACAACCATGTCTTTATCCATAGCTACGTATGCCCAAATAGCATCCCAAAGTCCTTTACCTCTTATTGGAGCAATGTAAAATGTTTTACCATCTTTTTCTCCAACAAATAAAGGTAACCTTCTTTCGTTTCCTGCTTTAGCACTAGATTGCTCTTTTTTTACATCTATTAAGTAAGCTTCATTGTTTTCTGTAACCTTATCACCTTGAATTACTAATTGCTTTTTTATGTATTTAGCAAATAATTCAGGTGCATCGGCAGTAGATACAAAGTTTGCGCTACCTTCTTCATTTTCGTTTACGCCCATAGCATACAAAATATTTTGTTGCTTTTCTAGACGTTTATTCTCATCAATATTTGGTTTTAAAGATGATGCTGCAAATGCTAATAATGCACCTACAATAAGCACCATACCTATAGCAAATAGAATTGTATATGAATTTTTATCTGTTCTATTTTCCATCGTTAGGCTGTTTTTGCTTTTAGACGTTTCATTCTTTGTTTTACGTTACCTTGTACAACGTAATGATCGATAGTTGGTGCAAACACATTCATTAATAGAATAGCTAGCATAACACCTTCTGGATACGCTGGATTAAATACACGAATCATTATAGAAAGAAATCCTATTAAGAATCCGTAAATCCATTTTCCTTTATTAGTTTGAGAAGCTGTTACAGGGTCGGTAGCCATAAATACGGTACCAAAAGCAAAACCTCCAATTAATAAATGATGCCAGAATGTGGTATTCATTAATCCGTAAAACTTGCTAGTTTCTGTAATCCATCCAGAATCTACAACTGCATTAAAAATTAACCCCATTACTAATGCTCCTATTACAGAAGATAACATGATTCTCCAGCTTCCTATTTTAGCGAAGATTAAAAATAAACCAGCTAATAATATTAATAAGGTTGATGTTTCTCCTACAGATCCTGGTATAAAACCTAAGAACATATCCATAATTTCGTAACCTGCAGCTTTACCTTGTGCTAAACTACCTAAAACGGTTTCGCCAGATATTGCATCTAGATTTTGACCTGCAGCAATAAGTTGATCTTGTTCTACAGCACCTTCAACCCATACTTTATCTCCAGACATCCAAGTTGGATATGCGAAGAATAAAAAGGCTCTAATAGTTAGTGCTGGGTTTAAGATATTCATACCTGTACCACCAAATACTTCTTTACCAATTACAACACCAAAAGCAACTGCTACAGCTAGCATCCATAAAGGAATATCTATAGGCACTATAAGAGGCACTAACATACCTGTTACTAAGTACCCTTCTTCTACTTCGTGTTTTTTAATTATAGCAAATAAAATTTCTATAGCTAAACCAACAACATAAGATACAATTACTAAAGGAATGATTTTCCAGAAACCAATTCCAAAGTTATCTAACGTCCAGAAAGAAGCACTAAAAAATCCTTCTCCAGATAATGCGCTTATATTTCCAAACGCTACATTATGTTGGTAACCTGCGTTAAACATACCAAAAATTAAACATGGTACCATGGCCATTATAACAGTATTCATGGTACGCTTTAAATCATCGGCAGCCTTGATATGAGTACCGTTATGTGTGGTCTCATTTGGCAAATATAAAAACGTATGGATTGCGTTAAACGCAGGAGCCATTTTCGTTCCTTTATATTTTTCTTTTAAATTGTGTAAATTACTTTTTAAACTCATTACCCTATCTCTTTAAGCATTACATCTAAACCTTTTCTAATAATATCTTGATGCGGTTGTTTAGACACACAAATAAATTCTGTTAAAGCAAAATCTTCAGGTGCAACTTCGTACATTCCTAAAGCTTCCATTTCGTCTAAATCTTTATACATACAAGCTTTTAATATTTGCATTGGAAAGATATCCAACGGAAATACTTCTTCATAATTACCAGTAGTAACAAAGGCACGATGCTCTCCGTTTGTATTTGTATTTAAGTCGTATTCTTTCTTCGGGTTTAACCAAGAAAATGTTAAAGCTCTAGATGTAGATACTTTATTAAACACAGGCTTATTCCATCCAAAAAGTTCATAATCGTCACCTTCTGGAATAATAGAAATTACGTTACTGTAATAATCTAAATAACCGTCTGGCTTAATTTGCTTTCCACTTAATACATTTCCAGAGATAATTCTAGCATTTGCATCTTTAGCAACACCTTTATCGTAAATCATAGTTGCAACTTCTGCACCTAATTTAGTTACAAAGTATCTGGGTTTTTCGACAGAAGACCCTACTAGTGCTACAATACGCTCTGCATTAAACTTTCCTGTTAATAAAAGTTCTCCAATAATAACTAAGTCTTGAGCATTTACTGTCCAAACGACCTCACCTTTATTTACTGGATCGACTTTATTAATTAGTGTACCCACATTACCTGACGGATGCGGACCAGAAACAGTATGCAGAGTAACACCAGATAATCCTGCTAGTGGCGAATTAGAGGATTTACCTACCGATACATGCACTGCACCCTCTGTAAGTTTACCCAACGCTGTAACCGCAGCTTGTAACTCTGCCTCTTTACCTGCAAGGGTAAAATCTAAATCGGCAGCAAGCGGTGCTGATGCATACCCTGAAATAAAAATCGCTTTTGGCGATTTCTCCGGATTTGCAATAACATCGTATGGACGTTGCTTTACGAATGGCCAACAACCAGCATTTAACAAATGTGCTTTAACAGCTTCTGGCTTTGCAGAATCTAAATTAAAAGCGCCATGCTCAATGTAAGTTTGTTGCTTATCTGCTTGAATTTTTACAGATAATATTTTACGTTTTTCACCACGAGCAATCTCTATAATTTCACCAGAAACTGGAGAAACAAATTTTACATTTTCGTTAGACTTATCGTAAAAAACAGGCTCGCCCGCTTTTACCTTTGTTCCAACTTTAGATATTAATTTAGGGATAACGCTGTGGAAATCTTCAGGTCTTAAAGCATAAAAGTTGCTAATAATAGCTTGTTCCGATGTTTTATCGGCTGCACCTTTAAGTTTAATGTCTAGACCTTTTTTAATGCGAATGTCGTTTGACATATTTTTTTTATTGAAATTAGTTGTCTAAAAATCGGGGCAAAAATACAAATTAATACCTAAATGTGCATTCAATTAAAAAGGCTCTTTACTTATTTATATTTATTCTAAATAATAAAACCCTCCCTATTTAATCTAACAGCACATTTATATCTCTTAATAGTTTACTTCTAGGCTTACATTTTAGGCATAAAATTTGTTTATATTTACAAAAAAACACCCCGTAAAATGCCATTTAAATTAATAAAATATCTCTTACTTTTATCCATTAGCAATTCACTTTTGGCCCAAGTACAAGAAGTTGCTCCTCCTGATTACATAAAAACTATTGGCTTTAAAAGTAACACTCCAGAAAGTCAACTACCCGTTTTAAAACTAGGCGAATATTTGGTCTTAGAATTTGATGCCTTAAATGGTGAAGAAGAAGATTACTATTATAAAATAGAGCATTATAATTACGATTGGACACCGTCTGCTTTGATGAAATCTGAATTTTTAGATGGTTTCGATAATCAGCGTATTCGTAATTACGAAAACTCTTTTAACACCTACCAAATATATTCGCATTATAGACTTAGCATCCCTAATCAATTTACAAAAGCTCTTAAAGTTTCTGGTAATTACATGATAAGTATTTACAATAGCGATGATGAACTAGCATTTTCAAGAAAATTTATGATTTACGAAAACAAAACTGCTGTTGGTGTTAGCATAAAACGCTCTCGAAGTATTGCACATATAAACACAAAACAACGTGTAGACATTAATATTGTGCCTAATGGCATCCAATTTAACAACCCAAAACAAACTGTAAAAGTTTTAATTGTACAAAACAACAATTTAAACACAGCTATAAAAAACTTAAAACCGCTTTACACAATTGGCAACGAATTAATTTACAAATACGATTCCGAAACAAGTTTTTGGGGAGGTAACGAATATTTATTTTTCGAAAACAAAGATGTACGAGCAGCAAACACTGGCGTTCGCACTACAGATTTACAAGACATTTACTACAATTACCTTTTTACAAATTATAGAAGAGCAGAAAAACCATATACATACAACCCTGATATTAACGGTAATTACCTTATTACACATGTAGATGCAGATAACCCTAGTATTGAGTCTGATTATGTTTGGGTATTTTTCTCTTTATTACCCGAAGAAATTTTCGAAGGTAAAGACATACATGTTTATGGTAACTTTAATAACTACGAGATAAACGAAAGCACCAAGCTAACTTTCGATCCAGAAAACAACATATACTCCTGTCCCATTTTATTAAAGCAAGGCTTTTACAACTACAAATACGTAATTGTAAACAAAGATAATAGCATTGACGAAGGCACAATTAGTGGTAATTTTTATCAAACCGAAAACAATTACAAAGTGTTAGTATACTATACAGATTTGGGAGCGCGATACGATAAAATAATAGGCTTAGGCGAAGGGAGTTCTATAAATATCAGCAATTAAAACAACATAATTTCGTTAAAAATAAAATTAAACACGTTAAAAACTAAGCAATACCGCTATATAATTAGTATTTTTGCAAGGTAAAAGACACTGTATATCAACAGTTAACATGGTACAACAAATAACACAAGGCATAAAAATATCGGTAGAAACTCATTTCGAAGGCTCTTTTTATAAAAATTATAAAATTCAATTTGCTTTTGGCTATACCGTAACCATAGAGAACCAAAGTAAAGACTCTGTGCAGCTTAACGCACGCCATTGGGAAATTATGGACGCTTTAAACAATGTAGAAATTGTAGATGGAGACGGTGTTATTGGGCTTAAGCCTGTATTAAAACCTGGCGAATCGCATACATATACTTCTGGTTGTTTGCTAACCTCTCCTTTTGGAGCCATGACAGGCTATTATAGCATGGTAAACTTTAGCACAACACAAAAATTTAATGTAGACATTCCTACTTTTAAATTAAGTGCACCTTTTGCTATAAATTAATCCTCTAACATTATTAAAAACGGTATTGTAATTAATAAACGGTTAAATATACAAAACACGTAATTTTACATATTTTAAACCTTTTACAACATGTAAAATTAAAGCATAGACCCACCTAAGTTATAACTTTACATATACATAAAAAGTATAGCAATACGCTTTAATAATATTAAAGTATTTAATTTTATTAAACTTAATTCTTTTAGTATTGTTTAGCTGTAATAACGATAAAGGTGTTGTAGTTACCACAATACCAAAAACAAATTATACCTTGCAGATTTTTAAACTAAATCAATCTTAGAAACTGAGTTATTAAATATAAGACAGTAAAAAAATAACCTACTCAATTATATCAAAAAAATTGGCTCGTACTAAAATACATTAAACTTTCTTTTCAAACTTAAAAACAGTTGCTCCCTGTTTTACTTGAAAAAATTTGCAATTAGAATAATGCACGAATTGATAGCCTAAATTGTAATTAAAACGACTATCCTTACATTTAAAAAAAGCATCAATATCTATATTTCCATAAGGAGAAATACGCCTAAACCGGTATACATTATTATGTTCTGTTCTGTGCAGCTCAAACCAAGCACCAGCAGCAATACCAGATAACCATTGGGCATTGTCATGTAAGCCTTCAACATTACGCGGATGCAATGTACCAACAAGATTAACTTTATGATCTTTTAAACGATCTAGAAAACAACGCAAATTTTCACTTTTCTGAGACCCTTCAAATCTCGTAACATCTCCTAAGGCACTAACATTAAAAGGATAATTTTCAGTATCAGCTAACAAAACATTACCTACCGTACTCGGTGTAAACCATTTAGAGTTTCTCAAACGCTTTTTCATATCAGTATCTGTAACCGATGCAATTAAGGCATCTGTAACAAAACGCGCACAATTGCAAGCGTTTTTAATAAAAGCAGCATATCTAATAAAATGCTTGTTTTGCATTTTAGTAATATGCGTTCTTGCTTTATTATAATCTACCGCATTACAAACCGATGCTACTAATTTACCGTCGCCATGTGTTAATTTAGGGTGTGTTGCCAAAAACTCTAAAATGGCATGTAAATTTGTAATAACATCGTCTTTAATCTTAGCTTTTAAAGGAAAGTGTAATTCGTTATCTGTATCTCTACCTCTAACCCTACCATTAGGCTCAGAAGTTATATAACGACCAAAATCATGATATTCTAAAACACCCGTCTCTTTATTAATAAGTACTAAAGCAGCGTGTCCAGCCCTTAAATAATTCTTTTTACCTACCCCAAGAAATTTTAAAAATGGGGAAAACCATTCTTTGGACACCATTACTATAGTATCTGGATATGCCAGTGTTAAAATAATGCCCGTACTACTCATTTACAACATGTGGCTGTTTAAATTCGGTTTGGGTTACAGTGTTATTATTTAAGCTTTCAAAACGCATATTTACAACATGGTTAACTTTAGTAATTTGTGTTATACTTGTCGTTTTTACAAATCCACGATCCATAATCACACCATAGTCTTTATGTATTTTTCCTGCTGTTTTATGAAAATTTAATATAGCACTGGCCTCTAATTCGTTTTCTGTTTTAAAAGCATTAAACCAAGATAAACGCTCACTTGCCATGGTTTTAGAATATAATGTAGAAGACGACCATATTTTAGGTACGTTTGGTAGCTGAGTTACATGTCTTTCTTGCCCATCCCAAACCAACTCAAAAAATAGTAAAGAGGTATTCCAGTCTGCTATTACCATAGTAAAAGGTTCTATGCCTTCTAAATTATAAGTAGATAAAGCATCGAAAATATTTTTAGCAACCATAAAATGTTTAACAACCACACCTCTACTTAATCGGTAATTTAATGCTCTATTATGAATTGTGAATCCGCCATTAAGCAAACAAACCACTCGATTTTTTTCGCTAACCCCAACCCATGTCCCTCCAGAAAGTTCATCTTTAGGAAAAAGCACATCGACACCATCAACCTTATAAAAATCTGGGGTTAACGACAGCCTATCGGGAGCCTCGTCCCTATTAGAAGTTAAAATAAAGTCATTTTTTCCTTTCGGAATAATTGTTACTGTACACATAAACAAATTTGTCTAAAAACAAAGTAGCAACTTACAAAAAAATTAATAAATTTTAACACCCTTTTAGAAGTACAAATTGATATAACCCGTTAAAATATTCGTAATTTTGTAAACGAATTACTGAAAAATCAATAACAAAAAATCAAAAAACATGGGAAAAGGCTTTTTTAATGTACCAATAGCTGTTAACGAACCGGTTAAATCTTATGCTCCAGGATCGCCAGAACGCGATGCTGTTTTAGAAACATATAAAAATATGTTTAATAGCAAAGTAGATGTACCGCTTTATATTAATGGTAAGCATATTAAAACTGGTAACACAAGAACAATGTCGCCTCCACACGATCATCAACATATAGTAGGAACATATCATTTAGCAGAACAAAATCACGTAGAAGACGCTATTGCTACTGCGCTAGAAGCTAGAAAAATATGGAGCCAAATGCCATGGGAACAACGTGCAGGTATCTTTTTAAAAGCAGCTGAACTTATTGCTGGTCCGTATAGAGCAAAAATAAACGCAGCAACAATGATTGCACAATCTAAAACCATACACCAAGCAGAAATTGATGCCGCTTGCGAGCTTATAGATTTCTTACGTTTTAATGTACAGTTTATGACAGACATTTACATGGAGCAACCAGAAAGTACAAGCGATGCCTGGAACCGTATAGAGTACAGACCGCTAGAAGGTTTTACTTATGCTGTTACACCATTTAACTTTACTGCTATTGCTGGTAACCTTCCTGCTTGTATGGCATTAATGGGTAATGTTGTAATATGGAAACCAAGTGATAGCCAAGTATATTCTGCAAAAGTAATTATGGATGTATTTGAAGAGGCTGGAGTTCCTGCAGGTGTTATAAATGTCGTTTTTGGAGATCCAGTAATGATTACAAATACGGTAATGGCTAGCCCAGATTTCTCTGGTTTACACTTTACTGGTTCTACATTTATTTTTAAAGAACTTTGGAAACAAATTGGAAACAATATACACAACTATAAAACTTACCCAAAAATTGTTGGAGAAACAGGAGGAAAAGATTTTATTGTTGCGCATAAAACAGCCAACCCTAAACAAGTAGCTACTGCCATTGTTCGTGGTGCTTTCGAATTTCAAGGTCAAAAATGTAGTGCAGCATCAAGAGCTTACATTTCAAAATCTATCTGGGAAGAGGTTAAAACCTTTGTTATAGAAGATGTAAAATCTTTTAAAATGGGATCTCCAGAAGATATGAATAACTTTATTACAGCAGTAATTCACGAAGGGTCTTTCGATAAATTAGCAAAATACATTGATGGTGCTAAAAACGATAGCGATGCTAACATTATTGTTGGTGGAAACTACGATAAAAGCAAAGGCTACTTTATAGAGCCTACTGTTATTGTTACAGAAAATCCTAAATACACAACCATGTCTACGGAGCTTTTTGGCCCGGTAATTACTATTTATGTGTACGAAGATGACGCCTATGCAGAAACATTAAAACTTGTAGACGAAACAAGTGACTATGCTTTAACAGGAGCTATTTTAGCCAAAGACCGTTATGCAGTAACACAGGCTACCGAAGCTTTACAAAACTGTGCTGGTAACTTTTACATTAACGATAAACCAACAGGCGCAGTTGTAGGACAACAACCTTTTGGAGGTGCAAGAGCGTCTGGAACTAACGATAAAGCTGGTAGTGCACAAAACTTATTACGTTGGGTATCTCCAAGAATGATTAAAGAAACATTTGTTACTCCAATAGATTATAGATATCCGTTTTTAGGAGAATAACAAAAATTCTATATGCATTATATAAAAGGCTATCTATTTACTAGATAGCCTTTTTTGTTTTAAATGTCCCGTCCTAAAATAAGTTGACACAAAATTGACTTATTATGAAAAATAAAACCTCAAGCACACATTTGTTTGAGGCTTTTTTTTTATACCCTACAATCTTAAATAAAATCACTTTTTTCAAGACTGCAAAAAAGAATTAATAGGAATTTTAAATTGGTACACCAATTTTTATTACCTTAGTTAGATTATAAAATCATATTCATTGTAATTAAAAAAAACTAAATGATAAACATAAAAAAACAACGCAACTTAATATTCGGCTTAAGTCTTATTTTGCTAAACAGTTGTAAAAAAGACGTAAAATCTTCAAGTATAAACATAATACCAAATGTAAAAGACAGCATAAAAACAAAGTACGCCAATGCTATAATTCCGTTTTTTGATGACTGGAAATTAATTTTAGGTGATGGATCTAATGTAGGTATTGCTAATAATTATGAAAATAAAGATTTTTTCTATACCACAAACGATGGCAAAGTAGATTGGGTTGTGTTTAAAACACCAAATGGCGGTGATACACACGGAACGTCTAACAACACTAGAACCGAATTGGCCCAAATAAAAAAATGGTATCCAAAAACAGCTAACGATAAATTATCTGCAACCTTAAAAGTAATGCAAGTATCTGCTACAGGTGATGCTCGTGTAGCAGCATCGCATGCAGTTGTGGTTGGGCAAATACATAGCGCAGATAAACATGAAAACGAACCTTTAAAAATTTTCTACAAAAAATATCCTGGTCACAGTAAAGGTTCTGTATTTTGGCATTACGAAATTAACACTGCTGGAAACAATAATTCTGGACGTTGGGATTTCTCTACTGCTGTCTGGGGAGACGACTTTTCGGTAGTTGGTAGTAAAGCCAATACATTCCCAGAAGAACCAAAAGAAGGCATTGCGTTGGGAGAAGAATTTAGTTATTTAATTGAAGTTAAAGATGGTATAATGCATTTAACTTTTACAAGTGATGCACACGAAACAAAAACATTTACAAAAAACTTAATACAGTCTGAGTACACAACAAAGGCAGATATACCAGAGCAAACACAAAAACTATTTGTACCTATTGGCCAAGATGGGGTTGAACGCGAAACTGCTTATGCTGGCGAAGGTTGCTTTTTTAAACTTGGTGCATATAACCAAACTAACGGAAAATCGCCTAAGGTTAATAAAAATTGGTGTTCTGGTGCCGAAACCCATAATGGAGATATTACCAAACAATATGCTGATGGTAATTTTACCGAAGTTTGGTTTAAAACTGCAAGTATTACCGTTAGCAATGCAGCAGTATCTAACGAAGGCTATTTTACTAAAAATGATTAAAATTTTAGAACGCTTTAAATAAATTGGATAATTTTACATGGTAATAAAGTGTAGATTATTATCCAATTTTTTATTTTGATTTTAGTCCATTTTAAATAAAACAAAACGCAATTAAAATGGCTATAGAAAACATTCCAGAAATTTACTTTGACACTCCAAGTGAAAACAAAGACATATTTGTGTACGATTTTAAAATGACAAACGATGTCGTTAAAAGCAAAGTGAATTTAAGCATGAATATGTTTAGCTTCCTGCAAGTAGGAAAAAAGCAAGTCCATTTTGCAAACACCTCTAAAGCTGTTAATAGCGAACAGTCGTTACTATTAAAAAAAGGAAATTGGCTTTGGACAGAATTATTAGATACCGAAGCAATTTACTATTGTAAACTCTTCTTTTTTTCAGAAAAAAAGCTAACCGATTTTTTAAGTAAGTACACTAAAGACGTTAAGCCTTACCAAGAAAAAGTGCCTTATTTTGTTATTGAAAACGATGATTATATTGCGTCTTTTATAAGCTCTCTTTCATCTAAAACGTTTGAAAACAGCACCTATTGCGATGCTATGTTATCGCTTAAATTTGAAGAAATATTACTGTATTTACTAGACAAATATGGTAGTGAGTTTGAACATTACTTACACGCTTTAATTTCTAAAGAAGTATCACCTTTTAAAAATATAGTAGAAGATCATGTGCATTCTAATTTAAAATTAGAAGAAATTGCCTTTTTATGCAACATGAGCTTGTCTACATTTAAAAGACATTTTACTGCAGAATATAAGGAAGCTCCAGGAAAATGGCTAAAAGACAAACGCCTACAAAAGGCTAAAGAACTTTTACAAGGAGGCGATTTAAAAGCGTCTGATATCTATTTAGATGTAGGTTATAACAACCTATCTAACTTTAGTGTGGCCTTTAAAAACAAGTTCGGAATTAGTCCAACAGAAATTTAAAAATCACTAAACATTCCTAAAACACTAATTACCAATACTTATGATTAAGTTTTAATATTTACCTAACTAATAAAAACACAATTTGAACTTTTTTCATAAGTTATTGAGCCTTTTCAATAAATAAGAAGCTTTGCTTCCATTATACATTTGCATCATCATTACAAACGCTTGGTTTTTCAAGCATCATTTTAAAAAATTAAAACACAGTAATATGGCAAATGTAGCAAAACCCGAATTTAAAGAAAAATACGGAAACTTTATTGGAGGTAAATTTGTTGCCCCAATTAAAGGACAATATTTTGAAAACAGATCTCCTGTAGATGGAAAAGTATTTACACAAGCAGCAAGATCAACACAAGAAGATATAAATCTTGCATTAGATGCAGCTCACGAAGCATTTCCTGCATGGAGCAACTCATCTGCAACAGAGCGTAGCAATGCGTTATTAAAAATTGCTCAGGTTATGGAAGATAACTTAGAGTATCTAGCAACCTTAGAAACAATAGATAATGGTAAGCCAATTCGTGAAGCACGCGCTGCAGATATTCCCTACTGTATCGATCACTTCCGTTATTTTGCAGGAGTTATTCGTGCAGATGAAGGTAGTATTTCAGAACACGATAAAGACACCGTTAGTATTGTATTACACGAACCAGTTGGTGTAGTTGGTGAAATTATCCCATGGAACTTCCCAATGTTAATGTTAGCATGGAAAATTGCTCCAGCTTTAGCAGCAGGTTGTACAGCGGTTGTAAAACCAGCAGAACAAACACCTACAAGTGTTATGGCATTAATGGAACTAATTGGTGATATTTTACCAGCAGGTGTATTAAATATTGTAACTGGTTTTGGTAAAGAAGCTGGTGCAGCATTAGCAACATCAAACCGAATTGCTAAATTATCGTTTACAGGTTCTACAGAAACTGGACGTACGGTATTACATAATGCAGCAGAAAATATTATTCCTGTAACTATGGAGTTAGGTGGAAAATCGCCTAACATTTTCTTCCCATCTGTAGCAGATCAAGATGATGAATTCTTTAGTAAAGCAGTAGAAGGCGCATTAATGTTTGCTTTAAATCAAGGAGAAATTTGCACGTCTCCATCTCGTATTTTAGTACACGAAGACATTGCAGATCGTTTTGTTGAAAAAATGCAAGAACGTTTAAAATTAGTAAAACCAGGAAACCCATTAGATCCAGAAACAATGATTGGTTCTCAGGTATCTAAAGCACAATATGAAAAAATATTAAACTATATTAAAATTGGTATTGAAGAAGGTGCTGCTGTTTTAGCTGGTGGTGAAGCTGGTAATTATGAAGGCGAATTAGCCGATGGTTACTACGTACAACCAACTGTTTTAAAAGGTGATAACAAAATGCGTGTTTTCCAAGAAGAGATTTTTGGACCAGTAGTAGCCTTAACAACCTTTAAAACTACTGAAGAAGCTATTGCTATTGCAAACGACACACCTTACGGTTTAGGTGCTGGTGTTTGGTCTCGTGATGCTCACGAGTTATACCAAGTACCACGTGCCATACAAGCAGGTAGAGTTTGGGTAAACCAATACAACACCTATCCTGCTCACGCTCCTTTTGGTGGTGTTAAAGAATCTGGCTTTGGTCGTGAAAACCATAAAATGGCTTTAGATCATTACCGTGTTGTAAAAAACATGTTAATCTCTTACGATAAAAAACCAATGGGCTTCTTTTAATTAAATTAAACCTATAGACTTTTATAAAAACCTCAGGCTTGTCTGGGGTTTTGTAGTTTTAAGTTTGACTTTGACAGAAAAAAACGATAATTTCGTTTAACCATCGGAAGGTCTTTATCTAAAAGGATATTTTCCCTTTTTATATGTTAATATAGCAACCAAAAACCTTAATTAAATGAAGACAACACACTTTTTTATATTCTTTTTATTAGTTTTAATTTGGGCTTGTAACGACAAAGAAAAAATAAGTCCGATGCATCCAGAAAACTGGTCTAAACGCACTGCAGTTATTAGCGAAACAGATACGCTTGAACACGGGAAATCTTACCTATCGGTTTATTCTCAAATTTATAGCATTTCGGAACATAAAACACATAATTTAACTGCTATGATTAGCTTAAGAAATACTAGCGAAACAGATACTATTTATGTACTAAGAGCCGATTATTACGACACACATGGCAAATCTATTAGAAAATATTTTGATAAACCTGTTTTTTTAGCTCCTATGGAAACTGCGGAAATTATTATAGATGAAATTGATATTTCTGGTGGTACAGGATCTAATTTTATTTTTGAATGGAAAACGCCTCTAAACTGCTCTGAACCGTTGTTTGAAGGTGTAATGAATTCTACTATGGGCCAACAAGGTTTATCGTTTACAACACATGCCAAACGTATTAAATAAATATGGCAGAAATTTTAACTTCAATATTTTTTATTTTTGCTGTAATCGATCCTATAGGAACCATTCCTGTTTATTTGGAAGCCACCAAAGAGTTTGATGCACACCATAAAAAGAAAGTCGCAATTCGCGCATCGATAATAGCCTTTTTTATTCTTTTGTTTTTTATTGTAATTGGCCAGTTAATTTTAGAAGGCATGGCAGTTTCTCTTGATGCTTTTCAAATTTCGGGCGGTGTTATACTGTTTTTATTTGCGCTAACCATGATATTTGGCGATGGTAAACCAGAACAAGAAAAAAATAAAATAACAGATTATAAACACGTTACCATTTTCCCAATTGCAATACCTTCTATTGCTTCACCTGGTGCAATTATGGCAGTAGTTTTACTAACAGACAACCATATTTACACCATACAACAACAAACCATAACAACAGCGCTTGTGCTTTTTGTTATTGGCTTAACTTGTTTAATACTTTTAACAGCAGGTCATTTACAAAAAAGAATTGGTAGCTATGGCATTACGGTTATTAGTAAAATTATGGGATTAATATTGGCATCTTACGCTGTACAAAGTATTTTAAGTGGTATTAGCAGTTATTTTGCAAACGTTTAAATACTTACTTAATACCTTTAATTTACAATAAACACATAGTGTTTCTTTTTTCTAATTACTAAAAAGTATTAACCCATTATAATACACCATATGTTTCAATTAAAAACTTTACCAATAGCAGTTTAAAAACAATCTTATTATAATATTGTTTTTATACATTTGTAGCATGCAAGAACAGACACAAATTTTTGGAATTAGAGCGATAATAGAAGCCATAAATTCTAGCGAAACTATTGATAAAGTATTTCTTCAAAAGGGATTAAGCGGAGACCTTTTTAGCGAGCTAGAATCTTTATTAAATAAAAAATCGGTTAACAAATCTTATGTTCCTGTAGAGAAACTAAATCGGTTAACCAATAAAAACCATCAAGGTGCAGTGGCACAAATATCGCCTATTGCTTTTCACGACATGGAAACTTTGGTTAACAGTGTTATGGAGTCTGGTAAAACACCTATGTTTTTGCTTTTAGACCAATTAAGCGATGTTAGAAATTTTGGCGCTATAATTAGAACTGCCGAGTGTACTGGTGTAGATGGTATTATTGTACAGAAAAAAGGCGGTGCTCCTGTAAATGGAGATACTATTAAAACGAGTGCTGGTGCTGTTTTTAAAATTCCGTTGTGTAAAGTAGACCATATTAAAGATGCTGTATTTTTTATGCAGGCTTCTGGCATTAAAGTTATTGCTGCAACAGAAAAAACAAACGACACCCTTTACGATGTTTCGTTTACAGAACCTTGTGCCATTATTATGGGTAGCGAAGGTAGAGGTATTAACCCCTCGACATTAAAGGTGGTTGATGCTAAAGCTAAATTACCATTGCTTGGCGAAATAGAATCGTTAAACGTATCTGTGGCTTGTGGTGCTTTTTTATACGAAGCTGTAAGACAGAGACGCTAGCTTTTAACCCTTTGCAGTAAAGTTCTCGTCTTCTTTAGGTTTTACTTTTAAAAAATATTTAACCACTGGTGGTGGTATTTCATCAATATCTATTGGTTCTACTTCGGTTTCTATAAAGTTACCGTTTTCGTCGAAGTGTTGTAAAAACACATCGTCTTCTTCGTTAAAATTATCTTGTTCCCAAACATACTTTTTAGGTTGTGCTATTTGTTTTTTAAAGAGCATGGCAAATACTAAACCGGTTATTAAGCCAGATAAATGGCCTTCCCAAGAAATGCCTTCTTTTATTGGCATAGTATACCAAATCATGCTGCCATAAAGAAAAACCACTAATAAGGATAAGGCTATTAGGCGATAATATTTAGCAAAAACACCTTTAAAAAATGTAAAACTCACTAAAACATAAATAAGTCCGCTAGCTCCAATATGATAAGATGGCCTACCTATGCACCATGTTAAAAAGCCAGAAAGTAAGATACCGTATAAAATAACTTTCCAGGCTACGGGTCTGTAAAAGTAAAACAAGGCTGTACACAACACGAGTAATGGTATACTGTTGTGGTACAAATGCTCTATATCGCCATGTATAAATGGACTAAATATTACGCCACGCAATCCTTTTAAATTTTGCGGGTAAACGCCATAGTTACTAAAATTAAATCCAAATCTTATTTCGAACCAAAAGACAAGCCACAATGTTAAAACAAAAAATAGTGGGTAGGCAATTACTCCTGTTGTAAATTTAAATGGTTCGGTTTGCTTTATCATAGTTAACTAAAGATAGCAAATAGTTAACCAACTTTATGTTTGGTGCTAAATTGGCAGATAGGCTCGCGTGAGCGATTGAGCTATTTGTTTGAAATCCTTTTTGTTTTTTTTTCTAAACAAAAAGATTGAGTAGCGAAAGCGCGACCCCGATTTTTCTTCGGGGGCACGCCCAAAATAAAAATTTAAAGTATTTTTACACTATGAATGTGAATGAACCTTTAGCGGAACGTTTAAGACCAAAAACGTTAGATGATTATGTAAGTCAAGCCCATTTGGTTGGGGCTAATGGTGTATTAACGCAACATTTAAAACAAGGTTTAATACCGTCGATGCTCTTTTGGGGACCTCCAGGAACAGGTAAAACAACATTGGCTAATATTATTGCTAACGAATCTGGCAGACCTTTTTACACGCTTAGTGCCATAAACTCTGGTGTTAAAGATATTAGAGATGTTATTGATAAGGCTAAACAGAGTGGCGGTTTGTTTACTACTAAAAACCCTATTTTATTTATTGACGAAATACATAGGTTTAGTAAATCGCAACAAGATTCTTTATTACAGGCTGTAGAAAAAGGGTGGATTACGCTTATTGGCGCTACTACAGAAAACCCTAGCTTTGAGGTTATACCTGCCCTTTTATCGCGTTGCCAAGTATATATTTTAAATGCTTTTGAGAAAAAGGACTTAGAGACACTTTTAAATCGTGCCATTGCTACTGACGAGCATATGGCTGCAAAAAAAATTACACTTAAAGAAACTAGTGCACTACTTAGATTATCTGGCGGAGATGGTAGAAAATTGCTTAATATTTTTGAGCTTATTGTAAATTCGTATAACGATGATACTGTGGTTATTACTAACGAGGCTGTGCTGCAAAAGGTGCAAAATAACACGGTACGATACGATAAAACTGGCGAGCAACATTACGATATTATTTCGGCTTTTATAAAATCTATTCGTGGTAGCGACCCCAATGCTGCAGTATACTGGCTTGCTAGAATGGTTGAAGGTGGTGAAGATGTTAAGTTTATTGCCCGCAGACTTTTAATTTTGGCTAGCGAAGATATTGGTAACGCCAACCCTACTGCATTGGTTATTGCTAATAATGCGTTTCAGGCAGTGAGTACTATTGGTTTTCCGGAGTCTAGAATTATATTAAGTCAATGCGCTACTTACTTGGCCTGCTCGCCAAAAAGTAATGCAGCTTATTTGGCTATTGGCCAAGCGCAACAATTGGTTAAACAAACCGGCGATTTACCTGTACCGTTAGAAATTAGAAATGCGCCTACCAAATTAATGAAAGAGCTTGGTTATGGCGATAATTACAAATACGCGCACAATTATAACAACAATTTTGCGCCTCAAGAATTTTTACCTGACGACATTAAAAACACCAAGTTTTACGAACCTGGTAATAACGCTAGAGAAAATGCACACCGCGATTTTTTAAAACAACGCTGGAAAGATAAATATGGTTATTAAAACAAAAAAATTAGCCATATAATTATGAAAAAAAACGTACTACTAATATTGCTAGTTTTAATTTCGAAGCTTTTATGGGCTCAGAACGAAAATGATATTATTCAATTTAACAACATACTAAATCAATTTAATAATGTTCGAGATTTTTGTATTTCGGCTGATGGAAATGAAGCCTTTTTTACTATACAAAGCCCGAATGGTAAAATTTCTCAATTAGCCACTATTAAGAAAGAAGATAATACATGGTTAGAGCCTGAGCTATTGCCCTTTTGTGATTCGTTTATGTATTTAGAACCTTTTTTATCGATGCATGAAAAACGGTTGTTTTTTGCTTCCAACAGGCCTTTAAATGATTCTTTTGCTGAAAAAAAGGATTTTGACATTTGGTATGTTGATAGAGATAGTAAAAAAGGTAAATGGTCTGAACCCAAGAATATAGGAAAAACAATTAACTCAGAGTCAGACGAATTTTATCCAACTATTAGCGATAACAATAATCTATATTTTACAAAGGACGCTCCAAATGGTTTTGGAAAAGATGATATTTATTTTTGTAAATGGGAGGATGGAAAATATTTAGCTCCTGTTCTTTTAAATAAAAATATTAATAGTGCTGGTTATGAGTTTAATGCCTTTGTTTCCAAGAAAGAAGACTTTATACTGTATACCAAGTACAATACGGAAGATGGACAAGGAAGTGGCGATTTATATATTTCAAAAAAAGAATTAGACGGAACCTGGGGCAAATCAAAAAACATAGGCGTACCTATTAATACTAAATTTATGGAATACTGCCCTTTCTATGACGAGAAAAACCAAATCTTGTATTTTACAAGTAAAAGGCAAGATATTAAACCAAAAAAATTTAAAAGCATATTAGATTTTAAAAAATATACCGAAGAAAGTAAAAACGGTTTAAGTAAAATTTATATGACGCCTTTCTGTATAGAAAAATGACACAAGCATCAACGTTTATAGAAGTTGTAGCTAAAATTAGGTATTATGAGAATCTATTTTCACAAAACGAAAACAAAATATTAAGCAGAAGAAATTAGAAATAGCCCCCACATGTACTAACAAGTTACTAAACATAAGCCAATTGCACCTTTTTTATTTTAAAAAACAAGAATCTATTTTAATCCTGATATTACTATTATGGACATTAAATGTATTTAGTCAACCGGATGCTTTTTTACAAGCTAACAGCGCTAAAGAATGGCAGCTTGTTTTTAAAGATAAATGTACTACCGACTGGACAAAACATTGGACTTTAGACGGTTTAATTGCCAGCGTAGAAAACACAAAAAAAGGCATGCATTTTAAAGCAGGACCCGAAGCAAAAAACGATGCGCACCATGCTGTAATCTGGACAAAAGCGTCATTTAACGGAGATATTAAGATTAAATACGATTATACGCGCACAGACCATGCCATACGCTGGGTAAATATTTTATACATTCAAGCAACTGGAAATAGCGAGAAGGGGTTTGCTCCTGACATATCTACATGGGAAAAATCTCGAAAAATTCCTACTATGAAAACTTATTTTGAAAACATGAATTTACTGCATATTAGCTATGCAGCGTTTAATAATATAGGAGATAGTACGTATTATGTTAGAGCGAGAAGGTATCCTAAACCTAGTAACAATAATTTTAATGCAACCAGAATTACGCCATCGTACGATGAGCTTGGGTATTTTAAAACGGGACAGAAATACCACATAACCGTTATAAAAACTAAAAGGCATCTGTTCTTTAAAATGAAAAGTAAAGATCAGGAAGAACTGTTTTCTTGGGATATTTCTAAAATTGATTCCATTACTACTGGTAGAATTGGATTGAGACACATGTATACACGATCTGCTCTATATAAAAATTTCAAAATTTATAGCAAATAATTAACTTCAAGCTATTTCCAATTTTCTAACTTATAGTCTTCAATTTTTTTATTAATAAAACCTTCTTTATTGTTTTTTATAATTTGAAGCGTTTCACCAGAATATAATTCGGGATAAAACTCTCTAATGTGTTTATCGCTCCAAAGAGATAATTCTGCTATTATTGGCATTAGGTCTACACCCTTTTCGGTTAATGTATAAATATTGGTTTTCTTATTATCTGGCAGTTTATCTTTTGTGATAATCTTAAACTCTTCAAGCATTTTTAATCTTGATGATAATATGTTAGTAGCAATAGCTTCTTCACTCTCAATAAAATCTTTAAACGTTTTTTTTCCTTCAGTCAGCATTTGTTTAACAATAACCAAAGCCCATTTATCGCCAATAACATCAAGCGCAACGGTTATAGGGCAATTACATCTAAATTTATGTTCCATTATATCTAACGTATTTATAATTGATTACAAAGGTACAATTTTTATTTTTTTACTTGCAAAATGAAATTAATTTAATTTTTACTTGCATAATAAAAGTAATGTATATATTTTTGCTTGCGTTTTAAAAGTAATAAATAATATATAAAACAAATAAAAATGAAAAATGTAATTATCACAGGAAGCAGTAACGGATTTGGATACCTTTCAGCAAAACTATTTGCAGACAACGGTTATAAGGTATATGCCACAATGAGAAATCCTAACGGAAGCAATTCTGAAAAGAAACAAGAACTGGAAAATTATTCTTCAAACGTTAAGGTTGTAGCTATGGATGTTGCTAATGATGACTCCGTTACAAAAGCAATGGACAGCATAATTAAAGAAGAAGGTTCCATAGATGTTTTAATAAACAACGCTGGTATTATGCATTTAGGAATTGCAGAAGCGTTTAGTGTAGCCCAAGCAGATGACTTAATGAATATAAACTATTATGGTATTATTAGAACCTCACAAGCAGTATTACCAACTATGCGTAAAGCAGGAAAAGGGTTAATAATTAATACAACATCTGCCTATGGTAGAGTACCTGCTCCGTTTGCAGCAACTTATAGTGCATCTAAAGCAGCAGTAGAAGCGTATACACAAAGTTTAAAATATGAATTGGCACCTACTGGAGTAGAATCTATTTTAGTTGAACCAGGACCATTTGCTACTAATTTAGGAAATTCATTTGTTCCAGAAGCTAGAACAGAAATTGTAGCGGAGAACCCAGAATTACAGAAGATTCTTGGCACTATGGTTGAAGGATTTGGTGAGTTAATGCAGTCAGAAGATATTCCACAGCCTAGTATAGTTGCCGACGCTTATTTAAAACTGGCAGAAATGTCTCAAGGCACAAGACCAACACGTACAACCGTTGGATTGCCATTTGGCGCAGACAAGGTTAATGAACTAACGCAGTCTATACAAGATGAGTCTTTAAGCAATTACAAATTAGAGTACTTATTAGAAACAAAAATTAAATAAAATGACCAATAATATAGCAGACAAAGTAGTAGTCATTACAGGTGGAAGTAGCGGATTAGGAGAAGCTACAGCGCATTATTTGGCAGAAAAAGGAGCAAAAGTAGTATTAGGTGCTCGTAGAGTAGAAAAATTAGAAAAAGTGGCTACCGAAATTAAAGAAAATGGAGGTGCTGTTGAAATTTTAAGAACAGATGTTACCAGTGCCGATGATGTAAAAGCTTTGGTAAAAAAAGCCATTGACAGTTTTGGCAAAATTGATGTTATGGTCAATAATGCCGGTATTATGCCTTTGGCACCATTAAGTGCTTTAAAAGTTAACGAATGGGACAGTATGATTGATGTTAACATAAAAGGTGTGTTATACGGTATTGCTGCAGCCTTGCCAGAATTTGAAAAACAAAAATCGGGTCACTTTATCAATTTAGCATCTGTTGCGGGATTAAAAGTAAGCCCAGGCGGAGCAGTGTATAGCGGAACTAAATATGCAGTGCGTGCCATAAGTGAAGGATTAAGGCAAGAGGTTGGTAAAGATATTAGAACCACAATTCTTTCACCGGGTTTAATAGATTCTGAACTACAATTAGGAAGCTCAGATGAGGGCACTTCGCAATTTATACAGCAAGTTTACAAAGATGCCATTCCTGCAATTTCCATTGCAAAAGCTGTTACTTACGCTATTGAACAACCTGCAGATGTAGATATTAACGAACTCGTAATTCGTCCTACGATACAAGAATTTTAAAATAAAATTAGAATAAAATGGAAGATTTTAAAAAAATATGGAATAACTGGTGTGAAAGTTGGACCATAACTAATAACGCGGAAAGAGAACAAGAGTTACAGAAATTTATAGCCGATGATTTTAAATATACAGATCCGCTTTATCAAGCCAAAGGCCTTACCCAGATATCTGATTATATAGCTCAGTTTCAAGAGCAATTTCCTGGAACAACATTTGTTCCAACAAAAATACTTTCTCATCACGATAGATATCTAATAAAATGGGATATGCTAAACGAAAAGAATGAAGTTGTTGATGATGGAACCAGTTTTGCATTAGTTGAAGACAATAGATTAAAAGACATTACTGGATTCTTTGATGTAGATAATTATCCTAATCTATAATTCAGCCTTTTAACAAAAAAATGTTATTTCAAAAATCACAGTAGTATATTTTATTATTACTGTGATTTTTTTATTTAAGCAATCATCCTAAGCCTATTGCAAATAGTGGATATAAAAAATAAGGTTTAGTCGCTTAAACGAAATGATTTTAATAAATTTATAGTCTGTAACTTAACAGAAAAACAGCATATGTAATTCAAATACTTTTAATATCTCAACCCGATCTGAGCTATATTAAAATTTATAGCAAATAATAACCTTTACAGACATGAATGAAGACAGTATTTCTAAAAAATGCAAAGGATGTAATACTGCATTAACAGGTCCGTTTTGCGCTCAATGCGGAACTCCTAGAGTGCTTCCTAAAATTGATGCCTCGTATATTATATCAGAGATAGTTAGTGTGCTAAACTTTAACAAAGGCATTTTTTACACTATAAAAGAATTACTTACAAGACCCGGAGATAGCGTCCAAAAATTTATTCATAACGATAGAAAAAGACTTGTAAAACCTATAATATTTTTAATTGTATGCTCTTTAATTTATACGCTAGCACAACAGTTTTTAAAATTTGAAGATGGCTATGTTAACGCTGGAGGCTTTGGAGACTCTACAGTTACAACCATTTACAAATGGATTCAGAAAAACTATGGCTACGCAAATATTTTAATGTCCATCTTTATAGCGCTTTGGATTAAACTCTTCTTTAAAAAGCACCATTACAACTTTTTCGAAATTACTATTTTACTGTGTTTTGCTGTAGGCATAGCCATGCTTATTTATACCATATTTGGACTTTTAGAAACTGTTACGCACCTTAAAATTTTACATTTTGGAGGCATTATAGGCGTTATATATATTTCTTGGGCCATTGGGCAGTTTTTCGATAAAAACAAAAAAATCAATTATTTAAAAGGGTTTTTAGCTTATTTTATAGGTATGCTAACCTTTTATTTTCTTGCAGTAGCTTTGGGCTTAGTTATAGATTTATTATCAAAAAATTAAAGTAATACTCTAGTACTTGCTAGTTTATAAAAACATAAATAAAAAAAGACATAGTGCCCATTTTAAACGCAACTGTTCAAAACATAAAAAAACCAACAAAAGATAGATTATCCTTTGTTGGTTTTCTTTTAAATATAAAGTCTAGTTTACTAATATAATACGCTTAAAACTTAATATTTAAAGCTTCTTGTTTTAATGTTTTACCTTCGTAATATTCGGCAACCCAACTGTCTCCTTTTTTATAAATAATGGCATTTTTACCCTCTATTAAATATACATTACTTAAGCCTGTATGCTGTATTTTATAAACCACTTTTGGCGAACTATCTACCAACTGGAAACCGTTTTCTGTTTCTTGAGCATATAACACTCCAGACATTGATTTAGAAACAACTGGTTTTGCTACAACCACCTCTTTTGTTACCGTTTGTACAACTTGTGCTTTTGGCGCAACAACTTGCTTAGCCTCTTCCTGCTTTTGTTTTTTAAGGGTTTCTATTTCTTCTTTTAATTTTTGTATCTCGTTGTTAGAAATCTCCTCATTTTTAGCCACAACACTTGGCTGCTTTACAACTGTAGTGGTTTGTCCTTTTTTAGGAGTGTATTTGTAATTTAAAGCTTTAAAAGATAAAAATGCATCTCTTAAAGATTCATTATAAGCTTTACCAAATTCCTTTTCTCTACTTTCTCCTGTTTTAGACGTATACACCACTTTATCGTTACAGTCTTTTAAAACAGCTTTAAGTCTCGTTTTAAACATCCCTGGCTCTTTAAACACATCTACTCTTAAAGCAGAACACCTGTTATTAAAATAACCTTCAGGGTATTGATCTCCTTCCATAAAAGCAGAATAACCATATTTTTCGAACAAAAACTTAGCTAATCCATTCATTCTATACTCGTCAGGATGTTTTAAGAATGAAAATTGCTTTGGCACTATAATGTATTTGTATTCGTTTAAGTTTTCTTGAGAGAATACACTTGCAACTATAAAAAAAGCTATAAGTGCTGATAAGATATTAGTTTTCATTTTCTATTAAATATGTAATTAAGTCCTAATTGTAAAGATACACTTTGTGCATTATATACGTTTTGATATTCTAAAAAATTATCTGCCATTAAGTAAAGATTAACGTTTCCTAAATGGGCAGAAACCCCTAATCCAACGTTTTTAAACGAGAAGGCATCAACAGTATATGTTGCCTTTGCACTTAAGCCATTAAAAAGTCTGCGATAATAATACGCAGTTAAAGCCATTTGCGGTTGTTTGGGTCTTGCTATGGCATAAAGTTGTAGACCTACTCTATTTAAATATTCGTCGTTATCACTTAAACAATTGCATGCTTCTGTTTTCTTTTTACCAAAAGCATAATTTAACGATGCGTTTAATTTAGCTGGTCGCCAAGTTGTATATTTAGTTTTTGTACTATCTACCTCAAATAATTCTTCAAACTCATCTTCTACATTACTCCAATAATCATCTGCTGTTTGCCCCTCTGGCGACTCGTAGAATAATGGATCTACGCCTTCAAACTGATAATTGCCTTCAATTTTATAATTTTCAACATCTTTTGTATGGCTTATAAAACCTATATCTAGCAAACTAGCATCTACAGTCCATTGTTTGTCTATCTTTTGGGTAAAACCAATATCGAAACCTAACCCTAAATTACCACCTAATAAAAGTCTTTTTTTATAATCGTTTGCAGTAAATCTATCTTCTTCTCCACTTGTTGTATAGCCAGAAGTACGTAATTCTAAATCTAAATTAAAAATATGATTGTAAAAATTATTTTGCCCTATTCTAGTAACAAAAGAGCCTTTATTATTTGTTGAATTTGCATTTAATATACTAGAATAAACTTTACCACGCACACCAAAACTAAAGTTATTGTTTACCTGTTTATTATAACCTATATGCCACACAGAGATTAACTCGGCACTTAAATTGGCATGGCTAGCATCAAACACCCTATTTACATTGTTTTGATTGCCTTCGTAAGCTAAAATAGCATAGTCTTTTGGGTAATACGATATAAAATCGAACTCTTGATACACACCAAAACTAATATACTCTTTTTTATCAAAAATGCTGCCTATTGCAAAACCTCCCGAAAAAATTTCTATCTGTTGGTTTGCTGTAACAAAATTGTTTTCTTGCATACTATAAATAGCATTTTCTAGTTTTGTATTAAAGTTAACTCCATTATCTGCAAATAAATCGTAAACCGAAATACCAGAACTACCAGAATTAAAATGTATGTGAGATAACAGAGGAATACCAAAATACCATTTATTGGTAACCTGGCCTCCAGGATTTTGTATTAATGCCTGCGGAATTTCTGAAAAGCCATATAATATTTGTTTATTTTGCCCTAAGGAAAAACAGGAAACAAGAAATAATAAATAGGTAATTTTCCTCATATTTAGCGATCGATATTTAAATAAAATACTCCTTTTGATTTTAAATGAATGCTTCCTGGTGAATTGGGATCTACAGGAGCTCCTGGCAACATAGTTAACCTAAAAACCAAAGTTGTTGTCTCCTTTAAGTTCTCTAAGGTTTCGTCCTCAAAAACCTCTATATGCTCGAAAGTTAAATTTTCGTTATTTGGCGAAGCATCTGCAGAAAAAGTAAACGAGTGTCTTAGTGTATTGGTATTATCTAAAAAATCTACTTGAACTTGGTATGCTCTATTTATCGAGTTTACAGTTTCGAAAACAAGCTCTGCTTTAATAAGATTATCGTTAACAAACTCATTATCAAAAATATCTAACACCACATAATCTCCTGCGGTGTAAGCACCACTTCCTCCTAAAAAGAAATCGCCTGCTGCAGCTTCAAAATAAAACAAACTAGACTCTAAAACCGGATTAATCTCTAAATCATTAACTTGATCAAGATCGATTTCTTCTGTACAAGAAACGCCAATTAAGCCCATTGAGATTACAAAAAATGCAATTTTAAATAAATGTTTAATCATAGGTCTATTAAACGATAGTTAAATTAAATTCGTATTATTTTATAAAAATTTCTTTAAATGAAGTAAGCTATTTATCTGTTTTATATCTTTATTAACTGTGGTGTTATGCACATCAAAAAAGATACTTTCCATACCCATATTTTTAGCTCCTAAAACATCTGCTTCAAAATCGTCGCCAATCATTACACTATTACTTACAGTTGTATTGGCTTGGTTTAATGCGAAGTCGAAAATTTTAGGGTTAGGCTTTTTAACACCTACCATTTCTGAGTTTGTAACGGTTTTAAAATAATGATTAATCTTCGATTTCTCTAATTTACCTTGTTGTACCTCATCAAAACCATTAGTAATTATATGAAGCGTGTATTTGGTGTTTAAGTAATCTAGAATCTCTAAGGTATGATCTAATAAATAATTAAACGATGTTAAATGGTCTATATAATCGTCTGCCAATTTATTAACAATAGCTTTATCGACCTTAAAATTTAATTCTTTAAAAGTATCGTTTAACCTACCAAAACGTAAAGCTTCCTTTTCAACTTTTTCTTCCCTATATAATTTCCAATAATTTAAATTAATAGGTTTATATGATGCTAAAAAAACACTAACATTAACATCTAGATTGTTAATGTTAAATATCTTGCCAAAAGCCAGCTCAGAGTTTTTATCAAAGTCCCATAAAGTATGGTCTAAGTCAAAAAAAACATCGGTTATTCCTTTTATTTTCATAATACTATTTTTTCAACATTAATCGTTAGCCGATTCTAATATCATATTAAACAAATCTTTAAAGCCTTTCCATCTGGTATCTGTACTAAAAGTATAATTATGAAAAACAGGAACAAACTCTCCATTAACTTGTTTTATTTCGCGAATTAAACCATTTAAAATCTGCTTTTTATCTAATAACGATTTTGTTTTTAGCAAAGTATAATCCATTAAATGATAAGAGCAAACCTTTAAAGGTGTCTGCACTTCGTAATCTAAATCGTAAAATAAAAAAGGCGTGCACGAGCCCGCTCTAAAGCCTATATGGTTTACATACCCCATGGTATAATCTTCTTTTACCTCCAACTCTATTAAGTTTCTATACGATTCTGGTAAATTTAATTTAGAAAACGATTGCCTAGAAGAACATAACGACATGTTAATAATGTTTTCCATTTGTAATTTTTCTTTTTTAAGAATTGAAATATCTTCGATAGAAAAATATGAGGTTTTTAAACCTACTTTGCAATAATCTGCCACATGCTTAATGAGAGATACAAACTTCTTTTTGTTTACATTTATACCCTTATCGTAAGTAGAAAAAGCGCCTATTAAAAAGAAAAACACAAACTTATAAGGTGTTTGTTTTTGCTTATTTATAAGGTATTTAAACGTATCGTGCGGATCGTGTTTTAAACCAGAAACCACCATAAAACGCATGTACACACGTTTAAATTTTAATGTAAAAATATCTTTAATAAACCCACCAAGCGATCTTAAAATGCCTTTTAATTTATATAAATATGCACTAGGTACATCTATAATAGGACGAATACTGTATGTTCTTGCTGGAAATTCGAAATCTGGAAAATGACCTTGCAATGCTTCTTTAAATTTATACGCCCAAATATCTACAACGGGTTGGTGTAAAAACCCATGTTTGTAACCTAGACTCTCGGTTGCTAAAAAACGTCCATAATCGTCTTTAACATGTGGTAAATATTCTTCGTATCTAGAAAGCAAATAAAAAGCTGAAGCAAAAATATCAAAAGGCATGGCACTTTTATCTCCATTAAAAAAAAAGCCTTTTGTGTTTTCCCAGTTTTGCACATTTATTTCTACATCAGATAAACCTTGTTCGAATAATATATCGTGACTTTTTATAAAAAACTCGCTTCCTAATTGCTGTTTTGTATAAGACATTTTTAGGCTATCGTGAGCAATAAAAGCCTCTATTTTTGTTGTAAACTCTACCTGAATTCCTAAAACTCTTATACAAATGTGCTTAAAAACATATTTTAATCTAGGCGATATTTTATGTGTATATACTAAAAGCATTCTTTATTTGTAAACTCTAATCATAAAAATTTAAGGACATTAACTAATAATTAAATAATAGTCAACCTGTTATACTTTTTACAACAAACTCTCGTCTGCAAAACTAAAATATGCTTTTTCTGTTACAATGACGTGGTCTAAAACTTTTATATCTAAACTTTCGGCTGCTTTTTTTAATTTAGAAGTAATTTGCTTATCTGCCTCACTAGGTCTTAATGTACCTGAGGGATGGTTATGCGATAAAATTAACCCTGTTGCTCCTACCTCCAAAGCACTTTTAAGCACTAAACGAACATCGACCAAAGTACCAGTAATACCTCCTTTACTTAATTGATTTTTTTGAATTACTTTATTAGAATTGTTTAAATAAATAATCCAGAATTCTTCGTGCTCTAGCTCGCCTATTACAGGTTGCATTAACTCGAAAACAGCAGTACTAGATGTTATCTTCATTTTTTCTAAAGCCTCTTCGCCACGACGCCTACGCCCCAACTCTAGAGCTGCAATAATGGTAATAGCTTTAGCCTCTCCAATGCCTTTAAACTCCATAAGCTGTTTAATTGTACGCTTACCTAATTCGCTTAAATTATTATCTACACTAGCTAAAATTCGTTTACAAAGTGCTACTGCACTTTCGTCTCTGTTACCAGAGCCTATTAAAATAGCAACTAATTCGGCATCGCTTAAAACACTTTTGCCTTTGTAAAGCAATTTTTCTCTTGGCTGGTCGTCTTGCGACCAATTTTTTATTGAAAATGAAGTAGATTTTTCACTCATGTGATAAAGCTACATATTTTTTTTAATTCTTTTCAAGAGCTGAAAATAAAAAGTTAATTTAATAAGCTTAGCGCCAAAATAGTTATACTACCTTTTTTGTTAATCGATCTTCTCGACTAAAAGATTTAAGCAATTTATATAACTTAACAGGATTAAATGGTTTGCCCATAAAACCATTCATTTTGTAACGTTCTGTTTTTTCTTTAATATCTGTTTGAGCAAAAGCAGTAAGGGCTATTATAGGAATATTTGATTTATAGTTAGGTAACGCTCTTATAATTTTTGTGGTTTGATATCCATTTAAAATAGGCATTTGAAGATCCATTAAAACAACATCAAAATCTGTTCTATCTAAAAGATTTAGTACTTCTTCTCCGTTTTCTGCTATTTTATAATCGACTTTCCACTTCATAAAAAAGCGTTTTAAAATAAGCACATTCATTTTATTATCTTCTGCAATTAAAACCTTTAAATTAATAGGCTTATAATCTGGCTGTATTTTTACCATTTCTGGCTCGTAAAGATTTAACCTATTACTTACCTTAAAATCGACATTAAAAGAAAATGTAGAACCTTTACCAATTTCGCTTTCCACATCTAAATCGCTGCCTTGCAGAGTTAACAACTTTTTACTTATAGAAAGTCCCAGACCAGTACCACCGTATTTAACAGAGGTTTCTGAGTTGGCTTGCATAAAGCTTTCGAAAATAGTTGCTTGTCTATTTTTAGAAATACCAATACCAGTGTCTTTAACTTTAAATTCTAATTTTACTTTATTTTCGTCTACTCCTAAATTATTAATAGACAGCGTAATGCTTCCTTTTTCTGTAAACTTTAAAGAATTGCTTAAAAGGTTTTTTATTACTTGAGTAAGTTTTAATCTATCTCCTATTATATTATTTGGCACATCTTTACCTTTTATTAAATAAAATTTTAATCCTTTTTCTTTAGCTATTATGCTAAAATGAGATTGTATATTCTCTAGGAAATATTTAAAACTAAAATCTTTTTCTGCTACTTTTAATTTACCCGATTTAATTTTATCAAAATCTAACAAATCGTTAATTAGCCCTAGCAAATGCTCGCCAGAGTATTTTAAGGCCTTTAAATTTTCGGCTTGTTCGGGTAAATAGTCTTCCATTAACAGAATGTTAGACAAACCTGTTACTGCATTTAAAGGCGTTCTTATTTCGTGAGACATCGTAGAGAAAAACTCGTCTTTAGACAAACTTGCTTTATGCAACTCTAACTCTGTATTCTTTAAATTTGTAACATCTATAATAGTACCTATAAACCCGCAAGGGTTACCTTTTTTACAATAAATAAGTTTAGATTTTACTTCTAGCCACATCGATTTGTTGCCTTTATCGTACTTAAATATAAATTTAATATGCTTCTTTTCTCTAGAAAGTAATTTTTCAAACTCCTCGTTACCAACAATATTTTCTGGCACAAGAAAATCTTTAAAGCTTCTACCAATAGATTTACTAACCGAAAAACCAGAATATTCTTTCCAAGCTTTATTTAAATATGTAAAGTTACCATCTAAATCTGTCTCAAAAATAATTCCGCCTACATTAGCAACAATATGTTCTAATTGTGTTTTTGTGTTATCTCGTTCGTTTTTTAAAGTTTGATTTGCTAAAAATAATTCTGAGGAACTTTTTTCTAAAATATGCTCTACGTGCTTCAAGTCTTTGTCAAAGCCTTTATAAGCATCGTCAATCATATTTAAAAAATTAGCAAACTTAGGGTCGTCTAGATTATCTAATCCAGATTTCTTTAATTGCCTTTTAAGCAATCTATGTTGGCTGCTATCTAACATTCTGAAAGGGTCGTAATTGTTATTGTTTTATTATGTAACTCACACAAAGAATGTTGGCCATGTGGACCAATTTCTCCATAAGAATAAAAGCCAGTTATACTTGTTTTATCTCCTAAAACATGCCTAACTGCCTCAACCTCTTCTTCTATCATTTGCTTAAAAATTAAGCGTCTGCCTACACAACTTACAATTAAAGCTAAATCGGCTGTTTCTTTTAATTTATTTATAGCTTCTTTAGTAGCATCTTCTGCTCCATTTATTAGCCTATCTATATTGCCTTTCATTAACCTTACATAGCCTCCTTCAGTAATATTTCCTGCAAACGTTATACTCTTTTCTTCTTCATCTACTTTTAAAATAGATCGTACTATAGGTTTGGCTTCTGCATCGGTACGCATACTTAAAGGAAATTGCAATTTGTAATTACAATAATTTTCCTCGCCAAAAAAGGGGCTATAAACATCTAAAGCAGGAATGCCATCGACCTCGTAAAGTACATTTTTTATTGATTTTGTTACTAGTCGTTCTATACCGTAACTATCCCAACCTCCTTTAGAGCCACAACCTACTTTAACATGATTACCATATAGACCTAAGCCTACAATCATTTTATTTACTATCTCGCCTCCATTTATTATAAATGTTGCATTTACACTTTCTCCAGTTCCAGCCAATCCTCCTGTTATACTTATTCCTGGCAATTCTTTTTTTAATCCAGAAACCAAGTCAGACCCGTTAACATGTGTACCCTCACTAAATACAAAAACATGCTTTAAATCTTCGCTATTTAATTTGCTCGCTAAAGCTTTACCTGCATTATAACTCGCGTGCGCATGAGATAAGTTAACAGCTGCTTTTTTAAGTTTAATTTTATCGAACTGAATAGCTGTTAACGACATGGTACTATCTTTTACCGTTACATCTAGTATTTCGCCAGAAGTAGAAGCTCCTATAATTATAGCCTTAGGGTACTGTTTTATTAACACTTTTAAAACATCTTCTTTGGGCTCAAAATGTGGAGATACAAAAAGTATAAATAGACTAACATCTATATTTATTTCTAATAACTTATCACACCAATTATCTTGGGTTAATGAGGCTTGATTTACTTTCATGTCTGGGGATTAACAATTCAAATATATGTATTTAATCGTTAAAAAGAAACACTTAAACGTAAAACTATTAATAATTCATAGTAAAAAACTAACAAAATAAAGACAAATAGGCCTTATAGTAATTTATCAATTAAATTTTTATAAACCTATTACATTGTTTAAATAAAAAATAAGAACATTAGTTTATTTCTCTATTTATAAAATCATTGTATATTTCATAATCCATTATATTAAAAACATGAAATACCCTCCAAAGCATCATCAAGACAACAATATAAACCACATGCTCGAGGTTATTAAAGCCTACCCGCTAGCCACTGTTATTTCTGTAAAAGATAACGCACCTTTAATTACCCATTTACCATTAATATATAATACTAATGGCAAATTAATTGGACATATAGATAAATACAACCCGCAAACCCCTTTACTAAAAAACAATAACGAGATAACTCTTATATTTTCTGGTCCAGAGTGTTACATATCGCCCAACATTTATACTACAAAACAATTGCCCACATACAACTACATAAAAGTACATATTAAAGGTACCGTAAAAGAAGTGCAAAGCAAAGAAGCTTTAAAAAATTCGCTTATTAAAATGACTGAATTCTTAGAAGCTCCAGACCATAAATACACCTTAGAGCCAAATAATAAGGCTATGGATAGCTACTTAGATTACATTAAAATGTTTGAAATTACAATTACCAATTGGGAAGGAAAGTTTAAACTATCGCAGGATAAAACCCCTGAAGATATTGAAAAAGCTAAAAATCAATTAATTAAAACAAACCAAGCTAACATAGCATCTTTTTTAAATAAAATAGTTTAAAATGAAGCACCTTATATTAATTACAATAGTGTTTATCAATTTTACTTTTAAAGGATATAGCCAAACAAAAAATGATGTATTTAATAAAGCTAATACTATTTTATTTCTTGGAGATAGCATAACGTATCATGGCCACTATATTACTTTTTTAGAAGCTTATTTATCAATAAAATACCCCGACCAAGCCTTTCAATTTATTAATCTAGGACTTTCTAGCGAAACCGTTTCTGGCTTATCTGAGGCAAACCATGCTAAAGGTAAATTTCCGCGCCCAGATTTACACGAACGCTTAGATCGCATTTTAAATAAAACTAAACCCGATTTGGTATTTGCCTGCTATGGCATGAACGATGGCATTTACCTTCCTTTTAACAATAGTAGATTTTCTAGTTTTAAAAATGGCATAAATTGGCTACACTATAAAATAGACCAAATAAACGTACCTATTATTCATTTAACACCTCCAAACTACGACAAAGATAAAGCCTATACTACAGTTCTAGATATTTACTCGAACTGGTTGTTAAGCAAACAGTACTCTGCCAATTGGAAGGTTATAGATTTACATTGGCCTATGCAAGATTTTCTAGATCAAAAAAGAAAAACAGATCCAAGCTTTTTCTTAGCAAAAGACGGTATACACCCAAATAAAACAGGACACTGGTTAATGGCTAAACAAATTCTTTTATATTTTGATAATAATGATGTAACAAATATATACAACCCTGAAAATGCTTTTAATAAGATGAAAAATGGACTACAAATTTTAAATCTTGTTGATAAACACCAAAACATAATGAAGCATGCATGGCTAACCTACACTAAACACAGCAGACCAAATATAAAAGCAGGCTTGCCTTTGGCGGATGCTAAACAAAAATCTGAAGCTCTAAAAAAAGAAATTAAGCTCCTCTTAAAATGATGCTATTTAAATAATTCAATTAACCATTGTACTTTGCTTAATCATAAAAAAACAATAACTTCGTTTCGCTTTTTAAAGCGACTAATTGATTGAATAAGTAAGTTTACTTCTATTTAATATTCATGAATAAAATTGATATTCGTACAGTCGATGTTACACAATATGTACAACCTTTAAGAGAAGGTGGCTCACTTCCAGCTATAGTGAAAGCAGATGACGACTTTTTATATGTAATAAAATTTAGAGGAGCTGGACAAGGTAAAAAAGCTTTAATTGCAGAATTTATTGGAGGTGAAATAGCTAGAGCTATAGGCCTTAATGTACCCGAATTGGTTTTTATGAATCTAGACGACTCGTTTAGCAAAACAGAACCAGATGAAGAAATTCAAGATTTATTAAAATTTAGCGTAGGTTTAAATCTTGGTTTACATTTTTTATCTGGCGCTATAACTTTCGACCCGTTGGTTAGCAATGTCGATGCTTATACAGCATCTTTAGTTGTGCTTTTAGACAGTATTATTAGTAATATAGACAGAACAGCAAAAAACACCAATTTGCTACATTGGCATAATGCACTTTGGGTAATAGATAATGGTGCTAGCTTTTACTTTCATCACGATTTTAAAAACTGGAAAAATCACCTTACCAGAACCTTCCCACTTATAAAAGACCATGTACTTGTACAAAAGGCAACCCAATTAGAAGAAGCAAAAAAACAGATAACAACGGTATTAACCACCCATGTTATTAAAGATATAGTAAATAGCATACCAGAAGATTGGTTAACAAACGAATCTGATAACATGTCTAGCACAGAAATGAGAAAAGCTTATATAGAGTTTATAAACTCTAGACTCTCCAAAATAGATTTATTAGTTAAAGAAGCTCAAGATGCAAGATAGGTATACATACGAATATGCAGTAATTAGAATTGTTCCTAAAGTAGAACGCGAGGAGTTTTTTAATGTAGGTGTTATTCTTTTTTCTAAAAGAAAAAAATTTATTGGTATAAAATATCATATCAATGCAGAGAAGTTAAAAGCATTTGCAGCAGAGTCAGAACTAGAAACTTTAAATAATTATTTAAAGGCATGGCAATTAATTTGCGAAGGCGAACCGCTTGGAGGTAAAATAGGAAAAATGGAATTGTCTGATAGATTTAGGTGGCTTGCTGCTTGCCGAAGCACTATTATACAAAGCTCTAAAACACATTCTGGGCTATGCTATAATCCAGAAAAAACTCTTGAAGATTTATTTAAAAGTTACGTTTCTTAACTTTTTTTAGCACATAATTATTTAGCTTTATCCTACTTTATAGTTTTACAATTCGTCTTTAAAAAATAACAATTCAAGCTTTTAAACTTTATTAAGCTAAACTAAAATAGGATTTTTGAATCGTTAATCAATACAACGCAATATTATGGAAGATACGATTAAGATTTTAATTTACATTCACGCCTTTTTTGGCGGATTAGGCTTAATTACAGGTATAGGTAGTATTTTAGTAAAAAAAGGAAGCTTAGCTCACAAAAAAATGGGTAAACTATTCGTTATAGGTATGCTTACAAGCTCGCTTGTTTCAATGCCCATATCTTGTATACCTAATCACGAAAATGCATTTTTATTCTTAATTGGTTTGTTTACCATTTACCTTGTTTTAGTTGGCAAAAGAGCCTTAACTTTTAAAACAAAAGACAAAGCAACCTCGATAGATAAAATAATTTCTGGTAGCATGCTATTATGCGCTCTTATAATGATAACAATGGGTATTTTCGGCCTTATCAATAACACGTCTATGGCAACACTATATTTGTTTTTTGGCGGATTTGGATTGTCATTATCCTTCAAAGATTTTATTTTTTACAAAAACCCTAAAAAACAAAAAAATGCCTGGTTAATTTCTCATTTAAGCAAAATGCTTGGCGCACTAATAGCATCTATAACCGCTTTTATTGTTGCTGGTTTAGGCATTTCTAATTTAATAGCTTGGACGTTACCCACGCTTCTTGGTACAATATACATAGTGTATTGGATAAGAAAAATGAAGCCCAAAAAAGTCTAATACACTTATAAGTTATGTTGTAATTAGCTTATTTGACTTTGTAAAAATTTTCAACTAACTTCGTTTAACAGACGATATGGCTAATAAAAACTGAACGCTATATTAGCGTTTGCAGTAATTAGAAAAATGCAAAAATTAGAAAACAAACTAATAGAAATTATTGAAAGTGATTTATGGATGACTAACATTTTAAAAACTGTTAGAGATTTAAACTTAAATGATTGTTGGATTGGAGCTGGTTTTGTTAGAAACAAAATTTGGGATAAAAAACATGGAAAAGACAGAACAGAACTTAATGATATTGATGTTATATATTTTGACAAATTAAACCCTAGTAAGAAATATGACTTGCAAATAGAAAACAAATTAAAAAACATTAATTCTAATCTAAACTGGTCCGTAAAAAATCAGGCAAGAATGCATATTAGAAATGGGCACCAACCCTATACTAATTGTAAACATGCTATTTCTTTTTGGCCCGAAACTGCAACTGCAGTAGCTGTAAGGCTTAATAGTAAAAATAAAGTTAAATTTATAGCTCCACATGGTTTAGATGATTTGTTTAACCTTATTGTAAGACCAACACCTAAATTTGATTTGACTATTTACCATACTAGAATAAAAAATAAGAGGTGGAAAGAGCAATGGAATAAATTAGAAATAGTTTAAACTAAAAAATGAATTCAATTAAAATACAACATCTTCTAAATTATTTTGACAAATATTGGGCTATTGAAGAATTAACCGTAAAAATGCTTGACAAATGCGTAACTAAAAGGAAGCTTAAGAGAAAAGAAAACATCTTAACAGAAGGAGAAAAATGTAACCACTTAACCTTTGTTATAGAAGGAATTTTAAAGACTTATCATGTGGACAAGAAAGGAAACCAACACAACCTTCAATTTACCTCAGAAAATAAATGGGTAACAGACTTTAGTAGTTTATATAATAGTATTCCTAGTAAACTTAATATTGAGACTATAGAACCTTCTATTATTCTACAAATAAAGAAAGAAGACCTTTTTAAATTATATGATAATTCCCCTATGTTCGACAGAAATATGAGGATTATTACAGAGAATGCATTTATTGAACAACAAGAAAGAGTTCTTCAACACATTAGCTCTACTGCTCATGAAAGGTATCTTTATTTTCTAAATAAATATCCTGATTTGTCAAACCGAATTTCAAACATACAAATTGCTTCATACATAGGTGTAACTCCAGAATTTTTAAGTGCTATTAGAAAAAAAACAACTATCTAAAGTTAATTTTCTTAAACTATCTTATTGTTTTACACGAAATTATGAAGGTAGTTTTGCTACTAATAATTAAAATCAAATAATTCAAAAAATGATAGTAGAAATCACCACTTACAAAACAGCTAAAAATGTAACTCACAAAGAGCTTTTAAAAGCTTCAAAAGCATTTAACAAAGACTATTGCTCTAAATGTAAAGGCCTAGTTAGTAGACAATTTTTAAAAACAGAGGATGGTTATATGGATATCTTTGTTTGGAAAAGCAAAGAAGATGTTGAAAGAGTTCAAGAAACATTTATGCAAAACGACGACGCGATGAAATTTGCTAGTTTGACTGACTCAAATAGTTTAACCATGAAAAACTATGAGGTTTTAGAAACTTCCAATTTTAACAATTAAAATGTCACGTTTTCATAAATTGAATTGTCTTAGTGCTAAAACATAATAATTAGATTTTGAAAAATTATCACGACATATTGTTTCCATTCGCATATAACATTCTTGGTTCTTCTGAAGATGCAAAAGATACTATTCAAGATATTCTTGTAAAGTACTTGATAATTGACAAAGAGCATATTAAGAATGAAATTGGATATTTAATCAAGTCTGTCATCAATCAATCAATTAATGTAAAAAAGAAGAAAAAAGCAATAGTAACTGATAGTATTTGGCTTCCAGAACCACTTTCAACCGAAAATGCAGATGACAACATCAATTACAATGAGGTTTTATCTTATTCAATGCTTACGCTTCTAGAGAAATTAACAGCAAAAGAACGTGCTGTTTTTATTTTAAAAGTAGCTTTTGATTATTCTCATAAAGAAATTGCTGAAACCATTGGTTTTACAATTGAAAATTCAAGAAAATTATTAAGTAGAGCAAAAATTAAACTGAATAATAGCAAAACAAAAAACAATAGTATTCCCAAAAATGAAACCCAAAAATTGAAGCAATACATTGAAGCAATGCAAAATGGAAACTTGTCTGCTTTAGAAAAACTACTATCTAAAGACATACTACTAGCCGCAGATGGAGGGAAAAACATTAAAGTAGTTAGAGAATTAACAAGTGGTATAACAAACACTTCTAAGCTATTACTATATGTTTACAAAGCCTTTTTAACTGGTTTAGAGATTAAACACGCCATCATAAATCACCAACCTGCTATTCTATTTTATCAAAATGAGGTACTTAAAAATTGTCAAATATTTGAAATAGAAAAAAATAAGATTGTAAATATCTACTCTATTGTTGATCCAAATAAACTAAAATCACTTTCCCTGTAAAATTTGTCACGTTTTCTCTTTTGGTTTTGTCATACTATTGAACATAAATACGCAATAGATGAAAAAATTATTACGAATAGATGCCAGCTTAAGAAAAGAAGGTTCGCACTCAAGACACTTAGCTAATTATTTTGAAAAAAATTGGCTAAAAGCCCATCCTACAGGAAAAGTGATTTATAAAGACTTAACAAAAACTGAAATACCTCACTTGCAGAATGAAACAGTAGAAGCATTCCATATCCCTCTGAAAGAGCAGAACAAGATTAACAAACAAGCGACAAGGTTATCTGACCAACTTATTTCGGAACTAAAATCTGCAGACTATGTACTTATTAGTAGTCCGTTGTATAATTTAAATATACCATCAACTTTAAAATCGTATTTAGACCACATTATTAGGTCTGGACATACATTTAGAGTAAATAAAGATGGTAGTTATCAAGGTTTACTCGAAAACATTAAAGCATTTCTAATTACAACTAAAGGCGAGACATATAAAGGTACAGCAATGGCTTCGCTAGATTTTCAAGAACCATATCTTAAAACAATTTTCGGTTTTATCAATTTAGAGCTTAAAGCTATTTTTTCTCTTGAAGGAACAGCTTATCCGGAGCTTCTAGAAAAGAATAATAAAATACAACAGGAAAAAATTTTAATGACCTTACAAAATATTTAATCTATGAAACCAGATTACTTTAATGACAAGCTTGAAAATAAAGCATCTATTATACAGCCTAATGAAGGAGAAAAATTAGAGTTAAGTACCATTGCAATAACATTTAAAGTAACTAGTGAAATGTCTAATGACCAATTAGGTGTTTATGAAATTACGCTTCCGCCAATGGCAATTGGTGCAAAATTGCATTACCATAGATTTATGGACGAAACTTTTATTGTAAACCAAGGAGAGTTAACCATGCAAGTTGGCAAAGAAGAATACAAAGCCAAACCTGGAACTGTTGCTTACGTTCCAAGATTTACACCTCACGGATTTAAAAATGACACGGATAAAACTGTAAAACTGACCTTAATTTTTAATCCATCTCAAAAACGAGAAGGTTTTTTTAAAGGCTTACATGAAACCTTAAATGAAGTACCTATTAACCCCGAAAAATATTTAAAACTATACAATAAATATGATAGTTTTCCTGTAGATACTTCTAATATGATCCCAATAAGGAAATAATTTTTAAAAAATCAAAGCAACTTTAATTAACAACTAAAGTTGCTTTTCCTATTTTAGTTGTTATTTACAATACATTGGAATATAAAGAATACATACCATATAATAATTTAAATTCTATTGTTGATACAATTTGGCTAGCCACAAATTTTAATCAAGAAATTGAATCAAGAATAATTCCTGATGGTCATATCGACGTTATTTTTGAGCTAGATAAAGAAACTTACAATTATTCAAAAAATAAAATTAGAGTTTCAGGAATGATGACCACTTATAAAAAAGTAACCTCAAAAAAAAACTCAAAAACCATAGGAGTACGTTTTAAAGCTGGTCAATTTAATACAATTTCAAACATTCCTGTTTCAGAGTTAAAGAATGAAACATTGAGTGCTTCAGATATATTTCCGCACTTTAATTATTCTATTTTAGACAAGCTCATTGAATGTAAAAATCAATTTGAAAAAATAGCGCTTGTCAATGACTTTATAACAAATTTTATTCAATGGAATAAGGTAAACAAAAACAAGTTAGAACTTTCTGTTTGTAAATCTATTGAAGCTAATTTTCAAGATATTGACCTTGCTAAAATTGCAAAAGAACATTCTATAAGTTTAAGGCAGTTAGAAAGACGTTTTAAAGCCATAGTGGGTGTTACCATGAAGGAATATCATTCTATAACTCGATTTAACAAAACAATGAAACATATTTCTACAAACCCTGACACTAGTTTACTACATGTTGCATTTGATATGGGGTATTTTGACCATTCTCATCTCACTAAAGAGATTCACAAAATGTCGGGTTTAAATCCATCAGAAATTTAATGCTGTCGTTTTTTTACAAAGTATAGAGCTTTGGTTGTTTTTACTTTTGTTTGAAAACAAACAAAATGAGAAAACACTTTTTAATACTTATTTTTATTGGTTTCTCATGCAATCTTCATTCACAAACTAAAAACAAAAAAATGTCAAAATTAGAGTCTCTTACACCTAATATAATGGTTAAAGATGTAAATAAAACACTGGGTTACTATATAGATAAACTAGGTTTTAAATTGATTGATACGAATCCTGAAAAAGGAGAATATGAATGGGGTTATGTTATGCTAGATAATGTAGGCCTTATGCTCCAAGAAGAAAAATCACTAAAAAATGAATATAAAGAAATAGAACCAATGCATGTTGGAGGTGCGTTAACCTTTTACATTCGGGTAAAAAACATACAGGATTATTATAGTAAAATATCTGATAAGGTTACGGTAATTAAGCCAATAAACAAAACTTTCTACGGTACCAATGAATTTGCTATAATGGATATAAATGGGTTTGTTTTAACCTTTTCTGAAACTCCAGAATAAACCTAAAAATGGATTTTGAAAAAATTGCTAAGCAGCTAGCAAATCCATCAGGTGAATTTGGGATAAATGTAGCATTAGGAATGAATTCAATGAATGCATTTATAAGTAAAACAACTTATGATTTATTACAAATTAAAGATGCCGAAAGTGTTCTAGAAATTGGATTGGGTAATGGTAAATTCATTGAAAGCATTTTAGCTTACGGAAATCGTATTTCATATACTGGTATTGATATTTCAGAAATTATGATAACTGAAGCTAAAAAAATTAACAGGCATTTATTAGACACAAATCATATTGATTTATTTAAGGCAGATGTTGAAAAAATGTCTTTTTGGGATGAAACATTTGACAAGATATGTACCATTAATACCATTTACTTTTGGAAAAATCCATCTATTGCACTAAAAGAAATGTACAGAGTATTAAAACCAAATGGCATATTAATTGTTTCATTCAGACCTTTTATTGAAGGGCAAACACTGGACTTTACTAAATATGGATTTAAAGAATATAGAGCTGAAGATTTTGAAGCTTTAATGCAACAAACAAATTTTAAAATAATTGAAAAGATTGATAAAATTGAACCCTCAATTGTTTTTAATGGGCAAATTCACAATCTATCTTCTCTATATTTTACTTTAAAAAAACTAGTGCATAAAGTTCGCTAATTTTCATGAACGAAACGTTAAACGAATATAAACCCTAATCCAAAATCACTTGTTTAACTTCATCAAAATTTAAACCTCCATAATTACCAGAACTCATTAACAACAAGGCTTTGTTATTAAAATCTTGATTAAATAAAAAGGTTTTAAAATCATCTGGGTTGGTGTAAATAATTAAATCGTCTCTCTTAAAAGCATTAGCTATTTGCTCGTGTGTAACTTCTTTAAGTTTTTTAATTTCTACAGCATGTGGAGAGTAAAACACCACAGCAATATCGGCAGCATCTAAGGTGCCTTTGTATTCTTTTAAAAACTCGGCGTTTAAACTACTGTACGTATGCAACTCTAAGCATGCCACAACTGTTCTGTTTTTGTATTGCTCTTTTACTGCATTTGTAGTTGCTTGCACCTTGCTTGGCGAGTGTGCAAAATCTTTATAAGCCACTTTAGTTTTACTTTCGGCAATTTTTTCGAGACGTTTACTGGCTCCTTTAAATGTAGAGATAGCTTCGTAAAAATCGTCTTCGTCTATTCCCATATGCTGGCAAATCCATTTGGCTCCTGCAAGGTTATTTAAATTATGCTTTCCAAAAATTTCTATTGGTAAATCTCCATCTGGAGTAGCCAATAAAGTTTCGCCATTTTCTACTCTATATTCTGGAGTTTGGTAAGCTATTTTTCTAATAGGGTTTGCGCTAGCCTCTACAACACGCTTTACTTCGGGGTCTTCTTGGTTATAATTTATATTTCCGCCACTTACAATAGAGTCTACAAAAATGCTAAACTGCTCTACGTAGTTTTGGTAAGTTGGAAATACGTTTATATGGTCCCAAGCAATACCACTTAACAGAGCTATATTTGGTTTGTATAAATGAAATTTTGGTCTTCTATCTATAGGCGAACTTAAATACTCGTCGCCTTCTAGCACCATAAAATCGTTATCGTCGGTAAGTTTTACCATAACATCAAAACCTTCTAACTGCGCACCAACCATATAATCTACATCGCGATCGTGATAGTGCATAACATGCAAAACCATAGACGTTATGGTTGTTTTACCATGGCTTCCGCCTATTACAACACGTGTTTTATGCTTGGCTTGCTCGTACAAAAACTCTGGATAACTGTATATTTTTATGCCTAACTCTTGAGCTTTTAACAACTCTGGATTGTCTTCTTTGGCATGCATACCCAAAACAATAGCATCTAGATTTGCTGTTATTTTTTCTGGAAACCAACCAAAAGTTTCTGGCAAAAGACCTTTAGCCTCTAATCGCGATTTAGATGGCTCGAAAATAGTATCGTCGCTTCCTGTTACTTGGTATCCTTTATTGTGTAATGCCAAAGCTAAGTTGTGCATTGCTGCACCACCTATGGCTATAAAATGTACGTTCATGTGTTAATTTTGATTATTATCAAAGATAAAAGTTTAAAAGAAATAATGTTTCTAATTCTGGCGGAAATTAAAAAACAATTGAAACAAAACCTATATTAACAAACCCACCCGCGTTAGGGATTGAGGTATTGTTGAAGTTCTTTTTGTGTTGTTGCACATATGCAACACAAAAAAACGACTACCGAAAGCCCGCCCCTTGTGGTAACGCCCAAATACTAAAGTTTTAAAATAACTTGCTTTTGATTTTTAAATGGTTTTATGCTTGGCAAATCGGCCAAGGCTAACTCAATATAACTTAAGGCTTCTTTTTTTTGCTTTTGATGGGTGTAAATTTGTGACAAACGGTAATAAGCCCAGGCTATTGGCACACCGTCTTTGGCTTTGTAATTTTGTATGTAAGTAAAAAGGCATTGCTCGCCCTTTTTTAACTGAACATTATACTGTGCTGCCACTTTGCCTATTTGATAATGTAGTGCGTTACGTTGGTGTTTTTTGTGCGCTGCCTCTATATTTTGTATGGCTTTTTGAGGCTCGTTTTGTTTTTGATATAGTGTTGTTAACTTATTAAAACAAGTTAGAGACCCTCCAATGTTTATGGCTTTTTTGTAATAGGTTTCGGCCAATTCGGGTTCGTTATCGTACTCGTAAACATAGCCTTTTGCCAAATAACCATCTACTTTAGATAGGTTTTCTAATTGGTTAGCATATTGTAAAGATTTGCTTTTGCTACCGCCAATAATACCTGGTAATTGCATGTACAACTCTACAAGCGCCCAACGAGTTTCTATATGGTTGGGGTCTAATTCTGCAGCTTTTAAAAAGGCTGTTTTTACATCTCCAATAATGCCAAGCGCTCTTATTTTACTTATAGAAAGGGCTTTCATGCCCAAAGCACCTCCATATTTATAATGGTAATTGGCTGTGTTTGGTTCTTGTTCTACTAACTTTTTATAACTAGAAATGGCTGCATCCCATTTTTTTTGATGTCCTTGTGCATCGCCCAAAAACTCTATTGCTTTTAAGTTATTTGGATGAGTTACTAGGTAGTTTTTTGCCTGCTCTTCGGCTAAAACAAATTGCTCTTCTTTTAAAAGCTTAGCCACTTGATTTAATGTGCTTTGACTAAGCATAAACATAGGAAACAAGAAAAATAACAAAAACTTATTCATACAGATTTGGTCGAAAACACAAATTTAAGCTTTCTTTAGTTCACACAAAATAGTTAACTTCACTCAGCCAAACACACTGTTTACTCATTTACTATTTTTTGGAATGGCTTTTGAAAGTATTTTAGAGGCATATTATATATAGAAACTGAACTAAAGTCAGCAAACATGAAGCAACCACTAATTTTATTAATGATTATACTTTTATCAAATTTTACTCAAGCTCAAGCTCCAAATTACAATAAACTTTGGGCAAAAATTGAACGTTTAGAAATTAATGGCTTACCAAAATCTGCCCTAGAAGTTGTAGAAACTATTGAAAAACAAGCTAAAAAAGACAAAAACGATGCGCAAATTATTAAAACTATGCTTTTTAAAAGCAAATTTGCCTTGGTTCTTGAAGAAGATGCACAACTTAAAATTATTAAGAGCTTTAAATCTCAAATTGAAGCAAGTAAGTTTCCTACCAAACATATTTTAGAAAACATATTGGCTAAATTGTATTGGCAGTATTTTAACCAAAATAGATGGCAGTTTTATAACCGGACAAAAACATCTGAAAAAGTGAATGCCGAAGATTTTAGAACGTGGGATTTACAAACACTTTTTAACGAAATACATTTACATTACCAAAATTCGTTAAAAAACGGATTAATGCTTCAGTTAGAAGGTCTATCTAAATATGATGCTATTTTAACGCAACAAAAAGACTCTAGACTTTATAGACCTACGCTATTCGATTTTTTGAGTCACAATGCCTTAGAGTTTTATAAAACCAACGAAACAAATATTACTAAACCTGCTTATAAGTTTGAAATAGACAACACTAAATATTTAAGTGATGTACTTACCTTTTCTAATTTAAAACTAAAATCTAAAGATTCTACTTCTTTACAATTACATGCTTTAAAAATATACCAAGACCTTGCTAAACTTCATTTAAGCAAAAAGTCTCCGCTAGCCTTGGCAGATGTAAATATTGAGCGTTTAAAATATATTAAGCAACATGCTACTTTTAGTAATAAAGATTCTCTTTTAATTGATGCTTTAAAAACAGATAAAAAGGAGTTAAACAACCATGAAACTTCTGGCTTATATGATTTTGAAATTGCAACTGTTTTAAAAAACGAAGGCTCACAATACAACCCCAAATTACATGAAGAAAATCGTTGGAAAAAGAAAGAAGCTCTTAGTATTTGCAATACTGTTATAGTTAATTTCCCAGAAAGTCGAGGAGCTAAAAAGTGCATGATACTAAAAAACGAAATACTTAAAGAGTATTTAAATATTACCACAGAAGATTTTTTACCTACCCAAAAAGAAGCACGACTTCTGGTACGTTATAAAAATATTGAAACTCTCGATTTTAAAATTTTTAAAATCTCTAGAAAGCAACATTTAGAGTTAGATAAAATATACAGAAAAGAAGAACAAAAGGCTTTTATTAAAAAGCTTAATGCAATAACACAATGGCAAAGTAATTTAACAAACGAACAAGATTACCAAACCCACACAACCGAGGTACTTTTTCCTAAATTAAACAATGGCACTTACGTTGTTTATGCTACTAAAAAAGAAGACCACGAAGCCTTTGCTTTTAGCACTATACAGGTAACAAATATTGCCCTTGTAGAAACCAACGATTATACACATCAAACGTTTCAGTTAATTAACAGAACCAATGGTTTACCTATTGGTAATGCCAACATAAAACTTACCTATTACAAAAATAACCAAAGGCATAATACCTCTAAAAACTTTATTACAGATACCAATGGCGAAATAAAAATAAAAAAAGGCAACGACAGATATAGAAATACTATTATTGAAGCTAAATATGATAACGAAACAGCTTATTTTGGAGATTTTCATATTAACAGATTTTATAAGCAGGACAAAACAAAACCGACTTATAATGCTTTTACGTTTACAGACAGAAGTATTTATAGACCAGGACAAACGGTTTATTTTAAATCGATACTTATAAAAAAAGAGGAAGCAAAATCTACACCTTTTGCCAACGACAATGTTTTTGCAACATTATACAACACAAACTCTGAAAAAATAGCAGAACTCGATTTAGAATCGAACGAATATGGTTCGGTTTCTGGATCATTTATTTTACCTAACACCGGTTTAAATGGGCAATATTCCATAGAAATATACACCACATTAGGATCTATTAGAAATCGACATTATTTCTCTGTTGAAGAATACAAGCGCCCTAAATTTGAAACTACCTTTAATACAGTAAAAGAAACCTTTAAGGTTAACGACTCTGTTACTATAAAAGGCAATGCCTTAGCCTATGCGGGTAGTAATATTACCGATGCCAAGGTTGTATACCGTGTACACAGAAAAGTAGAGTACCCTAATTGGTACTATTGGTATCGCCCATCTTTTTATAGCGAACCACAAGAAATTACGCATGGAGAAAGTAGCACTAATGCTAAAGGAGAGTTTAAAATAACTTTTAAAGCTTTACCAGATTCTAGCGTAGACAAAACAAGTTTACCCGTTTTTAAATATGAAATTATAGCAGACGTTACCGATCTAAATGGAGAAACAAGAAGCGCTACTACAACTGTTAACGTTGGCTATCATGCCTTGTTAGCCAATATTAATGCAGATTCTTACATTAATAAGTCTAAAAAAGACAATAGTATTAGCATTGATACTAAAAATTTAAATGGAGCTTTTATTGCTGCTAAAGGCATAATTAAAATATATAAGCTTAAAGCGCCAAACTACACATTAAGAACACGACCTTGGGCTGCACCAGATTATAAATTATTTGAAAAAGATAAATTTAAAATGCTTTTTCCGCATGAAGCATATAGTGATGAACATATTGCCGAGAATTGGAAAAAAGGCGACTTGGTTTTCGAAAAAGCATTTAATACCGAAAACAATAACACCATTAACCTGGGAAAAACAAAAAAGTGGTTATCTGGCAAATATATTATCACCCTACAAAGCAAAGATAAATTTGGACAAGAGGTTAAAGACCAAGTAAAAATCACACTTTTTAGTAACGACGACAAAACTTTGGCAGACAACGAGTTATTCAACATTTCTACCAACAAATCTAGTTACAACGCTAACGAGTTAGCTAAAATTAATTTAGCATCGACTTCCAAAAACTTAAACGTTACGCTTCATATAGAAAAGAAAAATAAAATTATTAAAACACAAATTATAAAACTTAGTAATAATAAAAAATCGTTTACTATTCCTGTGTCTACAGAAGACATTGGAGGTTTTATAGTGCACTACAGTTACGCTGCATATAATAGTTTTAAATCTGGCAGCCTACCTATTAAAGTGCCCTACCCTACAACCGATTTAAATATTGAAACCACAACATTTAGAGATAAATTGCAACCAGGAACAGACGAGACTTGGCGTTTTAAAATTAAAGGTCCAAAAGGAGATAAAGCATCTGCCGAATTGCTAGCAAGTATGTATGATGCTTCTCTAGATCTATTTAAATCGCACAGTTGGAGTTTTAACCCGATAAACAAACCCACATATTTCTCTTATAATCAAAGTAGAGCTCACAGTAGTTTTGGCACAGAAAACTTTAGAGTATACAATAAAAGTATGCCTAGATTTAGTTATCCAAATCTTAATTACGACAAATTAAATTGGTTTGGCTTTTACTTAAATAACCCATGGAAATATAGTAATTACATAAATACTTTAAGAAATAAACACACTTCTAAATTCGACAAAAACATTAAAGAAGGCTTTATAACTGGCTCTATTTACAACGAAAACGGAGACCCTTTACCAGGTGTAAATATTATTATAAAAGGTACAACTACCGGAGTGACAACAGATTTTGATGGTAAATTTACCATAGAAGCAAAAAAAGGAGCTGTATTACAAATGAGCTACCTTGGATATAACACTCATGAAATTAAAATTAGCAAAAACAATAAATTAAGTATCATTTTAGGAGAAGACAGCGCTTCGCTTGACGAAGTTGTAATTGTTGGCTATGGCACACAAAAAAGAAGTGAGGTAACTGGCGCTGTTGCTATGGCAAAAGGAGAAAGTATTAGTGAGGAAGCAGATGTCTCTTTTGTTTTAGCAAATAAAACTCCAGGTATAAGCATTAGAGGAAACAGTTCTAATAACAACATGAAAAAACCTTTATATATTGTTGATGGCGTTGTTGTTGATGGCGACCCTAAATTAAACCCAAAAGATATAGAATCTATTGATGTTTTAAAAGATGCTGCCTCTACAGCTATTTATGGTAGTAAAGGTGCAAATGGCGTAATTTTAATCACTACAAAAAAAGCAGCTAGCGTACTATCGCAAGTAAAAATCAGGAAAAACCTAAACGAAACAGCCTTTTTCTTTCCGCAATTACAAACCGATAAAGACGGTAATGTTAGTTTTAGTTTTACCACTCCAGAAGCATTAACCAAATGGAAACTGCAATTATTAGCACATACTAAAACTTTAGAAAGCGCTACTAAAACATTAACAACTGTAACACAAAAAGAACTAATGGTAATACCAAACGCACCACGTTTTTTTCGAGAAGGCGACAACATTACGGTAAGTACAAAAATTGCAAACCTATCTAAAAAACAATTATCTGGAAACGCTATTCTACAATTATTTGATGCCATTTCTGGGAATAAAATAGACACCAAATTAGGAAACGCAAATTTTAACCAGCACTTTACTGTTAAGGCTAATGGTAATACACAAGCATCTTGGAACTTAACCATTCCCGAAGGCGTACAAGCAGTGCAATATAAAATTATAGCTACAACAGGAGATTTTAGCGATGGCGAGCAAAATGCATTACCTGTTTTATCTAATAGAAAATTAGTTACCGAAACATTACCAATGTGGATTAGAAGTAACCAAACCAAAACATTTACGCTAGACAAATTAAAAAACAACACCTCAACCACGCTTAAAAACCATAAGTTAACGCTAGAAATGACTTCTAACCCTGCATGGTATGCAGTGCAAGCACTACCGTATTTAATGGAATATCCTTATGAGTGTAACGAGCAAACCTTTTCTAGATATTATGCTAATGCGCTAGCAAGTCATATAGCAAATACTAACCCAAGAATTCAGGAAGTTTTCAATCAATGGAAAAATACAGACGCGTTACTTTCTAACCTTGAAAAAAACCAAGAACTTAAATCTATTTTAATTCAAGAAACACCATGGTTGCGCGATGCACAAAGCGAAACAGAACAGAAAAAACGTATTGCGTTACTATTCGATTTAAATAAAATGAATAGCGAATTACAATTAGCAATAAAGAAACTTCAAAACAATCAAATGTCTTCTGGTGGCTGGCCATGGTTTAATGGAGGACACGAAAACAGGTACATTACACAGCATATTATTAATGGTTTCGGGCACCTATCTAAACTTGGCGTTTCGCTTAGCGCTATAGAAGGATCGGAAACTAAAATGATTTCAAAAGCTATTAAATACCTAGATTCCGAATTTATTAAAGAATATAAAAACTTAAGAAAATATAATAAAGATGTCGATTTAAATAACGATCATTTAAGCAACACACAATTGCATTATTTATACATGCGAAGCTTTTTCCCTGAGATTAAAAAAACTAAAGAAGTAGAAAAAACCATAGCATATTACCAAACACAAATACAGAAATATTGGTTAAGTCGCTCTTTATACTCTAAAGGTTTAATGGCCTTAGTATCGCATAGAAGTAACGATTCTAAAACTGCATTAAAAATTTTAAAATCATTAAAAGAAAATAGCATTACCAACGAAGAGTTAGGTATGTACTGGAAAGCCAACACAAATTCGTGGTTTTGGTACCAAGCACCAATAGAAACGCAAGCGCTATTAATTGAAGCCTTTAGTGAAATTGAAAATGATACCGAAACTATAGACAATCTTAAAGTGTGGTTACTTAAAAATAAACAGACTAACCGTTGGAAAACAACCAAAGCAACCACCGAAGCTGTTTATGCTTTATTATTACAAGGTAGCGATTGGCTTAGCGTAACAGACATGGTAGATGTTGTTATTGGCGGAGAAAAAATAGCTCCTTCTAAACTGGAAAATGTAAAAATTGAAGCAGGAACAGGCTACTACAAAACCTCTTGGAATACTTCTGAAATTAAACCAGAAATGGGAGATGTAAAACTAACTAAAAAAGGAAACGGTATTGCTTGGGGAAGTTTATACTGGCAATATTTTGAAAATTTAGATAAAATTACTTCTGCAGAAACCCCACTTACTTTAAAGAAAAAATTATTCTTAAAAAAGAATACCGATACAGGTGAAGAAGTAACCAAAATAACAAAAGACTCATATTTAAAAGTGGGCGATTTAGTTCGTGTTCGTATAGAATTGCATAGCGACAGAAACATGGAGTTTTTACACATGAAAGACATGCGCGCTTCTGGCTTAGAACCCGTAAACGTAATTTCTAAATATAAATGGCAAGACGGTTTAGGCTATTACGAAAGCACTAAAGACGCCTCGACCAACTTCTTTTTCGATTATTTACCAAAAGGCGTATATGTATTTGAATACGATTTAAGAGTAAACAACGCAGGTAACATGAGCAACGGTATAACTACCATACAAAGTATGTATGCACCAGAGTTTAGTAGCCATAGCGAAGGCATGAGAATTTCTATAAACAACGAATAGTTAAAGTAAATTACTTGATAACCGAGAGATTTATTAACTTTACATAAGTTTTTAAATTTTTCGGTTTGAAAAAAATAGCGCCCCAAAATATTATTTTCAAAAAACCTACACACATACTTTTAGTGTTTGTACTCCTGTTTGTGTCTTCTTGTATCGCTAAAAAAGAATTACCACAAAACGATTTTATAGCAGAAGAAAACCCTAAACTTATATTCTTAAATTACACCGTAAAAGAAACCAGTAATGGTACCAAGTCTATAGATTTTATTAGCAAAAAAATTACAGATGGTAAAGCCAGAAACAATGGCAACAAATACACAAAAACAGGCAGTATTGGCGATTTAAAATTTTCGCAAGTCGATAAGAATGCTCGTAATTTACACAGCGTTTTTATTAAAAATCCATTACACAAGCATTTAGAGTTTATTAACGATTCGCTTCAGTTTGAAAGTAAAGCCTTAGAACTAAAAAAATCATCGCTTTTTCTACGCTTACAATTACATGCAGACACAGAAAACATTATTATTTCTGAAGTTACAGATTCTTTGCAAAACACAAGACCCATATACATAACTAAATTAGATACTAAATGAAATACGTTTTAATACTTTGCGCGCTTTTATTTAGTATGAATTTTACACATGCTCAGGTTTTTAGTGTAGAAAAAATAAAAAATGCAGGTGATAATGATAAAAGACTAAACCTTGTTATTTTAAGTGAAGGCTACCAAAGTACAGAATTCGATAAATTTAAAACAGATGCAGAAAGTTTAGTATCTGACATGTTTACGCAATCGCCCTTTTTAGAATATGCCGAGTATTTTAACGTACATATTATTAAAGTACCATCGGCACAAAGTGGTGCAGATCATCCTGGCACAGCTATTGGCGAAAGTGGCATAACACCTGTTTATAAAGACACATACTTTAACGCTACCTTCGATGCCTTTGGCTACCATAGGTTTTTATACTACGGATTAGATTATGATGACGACGACGAAGCCGAAATTAAAATACACGCTGTTTTAGCCGATAATTTCCCCACTTACGACCAAGCATTAATATTAGTAAATACTGATGAGTATGGTGGTACTGGAGGTGAATTTCCCATATCATCTACCGGAGTATCTGGCAACCAAATTGCCATACACGAACTTGGACACTCTTTATTCGATTTAAAAGATGAATATATAGTACCCGATGTATTTTATGGCGAGGCCATTAACATGACTCAAGAAAACAATACTAGCCTTGTAAAATGGAAAAATTGGGTAGACAAGAATGGCATTAACGTTTATGTATATGGAACTTCTGGTGTTTCTGCCACTTGGTACAGACCACATCAAGCGTGTAAAATGCGTTATTTGGGGTATCCTTTTTGCTCTGTTTGTAAAGAAGGTATGGTAGAAAAAATACACAGTCTTATTTCTCCTATTGAGTCTTACAGTCCAGAGTCTAGCAATATTTCTACCCCATCTTTTCCTTTAGATTTTGAGTTAGGTTTAATAAAAACCATACCCAATACCATAGAAAGTGTATGGACGCTTAATCATACTAATTTTGCTAACAATGTAGATAATGTTTCTCTTACAGAAAACGATTTAAACGCTGGCACAAACACACTAACAACCGTTGTACACGATGCCACAACTTTAGTAAATATAGACAACCATGACAGCACACATATTTACACCATAACTTGGACCATCGAAAACTCGTCTTTAGGTGTTAATAACATTACTAGCAAAGAGAATAATTTAAGTTTCACCATGTTTCCTACCCCAAGTAATGGCATTATTAATTTTAAAATTGACAGCGATAACAATTCAAGTTTAAAAATAGATATACTAACTATAGATGGGAAAAAAGTAAAAACTATTTTAATATATAACCACAGTACACAACAAGTAGACATAAGCAATTTAAGTAATGGCTTGTACATTGTAAACCTTTACTCTGATGCTATATTGGTTGCCAATAAAAAATTAATTAAGCGTTAAATTATTCTTTTGGAGGGTAAGCTACTAACACTTTTTCTGCTATAGCATTTAAGCGTGCTTCGCGCTTTTCTGGAGCTTCGTTTTGTTTAAAACCAGATTCGCTTACAGCTTGCCAGAAAAGACCAATACCTTTGTCGTCTACAAAATCTATAGTTATTTCTCGGTTTAAATTGGGCTGACCAATTGGTAGGCCTATCGATATTCCGCCACCTACATTTCGTCCGCCTCCGCCTACTCCAACACCTACGGTTTGTCTGGGTGCTGCTTGAAATTGACTGCTTTTTATATCGATTAAAAAATCGGGAGTATCTGATACTGTTAGCCCTTTTGCTGCTAACTTTGCATCGAGTGCGTCTAGAAAACGTTTGGTATCTAACGGACTTAAACCTGTTTTCATGTCGCCATAATATTGGTAGGTTTTATATTTGGTAAAATCTACTTTTTTATCGTAATCGTAATTTACACGTACGGGAGCGCAGGCAACTATAGCTAAAATTAAGACTGCTATTAATATATTTTTCATCAACTTATTTTTATATAAATTTAATCAAAAATTATTCCACAGTATAATTTTAGTTGTAATTGCGTTAGGGATTGAAGCTTTTGTTGAAGCTCTTTTTGTGTTGTTGCACATATGCAACACAAAAAAGCGACTGCTGAAAGCCCGACCTTTAGGTAACGCCCAAATGTTTTAATTAAGCATTTTCCATAGTGTATCTTTTAACTCTGTAATGCCTTGTTGGGCTACAGATGAGATGAATACATATGGTATTGGAAGCTCGTTATCTAGCTCTGTTTTTAGTTCTGTTTTTAGTTCGTCGTCTAACATATCGCATTTAGAAATGGCTATGATGCGGTCTTTATCTAGCATTTCTGGGTTATAGCGACGTAGCTCGTCTAATAGAATATCGTACTGTTTTTTTATGTCTTCGGCATCGGCTGGAATTAAAAACAATAATATAGAGTTACGTTCTATGTGGCGTAAAAAGTAGTGTCCTAAACCTTTACCTTCTGCTGCTCCTTCTATAATCCCTGGGATATCTGCCATTACAAAGGTTTGAAAATCGCGATACTCTACAATGCCTAAGTTTGGCTTTAGGGTTGTAAACTCGTAATCGGCAATTTTTGGTTTTGCAGATGTTACAACAGATAAAAGTGTAGATTTCCCTGCGTTAGGAAAACCAACTAAACCAACATCGGCTAGTACTTTTAGCTCTAGTGTTACGTATTTTTCTTCTAATGGAAGTCCTGGTTGTGCGTAACGAGGTGTTTGGTTTGTAGAGCTTTTAAAGTGCCAGTTTCCTAGTCCGCCTTTACCTCCTTCTGCAACAATTATTTCTTGGCCTTCGTCTGTAATTTCAAAAAGAATATTATTAGTTTCTGTGTCTCTTACTACAGTACCTAGTGGCACGTCTAGATAGACGTCTTCTCCGTCTGCTCCAGAGCTACGACTTTTACTACCGTGAGCACCGTGACCTGCACGAATGTGTTTTTTAAATTTTAAGTGAAGTAATGTCCAAAGATTAGAGTTTCCTCGAAGTATAACATGGCCTCCTCGACCTCCATCGCCTCCATCTGGGCCTCCTTTTGTAATATATTTTTCGCGATGTAAATGCACAGAGCCTTTACCTCCGTTACCAGAAGATACGTACATTTTTACGTAGTCTACAAAATTTCCTTCAGTCATTGTATCAGTTAAAAGTTATGAGTTAAAAGTTAAAAGCTACCTTACTCTTACCTTTATAATGTTTGGTACTTAAGCTTACACTAGCGTACTTATATTTTTCAATTTAAAAAACAAAAACTAAATTTTAAAAAAAATTAAAACTTAGTTTTGTTTAATAACATTTCTGCTTTTGCAGAACTTTATAATTTATCGATTACAGCACTTAAACGTACCGTAATATCTTCTATACTACCTACACCATTTACACCAAAATATTTATTTTGATCTGCGTAATAGTCTTTAAGTATTGCTGTTTTACTGTAATATTCTTTAACACGGTTTCTTATAATAGACTCGTCTGCATCGTCTGCTCTTCCGCTTGTTTTTCCTCTTTCCAAAAGTCTTTTAACAAGTATTTCGTCTTCTACTTCTAAAGCAATCATTGCGTTAATTTGCGAATCTTTGCTATCCATTAACTTATCTAAAGATTCTGCTTGTGCATTTGTTCTTGGAAAACCATCAAAAATAAAACCATTTGCATCGGCATTTTTTTCTACCTCGGCATTTAACATGTCTATTGTTACTTGGTCTGGAACTAACTCGCCTTTATCTATAAAAGATTTAGCTAACATGCCTAATGCGGTTTCGTTTTTAATGTTAAATCTAAAAACATCGCCAGTAGATATGTGTACTAAATTATACTTCTCTTTTAAGAAATTAGCTTGCGTTCCTTTACCCGCACCTGGAGGGCCAAATAATACTAAATTTGTCATGTGTTGTGTTTCTTTTATTTGATAAACTTCTGGTAAATTTCTCCCTAACCCATCATAATCTAGACCGTAGCCCACTATAAATTTATTAGGAATTTCTATACCAACATAATGTAATTTAAAATCTTTTTTATAAGCTTCTGGCTTGTAGAAAAGGGTTGCTATTTTTAACGATTTAACCTTTTCGTTTTTAAAAATTCTATGTACTTCGGCCAGCGTGTTACCTGTATCAATAATATCTTCAAGTATAATTACAGTTCTATCTGTTAAATCTTGAGTAATGCCAATTAAACGCTGAATGTCTTCGGTCGATTTTACACCTTCGTACGATGCTAACTTTATAAAAGTAACCTCGCATGGCTTTGGATATTTTTTAACAAAATCGCTTACAACCATAAACGACCCATTAAGTATACCTATAAACACAGGGATTTCGTCTCCTACATCTTCAGCTATTTCCTTTGCCAGTCGCTGCATAACCTCATCAATTTGTTGTGCAGGAATAAAGGGTTTAAAATATTTATCGTGTAGCTTTATCACGGGTTCTAAATTTTCAAAGATGCAAAGATAATCAATAGATTAAGGAATAACGATTTTTTGATTATATGATTTAGGGACTAATTAATATTTAAGTGTATTTTTGCGTAACATTAGTTAATTAAACAATTAAAAATGAATTATTTTTCTTCAAATTTTAAACTAGGTATTCTTGGTGGTGGCCAATTAGGCAAAATGATATTAAACGATACTAGAAAATTTGATATTTATACCTGTGTTTTAGACAACAGCGAAGAAGCACCATGTAAACTAGCTAGTAACGAATTTTACTTAGGCGATTTAATGGATTTTGATGCTGTTTACAATTTTGGAAAACAAGTTGATGTTTTAACTTTTGAAATAGAAAATGTAAATGTAGATGCGCTTGAAGCTCTTGAAAAGGAAGGTGTAAAAGTTTATCCGTCGTCTAAAACATTACGTACTATTCAAAATAAAGCAACTCAAAAAATATTTTACACAGATAATAATTTACCAACTGCTCCATTTTCGAGGTTTGCTTACACATCTAAAATTAAAGATGCTATAAACCATGGCAAATTAACTTTACCTTTTGTTTGGAAAAGCGCACAGTTTGGCTACGATGGTACAGGTGTTAAAATTGTAAAATCTGTTAGCGATTTAGAGCATTTACCAAATGTAGAGTGTATTGCAGAAAACTTAGTGCCTTTTAAAAACGAATTGGCAGTAATTGTAGTTAGAACACCATCTGGCGACACAAAAACATACCCTGTTGTAGAAATGGAATTTCACCCAGAAGCCAACCAAGTAGAATATGTTATTTGCCCTGCTAGAATAGACGATGTTGTTGCAAAAAAGGCTCAAAATATTGCTTTAAAAGCATCTAAAGCATTTAACCATGTTGGCCTTTTAGCTGTAGAAATGTTTCAAACAGAAAACGACGATATTTTAATTAACGAAGTAGCTCCTAGGCCTCATAATTCTGGGCACCAAACTATAGAAGCCAGTTACACCTCTCAATTTGAACAACACCTTAGAGCCATTTTAGATTTACCTCTAGGAAGAACTGATAGCAAAGTAGGTGGCGTTATGGTAAACCTTGTTGGTGCTGAAGGCTATACAGGCAACGTGATTTACAAAAACATTGACAAAATAATGAATATGGATGGAGTTACACCTCATATTTATGGCAAAAAACAAACTAGACCATTTAGAAAAATGGGCCACGTTACCATTGTAAACGAAGATTTAAATGAAGCTAGAAAGGTTGCTGAGGCAGTTAAAAAAGCTATTAAAGTTATAAGTGAATAATTCTCAAAAAAAAGACATGAGTAAAATAGGTATTATTATGGGAAGCAAAAGTGATCTTCCTATTATGAAGGATGCTGTAGACATCTTAAAAGGTTTTGATATTGAAGTTGAAGTCGATATTGTTTCGGCTCACAGAACACCCGAAAAATTATTTGATTACGGTAAAAACGCCCACACCAAAGGCTATTCTGTTATTATCGCTGGAGCAGGTGGTGCAGCACATTTACCAGGCATGATTGCTTCTTTATCGCCATTACCTGTTATAGGTGTACCTATTAAAAGCAGCAATTCTATTGATGGTTGGGATTCTGTTTTATCCATTCTACAAATGCCAGGAGGTGTTCCTGTTGCAACTGTTGCTTTAAACGGAGCAAAGAACGCTGGTATTTTAGCTGCTCAAATTATAGGATCTAGCGATAAATGTGTATTAGACAAAGTAATAGCTTACAAAGAAGGCTTAAAAATAATGGTGCATAAATCAGCAGAAGATTTAAAATAAAAAAACCTCGAATAAATTCGAGGTTTCCGTAGCTATTAACAATAATTCATTAGAGCTATGAGATAACTCCTCGAAAAATCTGTGCAAATATATATAATATATTCAATATATCAGTATATTTTTAAGTAAAATTTAACATTTCTTTGATATTCTAAGATTATGACAAAAAACATATTACTTCAAAAATTTAAAACAACATACAATACAGCGCCCTTTTCTCAAATAAAAAACGAAGACTACCTACCTGCCTTTAAACAAGCTATTGAAGATGCAAGAGCAGAAATAGACGCGATAACAAACAATTCTGAACCTGCTACTTTTCAAAATACAATAGAGGCTTTAGATTTTTCTGGAGAGCAATTAGATAGAATATCTTCTATCTTTTTTAATTTAAACTCTGCCGAAACAAACGAAACAATTCAAAAAATAGCACAAGAAATATCGCCTTTATTATCTGAGTTTGGAAACGATATTACTTTAAACGAAGGATTATTTAAACGTGTAAAAGCTGTTTACTCAAAAAAAGACTCCCTTTCTTTATCTACCGAACAACAAACACTTCTTGATAAAAAATATAAGAGTTTTTCTAGAAATGGAGCTAATTTAACTGAAGACAAAAAAGAAAAGCTAAGAGAAATAGACAAAAAACTAAGTCAGTTAAGTCTTAAATTTGGAGAAAATGTATTAGCCGAAACAAATAAGTTTGAAATGCTTATTACAAATGAATCTGATTTATCGGGTTTACCAGAAGGCACCAAAGAAGCTGCTAAACAACTAGCAGAATCTAAAGAAAAAGATGGTTGGTTATTTACTTTAGATTACCCTAGCTATATTCCGTTTGTAACTTATGCAGACAACAGAGAACTTAGAAAAAAACTTACACTTGCAGCAGGAAGTAAAGCGTTTAAAAATGATGACTTAGACAATCAAGACATTGTTTTACAAATTACAAAATTAAGACATAATCGAGCTAATCTTTTAGGTTACAAAACACACGCCCATTTTGTATTGGAAGAGCGCATGGCGCAAACTCCAGAAACTGTTTTAAACTTTTCGAACGAACTGTTAGAAAAAGCAAAACCTGCTGCCAAAGCAGAATTTAAAAACCTAGAGAACTTTGCTAAAGAACTTGATAATATTGATAGATTAGAAAAGTGGGATGGCTCTTATTACTCTGAAAAACTAAAGCAAAAGCTATTTAGTTTAGATGATGAAAAACTAAAGCCTTATTTTAAATTAGAAAATGTAATTGATGGTGCTTTTGCTGTGGCCAATAAACTTTTCGATTTAAAATTTGAAGAAATTGACACTATAGATAAATACCATCAAGATGTATTAACATACAAAGTGACTAATAAAAATGGCAACTTAATTGCTTTATTTTATGCCGACTTTTTCCCTAGATCAGGAAAAAGAAATGGCGCATGGATGACCTCTTACAAACCTCAATTTGTTAAAAACGAAGAAGACAACAGACCTCATGTTTCTATTGTTTGTAACTTTACAAAACCAACAAAAAGCAAACCATCACTTTTAACGTTTAACGAGGTTACTACCTTATTCCACGAATTTGGACACGCACTACACGGTATGCTTGCCAATACAGTATACCCTAGCTTATCTGGAACTAGCGTATTTTGGGATTTTGTAGAGCTACCAAGTCAAATACTAGAAAACTGGTGTTACGAAAAAGAAGCGTTAGAGTTATTTGCAAGACATTACGAAACCAACGAAGTAATACCTATGGAATTGGTTAATAAAATAAAAGAGTCGGCTACATTTCACGAAGGTATGCAAACGCTTCGCCAATTAAGCTTCGGGCTATTAGACATGAGTTGGCACGCTAACGAAAACCCAGAATCTATAGAATCTGTTAAAGCTCACGAAACACATGTTTTTAAAAATACATCGCTTTATCCTGAAACACAAGAGACTTGTATGAGTACTGCATTTTCTCATATTTTTCAAGGCGGATATTCTTCTGGATATTACAGCTACAAATGGGCAGAAGTTTTAGATGCAGATGCTTTTGAATACTTTAAAGAGGCAGGAATATTTAACAAAGACGTGGCTACTAAATTTAAAGACCATGTATTGTCGCAAGGTGGAACAGAAAACCCGATGACGCTTTACAAACGTTTTAGAGGTCAAGAACCAAAACCAGAAGCGTTGTTAAAGCGTGCTGGATTGTTAAAATAAGAATTAAAAGGTTGAATGTTACAATTCAGCCTTTTAAATTAAAATAAACTTTCAATAATTACTGAAAGTTTAAAAATTTTAATATATTTACACCATGGAATACGAAGAAGCAAAAGAAAAATTTATTACAACCTGGGGGAGTTTAGGCTCTTTATGGGGTATAAATAAAGCTATGGCACAAATACAATCGCTTCTTTTTATTTCTACAAAACCTCTTTCTATGGAAGAGATTATGGAAGAACTTCAAATTTCGAGAGGAAACACAAGTATGAATCTGCGCCAGTTAATGGATTGGGGCATTGTAACAAAAGAATCTGTACGCGGAGAGCGCAAAGATTTTTTTACCACAGAAAAAAATGTACAAGAATTAGCAAGACATATTGCAAAAGAACGAAGCAGACGAGAAATAAAACCTGTAATTAAAATTTTAAAAGATGTTAGCTCTATTAAAGACGATGGTACAGCCAAAACAAAAGAATTAATAAAACAAACTAAAGCATTACACGATTTAACCGAAAATGCTGATGCTATAATTAATAAGTTAGTTAGTCAAGAACAAAACTGGATAACTAAATCTTTAATCAAACTATTTAAATAAAAAATTTAAATATAACTTTCAATAGTTTCTGAAAGTTTAAAACATACAAGAAAAATGAAACTAATACACTATATAAATGCCACGGTCTATTCAATATTTTTTATTTTATCTACAAGTAGTTTTTTAAGCTCTGGCAAAACCGATTTCTTAATTCTAGCCCATATAACTCTTGGTATACTACAACCCATTTTAGCTTTAATACTATTAACATATTTAGGTATAATTAGCTCATTTAAAAAAAAGCTATTAGCTATCTATTGGCTAATTGTTATATCATTTTTTGTTATAATCACCTTTATAAGCACTCTAAATTTAGACTCTAAGCTAATCTTTCAATGCTTCTCTTGCCTACCTGCTTTAATAGCCACCTACTTTGTATATGTTACTTACAAAATAAACATTAAATAATTATGAAACTACAAATTCCCTATTGGTTAATTATTTTATCTGGATGTGGACAAATATTCACTGCAATAATTTACCCATATATAAGACACAAAGTTTTCGATTGGTATAATGATGTTAAGCAATTAAAACCGCTTAATCAAGAAATTGCAAAAACATACGGTCGCTATATTCAAGGATTAAATTTTTCTTTTGGTGTTATTACTATTCTAATACCAAAAGATCTTCAAAACCAATCGAATTTAGCTATAGCCATAACAACATTAATTGCAAGTTATTGGGTTGGCAAAGTCGCTACTCAAATTGCTTATTATCCTATGTATTCTATACCTCAAAAAAGAATATTTAAAATAGGTAGTTATGGAATGAATATGCTCTTTTTATTATTTGCTTTGGTATTTACTCTTCTATCTATCATTAATATTTTCAAACTTTAAAACTATTTTTATGGCAACATCTAACATATTTATGACAGGAAATTGGAAAAATTTAATTATGTCTACATACCAAGTAAACAGTAAAATACTAGAACCCTATTTGCCAAAAGACACAGAAATAGACTTATACAAAGGTAAAGCACTAATAAGCATGGTTGCCTTTACGTTTTCTAAAGTGCGCTTTTTTGGTATTCCTGTTCCTTTTCATCAGGAATTTGGACAAATTAATTTTCGCTTTTATGTAAAATCTAAAATCGACGGAAGTAAAGGTGTTGTTTTTATTAAAGAGTTTGCTCCGAAACCACTTATTGCCTGGGTTGGAAATTTAATATATAACGAGCCTTACCATTATAAAAAAATATACTTTAACATTACTAAAAAGAGCAATAACGCAACTATTAGGTACACACATAAAACAATAAAAATAGTAGCAAAAAACACCTTAAAAACACAAAAATTAAAACCAGAATCTATAAACCATTTTGTGGTAGATAGATATATTGCATTTATAAAAAACAGCAAGAAAAAAACGGTTAAGTACACTATAAACCATAAACCTTGGCTGTTAATACAAACTAAAACCATTACTGTTAATAATAAAATTCTAGATTTATTACCATCTAAATTTAAAGAGGCAAAACACATAACATCTTGTTTTGTAGATGGCTCTTATGTTACTGTTGCTAAAGGCGTATTACAACCCACGTTTTTAAAACAAAAAAGTCTTGTTGTAACTACATAGCAAACCTACATTTTAAATGATTTTGGAATAAAAACAGTTTTTAATTATTTTATGCTATTTTTGAAAAAAACAATTGTTTATCAATGCCAAACCATAAAATAAATCCTAATAAATGGATTGATTTATATTCTGATTATCTTTTTAACTATACTATATCTCGTGTAAGTGATAGAGAAATAGCTCAAGATCTTGTTCAAGATACTTTTTTAGCAGGTTTAAAATCTATGAAGAATTTTAAAGGTGAAGCTAGCGAGCGCACTTGGCTTATCTCTATTTTAAAAAGAAAAATTATAGATCATTACAGAAAAATAAATTCTAAAAAAGGTAAAGCCGAAGTTAGAATGACCTATTCTGGTGAAGAAAATGAAGGTGATTGGCTAGAAGAACGTGTTGCAGACCCTTTTGATAAAACTGCTGAAGACACTATAGAAAATGAAGAGTTAAGCAGCGCTATTTATAATTGTTTAGACAAACTCCCTAAAAAACAATCTGATGTTTTTAAAATGAAAACCATTTTAAATTACGAAACAGAAGTTATTTGTAATGAACTAAATATCACTGCGTCTAATCTTTGGGTAATTATTCACAGAGCAAGAACAGCAATGGCTAATTGCCTTGAAGAAAATTGGTTTTAAATTATGAGTAAAAAGAATAAAATATTTTTAGCGTGTGATGAAGCACAACATGTTTGCAATAAAACACAATATAAAAACTCTACATTTTGGGAAAAAATAAAGTTAAATATTCATTTATTATATTGTGCAGCTTGTAGAAAATATAGTAGTAATAATTCAAAATTAACTAAGATTGTTAAACAATCGAATGTAGACTGTTTAGATGACGATTGTAAAGAAGCCATGAGAAAAGAGCTTGAAAAAGCAATAAAAGAAAACGCGCTTTAGTTAAACAATAGCATAAAAATTAACCATAAAACCGGTACACCTTCAACCAAAAACGAGCTAAAATATTTTCCCTGCTCTTTTTTAGATATTAAAATTAAAACTCCTGTTATTAAAGCTATAGTTATTAAAACCGAAGTATTAACTGCAATAATATCATTCTTAAAAAATTGAAGCAAACAAAAAACAAAAAGCAATAAAACACCCATTAATTTTGTTTTTACTACCCCTATTTTTTGTGGTATGGTAGACAACTTTAAACTATCATACTGTAAGTCTCTTATTTCAAACGGAAGCATTAATGCCATGATAAATAAAAACTGCTGAGTTGCTGTAATAAAAACATCGGCACCTAACAAAACATTGGTGTTTATTAATGGCAAAAAAACTGTAACACCAGACCAAATTAAAGCTATTAAATAAATTTTTAATCCGCCTATACTTCTTAAATTCTGCTGACTATCTAGAAACAAACGCTTTGGCAAAAAAGGAATAGCATATAAAAAGGTAAGCAACCCCAAACCGCCAATATAAACCAAGGTTTTTAGCTCTAACTTCAACGCATAAAAACACATTAAAACAAAACAAATTAAAGAGAATAATTGTATGGCTTTTAACCAAGTGGTTAATCGTCTATGATGAAATTTTGCAACCCCAAAGTATTTTACAAAATTATACCCAGTAATGGTAGCAAAAAAATTAAAACATAAGATGTTTTCGTTGTAGGCTTTACCAAACTCTAAAAGCGTAATCCAAGATAAAGCATATACAGATAATGCAACGTGAACACTACTATTTATATAAAAATTAAAAAGTTGCTTTATAAGCTTCATTTCACAAAAATAATCAAAGTGTTGACAACATATTAAAATGGTTAAAAACTTTCCACTTTTCTCAAAAAAATCATGCTTTATTTACTTATTTTTGCGAATTATTTAAACAATTTAGCTTAATGAATACAAATGCTTTTGCTTTACGTCATATTGGTCCTAATGAAAACGACCAAAACAGTATGCTAGAAACTATTGGTGTCGATTCTTTAGACCAACTAATTTACGAAACCATTCCGGATGATATTAGATTACAAAAAGGTCTTGATCTTGATAAACCAATGACCGAGCATGAGTATCTTTTACACATTCATGATTTATCTAAAAAAAATAAAGCTTACACAACATATATAGGTCTAGGCTATCACCCAACAATTATGCCTGCTGTAATACAACGAAACATTCTTGAAAATCCAGGATGGTATACCGCATACACGCCCTACCAAGCAGAAATTGCGCAAGGTAGACTTGAAGCTTTATTAAATTTCCAAACCATGATTACCGATTTAACAGGTATGGAAATAGCAAATGCTTCATTACTTGACGAAAGTACAGCAGCAGCAGAAGCGATGAGTTTATTATTTGCTGTTAGAGATCGTGCACAGAAAAAAGCAGGTATAAGTAAGTTTTTTGTTTCAGAAAACATATTACCTCAAACCCTATCATTATTACAAACTAGAGCTAATCCAATAGGCATTGAGCTTGTTATTGGTAAAGAGGATACTTTTAATTTCTCTTCAGATTTCTTTGGTGCTATTTTACAATACCCTGGAAAAGACGGGCAGGTAACAGATATAAAATCGTTTATAGAAAATGCGAAAGAAGCAAATATAAAAGTAGCAGTAGCTGCCGATATTTTAAGTTTGGTAAAACTAGAAGCTCCTGGTAAATTTGGAGCAGATGTTGTTGTGGGTACAACGCAACGTTTTGGTATACCTATGGGCTATGGTGGTCCGCATGCAGCCTACTTTGCAACAAAAGAAGCTTACAAACGTGATTTACCAGGTCGTATAATTGGTGTAACAAAAGACACCAATGGCAATAGAGCCTTACGCATGGCTTTACAAACAAGAGAACAACATATAAAAAGAGACAGAGCTACATCCAATATTTGTACAGCACAGGTATTGTTAGCAGTTATGGCTGGTATGTATGCTGTTTACCACGGACCAAAAGGCTTGAAATTTATAGCTAACAAAGTTCATAATAAAACAGCAACCTTAGCAAAAGCCTTAAAAGAATTAGGCTACGAGCAAACAAACACCTCTTATTTTGATACGCTTCAAATAAAAACAAAAGCAAAAAAAATAAAAGCAATTGCAATAGATAAAAAGGTAAACTTGTACTACCCAGACAAAAACACTGTTACTATATCTATTAACGAAACAACAGCTATTAGAGATATAAACTATTTAATTTCTGTTTTTGCAGAAGCTGCAGGTAAAGAAACTATTGAAGTATCTACTGTTTTAAAATTTAATAATATTGATGAGTCTTTACAAAGAACATCAAATTTTTTAACTCTAGATGTTTTTAACAAACACCACTCAGAAACGCAACTAATGCGTTATATAAAATCTTTAGAACGTAAAGATTTATCGTTAAACCACTCTATGATATCTCTTGGGTCTTGTACCATGAAACTTAATGCAGCATCAGAAATGTTACCACTAAGTTGGTTTAAATGGGGTAATATTCATCCATTTGCCCCAAAAAATCAAGCCAAAGGTTATTTAACGGTTTTAAAAAAATTAGAAGATCAACTTACAGAAATTACAGGTTTTGCTGCTACATCTTTACAACCAAACTCTGGTGCTCAAGGTGAATTTGCTGGTTTAATGGTTATAAAAGCATACCACGAATCTAGAAACGACCACCACAGAAATATATGTTTAATCCCGTCGTCTGCACACGGTACAAACCCTGCGAGTGCAGTTATGGCTGGGATGAAGGTTATTGTAACAAAATCTACAGAAGAAGGAAACATAGATGTAGAAGACTTAAGAGAAAAAGCCATTTTACACAAAGACAACCTATCTTGTTTAATGGTTACCTACCCTTCTACTCACGGTGTTTACGAATCTGCCATTAAAGAAATTACACAAATAATTCACGATAACGGAGGCCAAGTATATATGGATGGGGCCAACATGAATGCCCAAGTAGGATTAACTAATCCTGGAAATATTGGTGCAGACGTTTGCCACTTAAACCTACATAAAACATTTGCTATTCCTCATGGAGGTGGTGGCCCAGGTGTAGGCCCAATATGTGTAGCGAAACAGTTAGAGCCATTTTTACCAGGAAGCCCTTTATTTAAAACCGGTGGAGATAAAGCCATTACAGCTATATCTGCTGCACCTTTTGGTTCTGCATTAGCTTGTTTAATATCTTACGGTTACATCAAAATGTTAGGCGCAGAGGGGTTAACACAATCTACTAAAACAGCCATTTTAAACGCCAACTATATTAAGCAACGCTTAGAAGGGCATTTCGATACACTTTACTCTGGAGAACGCGGTAGAGCTGCTCACGAAATGATTGTAGACTGTAGACCTTTTAAAGCCAATGGTATTGAGGTTACAGATATTGCTAAACGCTTAATGGATTATGGCTTTCATGCACCAACAGTATCTTTCCCGGTAGCAGGAACTTTAATGATAGAACCTACAGAAAGTGAAAGCAAAGATGAAATAGACCGTTTTTGTGATGCTATGATTTCTATAAAAAAAGAAATAGACAGCGTATCGAAAGAAGATAAAAATAACGTTTTAAAAAATGCACCACACACGTTAAGTATGCTTACTAACGACGAGTGGCTATTCCCTTACTCTAGAGAAACAGCTGCTTATCCGCTAGACTTTGTAAAGGATAACAAGTTTTGGCCAAGTGTAAGACGTGTTGATGATGCTTACGGAGACAGGAATTTAATTTGTACTTGTACACCTATTGAAGCTTATGCAGAGGCTTAAAAAAGTGGTTGAACATCGTAATTTTAATTAAACATAAATTGCTATATCTAAAAAGTTGCTTAATTTAGTATGCACGCATAACACTTTTAGTAAATTAGTTTTTTATGAGTATTAAAATCACCGGAACAGGAAGCTACATCCCAGCAAATATTGAAAAAAATGAAAACTTCCATAACCACGAATTTTTAAATAGCGATGGCTCTATTATTAAAGCATCAAACGAAGTTATAGTTAGAAAATTTAAGGCCATTACGGGTATTGACGAACGTAGATATGCCAAGAACCATTTAAACACATCAGATTTAGCATCTTTTGCAGCAGAAAAGGCTATAGAAGATGCTAAAATCAATCGAGAAGACTTAGATTATATTATTGTAGCTCATAATTATGGAGATGTAAGACATGGCAGTATACAAAGCGACACTGTACCAAGTATAGCATCAAGAGTAAAACATTTACTTCAAATAAAAACACCAAATTGTAAAGCATACGATTTACTTTTTGGTTGTCCTGGATGGGTAGAAGGCGTCATACAAGCCAATGCTTTTATTAATGCTGGAATTGCTAAAAAATGCTTAGTAATTGGAGCAGAAACTTTATCTAGAATTACAGATCCGCACGATAGAGATTCAATGATTTATAGCGATGGTGCTGGTGCAGTAATTGTAGAACAAACAACTGAAGAAGGCGGTGTTATTTCCCATAATTCTGCCACATATTCTTTAGACGAAGCACATTATTTATATTTTGGAGAAAGTAATAACCCAGAATTAGACGACAACCGTCGTTACATAAAAATGTATGGTCGTAAAATTTACGAATTTGCATTAACCAATGTGCCTTTAGCCATAAAATCTTGTCTAGAAAATAGTGGTTATAAAATAAACGACGTTAAAAAGATTTTAATACATCAAGCTAACGAAAAAATGGACGAAGCCATTGTTAAACGTTTTTACGAACTATACGATATGGCCATGCCAGAAGGCATTATGCCAATGACTATAAGTAAATTAGGAAACTCAAGTGTTGCAACCGTACCAACCTTATACGATCAAATTTTAAAAGGCGAATTAGAAAATCAAGAAATAAATAAAGGCGATGTTATTATATTTGCAAGCGTTGGTGCTGGCATGAATATTAACGCGATTGTTTATAAGCATTAATAATATTGCGTATATTGCTATTTCAAATTTCTCTAAAAGGAAATGAAAAATAGACTTAATTTATGTACGAAAAAACCTTTCCTAACAAGCGTTTTAAACATACTATAGAATTTTTAGAAAAACACATTTCAACTTCTGAATCTATTCTAGATTTAGGAGTTGTTAATCCGTTTTCTAAAATTATGAAAGACCACCATTTTTCTGTTGAAAACACCAAAGGCGAAGATCTAGACATTGACACCTCTACCATTACAAAATCTGAAGCAGAGGTAGTTACTGCTTTTGAAATTTTTGAGCACTTACTCTCCCCTTTTACAGTTTTAAAATCTATAAAATCGAATAAATTAGTAGCAAGTGTCCCTTTAAAATTATGGTTTTCTTCGGCCTACAGAAGCAAAACAGATATGCTAGACAGGCATTACCACGAATTTGAAGATTGGCAGTTCGATTGGCTATTGGAAAAAGCAGGTTGGAAAATTATAGATAGACAAAAATGGACTAATCCAACAAAAAAAATTGGTATTCGCCCTATTTTACGTTGGTTTACACCTCGTTATTACATTATTTATGCCGAAAGAGTTTAACTTTTAACATATAAAGCTTACTATATTTTGAATTTTTACATTATCATTCCAGCGCACAACGAGCAAAGTTCTATTGGATTAACTATAAACTCTTTAGCTAACCAAACACTATTGCCTAAAAAAGTTGTTGTTGTTAATGATAATTCTACCGATAAAACTAAAAATATTGTTGAAGACTATGCCAAAAAGCATAAATGGCTACATATAGTAAACTCTATATCTTCAAACAAGCATTTACCTGGTTCTAAAATAATAAATGCCTTTTACAAAGGCTATAATATTTTGGATGACAACTATGATGTAATTTGCAAATTTGATGCCGATTTAATTTTTCCTGATAATTATTTAGAAACCATTTCAAATCATTTTAAAGCAGATAAAAATTTAGGCATGGCTGCTGGCTTTTGCTACATAGAAAAAAACAATACATGGATACTAGAAAACTTAACAAATAAAGATCATATTCGTGGCGCTTTAAAAGCCTATACTAAAGCTTGCTTTTTAGAAATAGGAAAACTAAAACCTTCAATGGGTTGGGATACAGTTGATGAATTATTAGCTAAATATTATAATTGGAACATATTAACCGATGAATCTCTGCATGTAAAACACCTAAAACCTACGGGAATAAGCTATAATAAGGCATCAAAATACCTACAAGGCGAAGCTATGTATAAAATGCGGTATGGCTTAACCATTACTTTAATTTCTGCCTTAAAATTGGCTTATAAGAAAAGAAGTTTTTCTTTGTTTAAAGATTATATGTCGGGTTATTTTAAAGCTAAAAGAAAAAATATTGAGTATTTAGTTTCTAAAAAAGAAGGCCAATTTATTAGAAATCTTCGTTGGAAAGGTATTAGAGGTAAGTTTTTATAATACACTAAAAACTCCAATTTTTATAATTTGTAGAAGCTTCTAATTTGTTCTCCAGTTTATCTTCTAATTGCGGACAAAAATCGATACCTGTTAACTTTTCAATTTCATCTACAGATACTACAAACTCATAAAGAGGCTTTTTAGAATCTTTATGTGGCATTAAAAAAGCTATAACTTTCGTTTTACCTGTATTGTTATCTATTAAGACTTTATAAAATTGATTGGGCACAGCTACTTCTTCGTCTCCTATAGTTTTCATACTACCTTTTAAAACGCCACCAGTAACCACGAAAACACCATTATATTTACCAGCCCAATAACGTACTTTTTGCTCTAACCTATTCCAAACTCCAGAATTAAACTTGTGCTCTTGTGGCGATATATTACTAGTTAAAAACGTTTCGTCGTGCGCAGATTTAGAATAACGCCTATCTCCTGCTGGGCACAAATGACCGCGATCGAAACCGGACTTTTTATAATTACGCCAATGTGCAGCTCCTGTTTTAACTGCTTTATCTACTTCAAAATAGGGTCTCTTATGATTAATTGAAGATAAATGAGATTTTTTTAACTCGTAAGCTACCCACTCAGCTTGTTCATGTTTTTCGTTATATGACAACGAATACCCTTGATGGTGCACAATTTGTCCGGTAGTGCTTGTTGGCAAAAAATACTCATTAGTATCTTTCTTTACTATTTTTCCTTTTTTAACTATAGTAGCAACTTCTTCTTCTTCTAAAAAATATTCATAACTATACACCCCTAAAAGTATTAGGAGTGCCACAGCAGAATATATTGTTTTTTTATTCAAAATAAATTACTCTAAAATAAATTCTAAAGGTTTCCCAGATGCTCCGTTAGGAAAACTAATACCTAAAAGCGCCGATATTGTAGAGGTAATGTCTGGTATTACTGTTTTCTGTAAAGTTGCCCCATGTTTTATTCCATAACCAAAAAATAAAAGTGGTACATGTGTATCATAATTAAATCCAGAACCATGAGATGTTCCTGTTTTTCTATAAAAAATATGATTTGGGTATGGTACAGTTAAAATATCTCCAGAGCGTTTTTGGTTATATCCATTTTGCAATAAGTGTTCTATCCCTTCAGAAAAATAGCTTGTACTCATCGTAGTAGCAGAATAGGCTTTATAAACTTTACCATAGGTTATAATCTCATTAACTAGTGTTTGCTGTACATAAGATAAATCTAACCCTAATTCTTTAACCTTGTTTCTGTTTAAAAAGACTTGATTATTACTAACATTTTTTATTAACCCATCTGTTTTAAACCTTTCTAAACAAAAAGATTTTAAAGCATCTTTAAGATCTTTAGACTTAATATACCCAGAAGGAATTTTTAAACTTTGCAAATATAAAGGTACATCTACAGCACCATGATCTGCTGTTAAAAACACGGTATAACTGCCTTGTCCAACCTCTTTATCTAGCGTATTAAAAAGACGTTCTAAATCCTTATCTAAGCGTAAATATGTATCTTGAATTTCTTTTGAATTTACACCAAAATTATGACCTACATAATCTGTACTAGAAAAACTAACTGTTAAAACATCTGTATCTTTATCTTTTCCTAAAGCCTCATTTTTAATTGCTTCTATAGCAAAATCTGCTAATAAACTATTACCATAAGGACTTTGTTTTAAGATATTAAAACCGCCATTTTTTTTGCTTAACGCTTTTAAATCATAAGGAAATGTTGCTGTTTTTTTTCCATTAAATCCGCCTTCAAAATTATTTAAATCGTCACCACTTTCTGTGTAAGTAGAAATATCGTATAAAGTTTTCCATTCTTTTAAATAAGACTTTGCAGTATTGGAGTTGTTAAAGTCTTGCACCCATTTAGGCAAATTATCCATGTAGTAATTACTGGTAATAAATTTCCCCTCGTCTTTACCTCTAAACCAATAAGCTGCATTTGCTGTATGCCCTACAGGTAAAATAGCACCTCTATCTTTTATAGAAATACCTATACTTTTACCTCGCATTTGCGTAAACAATCTATTCTCGTCTGCAAAAGTTGTAGTATTCATTCTTCGAGGAGACATTCGTTCTGCTTCAGAACTGGTTCCTACCGCTAAAACTGTATTATCTTCTGCACAATAAACCATTTTATCAGTTTCCTTGTCATACCAATCGTTAGCTATAATACCATGATTTTTTGGTGTTGTTCCGGTAAAAACAGAAGCGTGCCCTGGCCCAGTATATGTTGGCACATAATTAAAATGATTGTTTTTACAATTAAAACCTTCATTCATCATACGCTTAAATCCACCTTCGCCATACTTACTATAAAAACGCGTTAAATAGTCGTAGCGCATTTGGTCTACAATAATACCAACTACTAGTTTTGGATTAGAAAACTCAGATTTTTTACCATGAGACCCCTCCATACTCTTCTGAGAATAAGAAGACCAAGTAAAACACACCACAATAAACACAAATAACAACTTCCTCATAATCCTTATTTTTACCTTTATAAATTTTGGCAAAAATACATATTTACAACTATCTAAATTTTAATTAATAGTTAAATACACCTAACTTTTTTTTACTTTAGCCTAATAATTTATTTTATGACCTACCTTCATAATATTGGCGCTTACTTTTTAATGATTCGAGAAATGTTTCGAAAGCCTACCAAATGGAGTGTTATGAGGCAACTTATTTTTAATGATGTTAACGACCTCATCATTGGATCTCTTGGTATTATTGCTTTTATTTCATTTTTTGTTGGCGGTGTTATTACCATTCAAACAGCTTTAAACATCGAAAGTCCCTTAATACCAAAATACTTAGTTGGCTTTGCAACTAGACAATCTATAATTTTAGAATTTGCACCTACGTTTACCTCTATAATTATGGCAGGAAAAGTAGGGTCTTTTATAACATCGAGCATAGGCTCTATGCGTGTTACAGAACAAATTGATGCCCTTGAAGTTATGGGTATAAACGCTTTAAACTATTTAGTTTTTCCTAAAACGGTAGCCTTAATGCTTTACCCTTTTGCTATTGCTATTGGCATGTTTTTGGGTATTTTAGGAGGTATGGCTGCTTGTGTGTTTGGAGGCTACTCGACATTAGCAGATTACACTACAGGGATTCAAACAGATTTTGAATCGTTTCACGTTATTTATGCGTTTATTAAAACCTTTGTTTTTGCTTTTATACTAGCTACAATACCTTCTTTTCATGGTTTTTACATGAAAGGAGGCGCACTTGAAGTGGGAAAAGCAAGTACAACTGCTTTTGTTTGGACATCGGTAGTTATTATTTTATTAAATTATATTTTAACAGGTGTAATGCTAGGCTAATGATAGAGGTTAAAAACTTACATAAATCGTTTGGAGAAGCCCATATTTTAAAAGGGATTACTACTACTTTTGAAAAAGGGAAAACTAACCTTATTATTGGGCAAAGTGGCTCTGGAAAAACGGTTTTTTTAAAATGCTTATTGGGCTTATTTAATTATGAAGATGGATCTATTGCTTACGATGGACAAATTTTTAGCCAACTAAGCGACGACGAGAAAAGAAATATGCGTGCGCAAATAGGTATGGTTTTTCAAGGCAGTGCGCTTTTTGATTCTATGACTATTGCAGAAAACGTTATGTTTCCGCTTAAAATGTTTACTAAGCAAAGTAAAAGCGAAATGCAAGATCGTGTAGATTTTGTTTTAAAACGTGTTAACTTACCAGATGCTCATAAAAAAATGCCAAGCGAGGCTTCTGGAGGTATGCAAAAACGTGTAGCCATTGCTCGCGCTATTGTAAATAATCCGAAATATTTATTTTGTGATGAACCAAATTCTGGATTAGACCCCAAGACATCTATAGTTATAGATAATTTAATTCAAGAAATTACAGACGAATATCAAATAACTACAGTTATAAATTCTCATGACATGAATTCTGTAATGGAAATTGGAGAAAAAATTCTATTCTTAAAAAATGGTTTAAAAGCCTGGGAAGGATCTAACAAAACTATTTTTAAAACCGATAACGATGTGGTAACAGATTTTGTTTACTCGTCTAATTTATTTAAAAAGGTACGTAAAATGTATCTTGAAGAAAACCAATAAATCTGGCATTTTCTAAAAGCTATAAAACACTTTAATTTATACTACACTTACTGCACACTTTGACAACGCTTAACATTAGGTTTATTAAAACTCTGTTTATATTGTAAATATGCAATACAAAAAAGCGACTACCGTAAGCACAACTTTTAGTTAAGCCATAAAAAATATCTAAAGCATATTATTCTAAAGACTTATACATTTTCTGCTATACTTTTATCTAAAAATAATATAGGTAGATACTACGATTAAGCAAATAAACACACCCACTATTTTAACAGGCTTCCATGGGGTTACATCGACTTGCTCTGTGTATGCCAGCTCGTAATCAGTTTCTCGGGGTTTTAACTTACCTATTACCAACATTATTACTACTGTAAGTACACAGGTTAGGGCCTGCATATGTAACATATGCAAATCAATCACTCCCAATCCATTTGCCAAAATAATATAAATCACATAAATTGAAAAGGCAAATATAACGCCCACTTTTGCTGCTATTGCAGGCACTCTTTTAGTTACAAAACCAATAATTATAACGGTTAAAATAGGCACACTGTAAGCTCCGTTTACAGTTTGCAAGTATCCAAAAATACTATCGGCATAAACTAAAAACGGTGCAATTATCATGGCAAAAAAAGCTAAAAAAACACCAAAACGCTTCCCTTTTTTTACCACGGTTTCGTCGCTTGCATTTTTATCTATAAATTGTTTATAAATGTCTACTCCGTATAAGGTTACACAACTGTTTAAAGCCGAATTAAACGAGCTTAAAATGGCTCCAAATAATACTGCTGCGAAAAAACCAATCCAAACCTCTGGCAATACATCGGCTACTAGAGTTGGATATACATCGCTAGTATGCATATTTGCTCCATATTTATGAAAAGCAATAATACCTGGTAAAACCACTATTATTGGGCCTAGTATTTTAATAAAAGCAGCTATAGTTAACCCCTTTTGACCTTCAGCTAAATTTTTTGCTCCTAATGCACGCTGAATTATTTGTTGATTACTTCCCCAATAAAACAGCTGCACCAACATCATCCCTGTAAAAATGGTTGCAAATGGTATTGAAGAGTCCGGACCACCAATGGCATTAAATTTCTCTGGATTTTCTGTGGTTAACTTAGCTAAACCTCCAAAAACACTTCCATCTTCACTTATCGAAATTAATCCAAAAACAGGGATTAAAAGTCCGCCAATTAACAAACCAATAGCATTTATAGTGTCTGACACTGCTACTGCCTTTAAACCGCCAAAAATAGCATAAATAGAACCTATTATACCTATAGCCCAAACGCAAATCCAGACCGATGCCCAATCGCTTACACCTAACATTTCTGGTATATTAAACATACCACTAATGGCTTTAGAACCTGTAAATAATACCATAGGCAACAAAACAACAGCATAACCTGTTAAAAACAAACCCGATGTTAATGCTTTTGTTGTACTATCAAATCGTCTTTCTAAAAAAGTGGGAATGGTAGAAATACCTCCTTTTAAATATCGTGGCAATAAAAATACTGCAGTAATAACCATGGCAATAGCTGCAAGTGTTTCCCAAGCCATTACCAATATACCATCTCTGTAAGCATCTCCATTTAAACCTACTATTTGTTCTGTAGATAAGTTGGTTAATAGTAACGAACCAGCAATTACAGTAGCTGTTAAGCTTCTGCCTCCTAGAAAATACCCATCAGATGTGTTTTCGTTAGTATTTCTAGTAGCATAATAAGCTATTATTGCCACTAGCAATGTAAAACCTACAAAAGAAATAATTCCCATAATTTTATTTTTAATTGTTTAAGTTTATTTATGTTATGAATAATAGCTTATTAATTTAAGCTAAAAAAGCGAACTGAACACCAAGCATGTACAATTCGCTTTTTATTTTATATCCTTTAACACCAAGTACAAGGGCGTTAAAAGGTGTTTTTATTTTAAATATATTGATTTACAATATTCTCAAATAACTCTTGCTTACCACTCTGTAAACTTAACTCTCCGTTATCTTGAGCTATTTTGTATAAATCTTCCATAGATAACTTTCCGTCTTCAAAATCTTTACCTTTCCCCGCATCAAAAGAGCTATAACGTTCTGTTCTTAATTTTTCGTAAGGTGATGATGTTATAATTTTGTCTGCAATTAATAAAGCTCTAGCAAACGTATCTGCTCCACCAATATGTGCATGAAATACATCTTCTAAATCGGTTGAGTTTCTTCTAATTTTAGCGTCAAAATTAACGCCTCCACCTTGTAAACCACCTGCTTTAAGAAAAACTAACATAGCCTCTGTAGTTTCTTGAATGTTATTAGGAAATTGGTCTGTATCCCATCCATTTTGGTAATCGCCACGGTTAGCATCTAAACTACCTAACATTCCTGCTTTTGCAGCCACCTCTAATTCGTGCTGAAATGTATGCTGAGCTAATGTAGCGTGATTTACTTCTATATTTATTTTAAAATCTTTATCTAAACCGTATTCTCTTAAAAAACCTATAGCTGTAGCAGAATCGAAATCATATTGGTGCTTAGATGGCTCCATTGGTTTTGGCTCTATAAAAAAGTTACCTTTAAAACCTTGTGCACGAGCATAATCTCTAGCCATGGTTAAAAACTGCCCCATATGGTCTAACTCACGCCCCATATCTGTATTTAATAAAGACATGTAACCTTCGCGACCTCCCCAAAACACATAATTTTCTCCGCCTAATTTAATAGTAGCGTCTAAAGCCAATTTAACTTGACCTCCAGCACGAGCAACAACATTAAAATCTGGATTTGTAGACGCCCCATTCATATAACGCGGATTAGAAAAACAATTTGCTGTACCCCAAAGTAATTTAGTTCCAGAAGCAGCTTGTTTTTCTTTTATATAATCTGTTATTATAGATAATCGACTCTCAGACTCTGAAAAAGTGGCACCTTCTTGAATTAAATCGTAATCGTGAAAACAGTAGTAACCAAACCCCATTTTTGTAATAAATTCAAAAGCAGCATCTGCTTTATCTTTTGCTGCCTGAATAGCATCAGAAGACTTATCCCATTCAAACTGTTGTGTTCCTGGTCCAAAAGGATCAGATCCTTGTCCGCAGAATGTATGCCAATACGCCACCGAAAACTTAAAATGCTCACGCATTGTTTTTCCTGCAACCACTTGGTCTGGATTATAATATTTAAATGCTAACGGATTGTCAGATTCTTTTCCTTCAAACTTAATTTCTCCAATACCTTTATAGTATTCTTTATTTCCTATTAATGCCATATTTTAAATTAGCTTTTAGCCACAAGCAATTTGCTTTTGGCTTGTAGTTATTAGTTATTTATTTTTTAAAATTAATTCCAATTCTGCTTTCCATTTCTCATAAGCTTGCACGTATGGTTCTTTATTACCTAGTGGCTTATACGTCATAACATGGTCGTTATTTGTAATATTATCGCCAAACTTTTTAAAATCGCCATCGGTTAAACCTGCTGCTCTTGCTGCTCCAACAGCGCCTGTAGTATTATAAATTTCTATTTCGTAACCAATTAAAGTCGCTACGGTATTAGAGAAAATTTCTGATCTGAATAAATTATCGTTACCTGCTCTAATTACATTTACTATAGCATTATCGTTTTTTAAAATATCCATACCATAAACAAAAGAAAACGCTATGCCTTCAAGAGCTGCGCGATACATATGTGCATCGTTATGCTTATTAAAGTTAATATTACAATAATGCGTACCTATATTTTTATTATTAAGAATACGCTCTGCTCCGTTTCCAAAAGGAATAACACATAAACCTTCAGATCCTACAGGTACTTCACCTGCTTTAATATTCATCTCTTCGTAAGACTTTGCAGCCATATTATCTTTTAACCAACGGTACTGTATTCCAGAACCATTAATACACATTAACTTTCCTAAAACTGGCTTTTCTTTTGTGTAGTTTACGTGTGCAAAATTATTAATTCTTGAAGATTCTTTAGATTTTAAGGCATTTGTTACCGCATAAATAACTCCCGATGTTCCTCCTGTAGCAGCAACTTCGCCATGATTAAACACATTTAAAGATAATGCATTGTTAGGTTGGTCTCCTGCGCGATAATTTACCGTAGCACCTATTGGCAAGCCCGTTTCTAAAGCACCTTTTTTATTAACTGTAGATTGATTTGTAAAATTCTCTACAATATCTGGAGTTAATGCTTCATCGATACCATAATGTTCTAATAAAAAACTGGCAAGTGTATCATTTTCAAAATCCCATAAAATACCTTCAGACAATCCGTTTTTTGTAGTATGAATTTGCCCTGTTAATTTATAAGCTATAAAATCGCCAGGAAGCATGTATTTATATATTTGAGCATAAACTTCTGGCTCATTATCTCTAACCCATTTTAACTTTGAAGCAGTAAAATTACCTGGAGAATTTAATAGTTTATCGGCACATTTCTCTTCACCTATTTCTGTAAAAGCCTTGTTACCAATATCTACTGCTCGACTATCGCACCAAATAATAGAATCACGAAGTGGCTCGCCTTGCTTATCTACCACAACCAAACCATGCATTTGGTAAGATATACCAATGCCCACAATTTTAGAAGCATCTATATTTGCTTCTTTAATAGCTCTTTGTGTTGCCTTACAAGTATAAGCCCACCATTTATTAGGGTCTTGCTCTGCCCAATCTGTGTGCACAGCAATAATTTCCATTTCGTTTTCTGGCTCGTTTAAAGCCACTAACTTTTCTCCTGTTTGTGCATTTACAATGGCAACTTTTACAGAAGAACTTCCTAAATCATATCCTATATAATACAAATGCTGAATTTTTAAAATACCCGTTTGAGATTGGGAAATTAAAAATTCAGCATCAATTTCAACATAATTTAATGTAAGTCTTTACTCTTTTTTACGAAAAATTTAAGTTATAATAAAAAAGAGAGGTTCCAATAATTATTCAAGCACCTCTCTTTAATGTGTTTAACAACACTAATTTAAAACTACAACGACGCCTCTAAAACACGCGTATTCTCGCTAGACGTTAACTTAACATTTGTTGTTGTGGCTGGTAATAAAATAGTTTCTCCTGTATTCATGGTATAAATACCTGCTTCGCACTCAAGTTTTAAAGCACCTTCAACACACATATATATTACAAAAGAATCTGTATTTGTATAATCCCTATTTATCTCACCATTAATTTCAACTATGTTGGTTTTAAAATAAGGCGAGTGTACTAATTTTTTAGATGCATTTGTTTCAACCTCGTAAGCTGTTTCATAATCATCATAAAACTTATAGTCTATAGCATCAACAGCCATATCTGTATGCAACTCGCGCATTTCACCAGTTTTAGCATCTACTCTATTGTAATCGTAAATTCTATAAGTAATGTTCGATGTTTGTTGTATTTCTGCCAACAAAACCCCAGCGCCAATAGCATGCACACGACCTGTTGGTATGTAAAATGTATCTCCTCTTTCAACTTTTTCAATATTCAAAATATCGGTAAGCGTTCCATTTTCTACATGTTTAACATAGGCATCCTTCTCTACATCTTGATTAAAACCAACAATTAATTCTGCATCTTTATCGGCTTGCATAATGTACCACATTTCGTTTTTTCCAAACGAGTTGTGGCGCTCTTTAGCCAACTCGTTACTAGGGTGCACTTGTATAGAAAGTGGTGTTTTAGCATCAATAAATTTAATAAGCAACGGAAAATCTGTTCCAAAATCTTCATAAACTTTATTCCCTACAAAATCACCTTTAAACTGCTCGGTTAATTGTCTTAATGTTTTTCCTGCTAAATCGCCATTAGCCACAGTAGTTTCGTTTCCATCTACATCCGATATCTCCCAAGACTCACCAATAGAATCTTCTTCATACGTTTTATTTAGTACAGTTTTTAATTTTTCTCCGCCCCAAATACGGTAGCTATAAACAGGATTAAATTTTAAAGGATACAATTTCATGTCTTTCGTAGTTTATTTTTCATTGCTAAAATAACACAGTATTTACAGCTATCCAAGCATACTATTCTAAAACACAGCGCAAGCGATTGCATAAAAAATAAAAACAGCATTTTAACGTACTTTTATGTTAAGTAAGTTTCTTTTTTACGACTTAATTAACTAGTTTTCATTTTTCATGATCTAAAACATTATCAATGTCAAAAACATATTACGATCCAGCCGATTTAAGAAAGTTTGGAAAAATAACAGAATGGAACGAAGAATTGGGCAACAAATTTTTCGATTATTACGGTAAAGTATTCGAAGAAGGCGCACTAACAGCCCGCGAAAAATCGTTAATCGCACTTGCAGTAGCGCATACAGAACAATGCCCGTATTGCATAGACGCTTACACCAAAGATGGTTTACAACGCGGCGTAACCAAAGAAGAAATGATGGAAGCCATACACGTTGGTGCAGCCATAAAAAGTGGCGCAACCCTTGTACATGGCGTACAAATGATGAATAAAGTAAACAAATTAGACGGATAGATTTTGGGCGCTACCCAAGGGTCGGGCTTTTCGCAGTCGCTTTTTTGTGTTGCATACGTGCAACAACACAAAAAGAGCTCCAACAATGCTACAATCCCTAGCGCAATTATCCGCCAGGTGCTGTTTTAAAAACTAAAACAACATCTTAATTTATAAAAATCTGTAAAAACAATTAATGGCAGCAACAAAGTCTTTACAAAAGCGCGACAGCGACTTAGCAAATAGTAACAGGCAACTCGAAATTTTATCAAATGGTATCTTTAAAAATGGAGAATTACCAACCTTTAAAGATAAAATATCCGAAACAGGCCAATTTCCGCTTAAAGCGAAAAAACTAGAAATACTACAAATAAACGTAGGCTACATGTGTAACCAAGTTTGCGACCATTGCCATGTAGATGCAGGTCCAGACCGAAAAGAAATTATGACGCGCGACACCATGCGCCAATGTCTAGAGGTTATAAAAAACACAGGTGCACACACACTCGATTTAACGGGTGGCGCACCAGAAATGAATCCAGATTTTCGTTGGTTTGTGGAAGAAGCAGCAAAAGCAGGTATTAAAGATTTTATTGTACGCTCTAACCTAACCATAATTAGAGCCAATAAAAAATACTACGATTTGCCAGAGTTCTTTAAAAAACACAACGTACACGTAGTAAGCTCTATGCCACATTGGACACGCGGAAAAACAGATAAACAACGTGGCGATGGTGTTTTCGATAAATCTATTAAAGCCCTACAAGACCTCAACGCTATAGGTTATGGTATGCCAGGCAGCGATTTACGCCTAGATTTGGTTTACAATCCGTCGGGAGCCTTTTTACCAGGAGACCAAGTGGCTATGGAAAAAGATTTTAAAAAAGCACTAAAGGAAGATTTCGATATACAATTTCATAATTTATTTGCTATAACCAATTTACCAATTGCAAGGTTTTTAGATTTTCTAATAGCATCAGAAAATTACGAAGATTATATGTATTCGCTAGTCGAAGCCTATAACCCAACAGCAGTAGAAAACGTGATGTGTACCAACACCTTATCTATAAGTTGGGATGGTTATTTATTTGATTGCGATTTTAATCAAATGCTAGATTTACCCGTAAACAGTAAAGCCAAACATATTAGCCAATACAACGAAGAACTGCTAGAAGGCAGAAACATAGTAATTTCTCAACATTGTTACGGTTGCACTGCTGGTGCAGGAAGTAGTTGCCAAGGCGTGGTTGCATAAAGATGAAAGAAAATAAAATAGCCATATTAATTTTTGCAAACTCTGCCGAGAAGGAGATGGTTTCTAAACCGTTTTCATCAAGCAGTTTGTTTGAAGCTTTAAACCTTCAAACCATAAATATTGCAAAAAAAACAGGCTTACCGTATTTTCATCTTAACGAGGCGCAACAAGTTGGCGCTAACTTTGGCGAGCGCTTTACAAATGCCATACAAACAGTTTACAACCAAGGCTATAATAGTGTCATTACTATTGGTAACGATACGCCACACCTAACAAGTAAACATATTTTAAAAACTGCCGAGAAACTAAAAACACATCATGTGGTTTTGGGCCCATCTACAGATGGTGGTTTTTATTTAATGGGTTTAAAAAAACAACAATTTAATCCCGATGTTTTTCTAAAGTTGCCTTGGCAAACCACCAATTTAAACAGAAGCATTTCTAAGGTTTTAGCTTCTAAAAAATCTAATATCCATTATTTAGAAGTATTAACAGATATTGATAATGCTTCAGATATAAAACTAGTTTTAAATAGTTTCAAAAGTATTTCGACTACTATAAAATCGATTTTACTTCAGTCTATTTTAAACATTTCAAAAATAATAGCTTATCATAACATTGCCTTTAACAACTTCATTTTAAATAGGCAACACAACAAGGGATCCCCTGCACTACTTCATTTATAACTAACATATTTAAAAAGTCTTTCCGAAGATTTAACTCAACTTTTATACTCATAAATGAAGCATATTTTACTATGCATAACGTTTGCTATATTTGGTATTACGCATGCACAAACAACTATAACGGGTCGTGTAACAGACTCGCAAAGCAATAACCCGCTCCCGTTTGTTAACATTACAAGTAACAAAACCGGAACTATTACCGACGAAAACGGAAACTATACTATAGATGTAAATTCTAAATCGAGTGTTTTAAAATTTTCCTTTATAGGCTACAAAACAGAAACCGTTACCATAGCAAACAATACCGTTATAAATATAAGTTTAGCCGAAGATGCTGCTGCACTTAACGAAGTTGTTATTACTGCCTTGGGCATAAAACGCGAATCTAAAGCTTTAGGTTACTCTGTTCAATCCATAAAATCTGAAAGCTTAACCGAAGTAAAAACAGTTAACTTTCTTGATAATTTACAAGGTAAATTAGCTGGTGTTACGGTTACCCAAGGCGCAACAGGTGTAGGCTCTACTTCTAAAATTACTATTCGAGGCGAGGCATCTTTCTCAAACAACAATCCGCTTTTTATTGTCGATGGCACACCAATTAACAACGAAACCGTTTTTAATTTTACAAACGAAGCTGCTGCTGGTTTCCAAGAAATAGATTTTGGAAATGGCGCTATGGAAGTTAACCCAGACGATATAGAATCGGTAACCGTTTTAAAAGGCGCTAGTGCTGCTGCACTTTACGGAACCAGAGCATCAAACGGTGTTATTGTTATAAAAACCAAAGACGGAAGAAACCAAAAAGGATTTCGAGTAAGCTTAAACTCATCGGTTACTATAGATTCTGCTTTTAAACTTCCCGATTTTCAAAATGAATATGGTCAAGGTCAATCTGGCGCGTTCGAATACGTCGATGGTTTAGGTGGTGGCACAAGCGACAATATCACCTATTCTTGGGGACCACGATTGGATGCAGGGAATTTAATTCCGCAATTTGATAGTCCCGTTCAGCTTGCAGACGGATCTTTTGTTCGTGGTGGCGATACAGCATTGTACAATGGTTTACCTATTACCCCAACACCTTTTAACTCGAATCCAAATAACTTAAAAGACTTTTACGAAACAGGCGTAACCACATCTAACAACATATCCATTTCTAATGGGTTTAACACAGGAAGTTATAGATTATCGTTTACCGATTTAAGAAGCGAATCTATTATTCCAGGTGTAAACCTAGATCGACAAACTGTTGCTACAAAACTTAATTTTAAACCTTCGGAAAACACAGAAATTAACACATCTATAAGTTACGTTAATTCAAGTAGCGACAACCGACCATCTAACGGTTACGGAAGTGAAAACGTAAACTACTCTCTTGTTGCTTGGGGACCACGGTCTTTAAATATTAATAACTTAAAAAACTACTGGCAACCCGGTTTAGAAGGTGTGCAACAATACTCCTTTAACTATACGTTTTTCGATAACCCTTATTTTATTTTATTAGAAAACAGAAATGCTTTTAATCGCGATAGAATTTTTGGAAACATTGCGTTAAAACAACAAATTACAGATCATTTAAGTGTTTCGTTAAGAACGGGAATGGATTACAGTAGCGAAACCAGACAACTACTAAGAAACTTTAGCAGTAACCGTTTTAAAAATGGTGCCTATGCAGAGCACGATGTTAAATACAGAGAAGTTAACACCGATTTCTTAATCAATTACAAAAACCAATTCGGCGATTTTTCTTTTGATATTTCTGCTGGTGGCAATCGATTAGACCAAACTGCATCTACAAAACAATCGCAAACTGTAAACTTAGCACAACCTGGAATTTTTAGCTTAAACAATGCTGCTTCGCCCATAGAAGTTTTTCAATTTAAAAGTAATAAACGCATCAATTCACTTTACGGTATTGCAAAATTAGGGTACAAAAATTATTTGTTTTTAGATATTACAGGACGTAACGATTGGTCTAGCGCCTTAGCAACACCTTTTTCTGTAGATGGCACATCATTTTTCTATCCTTCAGCTTCTGCTAGTTTTGTTTTATCTAACGTTGCCAAATTACCAAGTGCTATTTCCTTTGCTAAACTGCGTGCGAGTGTTGCGCAAGTTGGTAACGATACAGGAGCTTTTCAAACCTCGGGAGCTTTTGTTTCTCAAACACCATTTAATGGTCAGCCAACATTTAGCAACCAAGATTTTATACCTAACGCTAATTTAAAACCCGAACAAACTACAAGTTACGAGATTGGCACTGATTTACGATTCTTAAAAAACCGTATTAATTTAGATTTTACCTATTACAACGCGACAACCAAAGATCAAATTATTTCGTTACCCATTGCTATTTCCTCTGGTTATAATCAGCAAGTTGTAAATGGTGGAGAAGTAAACACACAAGGCGTTGAAATTGTTTTAGGCGTTACACCTACTAAAACCCAAAACTTTAAATGGCATAGTACGTTTAATTTTGCAGCTAACCGAGCTACAATAGAAAACTTACCGCAAAACGATGGCCGATTAACGCTCGCTTTTAGCCGAATTTACGATAGCGCCAACCAAACCGTTTGGTTTCAAGTTGAAGAAGACGGACGCATTGGCGATTTTTACGGTACAGGGTATTTAAAAAACAGTGATGGTGAATTTGTAATTAATGATAACGGAGAATTTATTGCTGATAATAATTTACAAAAACTCGGCAATTACAACCCTGATTTCACTTTAGGATGGAACAACAATTTCAATTACAAAAACTGGAATTTAAACTTCCTTTTCGATTGGAGACAAGGTGGCGAAATAGTATCTAGAACACGTGCCTTGGGTAATGTTGGTGGCCAATTAGCAGAAACCGCGTTTAGGCCAGAGGCAGGTATTGTTGCGCAAGGCGTTAACCAAACTACCGGTTTAGCAAATACTGTTGCTGTTTCTGCAGAAAGTTATTACAGACAGTTTTACAACAGAAACCATGAAGAGAATAATGTATACGATGCTTCCTTTTTAAAATTACGTCAATTTGCTATTGGTTATAATTTCAAATTAAAAAAAGGGCTTTTAGGTCTGAAAAATGGAGGCGACTTAAACCTATCGTTTACCGGAAACAATTTATTCGCAATTACCGAAAACCCGCATTTCGATCCTGAGCAAATTGCTGTGCAAGGTAATGGTTTTGTAAGTGGTGTAGAAGATTTAAGTTATGCCACAACAAGAAGTTTTGGATTTAAAGTAGGCATCGATTTTTAAAAGCATGTTTTCGTTTTCGCGGAAATTAAAAATATCATTTTATGAAAAACACATTATACATATTAACTTTTTTAAGTCTTTGGATTACTATAAGCTGTACCGACGACTTTCAAAATATAAACACCAACCCAAACGCTCCTGTTTCAGTACAACCCAGCTTATTATTACGCCAAGTAATTTATAATTTTGGAGAAGAAATGAGCTATGAAGGTTTTGTTGCAGGCGATTTATTATCGCAACACCGTACTGCATTAGATTTTAATTTATTTGATAGGCACGCCCTTAAATCGCCACAATTAGGAGGTAACCCTTGGCCCATATTTTACACCAATTTACGCGATAATGAAATTATTTTAAATCAAGCTAAAACTATAAACGCTTATAAAGTATACGAAGGACCTGCGTTAATTCTTAAAGCCTACATGGCTGCAGGCTTAACCGATTTATTTGGAGATGTGCCTTATTTTGAAGCTTTTAATGGTGTAGACGGAAGCGTAACACCAGCCTACAACAATCAGGAAGATATTTACACTGGTGAAGATGGTGTTTTAGACAATCTAGACAAAGGCATTATTGCTATTCAAAACTACAACGATGCTATTGCTTTAGAAGGCGATATTTTATTTAATGGTGATTTACAAGCATGGATTCGTTTCGCTAATTCATTAAAAATTAAAAGTCTCATTAGAATCTCAGATAAAATAGATGTTTCGTCCGATTTACAAACTCTTTTTGACAATGACAATTATATAAAAAACAACACGCAAAATGCGGTATTCGATTTTACAAATTCAGATCCAAACAGCTTTAGATTAGCACAATTACGAGTGGGCGATTTTAACAATTTTGTGTTATCTGAAACTATGGAAGATATTTTAACCCATTTAAACGACCCTAGATTAAGTACACTTTTTAGGCCATTCTCTAACTCGACTACAAACGAATTTAATGGTTTATTAAATGGTATCGACGGTGCAGTTACCACTCCAAAACTAGCTAATTACTCACTAGCAGGAACTATGTTTAGAGAAGACACATCGACTTTAGACGCTAATTTTATAACCGCTTGGGAAGTTTATTTCGCTTTCGCGGAAGCTGCCACTAAAAACCTAATAACTGCTGATGCCAAGCAACTTTATGAAACTGGTGTTGCTCTAGCTTTTGAATATTGGAATACTGAATTGCCCGCAAATTACTTAACAGGAACCGCTGCTTTTAATGCTAGCAACAAAACGCCTTTAGAGCAAATTATTACTCAAAAATGGATTGCCAATACCATTAACGGTTACGAAGGTTGGATTGAATATAACCGCACGGGGTTCCCAGAGTTAAAAACCATTTCTGCCAGTTTAAATAACGATTTAATCCCTGTTAGAATGCCATATCCTGCAGAAGAAGCGACGCTAAATGCTGATAACTACGCTAAAGCAGCAGCCACAACAGATAATAACAGTATTAACAACCCAGTTTGGTGGAATGAATAATATAGACGCAACAACATGGCAATGGGTGTTAATTGTAGCATCGAGTTTAATACTCTTTTTATTATCGCCATTTGCAAAAACAAAAGATCAGTTTTTTAAAGCTACCAAAAAATTAAAAAAACCAAACACCTTGGTTTTAACAGGTAGCTTAATAATTTCCTGGATTTTTGCTAAAAGCATCACCAATGCAGCTAACTTAGGTTTAAGCTTTGGTCTTGTTGGTGGTGTGGCCTATGCTGGTTATTATTTATCTTTTGCTGTTGCTGGAATATTGCTTTATCAACTTAGAGTAAAAGGTGGTTTTAACAGCATACACCAATTTTTAACAACCAAATTTGGAAAAGGCGCCATGGCCATTTTTTCAGTTTTAATCGCATTTAGGCTTTTTAACGAAGTTTGGAGCAACACCATGGTTATTGGCAGTTATTTTGGAGCGCCTAGAAGCGAACCTTATTACTGGTCTATTGTTCTATTTACGGTATTAACATTGGCTTACGCCATTAAAGGCGGACTAAGCAGTTCTATTTTTACCGATGTTATTCAAATGGGACTATTTTCAGTTTTACTCATTGTTATTTTATATCAAGTTTTTTCTATAGAGAATTTTTCGATGCAAGATGTTACATCCTCAGGAACTTGGAGTTTCGAACTCGGTTTAAATCTATTTTTTGCTGCTATTATTCAATCTTTCAGCTATCCATTTCACGATCCAGTTTTAACAGACAGAGCCTTTATTAGTTCGCCAAAAGTAACCCGTCGCAGTTTTTTAATAGCGAGTGTTCTAGGTGCTTTTTGCATTATAGCTTTCAGTGTTATTGGTATTTATGCTCAAACCCAAAATATGGAAGGTCAGGCAGCAGTAGAAGTCGGCAAAGCTTTTGGTGTTATTATTTTACTTGTTATTAATTTTATCATGATAACTTCGGCAGCTTCAACTTTAGATTCTACTTTTTCATCGTTTTCAAAATTACTATCAATCGATTTAAACCTTGGAAAAAACGTAACATTCGGCAGGGTTTCTATGGTTCTTGTTGCTGTTCTAGGTACGCTTCCTGTATTTCTTAATGCAGAAATACTATCGGCAACAACCATATCGGGAACCATGGTTATTGGCCTAACACCAGTTTTTCTGTTTTGGAACCTAGATGTTCCTAAAATAAGTTATTACCTCAGCGTGGGTTGCGGACTCTTTTTCGGCATTATTTTAGTATTACAAATATTTCCAGAATCACTCATTTTTACAAAAGGAAAATACGCCAATTTATTATGGATTAATTTCTGGGGCGTTTTAAGTTGTATCACATTATATATTATTCCAAAATGGATAAAAAAATAGAACACTTAGGTAAACTTTCGGGCAAAGTATTACTCTTTGGTGGCGTTTATAGCAACCTTCAAGCTTTAGAGGCTATCAAGCAAATTTCAGAACAAGAAGGCATTTTGCCAGAAAACTGCATTTGTACAGGCGATATTGTTGGTTATTGCGCACAACCCGAAGAAACCGTGCAGCTTTTTAAACTTTGGAAAGCAAAAAGTATTGCTGGTAATGTTGAAATTCAGCTTAGCGAAGGCGCAGAAAATTGTGGATGCGAATTTAAAGAAGGATCGCGCTGCGATGGATTTTCACAACTATGGTATCCTTATGCGCAAAGTCAGCTTTCAAAAAACTCTTTAGATTTTATTAAAAGCATACCCGAGCACATCACTTTTAATTATGCAGGAAAAAATGTTATGGTGGTACATGGCTCGTACAGAAACACGTCGGAGTTTATTTTTAAATCTTCACCTTGGGAAGTTAAAGCACCTAATTTTTCACCAAGCAATAAAAACGACTACGATGTTGTAATTGGTGGACATTGCGGTTTACCTTTTAACGACTCGCAAAACAACAAATTATGGCTTAATCCAGGTGTAATTGGCATGCCTGCTAACGATGGTTCTCCTGCTGTTTGGTATGCTATTTTAAACGATACTACAGGGCATTTAGAATATAAACACCATACATTAAACTACAACTACAAGCTAACCAACAAGCTTATGCAAAACGGATTATTACCTCAAGAATACGCTAGAACTATAGTTACGGGTATTTGGGATAACACAGAAATTTTGCCCGCTCTAGAAAGTGGTTTACAAGGTTTCGGTGTTCAACTGTAATTTTCTTAAATTTGAGAGACTAAATAATTATGAAAAACATCATTTTAATTTTATTATTTCTTTGCAGTACCGCAGTATTTGCTCAAAAATCAATAGATAAACTTTTAAAAAAATATAATGATAATAGCATTCCGTATATTTCTCCTCAAGAATTAACTTTACCAGAAACCAATGTTTTTCTGTTAGACTCAAGAGAGTTAAAAGAGTACGAAACCAGTCACTTAAAAAACGCGATTCACGTAGGCTACGATCATTTTAAAATGGATAGTATTCATAAAAAAATTCCTAATAAAAATTCTAAAATTATAGTGTATTGCTCGGTTGGTATTAGATCGGAATCTATAGGAGACAGCCTAAAAAAAGCAGGTTATAAAAATGTAAAAAATTTACACGGTGGCATTTTTGAATGGAAAAGCAACAATTTACCCGTATATAACAAAGAGGAAAAAGAAACAGATAGCATACACACCTTCAATAAAACATGGAGTAAATGGCTAAAAAAAGGCATAAAAGTATATGAATAAAACACTTGTTATTGTTTTTGTAAAAAACATAAAACTAGGAAAAGTAAAAACAAGACTTGCCAAAACCATTGGCAACCAAGGGGCTTTTAATGTGTATAGCGAACTTGTAAAAGTTACAGAAAAAGCTACTAAAAACTTAAATTGTGATAAGCATATTTATTTTTCTGAAGCTATAGTTGAAAACCAATGGCCAAACGATTATAAAACGGTACAACAGGGAGCGAACTTAGGAGAACGCATGAAAAACGCCTTTAAAAACGGGTTTAATGCAGGCTACCAACGTATTATTTTAATAGGGTCAGATTTGCCAGACATAAAAAGCACACATATTAATGCGGGCTTAGAAAAACTAAAGCAAAGCAGTGCGGTTTTTGGTCCTGCCCAAGATGGTGGCTATTACCTCATTGGGTTATCTAAAATGCAAGAATTCATTTTCGAAAACAAGCCTTGGAGTCAAGAGCACTTACTAAAAGAAACACTAAACGAATTAACAAAAAACAAGGTAACTTTTAGTACCTTAGAGGTGTTAAACGACATCGATACTTTTGAAGATTTAATAGCATCTTCTTTTTATAAAAACAACATAAAATTACAAGAAAAAATTAAACAATTACATGATTAAACAAATAAACGAGACTGTAGAGTATTTACAAAGTAAAGGGTTCGATAGCCCAGAATTAGGTATTATTCTTGGTACAGGATTAGGTCAACTTTTAAACGAAGTAGATATTATAAAAGAAGCGAGTTACAACCACATTCCTAATTTTCCAACAGCAACCGTAGAGTTTCACAAAGGAAAATTAATTTACGGTAACCTATCAGGTAAAAAAGTTATTATTATGCAAGGTCGCTTTCACCTTTACGAAGGCTACACCCTACAAGACGTAACCTACCCGGTACGTATTATGGAAAAACTAGGCATAAAAACGCTATTAGTATCAAACGCATCTGGCGCCATAAATTTAAACTTTAAAAAAGGCGAACTTATGTTAATCGAAGACCACATAAACCTTCAAGGCGGCTCTCCTCTAGCCTTTAAAGGCGTAGAAAATTTAGGCGAACGTTTTACAGACATGAGTGCACCATACAACACCAATATAAACACCCAATTTAAAGCCATAGCCAAAGAGCAAGGCATTAAACTTCACGAAGGCGTTTACGCTAGTGTTGTTGGTCCGCAATTAGAAACAAGAGCAGAATACCGCATGTTAAAAATTATAGGCGCAGACGCTGTAGGCATGAGCACCGTACCAGAAATTATTGTTGCCAACCACTTAAATTTAAAAGTAGCAGCAGTATCTGTTTTAACAGACGAATGCGACCCAAACAACCTAAAACCAGTAGATATTAACGAAATAATAGCCATGGCAGGTAAAGCAGAACCAGAAATGATAACCCTGTTTAAAGAACTAATAAAAACACTTTAAACTATAGCGTTACCCAAGGGTCGGGCTTTCGCGAGTCGCTTCCCAAAGAAAAATTGGGAGAGCTCCAACAATCGCTCAATCCCTAACGCACACACCAACTATTGGCGGTTTATAACACCAAGTTATGGTCGCCAATATTTAGTTAGTTAACTATGAATAAGTATATAGAACTTATAAAAAACTCCTATTCTGGGTATTGGAATTATCTTAAAAACGAGATACTTTTTCAAAACCAATGGGATAATTATTTTTATGGACTAATAGCCATTTCACTTATTGTTTGGACTTTAGAAATTATTTTTCCTTGGCGAAAAAACCAATCTATTTTTAGAAAAGATTTTTGGCTAGACACCTTTTACATGTTCTTCAACTTCTTTATTCTAAACCTAATTGTATTTATAGCCTTATCTAACACCGCAGCACAGTTACTAAACGATATTTTAAAAACAGTAGGCTTATCGCTTTCTAGCTTTCAATTATACAACACTAACGATTTACCAAAATGGCTAGGCTTATTAATTTTCTTTCTAGTTTCCGATTTTGTTCAATGGAACACACACCGCTTATTACACCGGTTTGAGTTTTTCTGGAACTTCCATAAAGTACACCACAGTGTAAAAGAAATGGGCTTTGCTGCACACCTACGTTACCATTGGATGGAGCCTGTTATGTACAAGTCTATTCTTTACATTCCGTTAGCTTTAATAGCCAATTACAGCGCGCAAGATGTTGCCATTGTCTATTTTTTTAGCATAGCTATTGGCCATTTAAACCATGCAAACTTAGGTTGGGATTATGGTATTTTAAAATACATATTTAACAACCCTAAAATGCACATATGGCACCATGCAAAAGAATTACCAGAACATGTTAGGTATGGTGTAAATTACGGACTAACATTAAGTATTTGGGATTATCTTTTTAAAACAGACTACGTACCTCACAATGGCAGAGATATAGAACTTGGTTTTAAAAACGACGAACAATTTCCTAAAGATTTTATAAGTCAAGAACTTTACCCTAAATTCTCAAAAAAAGAGAATCTTTAAAATAAAATTAATTAATGAAACACCTACAATTCATTTTAATTCTTTTTTTTATTACCGCCTGTTCTAGCACAAAACACAATGTTATTAAGGCGCAAAAAGAGGGAGCAGAAGCCCCAAAAACAAACACCACAATTGCTTCTAAAGTCTGGCATAAAACCACTAAACAAAAAGATACTATTAAAACACCCAAAAATGTTATTTCTTCTCCTGCTACAACCCCTATAAAAGGGTCTATAAAAAAACCTCATCATAAAGATTTTAATACTTTACTACAAAAATATGTATCTAAAAACGGACTTGTAAATTATAAAGCCCTTAAAACAAAAAGAGCCCATTTACTAAGCTACATAACATACCTTGGCCAAAACACACCAGAAAACTCTTGGAGTAAAGAAGACAAACTGGCCTATTGGATTAACGCATACAACGCCTTGACCATAGATTTAATTTTACGCCATTATCCCGTAAAAAGCATAAAAGACATTAAAAAACCTTGGGAGCGTCGGTTTTGGAAACTTGGCAATAAATGGTACAACCTCAATGATATTGAGCACAATATATTAAGAAAACTTAACGAACCTCGTATTCATTTTGCTATTGTTTGCGCTTCGTTTTCTTGTCCAAAATTATCTAATATTGCATACACAGCGTCAAATATAGATGCACAATTAACAACAGCAACCAAAGACTTTTTAGCAGATGCAAAACGTAATTATATTTCTAAAAACAGCATCGAACTATCAAAAATTTTCCAATGGTTTATCAAAGATTTTAAACAAAGTGGAAATTTAATCGATTTTTTAAACCAATATTCTCACGTTAAAATATCCGCGAAAGCGAGAAAAACATATAAAGATTATAATTGGAGTTTAAATGAGTAAAATATCTGTTATTATTCCCGTTTATAATGAAGCAGATCGCATCGTTAATTTATTAAGCTATCTTGTAAAAAATGGTTCAGAAAAAAATATTTTAGAACTTATAATTGTTGATGGTGGCAGCCAAGACGAGACTTGCACAGGTGTTAAAAATGCCAAATTAAAAACTAAAATACACATCACTTTAGTTCACTCTAAAAAAGGACGCGCCAAACAAATGAATGCGGGCGCTAGAATTGCAAAAGGCAGTATCCTTTATTTTTTACACGCAGATTCTTACCCTCCAAAAGGCTTCGATAAACTTATTGTAAACCAAGTAAACAAAAACAATTTAGCTGGCTGTTTTAAAATGAAATTCGACTCGAACCACATATGGCTAAAGCTTGCTGGTTGGTTTACGCAATTCTCTTTAAAATCGTTTAGAGGTGGCGACCAAAGTTTGTTTGTAACAAAAACATTGTTTTATAAAGTTGGTGGCTTTAACGAAACGTTTACCATTTACGAAGACAACGATTTAATAAGAAAACTTTACGATTGTAAGCAATTTGTAGTTATTCAACATTGGTTAACAACCTCTGCACGGTGCTATAACACCAATGGCGTTTTTAGGCTTCAGTTTCATTATTGGACTATTCATTTAAAAAAAATGTTTGGAGCTTCGCCTAAGCATTTAAACGACTATTACCTTAAGCATGTTAGTGTTAAAAACTAATAAATTTCACTTAACAAAATTATAATTGTTACAAAAAACTCATTTAATCGTCTACTTTTATAACATCATCAATTATAAAGACAATTAGAATGAAACATTTTTACTTTGCACTTTTAAGTTTATCCTTTTTAACGTTTCAATTGCATGCACAAGAGCAGTCTATTGGCGCTAAATTAATAGATTCATTATCTAAAAAACCTATTCCTTTTGCTACCATTTCTACAACAAAAAACTCGGGTGTAATAAGTAATAGCTCTGGTAATTTTGTAATACATTTTAGAAAAAAACCATCAAAAAAAGACTCTATATTTATTAGGTGTTTAGGCTACAAAACAAAACGTTATTTAACACATACATTTACAGACAGTATTGTTTTACTAAGTCCTGAGTCTATTGAACTAAATGAGGTTTTATTATCGAACAAAAACTACACTGCAGAAGAAATTATTGAAAAAGCCAAAGAAAACTTAAATACCAATTACGAATTTAATTATATAAAAAGCAGGTTATTTTACAGAGCTTCTGATTTTTCTAATATGACGAAAAACGAAGTTGACATTAAAAAATCTACCATTCCAGAATTTAATCAAAAATTTGTAGATAGCATATTATTAGCCATGCCTAAAAATGCAGACGATTATACAGAAATACTTGCCGATTTGTATGGTAAATCTAACCAAGACGAATCTTTTAAACTAGATATTATAAAGGCGTCGCACCTATATGATAAAAGTAAACAAGTATCTTTGGAAGGGTTTGAAGAAAAATTTAATTCTATTGTAAAAAAGTATGTAAAACGCGACTCATATTTTAAAATTAAATCGGGGCTTTTTGGTACAAAAGAAAGTATAGACTCTAGTTTTTTTGAAAGTAATAAACAAGAAGAAATAGAGCAAACAGAAGCTTTTATAGAGCAGAAAAAGAAAAATGAAGCTGCACGTAAAAAAAACTTTTTAAATTATAGAAAATCTTCTATTGCAGACTTACAGAATACGAGTTTTCTTTTTGAAGACAGTGATTTAAATTTTTTAGAAAAGCCAAACAGGTATCATTTTAAAATTGAAGACTATAGTTTTTTAAACGACAACTTTGTTTATAAAATAACTTTTACACCCAAGCGAAAAGAAGACTACAAAGGCACAATTTATATAAACGCAGACGATTTTGCTATTGTTAGGCTAGATTACGAAAATGTAAAAGCTTTAAAAAACTTTAGGCTTTTAGGTATTTCTTATAGTAAATATTTAAAAAAAGGCACCTTTATTTACTCGAAAATAAGTACAGATAAATACAGTTTAAAATATGCCGATATTGAGGAAGGTTCTACATTTGGAATAAAAAGACCTTTGGCCATTATTGAAAAAAACAAACATACTAAAGGCCGAAGAAAGCAAAACGAATTGTCTTCAGACATTCATTTTATAATATCTAACAGACATAAAAACGAATTGGTAGTTTTTGAAGACGAGCCTATTACAGAAAGTCTGTTTAATAATTTTACAGAAAAACCCAAAACAAGCCCTATTTATTTACCTAAATACAATCCGGATTTCTGGAAAGGTTATAATGTTATAGAGCCAAACCAAGCCATTAAAGATTTTAAGAGTATAGAGTAAATTAATCTTTATTTCTTCCTTTTTCGTCTGGGTATAAAGTATATACAGCATCGCTTTGTAAAAAGGCCTTGGTGTCTATATCCATACCTGTTATTTTACCGCGAAAAGCAGCACCTGTATCTACATTCCAGATATTAACCGCGTTCATTGGCACATCTACATTAAAATTGGTTGTAGGTGTATGGCCTATATAAATTTCTTTGTAATGTTTTAAACGCTTAGGATAAATAACATCATCTACAGCAATATTTTTGTCTATAGCCAAAGTCATTTCCCAAAGAGTTCTATCAAAATAAAGTGTTTCTTTAAAAGTCTCTTTTTCTGCCCCATGCATAGATGTAAATCCAGCATGTAAAAACAGTCTATTTTTACTATCTAAATAATACATTCTTAAATTTTCAAAAAACTCTAAATGTTTACTTTTTTCTTCTGCAGAAAAACCTGAATAACTTTCCATAGTTTCTTTTCCACCGTGTATATACCATGTTGGATTAACCTCTCCTTCTCTTAAATAGTTTTCGCACCAAACATCGTGGTTTCCTTTTATAAAAACACACTTTATGGTTTGAGAAAGCTCTATTAAAAACTCTATAACTTGAGCAGATTCGCTCCAACCATCTACATAATCTCCCATAAAAATTAGAGTATCGTCATCTTTAACCTCTAACTTATTTAAAAGTTGTATTAATGCCTTTAACCCACCATGTATATCTCCTATTGCTAAAACGCGCATAAATCTTTTTAAGCAAAATTAATAGAATCTATTAAAAATAAGCAAACTTCATATTAAATTATTATTAATAGAAAATACTTAAAAACTATTACTTCAAACATTTTAATTATCGCTAAATGTTAGCTATTTTAGGAAAAACTATTTATAGACTAAAAAAACTATTCCATTGAAAATTAAAAAAGTACTTGTTGCCAATCGCGGAGAAATCGCTATTAGAATTTTTAGAGCTTGCACAGAAATTAATGTAAAAACTGTTGGAATTTACACCTTTGAAGACCGCTACTCTTTACATAGATACAAAGCTGATGAATCTTACCAAATAGGACAAGATAACGAGCCTTTAAAGCCATATTTAAATATTAATGCTATTATAAAAGTAGCTTTAAAAAATGGTGTAGACGCTATACATCCTGGTTACGGGTTTCTATCTGAAAATGCAGATTTAGCTCAAGCCTGCGAAGACAACAATATTATTTTTATTGGCCCCAAGGTATCTGTTTTAAAAGCATTAGGCGATAAAATTACAGCTAAAAAGGTAGCTGTAGCTAACAACATCCCTATTATACAAAGTAACAAAAACCCTTTAACAAGTATTGATGTAGCCATTACCGAAGCTAAAAAAATAGGCTACCCAATTATGCTTAAAGCAGCGTCTGGTGGTGGTGGACGAGGCATGCGCGTTATAAGAAAAGAAGATGAACTAAAAAGTGCTTTTAACGAAAGTAAACGCGAAGCATTAAATGCATTTGGTGACGACACCGTTTTTTTAGAAAAATTTGTAGAAAATCCTAAACATATAGAGATACAAATTGTTGCAGATAATTATGGTAACACGGTACATTTATTTGAAAGAGATTGCTCTGTACAAAGACGTTACCAAAAAGTAATAGAATTTGCCCCTTCTTTTGGTTTAAAAGAAGAAACAAAACAAGCTTTATACAATTATGCTATTAAAATATGTAAAGCTGTAAACTATAATAATATTGGTACAGTAGAGTTTTTGGTAGACGATGATGGTTCTATTTATTTTATAGAAGTAAACCCACGTGTACAAGTAGAACATACGGTAACCGAAGTAATTACTAATATAGATTTAATAAAAACACAAATAAATATTGCCAATGGCTATAAACTAGCAGATGAGCAAATTAAAATTGGCAGCCAAGATTCTATAAAAATAAATGGCTATGCGTTACAATGTAGAATTACGACAGAAGACCCTCAAAACGATTTTAAACCAGATTACGGTACTGTTAGCGCTTATAGAAGTGCTTCTGGTTTTGGTATTAGGTTAGACGCTGGTAGTATATATCAAGGCGCAACTATTTCTCCGTTTTTTGATTCTATGTTGGTAAAAGTAACCGCTAATAGCACAACTCTAGAAGGTGCTAGCAGAAAAATACGTCGTGCTTTAGCCGAGTTTAGAATTAGAGGCGTAAAAACCAACATGCCTTTTCTTGATAATATTTTAAAACACGACACTTTTAGACAAGGCAAAGTAACGGTTAACTTTATTAAATCTAATCCAGACTTATTTATTTTTAAAGCGCCAAGAAACAGAGCAACTAAACTTATTACGTATTTAGGAGACATTATTGTTAATGGAAATGCTGATGTAAAAAAGAAGGACAATTCTAAAACTTTTGTACTACCTAAAGTACCTAAATTTGATACTGAAGCCAGGTACCCAGAAGGCACTAAAGATTTGCTAACCAAGCTTGGTCCAGAAAAATTTTCGCAATGGTTAATAAACGAAAAGAAAGTACATTTTACAGACACAACCATGCGTGATGCACATCAAAGTTTGCTAGCCACACGTATGCGTACTTACGATATGATGAAGGTTGCTGAAGGTTATGCAAAAAACCATCCAGACATTTTTAGCATGGAAGTTTGGGGAGGCGCCACTTTTGATGTGTGTTTACGGTTTCTTCAAGAAAACCCTTGGGAGCGTTTACGTGCTTTACGTAAAGCCATGCCAAACGTATTACTACAAATGCTTATTCGCGGATCTAATGGCGTGGGTTACAAAGCCTATTCAGATAATTTAATAGGAGAATTTGTTGAACAATCTTGGGAAAATGGCGTAGATGTATTTAGAATTTTTGACTCGCTTAACTGGATGCAATCGCTAGGACCTTGTATAGAGCATGTAAGAGCACGCACTGGTGGTTTGGCTGAAGGCTCTATATGTTACACCAACGATATTTTAAACCCAGAAAACACAAAATATAACTTAAAATATTACGTAAACTTAGCAAAAGAAATTGAAGGCGCAGGTGCCCATATTTTAGGTGTAAAAGATATGGCTGGTTTATTAAAACCTTATGCTGCTTACGAACTTATATCGGCTTTAAAATCTGAATTAAAAATTCCTATTCATTTACATACACACGATACATCATCCATACAATCGGCAACCTATTTAAAAGCCATAGAGGCTGGTGTAGATGTTGTAGATGTTGCCTTAGGAGGTTTATCTGGATTAACGTCTCAACCTAACTTTAACTCGGTTGTAGAAATGATGAAATTTCAAGACAGAGCAAGCTCGATTAATATAGACTCTTTAAACGAATACTCTAATTATTGGGAAGCTGTAAGAACTTATTACTATCCTTTTGAATCTGGTTTAAAATCGGGTTCTGGCGAAGTATTTAAACATGAAATACCAGGCGGACAATACTCTAATTTAAAACCACAAGCACAAGCTTTAGGCTTAGAAGATCGTTTTCACGAAATTACTAAAATGTATGGCGAAGTAAACACCTTATTTGGCGATATTATTAAAGTAACTCCAAGCTCTAAGGTTGTTGGAGACATGGCGCAATATTTAGTAAGTAACAACCTAACTATACAAGATGTTATAGAACGTGGCGACAGTATTTCTTTTCCGCAATCTGTTGTCGATTTGTTTAAAGGACAATTAGGTCAACCTGTTGGCGGATTCCCTAAAGCGTTGCAAAATCTTATTTTAAAAGATCAAAAACCTTTTACAGACAGACCCAATGCACACATACCGCCATTAGATATTGAAAAGGAGTATAAAGCTTTCAAAAAAATATTTGAACACGATTTAAGTAGAACTATTGATTACACCGATTTTTTATCTTATCAACTTTACCCAAAAGTATTTACAGATGCTTTTAACAAGCATTTAAAATATGATAATTTAATGAATTTGCCTACCAAAAATTTCTTTTATGGCATGGAAATAGGCGAAGAAATTATTATAGAATTAGACCGAGGAAAAACGCTACTTATTACTTTAGACTCGATAGGTAAAGCAAATGAAAGTGGTATTGTTACGGTTTATTTTAAAGTTAACGGTCAAGGACGTAGTGTTGAAATTAAAGATACATCTATAAAAATAGATAAGACCGAAAATATAAAAGTAGATAAAGCAGATGATAACCAAATTGGTGCTCCATTACAAGGCATGCTATCTACAATTTTAGTGAAAAAGGGAGAAAAAGTAACAAAAAATCAACCTTTGTTTATTATTGAAGCCATGAAAATGGAGACTACTATTACTGCCACGAAAGATGCTACAGTAAAGAAAATTGTATTAAAAACAGGATTTATGGTAAATGCTGAAGATTTAATAGTTGTATTAGACTAGTAAATTTTTAAAAATACTGACCAATTCCAAAAACTAGACCTTTGGTCTCACCTTTTGTGAGACCAAAGCCATAGTCTATTCTAAAAATAGCATTATATATTTTTTTGTGAATAAAACGCATACCTATTCCAGAATACAGTTTTATATTATCGCTATTGGTTAAATCGCTTAAGTTTCCGCCTGGGTTTCTCCATGTTCCAGCATCTACAAAGGTATTACCCTGTAAACAAAACCAATTTTTATCGTAAAGTGTATATCTATATTCGGTATTAAAAACAATAGACCCTGTGCCTCTGTCAATAGTATTACCAACACCTCTTATGTTTATATTATTATCTACAGAAAAAGGTGCAAATGGTGTTTTATCGTTTTTAGAAAAGCCTATTCTCATTCTATTTGCCCAATTTCCTTTAGCACCTAATCTTTTAAAATAATAAAAATCGTTCCAGCCAATAAAAAAATCTTGTAAAGCATCATCTGTAGATGTTACATATTGTAAATTAAGCATGTTTCTAAAACCAGAAACATATTGGTAATTATAATTTAAATTATTAAACTCATAAATACCTTTAACCAACCATTTATCTACATTTAACTCTTGTGGTACGTTTGGGTTTGTTGCTCCAGATTTATAATTATAGTCTTCAACAAAATAATTAAAACCAAACTCTATTCTATTTTTAAAATTTAGTTCGTAAAGTCCTAATGCTTCTATAGAGGTGTTATTATATTTATAATTGGCAGTTGTGTTATCAAAAAAAACAGGCTCTTGTGTTGTTAAATCTTGATAATTTATTGCTAAACCAAATGTGTTAGAAAATAAATAAGGCGCCCTAAAATTTACAGCATAAGAATCGTAAACATCTTTTTGATAAAAAACACCTAAACCTATATTGCTTCCAAATAAATTATACTCGGTAACACCTATTCTATAAGCAAACTCATCGTTATTAGTCGTGTATAAACTTAAATTAGGAATTAAGGTAAAGTTTTCTTCAATGTTATAAAAGACATTATAGTGATTATCATGAGATTTAAACACCTGATAATAGGCATGAGAAACCGCAGGTAAACGTTTAAGCCTAATAATATCTTGCTCGATAATTAATGAGTCTAATTTTGCATTAGGTTTAAGTACAGAAATATGCTTTAAAAACGATGCTTTTATTTTTTTATTACCCTGAATTTTTACATCATCAACAATATTGTTTTGCGCCAGTAGGCAAAAACCAATAAAATTTATAAAAAAGAAAATGATGTATTTTTTTATCATTGAGATTCAAACGTTTTTAACACGACCCAATTTACCCAATTATCTTGACTAACATCCATTAATGTAAAATTATATGCATCTCCTAGAATTAAATCTGGAGGATCTTGTGTGGTTACATTAAGAACTACATTACTGGTATTATAATATTGAAACTGATTTTGATATGTATAAGTACCTGATAACAAATTATTTTGATTATCTGAAATTACCTGAAAATAAATAGCATTATCTCCAACCGCATTATTTTGCCATGTAAAATTTGGCATACCAGACTGGGTTTGATCTATAACCACCTCGTTTGTCCAAACCGTTGGTTTTGTTATTTGCTTAGAACGAATAGGGTTAGATATTTTAATCTCATTATTTAACTCAAAAGTAATTATAATCCATTTTTCAGCAACGTTACTCTGAGTAAACTTACCTAAATACCCATTAAAAAAAGGTTCACTTTCAATAAAAACCTGAGTATATTTAGAAAAATCTAGTTTATCTACATCACTATTTAAAGTTTCGTAAAACCTAATGTTTATAGCGCCAGCTTCTGGGTAATAAAAGGTTAACACATCGTTTGTGTTTTCGTCGCTAGCAGCACAAGCAATTACAGCTCCTAGTTCGTAATTTTGGTTATTTATGTAAGTAGACAGTGTTATTAAAGCATTATCGTCTAGATCGGTTTCGCAAGACAAAAACAACAGAAAACAAGTTACTAAGTACTTTAAATATTTCATTTTAAACCATACTGTTTTTTTAACAATGCCTCTACAGGTTTGTTTTGGGGTGTAAATCTAGAATTATTTTTGCCTCCAGAGCTTTCGTAATTATGATGCCATTTCCATATAAAACCACCAGCAAACCAATCTTCGCTCCAAAAGGTTTCAAATAAAGCTTTTGTAGCATTAGTTTGTGCTTCTAAGTTTACCTGCGTCATATTCCTATCGCTCGCCCAAGGTTCTTTTGCAGAAAAATCGACACTTCTATAGCCATACTCTGTAAATAAAATGGGTTTATTATAACGTTTTGAAAACAATTGTATAGTCGACTTATGCGCTTCCCAGCCTTTTAAACAAGCTTCTACGCTTGGAGTTTTATCGCTAGATACAGGAAAATAAGCATCAACTCCAATATAATCTAACTCACTCCAAAAAGGCGTTCTTTTAAACTCATCCCAATTGGCAGCATAAGTTAATTTTCCTTTGTAAATTGTTTTAATTTCTTTTATTAAGGCTAACCAATAGTCCGGTCTATTAATTACAAATTGTTCTAACTCTGTGCCTATACAAAAAATCTCGGTGTTTGTTTCTTGTGCTAATTGTGCATATGTTAAAATAAAATTAGAATATGCTTTTTCTAACACCTTCCAATCGGCTTCATTCTTCATTTTCACATAGCCTGTAAACTCACCTCTCCTAATCCATATTTGAGGCTTGAGCATAATTTTTATATTAGCCTTTTTAAGCGTTTCGATGTAATGCTTAGCACCTACTTTGGTTTCTCCAAACCATTGTCTTTCTGTATTAAATTTAATATCTGGATGCGATAAATTGCTAATAAAACCAAAAGGCATAATGGCTGCGTAATTAGCATTAACATTAACAACTGGACTAACATGTCTCTCGTTAATTTTATCGCGAGAGGCAACAAAACTAATTCCATTTATTTTTGATACTTGCCCTGTACAAGACTGTATCGTTATTATAATAAACAAAAAAAGAGGTTTAATTAGTTTCATTAAGAATTACTTTTAAACCTCTAATTTAGTTTATTTATTTTATTATTAAAATAATGCTCTAAGACCAATATTAAAAGATTGCCCTAAACCTGTATCTTCACCTCTAACAAAGTTACTGTATAAAACTTCCAGATTTAAAACTTGTGTTAATTGATATTTACCTCCAAAACCTAAAGCGGTATAATCTTGTTCGAAATCGCCCATACGTTGTTGATGCTGTACAAAACCTAATACGGTAGTTTCTTTACTTGGAAAATAGCTCATAAAAACACCTGGAGCCAATACAAAGGTTTTATTTGCAAAACTATCTTCGTCTCCAAAATTATATTCTGTATTTAACTCTGTAAACAACTGCCAGTCTCCGCTAGGAAAAGTATAATCGTAGAAAAAGCGATTTTGAAATGTGTAAGCTGTCTGGTCTAAAAACACACTGTTTTCACTTTCATTATCTACTAAAGGAATATGAAAAGCGGTTTGTATAGTAAAATTACTCACTTTTTTTAATGGATTAAATTTTACAGCAGGAGCAATTGATGTTAAACCAGATCGTGCTGTAGTTTTATCGCTATCAAATTCAAAAACATCAAAAGCACTTCTGTCTCCAATGGTATTAGAACGAATATCGAACAATAAACCAACGTTTAACGAACTTGTCTCAGAAATACCTGTAAAGATATCGAAACTTGTTGTAAAATAGTTTTCTCGGTCTTTGTCTCTTTTAATTCCTTTAACGCGCTCTTTGGTTTCTGTATATAGATTATTAAACCATTTTATATCCCACTGGCCTTTTTTTAATAATTTTGAGGGTGTGTATGTTTGAATATTACTTTTCTCTTCCTTTTCTTCTTGAGCAAAGCCCGAAAAAGGCAGCGCTAATAATGTTACTATGGCTAATATTTTTTTCATTTTTATACTTGGTTTTTTAGTTTATTATTGTTTATTAACTTTCCAGTTGTATGGAAAGTAGCTTATTTTAAATTTTTTATCTAATTTTTCGGTTCTATATGTGTTTATAAAATCAATTTCACTTTGTCCATTCATTGTAAAATCTTCTTTATACCATTCCATAATTTGCGAGGCTTCAACACGTTTTTTCTTCGTATTAACTCTTAAAAAAGCGCCATTTATAGCCTTTTTAGTTTGTGTTTCTAATTGTACATCTAAAGTTTTAGGTAAATACGCTTTACTTATTAATGGAGGACATCCTAAAGCACCGCATACCAATACAAAATGAAAACGTGCATCTTTAAAATGACCTCGTAATAGTTTGTGTTCTATATTATTTAAAGTAATACTTTTACCTCCTAAACTATACGTTGTTTTATCAAAAAAACCTTTATTATCAAGCGGAGAATTAGTTGGATAATTATCTATAATCCCTTTTATAACAGCTAAATTATAAGCGTTAATCCAAAAGGCTTGGTAGTTTTTGGCATCACTTTTGGAAACCGAAATACTTTCTGCCATTTTTAAAACAGCATTTAAGGCTTCAGGGTTAGAATGAATTTTAGAGTACGCTACTTTTCCCTCGATTACATTTGTTTTAAAAAAAGCATCTGCCTTATTAAAAAAAGCATCTAGGTCTTGCGAAAAACCGTTTACCCAAATTAAAGTTAATACTAATAAAATTGTTATTTTTCTCATAATCTTAAAATTTCTTATTGCAAATTTACAGTGTATAGGTCGCACTAAATGTTAGATAGCTTACAATGGTTTTAAAAAAAATTAGCGTCTTAAAAAAGCGCTAAGCCTTACAAATACTAGGCTATTTAAATTCATTATAAATTAAACCATTAAGATAAGTTATTATCTTTAACTACGACCTAATACCACATAACAATCAAAATTATGGAACACATTGCAATTATTGGAAATGGAATATCTGGGGTAACTGCAGCCAGACATATTAGAAAGCTTTCTGATAAAAGAATAACCATTATTTCTGCCGAAACAGATTATTTCTTTTCTCGTACTGCACTTATGTATGTTTACATGGGACATATGAAATTTGAGCATACACAGCCCTATGAAAACTGGTTTTGGAAAAAAAACAGAATAGAGCTAAAAAAAGGAATTGTAAAACAAGTTGATACGGAGTCTAAAGCACTTCATTTTAATGAAGGTGACAAACTTAAATACGATAAACTTATAATAGCCACTGGTAGTAAACCCAACAAATTTGGTTGGCCAGGGCAAGATTTAAAAGGTGTTATGGGCATGTACCATAAGCAAGATTTAGAAAATCTAGAAAAATACGCTCCAAATAACAAAGTGTGCAAACGCGCTGTAATAGTAGGTGGTGGTTTAATAGGCATTGAAATGGCAGAAATGCTGCATTCTAGACATATTCCTGTAACATTCTTGGTTAGAGAAAATAGTTTTTGGAATGGTGTTTTACCAGAAGGCGAGAGCAATATGATTAATAAAGAAATATTGAGCGCTGGAATAGATTTGCGTCTTTCTACAAACTTGAAAGAAATTGTTTCGGATGAAAACGGACAGGTAAAATCTGTAATTATTCAAGAAACAGGCGAAGAAATTACATGCAATGTTGTGGGGTTAACCGCTGGTGTATCTCCTAATATTGATTTTTTAAAAGATTCTAAAATTGAGTTAGGCCGAGGTGTTAAAGTAAATAGGTTTTTAGAAACCAATATTCCAGATATTTATGCCATTGGCGATTGTGCAGAGCAATATAAAGGTATAGACCAACGCAGACCTATTGAAGCAGTTTGGTATACAGGACGAATGATGGGTGAAACCCTTGCCCAAACTATTTGTGGTAACCGTATTAAGTACAAGCCAGGACATTGGTTTAACTCTGCAAAATTTATAGATATAGAATATCAAACTTACGGTTGGGTATGGGCGCAACCTAAAGAAAACGAAGCTCGTTTTTATTGGGAACACGAAAGCGGTAAAAAATGCATTCATATAAATTATGATAAAGATAGTCGTGAGTTTATTGGCATTAACAACTTCGGGATACGTATGCGTCATGAATTTTTCGATAAGGTTTTAAACGAAAAACAAAGTGTCGATTATGTTTTAGAACATTTGGCTGATGCTAATTTCGACCCAGAATTTTACAAACTTCACGAAAAAGAAATCGTAACAAAATTTAACCTAGAAAACAACAGTAATATTAAACTAAAAAAGAAAAGCTGGAAACGCATTTTTAGCAAAGCATAAGATATGAAATTAATAAAACAAAGCGGTATAATCCTTTTCTTAATAGGATTGGGAATCTTTATAGCAACTGTATTTTTAGGCTCTTTTAACTTAAAACAAGAACAATTAGACAGTTTTCTAAAAGAAAAAAATTATAAGAGCACTATTATAGCTGGAGAATTACAAAAAGCTATTGTAACTAATGATGCTTTAAATATTTTTGAATTTTCTAGTCGAGTAAGGCAGGCTTACGCAACATCGAACGCGCATTACGATAACCTGATAAAAAAATATGATACCGAAAAAAACTGGGATAAAAAAGGAGAACAATTTCAATATAAAATCTCAGGAAAACTACATAGTATAAGCTTCTCTCTAGCTAAAACTTCAGGTAAAGGCTTAGCAGTAAACAATACTTGGCTAATGTGGTTTTTAACCTTTGGCTTAGCTATAATTGGAGCTTTAATGTATATAATTCCAGATGTTATTTTATTGGGTAAACCTGGGATAAAAAACAACGGTATATTTTTAAACGCAGCTACTAATCGTGGTTGGATTGGTTGGTTCGCTTTTATTTTCTTAGTTACTTTTTACATTCTACTTTATTTTTATCCAGATTATATAGTAAACTGGGTGTATTTAGTAGATCCTATTAGTAAATCGATAAGCGGAAACCCAGCTAGCCAATGGTTTTTATACGGGTTTTTATATTGTATAGTAATGACAGTTATGGCTGTGAGAATGTACATAAAATATCGCCACAACAAATACCAAATATTAAGAACAACATCGGTTTTATTCTTTCAAATTGTATTTGCCTTTTTAATTCCTGAGATATTAGTTCGTTTTGAAAAACCTTGGTACGATTTTAAAAATGCCTTTCCTCTTGATTACGATTTCTTCTTTAAATGGAATTTACAAGAACTATTAGATAGTGGTGCTTTTGGCTTATTTATTTTAGTTTGGGGTATTATTTTAACAATAGTTGTTGTACCTGTAATGGTATATTTCTTCGGAAAAAGATGGTACTGTTCTTGGGTTTGTGGTTGTGGTGGTTTAGCCGAAACTTTGGGAGACCCGTACAGACAACTATCTAGTAAAACATTACTTTCTTGGAGACTAGAACGTATTATAATTCATTCTGTACTTGTATTTGTTTTAGTAATGACTGGTTTTGCTCTTTACACCTTTTTCTCTGGCAAAGGAGAAATACTAGGTATTCAAACACAAACCATTCAAGATATTTACGGATTTTTAATAGGAGCTATATTTGCAGGTGTTATTGGTACAGGCTTCTACCCTATTTTCGGAAACCGCGTTTGGTGTCGTTTTGGATGTCCATTGGCTGCTTATTTAGGTTTTGTACAGCGTTTTAAATCTAGATTTAGAATTACAACCAATGGCGGACAATGCATTTCTTGCGGAAACTGTTCTACATATTGCGAACAAGGTATCGATGTTAGAGCTTATGCACAAAAAGGAGAAAACATTATACGCTCTAGCTGTGTTGGCTGCGGTGTATGTTCTGCTGTTTGCCCAAGAGGTGTTTTAAAATTAGAAAACGGACCAGAAGAAGGACGTATAAATCCTACTGATGTGTTACTTGGTAACGATGTTGACTTAATGAATTTAGTGAATAAAAAATAAAAAAGTCTTCGAGAAGCTCATATAAACTCTAAACACCAATGAAAACCTTAATAATAACCATATATCTTCTAATACAATTTAATGTTTCTACAGAAACATTTTACAAAAAAAATTATTACGACAATGGTGTATTAAAGTCTGAAGGTTGGGTAATAAACGACCAAAAAACAAAATACTGGAAATTTTATTACCCCAATGGTAAACTAGAAAAAAAAGGTCATTTTTATAAAAACGAAGCAACAAAGTACTGGTATTTATATTACGAAAACGGAAAAAAGGCTAGCGAAGGACATTTTATAAACGGACAAAAAAACAAATGGTGGCTGTTTTATAATCAAAAAGGAGAAATTACCCATAAGTGTCAATTAAAAAACAATCAAAAAAACGGTTATTGTCTCATGTATAAAAACGAAAAAATAATTTCTGCTACCAAATACAAGGCAGGAATTAAAATAAAAAAGTGGACAAATTTAGCAGCTTTTAAAAAGGAAAATAGTCTAAATGATTTAAGAGATTAAATAAACTTGAAATTTATCACAAATACGCTTATCATCAATAAATATAAATAGCCATCTTGTTAGTTATTTACTTGATGTACGTCTAAGCTTATTGTATTTTTGCATTACAAAATTATATATGTCAATAATTAAAGTCATAATTCCTGCTTATAACGAAGCAGACTCCATAGCCCTTGTTATAAAAGACATCCCTACGCATGTAGACGAGGTTATTGTGGTAAACAACAATTCTACAGACCTCACAGAGGCTAACGCAAAAAATGCAGGAGCTACCGTTTTAACAGAAAGTCGAAAAGGCTATGGCTACGCTTGTTTAAAAGGCATGGACTATATTGCTAAGCAGAGCAAAAAACCGGACATTATTGTTTTTCTTGATGGAGATTATAGCGATTATCCAGAAGAATTAACAAAAATAACAACTCCAATAATAGACCATAATATCGATTTTGTAATTGGTGCCCGAGTAAAACGACTTAGAGAAGAAGGCTCTATGACGTTTCCTCAAATTTTTGGAAATTGGCTAGCAACCTCATTAATGCGAATGATGTTTAGAGCTAATTTCTCAGACCTAGGCCCTTTTAGAGCCATTAAGTACGATAAACTTCTTGGTTTAAACATGGAAGACAAAACTTACGGTTGGACAGTAGAAATGCAATTAAAAGCCATAAAACAAAAATTAACCTACAAAGAAATTGCTGTAAATTACCGCAATAGAATTGGAGTTTCTAAAGTTTCTGGAACCGTAAAGGGCGCTATATTTGCAGGCGTAAAAATATTAACTTGGATTTTTAAATACAGCTTAAAATAATGATTATAGATAGCATCGTTATTACAATTTACACCATTGCCCTAGTGCTAATTTTTATGTATGCATTGGCGCAATTAAACTTATTATTTAATTACTTATCTGCGCAAAAACAGGTTTGTAAAAGCCCAAAATACGACCTTACCAAAGCAAACGAAATCCCTTTTGTTACCATACAATTACCCGTTTATAACGAAATGTATGTCATGGAGCGCTTGTTAGATAATATTGCTTTAATAGATTACCCCAAAAATAAACTAGAAATTCAAGTACTCGACGACTCTACAGACGAGACCGTGCAAACCACAGCATTACAAATAAAACGTTTACAAAAAACTGGGTTAAACATACAGCACATATGTCGTACCAACCGCACAGGTTTTAAGGCAGGTGCTTTAAAAGAAGGTTTAGAAGTGGCTAAAGGCGAATTTATTGCCATTTTCGACTCTGATTTTCTACCACAAAAAGATTGGTTAAAACGCACAGTGCCTTATTTTAAAGACCAAAATATAGGTGTGGTACAAACCCGTTGGGGGCATATAAACCGTAACTATTCTATTCTTACAAAAATTCAAGCCTTTGCACTCGACGCCCATTTTACACTAGAGCAAGTAGGCAGAAATAGCAAAGGACATTTTATAAATTTTAATGGCACAGCTGGTATTTGGAGAAAACAGTGTATTATTGACGCTGGAAATTGGGAAGGAGATACTCTTACCGAAGACCTAGATTTAAGCTACCGCGCCCAATTAAAAAACTGGAAATTTAAATATCTAGAAAACGTAGAAACACCAGCCGAGTTACCTATTGTTATAAGTGCAGCACGCTCGCAACAATTTAGATGGAATAAAGGCGGTGCCGAAAACTTTAGAAAAATGCTTTGGCGCGTTTTAAAAAACAAAAACATATCTCCAAAAACAAAAGTGCATGGCCTATTGCATTTACTAAATAGCACCATGTTTTTAAACATACTAATTGTAGCCATACTTAGTATACCCATGCTATACATTAAAAACGAATACGCACATTTAAAAGCCTATTTTTATGTTATGAGTTTTTTTGTGTTAAGCACCTTAATATTTTTTATATGTTATTGGATTATGTACAAAAAAATATATGGCGGTGGCATAAAAGGCTTTATGAACTATTTAGGCATGTTTTTCGTGTTTTTCTCAATAGCCATGGGCTTTTCATTACACAACTCTATTGCAGTTTTAGAAGGTCATTTTGGTAAAAAAAGTGAATTTGTACGCACTCCAAAATTTAATATCAGTTCGTTAAAAGACAATTGGAAAAATAACAAATACATTAAAAAAACGGTGTCGGTAAATGTTATTTTCGAAGGCTTACTTATGTCTTATTTTGCATTTGGCATGTACAGTGCTTTTGTTGTTGGCGATCAAGGTGGCGATTTTGGGTTATTTCCCTTTCACCTTATGTTATTTTTAGGTTTTGGCTATGTATTTTTTAAATCTTTAACTTCTAAGGTTTAAAATTTCACATCAAAATCAAAACGAATTCTATTACCATTTTCTTTATAATTACCATAAGCAACAAGTTGGTCTACAAAATAACATTTCATTTTAAACGTCATGTTTTTATTCAATTTATAAGCAGTTACAAATTCGGTACCTTTATAGTTTGTTAACCTACCATCTGGAGAATTAAAAGACGAATAATCCCACCTAACCCAATCGTTTTGCGCTAAAAAGTCTACTGCAGCATACTGTTCTAAATAATTATAAGTTAGTTTAAAAAACCAATCGCCTTTTGTTTTTAAAGCCCCATAACTTACACCAGCTACAAAACCTTCAGTCTCATTTTTTAATTGGTTTGGTATATTAGTAGTAGAGCTATAGTCTTCAATATTATTGTAATAATCAGCCTCTAAATTTATAAGCGGTTTTTTAGATAAGCTTAATTCTCCGCCAACATGAAAAACGGTATAATCGAAAACAAAAGTAGCATCACCATCAGGAATATTAGGCATGTTTTTAAACAGATATAAAGACGGAAATAAACTAAGTTTTTTATTAAACATCGTCCATGAAGTTTGCAAACCTTCAAAATAACCATCGTTATCCAAACTCTCGCCAGAAGTAGCTACTATAAAATGGCCTATACTAATGTTTACATCGTTAAACATCTTAGAGTTTAATACAAACTTGTTTTTTAAAAACACACCTTCTGGGTACACATTATCGCTCCAAAACTGCTCGTTATTTTTCTTAAACGGAAAAGTATTTTTGCCCAACCAACCCAAAAAGTTTTTATGCTTGACTTCAAAAAATAATTTTTCGAAACCAATAGGCAATGTTCCAAATTCTTTCGATGCGTCTCCCAAAGTAATTTGCGGGTCTTGCTGCTTTTTTGGGTCTCCGGTACGCACTCTTACCCCCACATTTGCCCAATCGTTAAACTTGTAATTCACACCTAACCTAGCTCTATATCTCAACCTAGAACGGTCGTCTCTATAAGTTCCATCAGATTTTCTAGAGTTCCAATCTTGCTCTACTCGAAACCTAAAATCTCCCGAAAATTTAATATTAGACAACACACTATTTTGCGCACTCAAATTAAAAATAATGCCTAAAAAAAAGATTAAGACCGTTTTCATTTTAAATAAATATAGCTAATTGATTAAAAAAAACTCTAAAATAAAAAACCTAACCTAACAATAAGAATTATGGCACGAAACTATTTTTATATAACTCCTAAAATAAATTTTATGCCATTTAAACAAAGTAAATTAGGGCGTTACCCAAAAAGGGTCTCGCTATCACTACTCGCTCCTCCTTAGGTCGGGAGCTCAAACATACCGCTCTATCGCTAACGCAGAAAAAACCATATATCTAACTAAATAAACAAGTAAGTAATTCTAAATTAAGCAGACAAACAAATAATACTATATTTACCACATGCTTTTAAACCCAAATTTTATAAAATTAAACAAGCTGCCTTTGCTTTTTGTAGCTGCTTCTATCTTGTTCTATTATATATTTGCTTACCATTTAGTACGTACAGATTATATAAAACTATTAACGCTTTATACAGCCTTATTTACATTGTTTTATAAACTTGTACAAACTACCAAGCATAATTTTAAGTCTTTGGTTATGGTAGCCTTCTTGTTTCGTGCCATTTTTATTTTGGCAGTACCAAATTTATCGCAAGACTTTTATCGTTTTATATGGGATGGACGCATACTATTACAAGGCATTAATCCGTATTTAAACACAGTAGAATCGTTTATAACATCGGGCGAATTTCCTGTAGCACAAGCCCAAGAACTTTATACTGGCATGGGCACTTTAAACGGAAGCCATTTTACCAATTACCCTCCTGTAAACCAACTGTGTTTTGCTATTGCAGGTTTGCTTACAGGTAAAAGTATTTTAGGAACTGTCATGGTTTTTAGAATTATAATTATTCTAGCCGATTTTGGCACACTCTTTTTTGGTAAAAAGCTACTAGAAAAACTAAACATTCCTGTTTACAATATCTTTTGGTATATATTAAATCCATTTATAATTATAGAACTTACAGGTAACCTGCATTTTGAAGGTGTTATGATTTTCTTTTTAATTTGGAGTTTGTATTTACTACATATTGGCAAATGGCAATTTGCTGCTGTGGTTTTAGCTTTATCTATATCTGTTAAATTAATTCCTTTAATTTTTTTACCTCTATTTTTTCAGTTTTTTGTAAAACGTAAAACCCTAAATAGCGAAAATACTTTACCTACATCGATTAAAACAAATCTACGTACAAACCTTAAAAAGCTAACCTTTTTTTATGCTATAGTTGGTATAACAACTGTTATACTTTTTGCTCCTTTTTTCTCTTCACAATTTGTAAGCAACTATTCTAAAACGGTAAGTCTATGGTTTCAAAATTTCGAGTTTAACGCCAGTTTCTATTACATAGCCAGAGAAATTGGATATCTTTTTAGAGGTTGGAACGAAATTGCTATAATTGGTAAAACAACGCCAATTATTGTTGTTCTTGTTTTATTAATAATGACTTTTTTTAGAAAAAACAGAACTACAGTCGAGCTTATAACTGTAATGCTTTTAGGATTATCGTTTTATTATTTCACAGCCACAACCGTACACCCTTGGTATATAGCAACACTTTTAATACTCTCTGTTTTTACAAAATATAAATTCCCGCTAGTGTGGAGTTTTGTTATTATTTTAAGCTATCTCGCTTATGTAAATATTAATAAGGCAGATAAATCTGAAAATTTATGGGTTATTGCTATAGAGTACCTTGTGGTTTATGGCGTGTTTTTATGGGAAATTTTTATAAAAAAGGCTCCCAAATTGGAAGCCTAAATTATAATTTATTTAAAAGTTAACTTACAACTTTTCTAATTTTGTAATAGTATTTATTTCGTCCTCGTCTTCGTTACCGTCTTCGTCTTGCGACACTTTAACAACTTGCGTGTAGGTTACTTTAAACTTTGTACCTATTAAAGCTTCAGAATTTAAATTAAAAGCCTTTAAAACCGTCTCTTCTACTTCATGGCAAGTTAATGTACGCTCGTCACCATCTTTATCTTTAATTAAAAAATTGTATCCATAATCTTCTTTACCGTCATAAATTGCAGTAACAGTAAAAACCTCTTGGTTTACAATAGCAACCTCATTTCTTAATAATGTATCTGCTTTAAAGCCAGAAAACACAAATAGAGAAATAACCAAACCACTTAATAAAATTACATTTTTTGTCTTCATTTTAATAAAATTTTAAAAATTAATTGAAATTATTTATCGGAAAAATACGCCTACCACAAGCCCGAATTTCTTATAGCAATCTTACCCGTAAGACCACTAGTAGTCAAGTTATTGCATGTACGTTTCTTTTCTTTATTTAGATTTCATTATTTTTAAAATAATATTAATTTTAACATTTAAAGTAAAGTATTTAGACTGCTATTAGTTTTAAGCTCTCTACTCTGTAAAAAACATCGTCTCCATCTTCGTCTTCAACAAACGTAATTTTAAATTCTTGGTCTACTAAATTCTCATCTTCTTTTAAATTAAATTGTTTTAATACGCGTGGATGCACGTCTTCAAACATTAATTCTTCTCCATTTTCGAACCAAAATTTATAATAACCTTCTTCATAAGATTTAAAAATAGCTGTTCTCATAAGTCTAAAAAATATTTAATCGTTTTCTTATAATTCGTTTCCTTCTATATTAGGATCCTGTATTGCTTCCGGATCGTTGTCTGCAAAATCTTCATAATCATCTTCATCATAATTCTCCATAGTTAACTCTAACTTGGTACTTACCTTTACTAAATATTTGGTGGTATCTGTTGTTACCTCTACACATTCTACCCATTCGTTATTTGCATTTTTAAAAGCAATAACATGATCATCATCATATCCGTCAGGATATTTATCTACTAACAAAGCCAATATTTCTGGTGTTAGCTTTTTAAAATCTACAATAACGCGTTTTAAATTATCGTTTCTGTTTTTCATGATTTGGTAATATTTGGTTTTATTAGGCTACTAAATTGTGAAACTATATATAGTTATAAATTTATACTTTAATTATTTAAATACTTATATTTTATTGTTATTTTTTATACGAATTACATCGTAAACGTCTTTACGTCTGTCTTTTAAGTTTTTTACTGCGCCAAAAGAATGCAATTCTCTTAATAAACTTAAATCGACATCGGCAACCAAAATCATTTCTGTATTTGTTGTTGCTTCTGCTTTTATACCATTACTAGGAAACGAAAAATCGCATGGTGTAAATACAGCAGATTGTGCATATTGAATATCCATATTATTTACATTTGGTAAATTACCAACACTTCCTGCAATGGCTACATAGCATTCGTTTTCTACTGCTCGTGCTTGGGCGCATAAACGTACACGAGAATATCCGTTTTGAGTGTCGGTTAAAAAAGGCACAAACAAAATATCCATACCTTCGTCTGCGAGTAATCTAGACAGCTCAGGAAACTCAGAATCGTAACAAATTAAAATTCCTATTTTACCACAATCTGTTTCAAAAGTTTTTAACTTATCGCCACGTTGCATGCCCCAAACCTTAGCTTCGTCTGGCGTTACATGTATTTTTTCGTAACGCTCAAAACTACCATCTCTTCTGCATAAATACCCCACATTATACAGCTTATCGTTTACCAATTCTGGCATACTACCAGAAATAATATTTATGTTATACGATATAGATAATTGCTTTAACTTATTAACAATAACGGTTGTAAACTTGGCCAACTCTCTAATAGCATCTGGTTCGTGCAAGTGGTTAAACTCTGCCATTAAAGGTGCATTAAAAAACTCTGGAAATACAGCAAAGTCTGATCTGTAAGCAGCTACACTATCTATAAAATACTCAACCTGTTGCATTAAATCGTCTAGGCCAGCATAAGGGCGCATTTGCCACTGTATTAAACCTAATCGCACCACCGTTTTTATGGTACTTGCCTTTTTATTTGGCTTGGCATAATAAATATTATCCCACTCCATTAAAACTGCATACTCGCTTGATGCGGTATCGCCTTCTAAATAATTTTTTAATACACGAACGGGATGAAAATCGTTCGAAATTTGAAAATTTAAAACCGGATCGTGAATTTCTTTCCGCTTTACCTTTTCTATATATTCTTTAGGCGAAAACGATTTATGTTTATGGTAATTAGGCATACGCCCACCAAAAACAATGCTTTTTAAGTTTAAATTTTCGCAAACTTCTTTTCTGTAATCGTAAAGACGTCTCCCCAAACGAAGTCCGCGATATTCTGGTTTTATAAACACATCTATGCCATATAAAACATCGCCTTCTGGATCGTGGTTTTTAAACGATTCGCCTCCAATAATATCTTCGTAAGTATGCTCGTCTTCTATAGTATCGTAATCTACAATAAGCGACAAGGCACAACCAGCTATATCTCCATCTATTTTAATAACAACCTGACCTTCTGGAAATATAGACGTTAAATCTTCTATATGATGCTTTTTCCAATAAGAATTAAGTACACCTGCGTACGACTCTAGAGTTGCTGCTTTTAATTCTTCAAAATCATCAACTGTTAAGAATTTTAATTCTATATTTTGAATTTTCTTTGCATCCATGGTTACTGACCTAGTAAATAAGCAAAAATTAATGGAGCAACAATAGTAGCATCGCTCTCTACAATAAACTTAGGTGTATTAATATCTAGTTTACCCCAAGTAATTTTTTCGTTTGGCACAGCACCAGAATACGACCCATAACTTGTTGTAGAGTCGCTAATTTGACAAAAATAACTCCAAAACGGTGTATCTGTACGCTCCATATCTTGATATAACATAGGTACAACACAAATAGGAAAATCGCCAGCAATACCTCCTCCAATTTGGAAAAAACCAATACCTTTTGATGAATTATCTGTGTACCAATCTGCTAAAAAGGTCATGTATTCTATACCAGATTTCATGGTATTTGCTTTTAACTCACCTTTAAGCACGTAGCTTGCAAAAATATTACCCATTGTACTGTCTTCCCAACCTGGGCAAACAATAGGCAAGTTTTTTTCGGCTGCAGCGTACATCCAAGAATCTTTTAAATCGATTTCGTAATACTGCTCTAAAACTCCAGACAACAACATTTGGTACATGTATTCGTGTGGTAAGTAGCGTTCGCCTTTGGCCTCTGCATCTTTCCATATTTTATAGATGTGTTCTTGCAACCTTCTAAATGCTTCGTGTTCTGGAATACAAGTATCTGTAACACGATTTAAACCTTTTTCTAACAAATCCCACTCTTCTTGAGGCGTTAAATCACGATAATTAGGCACACGTTTGTAATGCGAGTGTGCTACTAAATTCATAATATCCTCTTCTAAATTGGCACCTGTACAAGAAATGATGTGCACTTTGTCCTGACGAATCATTTCCGCAAAACTTTTACCTAGCTCTGCAGTGCTCATGGCACCTGCAAGCGACACTAACATTTTAGCTCCAGACTCCAACTGCGCTTCATAACCTTTTGCGGCATCTACTAATGCTGCTGCATTGAAATGCAAGTAATGCGTTTCAATAAATTGAGAAATAGGGCCTTTAGTAGTTGTCATCTTCAGTAAATTTTAATGTGTTGTTTTTTTGTTTTGTTTGTTCGTTATTGTTGTCGTAATCGTCTTCTGTATTATCGTTCATAAACTTATAGCTTAGCATTTTGTAATATAATTTTGCAGCTAAAAAGTCTGATGATTTTTCTTTTTTATTTGGGCATAACTCAACTATATCGAATCCTACCACGTTTTTTTCTTCAAATACTTGTTTTAAAAACTCTAAGGTTTCGTACCATAATAATCCACCAGGTTCTGGTGTTCCTGTGCTTGGCATAATCGACGGATCGAAAGCATCTAAATCAAAGGTGATAAAAACATTATCTGTCATTTGGTCTATTGCCGAATCCATCCACGTATCATCTACAGCCATGTCGTGAGCAAAATAGGTTTTATCTTCGTCCATTACTGTTTTTTCAATAACATCCATAGAGCGAATTCCCACCTGAATTAAATTGGTGTTTTGGCTCGCTTCGTAAACTGCACAAGCATGGTTACAAGTAGATCCGTCGTACTCTTTTCGTAAATCGGCATGTGCATCAATATGCAAAACCGTTAAACTTGGGTACATTTCGTTAAAGGCACGAATAGTACCAATAGAAATTGAGTGCTCGCCACCAAAAATAGTTACAAATTTATTTTTCTTAATATATTTTTTGGTTGCTCTATGTACTGCTTCTACCATAGCCTCTGGCGATGCATTTTCTGTTACTGCATCTGCTAAAAACACTCCTTGTTGGTAAACCTCTGTACCTGTTTCTATATCGTAAAGTTCCATATTCTCTGAAGCTTCTAAAAAAGCTTTTGGTCCTTTATCTGCTCCCTTTTGCCAAGTACTTGTACCATCGTAAGGTACAGGAATTAACACTATTTTTGCACGCTCTAATTTGGCAAACTCTTGAGCTATGCCAGCATATGTATTCGTTTTCATTTTTTTTTAGTTGTAAGTAGTAATAGTAGTAGTTGCTTCTAAAGTGTTTTTTTCAATATCTTTTTCTTGGCACTTTTGGTAACCTAATATTTTAAGTAAATCTTCACTTTTTTGTTCTTCGCTATACACTGTTTTTATAATGTTTCCATTAGTATCGCGATCTAATAAAATATGCTTTGGCGAAGGTATTAAACAGTGCTGTAAACCTCCAAAACCACCAATAGTTTCTTGGTAAGCTCCGGTATTAAAAAAACCAATATACAAGTCTTTGTCTTTGTTGTATTTTGGCAAATAGATCGCATTCATGTGCTGCTCACTATTATAATAATCGTCGCTATCGCAAGTTAAACCACCTAATAAAACACGCTCGTAACTTTCGTGCCATCGGTTTAAAGGTAGCATAACAAAACGTTTATTAATGGCCCAAGTATCTGGCAATGTTGTAATAAACGAAGAGTTTATCATATTCCATTTTTCTCTATCGTTTTGCTGTTTTTGGTATAACACCTTGTAAATAGCTCCTCCACTTTCGCCTACTGTAAAGCTTCCAAACTCTGTGAAAATATTAGGTACATCTACACCTTCTTCCTCGCAAACTGTTTTTATTTGGTTAACAATCTCGTCTACCATATAAGCGTAATCATAATCAAAAGCTAAAGAGTTTTTAATAGGAAAACCACCACCAATATTTAAGCTGTCTAGAGACGGACAAATCTTTTTTAAGTTTGTGTATACCTTTAAACATTTTGTTAACTCGTTCCAGTAATAGGCGTTGTCTTTTATGCCAGTATTAATAAAAAAGTGCAACATTTTAAGCCCAACTTTATCATTATTAGCAATTTGATTTTTATAAAAAGGTACAATATTTTTATAACCAATACCTAAACGCGAAGTATAAAACTCAAATTTTGGTTCCTCTTCTGATGCTATACGAATACCAACATTAAACCTACCGTTAATTTCTTTAGACAATAAATCTATTTCTTCATAATTATCTATAATAGGAATCGCATTTTTATGCCCGTTGTTTATTAAACGAGCAATATTAGTAACGTACTGTGTACGCTTAAAACCATTGCTTATTACAAAAGTATCATCTGTAATTTTTCCTTCTGCCTTAAGACTTTCAACAATATCGATATCAAAAGCAGACGACGTTTCTATATGAATTTCGTTTTTTAAAGCCTCGTTTAAAACATGTTTAAAGTGCGAACTTTTTGTACAGTAACTATAGTTATACTTTCCTGCATAATTATGTTTTTCTATTGCATCTGCAAACCACTTTTTAGCTCTGTTAATGTTGTTAGATATTTGTGGTAAATATGTAAATTTTAACGGTGCTCCGTAAGTTTCAACCAACTCCATAAGGTTAACACCGTGAAATTGTAATGTTTTGTTTTCTAGTTTAAATTCCTCCTGAGGAAAATCAAAAGTCTGATTTATTAAATCAATATATTTAGTATTCAATGTAATATTTTATTTAAAAGTTAAAGATGTAAATTGCAGGTTAACTACAGGTTATGTCAATAAAAAATAAATAATATCAAATACTAAGCTCTTTATGCGTTGTAGGCACAAATGCATATTCATGCTGTATAGCATGTATTGGAGAAACGGAAGTTAGCTTTAAAATTCGGTCACTTAATCTGTAAGCTGCTTTTGAATATGACTTCCTAATCTTCAAAAGCCCGAACATAGAAACAGTATTCAATGTGTTCAGCTAAAAGTCGGGCAAAAATATATTTTTTTTTGACATTCAAAACTTTTTTTGTGTTTTTTTTTAAATAATTTTTCAAATTAATATTTTGTCGTTATCTCAAGAGCTAAACGTCTGCAAGACAATCTCTTTCAACACCTTTAACAATTACTTAATCCTTAACACAAAAATAGAAATTCTTAAAAAAGATGCCTTATTTTAATATTCTTAACACAAAAACAATTAAAAAGCACAAAAAAATTGCGTAAAAAAAGCCTGAATAGCTTTAAAACTATTCAGGCTTTTTTTTAATATTTTATGTTTAAAAATTAAAGCATTTTTAAAGTGTTTAATTCTTGAACCGTTAAATGTTTCCAACTACCACGCGGAATATCTTTTTTAGTTAAATGCCCAATAGCAACACAATCTAAACTTACAATTTCGTATTTTAAATAATCGAAAATACTACGAATAACTGTGTTTCCTGTATTTTTAATTTTAAGTCCAATTTCTTTTTTAGAAGCTCCATCAATATAGCTTATCTCTTCTACATTAATTAACTTACCTTCTATTCTTAAACCTTCTTGTATCTTTTTTAAATCTTCAAGTCTTAAATTTTTATTCAATTCTATATGAAATAAACGAGGTACACCATGTTTAGAATTGGTAAACTTAGCTGCAATAGCATCATCATTTGTAAAAAATAACAATCCTTTTGAGTTTCTACCTAAACGCCCAATAGGTTTTATTCGAGAGGTTGTTGCATTGGCAACCAAATCCATAACCGTTCTTCCTTTTCCCTCGCTAGTAGTTGTAGCAAAACCTTTTGGCTTATTAAGTAAAACGTAAGCCATTTTCTCTGGGTTAATACGCGCACCATCGTATCTTACCTCGTCGCCAGGCTTAACCTTAAACCCCATTTCTACAATAACCTTACCGTTAACCGATACTAAGCCTGTTGCAATATGCACATCGGCCTCTCTACGAGAACATACTCCAGAATTGGCTACATATTTATTTAAACGAATTTCGTTTGGGTTAGATTTTTTAGGTTGCGGGCCTTTTTTAGGCGCATCTTCATACCTTTTAAAAGCGGGTTTCCCTTTTGCGTAACCTTTGCCTGCGTTTTTATTAAATCCGCCTGCTGCAGTTTTTCCTTTTCTTTGTCCACCTTGTTGTTTACTCATCACTTTAAATTTTGATGCAAAGATATAATAAAGCCATTGGGTTTCAAGCACCAAAAGAACAAATTAAAAATAGATAAGTAAATCGTTTTTAAATTCTGCTTAAAATAACGCTCACATCTATAAGTAAAATGCTAAAAACACCGGTTAGAATTATAAATTTTAAAATATTATGAAGTATTAAATAATGCGTTTTAGAATTAGATTTCCAAAGTAAAAAAAGAAAAACAATAAGTAATAATACACTTAAATAAAAGAAATAATGCATATTACCAACTTCAAATTTAAAGAGTAATAAATATGCTGGTACTAGAGTTAAAGCAGATAAAATAGTTAACATGAGTTTAGACGTATTTTCGCCATATATAACTGGTATTGTTTTATAACCCAATGCTATATCTCCTTTTAAATTCTCTAAGTCTTTAGTTAACTCGCGCATAGAAATAATTAAAAACAAAAACATAGCATGTACAAAAATAACTGTCTCTAAATTTTTATAATAAATAAAAATGGCAAAAAATGGTGTAATGGTTAATATGGCAGAAGTTATATTACCAATAAAAGGTAATTTTTTAAGCTTGTGCGAATAAAACCAAATGCCAAAAATGTAACTAGAAAAGAAAATAACAGAAAAAAACGATACCGAACTAGCCATTATTACTGCTATAAAGTTAAGTACGAAATAAAAAGATAGTTTTGTATTTTGACTTACCAACCTATCTAATTTAGATTTTATAGGTCTGTTAATTAAATCTTTTTCGGAATCGTAAAAGTTGTTAATAATATAACCACCAGCAATAGTAGCTGCAGAAGCCAATACAAGCATTAACAAATTTACATCTAAAACAACCGATTTTAGTGTTTTATCGTGAGCTAAAATGTAAATAGATGTTAGGTATTGAGCAATTACAATAATTAAAATATTGTAACCTCTAACTACAGAAAACAAGCTAAAAAATTTAAGCAAAATATGTTTTTGTCTTCTAGAGAGCATAAAATTAAATTTTAGACGCTTTGACTGCGCTCAAGGTGAAAGTGTCTATAACTTTAAAAAGAATTAAAAATTATAAACTACTTCTAATTTATAATCTTTAAGAGATGCTTTTGCACGGTCTATATCTTCGGTAAAGCCAAGAATATAGCCACCTCCGCCAGAACCACAAAGTTTTAAATAATACTCGTTAGTTTCTATACCTTTTTTCCAAAGCTCATGAAATTGCTGTGGTATCATTGGTTTAAAATGATTTAAAACAATTTTAGACAGCTGTTTTGTATTTGTAAATAAAGACTTGATATTTCCACTTAAAAAATCGTCTACACAAGCATCAGTGTGTTTTATAAACTGATTTTTTAGCATACTACGAAAACCTTCTTGCTTCATGTTTTCCATAAAAAGGCTTACCATAGGCGCTGTTTCGCCAATTATACCGCTATCTATTAAAAAGACAGCATTTTTCCCTTCGTTATTTTGAGAAGGAATACCTGTTGCTTCAATATTATCTTTAGATTTTATTAAAATAGGAATACTTAAATAACTGTTTAAAGGGTCTAAACCAGAAGATTTTCCATGAAAAAACGATTCCATTGCAGAGAATACTTCTTTTAATTTTAACAGTTTTTCTCGTGTTAAGTTTTCTAATACAGTTATTTTATCAAAAGCATATTTATCGTAAATAGCTGCAACTAATGCACCGCTACTACCAACACCATAGCCTTGCGGAATAGAAGAGTCGAAATACATACCACCTGCTACATCTTGCCTTAATGTATTTATATCAAAACGTACTAGATCATCATTAATATTCGCTAAATAATCTACGTAATTTTTTAAGCTTGCATTAGATTCTATAGCTGTTTCAGAAGGGTTTTCTTCTACCTTTAATGCTCCATTATAAAAATTATAAGGAATAGATAAACCTTTAGAATCTTTAATGATTCCGTACTCACCGAAGAGTAATATTTTTGAGTAAAATAATGGTCCTTTCATAAGCTTCAATTAAAATACAATAGCGAAAAAACTAACAATTATTATTTTAATTATTTAACAATAATAATTAATAAGTTCACCATTTTGGTCGATTTGGTAGTGCAAATTTACAACAGTTGAGCTCCAAATCCAATTTTATCTTTAATATACTCTCCTTTTTGGCAAAACACAACTAATTCATTTTTAATGAATTCTACTATTTTATCACTTTCATTTTCTGGATATAACACATGTACATTTGCTCCTGCATCTAGCGTAAAACAAATTTTAGATCCCGTATTTTGTCTAAACGACCATATTTTATTTATAATTTCTAAGGTATTAGGTTTCATTAAAATAAAATAAGGCATGCTTGTCATCATCATAGCATGTAGTGTTAATGCTTCGCTTTCTACCAAAGCAATAAAACCGTCCATATCTCCTGTTTTTAAAATAGGAATAAGCTTATTTAAGTTTGCACTGGCTTGTTTAAATCGCTCTTGTGCAAATGGGTGATTATGCATTAAATTATGCCCAACAGTACTACTTACTTGCTTTTCGCCTTTATCTACCAATAAAATGGTGTCTTGATAATTCTTAAAGTTTTCGTGTACTTGATACGGGTATTTTACACCAAATAAGTTGCTACTACCTTCAATATTTTTGTGATTCCCCCAAACTATTAAATCGCCTTCAAGACTTCGGCAAGCGCTACCCGAACCTAAACGGGCTAAGAATGATGCTTTTTGATAAAAAACCTCATCTAAAATAATATTACCACTAAGCTCTTTTTCAATACTCATTAAACAAAGCGCTAAAGCACTCATCCCTGAAGCAGATGATGCTATACCTGAACTATGCGGAAATGTATTGGAGGTTTCTATTTTAAAATAAAAACCTTTTAAAAACGGTAAATACGTTTCTATTCGCTTAAAAAAAGTTTCTATTTTGGGCTTAAAATCGTCTTTCTTTTCATCATCTAAAAACACATCAAAAGCAAAATGATCTGTACTTTCTTTTTTAGAGAAACTTAATTTTGTAATGGTTTTACAGTTGTTAAGCGTAAAACTAATTGATGGGTTTTCTGGAATTTGATCTTTCTTTTTTCCCCAATATTTTACTAAAGCAATATTACTTGGCGACGACCATGTAAAGCTTCCTTTTTCTATTGAATTGGAATAAGATTTAGGAATAAATTGATTTTCTTGCATATTATTTTAAATCTGTTGACAAAGATAATAACTTTACCATAGTTTTATAATTTCTAGCTGTAGCGGTTACGTTTAATTTTCTTTCGAAAAAATTATTACTACATTTTGATTTACCATAACCTGTAGAACAATAAAAATACACGCAAGTATTGGTAATAGTAAATGTTTCGTTTACATAAGATATTTGCGATACCTCTTTGGCTAGCTTCTTGCTTGGAACTGTGTACAAAAAAGTAAAATAACTCTGCGTTTTTTGCTCTTGAGAAAACGGACAATTATTAAAAATAGTTTGTAAATCTTCGGGGGTTTTTATTAAAACAGGGACATCAAAACCAAATAGATTTTTAATACTTTGATGTATTAAAAGCTCTAATTTTTTTATACTGCTTTCTTTCGATTGAAATATAACATTACCGCTTTGTATGTAGGTTTTTACACGCTGTAAGCCAATTTCTGTAAGCAAATTACGTAAGTCTGCCATTAAGATTTTCTTATTTCCACCAACATTAATACCTCGTAAAAGGGCTATGTACGTCTTCATTTTAATTCAAAATATTTTGAGCTACAATAAAGCCACTTGTCCAGGCATTTTGAAAATTAAATCCGCCAGTTACAGCATCTACGTTTATTACTTCGCCAGCAAAATAGAGGTTTTTGTATAACTTGCTTTCAAAAGTTTTAAAATTAATTTCTTTTAAATCTACACCACCAGCAGTTACAAACTCTTCTTTAAAAGTACTTTTACCGTCTACATTAAAAATGGCTTTTGTAAGCTGATTAGCTAAGGCTTCTAATTGCGTTTTATTTAAATCGGCCCAACGTGTTTCGGTAGTCATATCACAAACTAAAACTAGTTTATGCCAAAGACGTTTAGGCAAACCGAACTGCGTAGATTTAAACACTGTTTTTTTAGCTAAATCTTGTTTAAGCGTTTTTAAAACATCTAAACAATCGTTAAAAGATTGTTTTATAAAATTAATTTCTATTTGAAATTTATAATTGCAATTTGCTAATGCAATAGCTCCAAATGCAGACAGTTTTAAAATAGAAGGCGCACTCATACCCCAATGGGTAATTAATAAAGGGCCTTCGCTCCATAAATCTGTTCCTAAAACTTTAACCTCAACATTTAAGGCAACCACACCAGGAATATCTTGTATGCGTTCGTCTTTTAAATTAAAAGTAAAAAGTGATGGGACCGGTTTAGATATGGTATGCCCTAAATTTTCAAGCAAATGCCATATTTTAGGATTACTTCCTGTAGCAACTACTATTTTTTTAGATGAAAAGAGGCCTTGAGTGGTTTCTATACAATAAGCATTATTGCTTTCTGTAATTTTTTTTACTGAATGATTCAATAAAATATCTACACGATACTTTTTTGCTTCATTTAAAAAACAATTTATAATGGTTTGAGACGAGTTTGAAACAGGAAACATTCTACCATCATCTTCAATTTTAAGTTCGACACCTCGACTTTCAAACCAAGCTATGGTATCGCCCGTCATAAATTTATGAAATGGGCCTAACAGTTCTTTTTCGCCTCTAGGATAATTTTGTACAAGATCTTGCGGAATAAACTCGGCATGGGTAACATTGCACCTTCCACCTCCAGACACTTTTACTTTGGTTAATACTTCTTTACCGCGCTCTAAGATGGCAATTTTTAAATTGGGGTTTTGCTCTGCTATATTAATTGCTGTAAAAAAACCTGCTGCGCCACCTCCAATTATAATGACATCTTTTTCTATCATATTCTATCTGGATAATCAGAAATTATACCATCTACTCCATAAGATTTTATACGTTCAAGTGGTTTTAAGTTATTTACCGTAAACGTAATAACTTTAAAATCTTCTTGTAACTCAAGTACGTTCTCCTCTGTTAACATGGTATAAATAGGCAATATAGTTGAAGCTTTTATCTTTTTTGCAAAAGTAACCGCTTTGTCTAAATCTGTATCGGTAAGTACTCCTAAAGGAATTTTATCGTTTATTTCGTGAACCGTTTGCAATAATTCTTTTTGAAAACTTGAAACTATAAAATTAGAATAGTCCCAACCTTTTTTATCGACATAAAATGTAATAATTCTACTAGCCTCTTTAGCTGTATCTTTACCTTTTAACTCTATATTTAATAAACATTTATTATCTATTAAGGTTAAAACTTGTGCTAAAGTTGGAATTTTACAATTTCCGGTAACTTTTAATTTTTGCAATTCTTTAAAGGTAAACTTTGAAACTTCTCCACTACCATCGGTCATTCTATTCAAAGTAAAATCGTGAAATACCACTAATTCTCCAGATGCACAACGGTGTACATCTATTTCCACCCCATTAACACCTAACTTCATGGCTTTTCCTATAGATTCTAAAGTATTTTCAGCTGCATGTCCTTTGGCGCCTCTGTGGCCAATTTTTAAAATGGGATTCATAATAAGGGAATTGTGTTTAAAATATTCTGTAAATTTAACATTTAAAAAACAGTTTATGAAAAAATCTCCCATCTTCCTGCTTATTCTTATTTTTTTTGCCTGTAAGTCAGGCTTTTTAAAAATAAAAGCAGACCTACCAAAGTCCCTAAATGAAGTTTCTGGGACAGAAAAAACACCTAAATCTGATTTAATTTGGATGCTAAACGATAGCGGGAACAAACCAAAACTCTATGGTATTAATAAAAAAGGTGATATAATTACCAAATTAAACATAAATGCTAAGAATAATGATTGGGAGGATTTAGCTGCAGATACAGACGGAAATATTTACATTGGAGATTTTGGAAACAATGAAGGTAAACGTAAAGATTTATCGATTTTAAAAGTAAGTGCATCGCATTTAGACCAAGAAAATGAAGTAGACATAGAGCGCATTACATTCAAGTACGAAAATCAAGAAAAATTCCCTCCAAAAAACAAAAACATGTATTTTGATTGCGAAGCCTTTTTTTATTTTAACAACAACTTATATTTATTTACTAAAAGTAGAGTAAAAGGAGACCACGGTAAAACCAACATGTATAAAGTGCCTGCAAAAGCGGGTAATCATGTTGCTAAACTAGTAGAATCTTTTACAACATGCGAGGACGCCTCTTGTTGGGTAACAGCTGCCGATATTAGTGACGATGGCAAACAAGTAGCGTTGCTTACCCAAAATGGCGTTTGGTTGTTTTCTAATTTTTCTACAGATAACTTTTTTAGTGGCACATTAAAAACATATCCTTTTAAAAACTATACCCAAAAAGAAGGTGTTTGCTTTAAAGACAACAACACCCTTTATATAACCGATGAAAAAGCACATGGTGAAGGTGGTAATTTATACGAAATGAGTTTAAACTAAACTCATAAACACGGTATAAAACACTAAATTAAAATTTAGATTTTAATTTAGTGTCCGTGAGTTTTAATGACACTAACAATATCTTTTTTCTGTAAAACACCGGCTTGTCTCCATTTTGGCGCTCCGTCTTTAAACAAAATCATTGTTGGCACACTACGTACTTGGTATTTAGCTGCTAAAGCTTGATTTTTATCTATATCTATCTTTACAATTTTTACAGCATCGCCTAACTCGTCTTTTACATCTTTTAAAATAGGCATTAAGGTTTGGCAAGGCCCACACCAGGTCCCGAAAAAATCGACTAATACAACTTCTCCAGAGTTTACAATATTATTAAAACTACTTTTCATTTTTATTTTACTTTAACTACTTAGACGTAAATAATACTTAAAAATTACATTGATTTAAAAGCCAAATCCTAATTTAAAAGCTAACCTTAATCCGTCGTCACTATGAAACGCAGAAAGGTTTAAAGTTAATATATCTGCAGCGTTAGCAAATATTCCACCACCAACAGAGGTATTCCAAGAGTTTGAATTATATAGTAAATTATCTTCTAATACTAAATCGTTATCTACCCAAACACGTCCATAATCAAAACCGCCATAAACCCCTATATTAAGAGGTAGTAAACCTGTTTTTATTTTTCTAAGATTTAAACGAATATCTGTACTTTGATAAAACGAACTTTCTCCCGAAAATCTTTGATTTCTATACCCACGTAAACCATCATTACCACCAATACTCGCCGATTGGTAAAACTCAAAATCGTCTCCAAAAATAACATGAGCCTTAGCCATGGTTGCTAAAACCAACTGTCCGCTAGGCTCTAATTTATAATCGAAGCCCAATTCTGGAATAATATAGCCAAATGCTCTAGACTCGTCTAAATTCGTTTTATAACCAACCTCTATCCCTGTTTGCATACCTATAGTTGGGTAAGCCTCGTTGTCTTTATTACTAAAAACATACTTACCGCTTATACCTGCAAAATCTTCTTGATTTTCTTCGCCATTTTCTGTGTAAAAGGTATTAATAAACCTATTGCTTGTTTCTTCAACCTCTATAGACTCGTAGCTTACGCCTAGTTTAAAATGCCCACCTAATTCGCCTCTCCAATTTAACGATGGTGCAAAGGTTATAGTACTATATTTAACTCTGTTATAATCTAAATCGACATCAAAACCATCATTACTTTCTGCTTCCCTATTTGGAGTACTATTACCAAAACCAAAAAAGTTAATACTATAATTAGAACTTGTATACTTGGCATTTAAACCTAAATTCCATTTTCCTACAACATGAGCAAACTCTCCAGTATACTCGAAATCGTAACCGCTTGTAGCAAAATAATAAGACGCTGCAAAAGTGTGCTGCGAACTAAACGGGTTTCTTTCGAAACCATAATTTGTTAATATATTTAAAAACCCAAGTTTAAAACCATCATCTGGATTAGCACCTAGAAGAGGTGTAAATTGGTTTGTACTTGTTTTAAATTTGGTAAAATCGTAAATATTTGTTTCGTAATCGTCTGTTAACTTTTGAGTACCGTTATTGGTTGTAATTGTATTTTTCTTCGATTTAAAATCGTAAAATTTAACTCTATTGCCATTATCTAAAGTATAAGTGTCGTTATTTTGACCTCCAATAATTCTTACTTTAATGTACTTATCTCCGTTTCCAAAAACTTTAAACTCATCATCATCATCTAAGCCATAAATCCAAATTTCTTTAGTGTCTTTTTTAGAGTATGTTTTCTCGAAAAAGACTGTGCTTTTTTCTCCTTTCTTAATTCTACTTACTATAATTTTAGTAGCCCCATTTTGTAAACGCTCTATTTCAAATAAATCGTCTTTATCTGTACCCGTTATCACTGCAAAATTATTAAGTATGTCGTAATACTCGTTTGCTATTCTTGGCAAGTTTTTAAGCCTAGACAAAAGGGTTGCTTTAATTTTTGCCACTGTTTTGTCTTGTACTTCTTTAGGAAACTCTTGCAAAGCCCTATCTATAACCTCTTCTGTTAAGTTTTTTTGTATAAATGCAACTTGCGCTTCCCATTCTGCTTTTGTGGTTTCGTTAAGCAACGTCATATCTAAAGAATACGGACTAGAGTTAAAACCCTTTACGTTGCGCATATCGTTATTAAACCCCTCCATTAATTTTAATGCAGGCATAATGCGTGTTGCAACAGCCATTAAAGCACCATCTCCCATTATAGAAAAAGCTTGATCTCTATCTCTAGGAATGGCTTTGTAAATAACCTTACCATCTTCTTTAAACTCTGCCCAACGCCATTGGTCTACATGCCTATCCCAATCGCCAATAACCATATCGAAAAGCCTTGCTCTTAAGTAAACAATATCGTCTACCATGTACTTTTCATCTTTTCTAAGTTTTTTCATTAAGTTATCTGTACTTTCTATGGTATTAGAAAACCCAAAACTTTTTTGATTGCCATGCCCATCAGACACATGCTCTTCAATCATATACAACTCATCTCCAAAATCGTCGTTAAAATTTGTCAATGCTGCTTGTTTAGGCACATAATACAAAACTGGGTTAGTATGGTATAAATCTAAAGCGTCTGATAGTATACCTGTTGTAAATGGCGCATAGGGATGCGAACCTGTGTAAAAATCTAACAATAAACTTTCGGTTGCTGTGCCTTCAAATTGACCTTCTATGTATTGGTCTTTAAAAGCCATAGCTTGTAAATAAACTGTAGCACTTTTACGTATAGCACGCATTACATAACGCCTACCGTTTTTATCTTTAAGTTGCAAGGATTTAGATTGATGTCCTCCTCCTTTTCTTGTTGGCTCTAAACCTCCAAACAACGTGTCTAAATTAACAGTTGGCGCCTTAACCTTTGTACCATAAAAATTACGGTAACGGTCTCCCCAAAGCGATTTATAGAATTTACTTTTATCTATTTCGTTATCGCTATAAACAGAAGCTAATTTCTCGTTTTGAAAAGCTTTAAACGGTGCATAATCTTTCTTTTTACTAGACGAAATAACTTCTTTTTGAAAAAGGACCTCTCCAGTTTCTGCTTCAAAAAAACGAACAAAAGACGATCCATCTTTAAAAACATCTAGTCTTGCATAACCTGGTTTACTTGAAGAAAAATCTCCAGATACGTTTCGTGTTGTGGTAGATTTAGATCCTGCTCCGCTAATAATTTGCGGTAAATTATCGTGAACCAAATATTGTAAACTGTGCTCGTGACCAGATACAAAAATAACTTTATCGTTTTCTTGGGCTAAGGTTACCACTCGTTTTTTAAGAGTGTTGTATTTCTTGTTTTGTATATCTGCTGGAGATACTCCTGTTGTTTTTCTTAAAACATTTTTAAGGGTTCCTAAAACAGGCAAAGGTTTCATGTGCGAAGAAAAATCGTATTGTCCACCGTGTGGTCCATTAGAAAACATGGGATGATGTAAAGCTATTACGGTTGTTTTACCTCTAGCTTTTTTAATTTCGCTTTCTAGTTCTAAGAAAAACTTTTCTCTTGTTTTTATTTCGCAATCGTCGTTTATAGTTGGGTGTTTGTCCCAATTGGTTAAATACCACTCAGAGTCTACAATAATCATGATAACATCATCCGAAATCTCAACCTTTTCTATCGGGCATCCATCTTCTGGTAAAAACGTATTTTTACCTAAAGCCTCTTCAATATATTTTTCTTGTCGTTTTAATCCCTTTACCCCATTACTATACCAATCATGATTTCCTGGTATAAAAATAGTTTCCCCTTTAAAACCTTTAACAGCTTCGGTTTGTATTTTAAGTTGATATTCTGCAAATTCGTAGCCTTTTTCACTTTCTGCAGGCATACCTTTTGGATAAATATTATCGCCTAAAAACAAGGCTGTACTATTTTCTGAAGCTTTTAATAACTCTGATTTAAATGCTGACAAACCTTTTGAAGACGAACCTATAGGAGAATTTCCTGCATCGCCTATTAAATAAAACGAATGTGATATTTCTTTATTAGGAAACACATTTGAAACTGTACTATTAATTTGAGTTTTATAGGTTGCACAGGCATTTATAAAAAACACTAAAAAGGAGAGTAATATATAGCGTAATCTTTTAATCATGATAGGGATATTAATTAATGTTATACAAAAATAACCGTTTACAAACAGAATCATATTAAACTAGCATAAGAAAACTATATACGAACCATTAAAATACTTATAGTTACTCTTTTTTTTATTTTAAACGCAAGCTTTAATCGTTTATAAATGTTGTATCTATAACTACTTGACTTACTAAACTTTTATGCACTGGACAACGCGATGAAATTTCTTTTAAACGTTTTTTTTGAGCATCATCTAAATTGCCAATCAACTTTATTTTTTTATTTACATAATCTAAATATTTTGGCATATCACTTTGCACACCTAAATCGTCACTATGTTTTTTAGAGTGTGTAACATACACAAAAACCTCTTTTAAATCCCATTTTTTACGCTCGGCATACATTTTTAGCGTCATAGCTGTACAAGCTATTAATGCAGCATTGAGATATTCGTAAGGAGACGGACCAAAATCTGCTCCTCCAACCGATACAGGCTCGTCTGCAATCATACTATGTCTTTTACTTTGTATGGTGGTTGTAAAATTATCTTCAACAATATTTAAATGCCCTACAAGTTGCTCGCCACTAGTATTTAACATGGTGTTTTCTTGCGTTTTAAAATAACGCTGCACCCAAGTACCAATCATATTTCCAGCATAATTGCTATCATTAGAATTGGTTAATAAATGATCGGCATCATCTAAAGTTACAAAACTTTTTGGATGATGGGCTTGCAAATAAAGTTCTTCTGCATTTTTAATACCAACAATCTTATCTGTTGGTGCATGCATTATTAACAACGGTTTTCTTAAACTTTTAACTACCGATGCCAAATCGGTTTTATCAAAATCTTCAACAAACTCTTGGTTTATTATAAAAGGACGCCCACCAATATTAACTTGTACTTCACCTTGCTCTTTAACTGCATCAATGCCATGAGAAAATAAATGTGTAACATGTCCTACTGTAGACGGTGCCCCTATAGTAGCTACAGCTTTTACATTATCTAGTTGAGATGCCGCATAAAGAACAGCAGCACCACCTAACGAGTGACCAACAAGCAAAGATGGCGCTTCGTAATTAAACGCCATAAAATCGCTTACAGCAATTAAATCTGCAACGTTTGCAGAAAAATAACTATCTGCAAATTCACCGTCACTTCTTCCCAAACCTGTAAAATCGAAACGCACAACACCAAAACCATATTGAGTTAAAGCTCTACTAATGTTTTTTACAGCATTTAACGAGCTCGAACATGTAAAACAGTGAGCAAAAACTGCATATTTATTAGGTTTTTGATTTGCTGGCAATTCTAAATAAGCATGCAATGCTATCCCTTTCTTGTTCTCTATTTTTAATCTTATGCTTTTCATAATTCGATTTATTTTAAGGAAATATGGCTACTAAAAATAGAGTCGGAATAAATTGAATTTCCTTAATTTAACTTTATATAATTTGAGTATTTACTGCGTAATAATTTTAATTTCGGATTAATATATTGTTTACAGAAAGGTTTTTCAGGATTTTTTTTATAATAATTTTGAATAGCTTCACTGGATGGCTTAAACCCATTAAAAAGCATTGATTTTGTTATTATCTGGTTATTAAATTCTCTTTGACACCCCTTTAATATAGCATTAATTTGTTCGCCTTGTTGTGAAGTATAAAAGTAAACTGCAGATCGGTATTTATTTCTCATAGTATGATTACTTGTACTTTTATGCGTATGTAAATGTATTTCTATTAAGGCTTTTAAAGGTATCTGTGCTTCTTTAAAGTAAACTATAACCGCCTCAGAAAACCACTCGTTTTCTTTAATAGATGCCACATAGCCTTGCTCTACTTTTGTTACTCCTTTTAAAGATTGAAAAACAGCTTCTGTACACCAATGGCAACCACCACCTAATGCTATTTTTTGCTCTTTGCTCATTTTAAATTAGTTCCATTTAAGCGCCTTTCGTTCTTGCCAATACACTTTAGCATTTACTTTAAAATTTGATATCTCATCTATTTCTAAATCTGATAAAACAAAAGCATTCATCTTTAAATTATCTTGTAACTGTCGAGAATTACCTGCACCACTTAACACTTTGCTATTAGGGATAGTTTGCGCACAGTATTGCAAACAAATAGCATCTACCCCTACTCTATATTTGTTTGCCAATGCTTCTAAACTTGCGTACATTAGTTTGTAATTTGGATAATTTTTATTTCTAAAAACACGTCCGTTTGCCAATGCTTCTTTTATTATTATAAGTTTATTTTGTTTATTTAAAAGTTCTACAACTGCTTTTAAACTTTGATCCAACACATTATAAGTTACCTGAAAAACATCAAATAAAGGCACACCATTAACTGCTACTTTTAAGGCTTCTTTTATAATATCAACTTGATTATATCCTGTAGAGCTTAACCCTATTTTAATCTTATAAGTCTCTTTTAAAAAAGCTAAATAACTTAATACTTCGTCATTTTTAAGAACCCCTGTTTGAAAAGTTGCCGAATGAATTTGATATACTTTTAAATAAGGCAACAAGTTTTTAGAAACCAACCACTGCTCTTTTAATTTTTCTACACTATGGTCTTTAACTTCGTGTACTTTGGCTTTTGCGTTAAAGTTTGCAACATAGGTATAACCCCATTTTGTGGCTACTTCAATAGCATTATCATCTTTAGTTTTTAACCATTCTAAAAGCAATTGTTCTGCTAAACCATAACCTGGTGCTGTATCGAAATAACGAACCCCCAAGTTATAAGCCTCTTCGAGTGTAGCAAAACTTTCTTGCTTAAAAGCGTCTAAATTTAAATAGTTAGACGGTTTTTGGCGTATATTAATGTATTGTGGTCTTCCTAAAGCTGCTGTACCTAATCCTAATTTCATACACTTTTTTTTGCGTTATTAAACATTACAATTTAAGAACTACACGACAACATAGAGCATCCCACTTTATGCCTAGCCCACTCTGGACGTTTGGCAAACCATTTTTCGTTTTCTGGTTGTTCGCTATATGGTTTTTTAAGCAAATTAAATAAGACGTCTATTAATTGGTAATCGCCTTTATTAGCATTATCTATAGCCAATTGCGCCATATAATTGCGTAAAACGTATTTTGGATTAACAAGATTCATTTGCTGTTTTCTTTCTTCGGAATTTGCTTCTTCTAATTTTAAACGATTTGCATAACGTTTAAACCAAGCATTCCATTTACTCTTAACATCTTCAGTTATTTCATCTTGAATATAAAATGCATCATTTATAACATTTAATCCTTTTGAAGCTTCATCTAGAGAAAAGTTACTCAAATTTCTGAAGAAAATAGTCATGTCAGTTTCTGTAAGGTGTAAATTATCTTCTAAATCTTGAATTAGCATTTTATCTGCATCATCTTCAATAATTAATCCTAATTTATCTCGCATCATACTCAACGATAACTTTTCAAAATCGGTTTTATATTGCTCTAAAACAGTTTCAAAAGGCTCTGCTTCATCTACTAAAGGATATAAAGCATTCGCTAGTTGATATAAATTCCAAAGCCCCATATTAGGCTGATTGGCAAATCTATAGCGTTTATGTTGCCCATCTGTAGTATTTGGTGTCCAACCAAAATCGAAACCTTCTAACCAACCGTATGGCCCATAATCTATGGTTAACCCCAAAATAGACATGTTATCAGTGTTCATTACACCATGCACAAAACCAACCCGTTGCCAGTTCACTATCATTTTTAATGTTTGCTGTGCTACTGTTTTAAAAAAGGCGATATACGTTTCTTTTGAAGGCGCACCTAACTCTGGAAAAAAGTTTTTAATAGTATAATTTACTAACGTTTTTAAGGTTGTTATATCTTGATTTGCAGCTAAAATTTGATAACTACCAAAACGCAAAAAACTTGGCGCAATACGCGATACAATTGCGCCTTTCTCGTAAGCAGAATTACCATTGTACATCATATCTCTTAAAACCTGATCGCCAGATAAGGCTAAAGATAATGCTCGGGTTGTTGGCACACCTAAATGAAACATGGCTTCGCTACATAAATACTCTCGAATAGACGAGCGTAATACAGCCAAGCCATCGGCTGTTCTAGAATATGGTGTTTCGCCAGCGCCCTTTAATTGCACTGCCCATTGGGTGTTATTATATTTTACCTCGAATAGATTTATTGCTCGACCGTCGCCTAATTGCCCTGCCCAATTACCAAATTGATGCCCACCATAACACATGGCAAAAGGCTGTGTGTTTTTATAAACAGTATTTCCTGTAAACACATTTAAAAACTCAGTTTCTTCAGCATTTTCTGGGGTTAAACCTAAGGCTTTTAGCATTTCTGGAGATACATGTAACAACTCTGGTTTTGCAGTTTGCTTTGGCTTTACAAAAGAAAAACAGGCGTTTTTAACCTGTCTTCTTGTATTCTCTATAACCGTATCTGCTGGTAATTGTGTATTAAATGTATCTTTTATATTTAATTGCATGATTTTACCCCTTCAATTTATCGGCATGTAGTTTTCTTAATTTGGCTAATTTGGGTGTAATTACAAAACTACAAAAGCCTTCACTTTGATTGTTTCTGTAATAATCTTGATGATAATCTTCGGCTTTATAAAAAACATCTAAAGCAGTAAGTTCTGTTACAATAGCGTCATCATAATAAGGCGTTACATCTTTCAGTACCTTTTCTGCGGTATCTTTTTGTTTTTGATCGTGATAATAAATTACCGAACGGTATTGTGTACCAACATCGCCTCCTTGCCTGTTTAATGTTGTAGGATCGTGAGTAGTCATAAAAACAACTAAAATATCTTCGTAAGAAATAACATTTGCATCAAAAGTTATTTGAATTACTTCTGCATGCCCTGTTAAACCAGAGCATATTTCTTTATATGTTGGGTGTCCGGGTACGCTACCACCAGAATATCCAGAAACAACTTTCTCTACTCCTTTCACTTCTTGAAACACTGCTTCTGTACACCAAAAACATCCACCACCAACTGTGGCTATTTGTAAATTTTCTTTATTCATTTTTTATTTTTTTCTATTTTCATAGACTCTGAATTAACACAATATCTTAATCCGCTAGGTTCTGGGCCATCAGGAAATATATGCCCCAAATGCGCATCGCAGGTATTACACATAACCTCTACACGTACCATACCAAAAGATGTATCTCTTTTGTATTTAATAGCATGTTTTTCTATAGGCTGTGTAAAACTTGGCCAACCCGTGCCAGAACTAAATTTAATTGTAGAATCGAACAATGGTGTATTACAACATACACAATTATATTGCCCTTCGTCATAAATACTACAAAGCGCTCCACTATGCGGGTGCTCTGTTCCCTTTAAACGTGTAATTCTAAATTGCTCTGGCGATAATAGAGCTTTCCATTCTGCTTCTGTTTTTTCCACTCTATTTATTGGAGTTGGGTTTCCATTAACAGAAAAATTAATAATATCTTTCCAAGTAAGCATACTCTGTCCTTTATTTTAATATTGTAAATACCACATGTTATAAAGTGCAAATTTAAGTCGAAAAGCACTTCTAAACCTTACAGTTTTTTAATAAATATTCATTTTTGAAAGCTTAACTAAAATTTACGACAAATTATTACGTTTGCACAGTTAATTTTTATGTTATTAAAGTTTAGTATTTTTACTAAATAATTTACCTATTGAACCTATGCCTATTTCTGAAGTTGAAAAATATGTTACAAACCTTTTAAGCCAAGAGTTAGACACCTCTTATACTTATCATAATTTATCACATACAAGACGTGTTGTAGAAAAAGCTACAGAACTAGCCGAGCTTTCTAAAATTAATGACGTAGACAAAGATTTGCTTTTATCTGCTGCTTGGTTACACGATATAGGCTACATAAAAAACATTAACAAACACGAAGAAGAAGGCGCCATAATGGCTAAAGGTATTTTAGAAAATTTAAAATACACTCCAGCACAAATTAATACTATTACCAATTTAATATTAATAACTAAAATGGGTGCTGTGCCTAAAACCCAACTAGAAAAAATAATGTGCGATGCAGATTGTTCGCATATTGGGAGTAAAAATTACGCTGAAGTCTCTGAATTACTTAGAAAAGAATGGGAACTTACATGTAATAAAACCTATACCGAAGCAGAATGGCTAGACGAAAACATTAAATTTCTTTCTACACAACACCGCTTTTACTCTGTTGAAGCTGTTTCTAATTGGGACAAAAGAAAAGGCAAAAACCTTATTGGTTTATTAAATGAAAAAAAGAAACTAGACCAGCAAAACTCGAAATTAAAACAAAAAAAAGAAGAATTAAAGTTTAAAAAAGAAAAGGTAGAAATGCCTGAACGCGGTATAGAAACCATGTTTCGTGTTACTTTAAAAAACCACATTACACTTAGTAATATTGCCGATACAAAAGCCAATATTTTACTATCTGTAAATGCTATTATTGTTTCTTTAGTATTATCTAACTTGGTTTCTAAATTAGATAACGCCTCCAATGCATACTTAATTACGCCTACCGTTATTTTTGTAATTTTTACAGTTATATCTATAGTTCTTTCTATTCTTGCCACCAGACCAAATGTTACTAGCGGAAAGTTTACAAAAGAAGATGTAGCAGCTAAAAAAGTAAACTTATTATTTTTTGGAAACTTCCATAAGATGAGTTTACACGATTTTGAATGGGCTATGGGAGAAATGATGCAAGATAGAGACTACTTATACTCTTCTATGAAAAAAGACTTATATTTTCTAGGCTTAGTTTTAGATAAAAAATATAAAATACTTAGAATTACCTACCTTGTTTTTATGATAGGCATTATAATAAGCGTTATTGCCTTTGCTATAGCTTTTAGGTACTCTGGCGCTGTTACAATTTAAAAACAAACACGCAATAAGCTAACAAACAATAAGTTAACATTTTTATTTAGATTTATTATAAATAAATTGCACAGTTTAATTATAGAATATATTTTTGCTGAAATTTACAATTTATAATAAGTCTAAATAAAAATAAATGAAAACTAATTTTACTCTCACCATCTTATTAATGCTTAGTCTTTTTTCTTTTGCTCAATCTGGAAGCATAAAAGGAAAAATTAACAATTCTTCTAACACCGCTTTATTTGGTGTAAATACAATAATAAAAAAAACAACTAAAGGCGCGCAAACAAATGATAATGGGCAATTTGAAATCTCTAATGTTACCAACGGTAATTACGTACTTTCTATATCTTACTTAGGCTATAAAACCAAAGAAATAACTTTTGAAATAAATAATAACACGGTTAATTTAGGAGAAATAATACTTTACGAAGGAAACGAACTTTTACAAGAGGTTGTTTTAGACTCAAAAAGGAAAAATAAATTTTCTAGAAAGAAAAGTGCTTACGTTTCTAAAATGCCTCTTAAAAACATTGAAAACTCTCAAGTATACAGCACTGTTACCAACCAATTACTAGTCTCCCAATCTGTTAATAGTTTTGAAGACGCCTTAAAAAATGCTGTTGGTGTAAATAAATTATGGTCTTCTACAGGTAGAAGCGGAGATGGCGCTGGATACTATTCTATTCGAGGTTTTTCTGTACAACCACAACTAGTTAATGGCGTTGCTGGTATTACAAATGGTTTTATTAACCCATCTAACGTAGAACGTGTAGAGGTTATTAAGGGCCCTTCGGCTACCTTATTTGGTAGTTCTATTACCTCGTACGGTGGTTTAATAAACATAGTAACAAAAAAACCATATAGCAGCACAGGCGGAAGCATTTCTGTGGCAGGAGGCTCTTACGATTTTGCAAAATTAAATGCCGATGTTAATGTAAGTGCAAGCGATAAAGTATCGTTACGTTTTAATGCTGGTTACCAAAAAGACAATAGTTTTCAAGATTATGGGTTTAAAAAATCTGTTTTTGTAGCACCTTCACTATCATATAAAGTAAATAACAAACTAACATTAAATTTTGCTTACGAAGCGTCTGATAACGAGCAAACAAACCAAACGTTCTTATTCTTTAACAGAAGCGCTCCTTTAGTGTTTAACACTGTTAAAGAATTAAATTACGACCAAGACAAATCGTTAACAAACGATGATGTTGTTATAAAAAATATAACACAGAACTATAGAGCTGAAGCTGCTTACAAAATTTCTGACAACTGGTCTTCACAATCTATTATAGCTGGAGGTGTTGCAAAATCTAACGGTTTTTACACCTATTTATGGAACTTTGCAGATTGGACAGATGTTTCAAACCCACAAGGCACACCCAATTTTGCTTTATATGCTCAAAACACTAATGCCAAAACAAAAACGTTAAACTTACAACAAAACTTTACTGGCGATTTTAAGTTAGGCAATTTAAAAAACAAACTTTTAATTGGTTTTGATTATTTAGAATCTACAATTACTGATCAAAGTTCTGGTTGGGGTTACATGCACTCTGTAAATGCTCAAGGTGATTTAATTTTTGGAGAGCAAGACGTAAACGCAGAAAATCTAAATGCAATTACTTCTAAACTAGACAACTCGAATATAAAAACAAAACAAAATGTATTTGGTGCTTATATTTCTAATGTATTAAACATATTACCCAACTTATCGGCTATGGCTAGTGTGCGTTACGACAGGTTCGAGTATAAAGGCGATATTAACGATCCATCAGACGACCACCAAGCTTATAACGAATCTACATTTTCACCTAAATTCGGTATTGTTTTTCAGCCTATATTAAACGAGCTTTCAATATTTGCAAACTACCAAAACAGTTTTTCTTATGTAAATCCAGAATTGGTTCCTATAAACATTAACGATCCATCGGCAGGTACCATTTTACAATCATACGATTTAGAACAAGCTAACCAAATAGAATTTGGTGTTAAAACAAACCTATTTAACAATAAACTAGAAGCAACTATAAACTACTATAACATTACTGTAGACGATAAAGTTATGGGCTTTGGTACAGGAAAAACACAAGATGGCACAGTAAAAAGTAAAGGTGTAGAACTTGAAATTAATGCTAGCCCTATTACTGGTTTAAACCTGCGTGGTGGCTTTAGTTATAATGATTCTGAAACAACTAAATCTGACACATTAAAAAATTTAATAGGCTTACGCCCAGCCGAAGCAGGGTCTGATATACTTTACAACTTTTGGGGAGATTATCAATTTACTGAAGGATTTGCTAAAAACTTTGGGTTTGGAGCAGGATTTAATGGCGCTAGCGACTACAATACCATGAGCGATTACACAAATTCTGGAGGCTTTACTTTGCCTGCTTACACGGTTTATAACGCCTCTATTTATTACGAAAACGATACTTTTAGAGTTAGTGTAAAGGGCAATAATATAACAGACGAAGTATACTATTCTGGTTGGAGCACATTAACACCACAGCAAAACAGAACATTTTTAGCATCTTTCGATTATAAATTTTAACCTAAAAACATAAAGGCAACCTTTTTAAGGTTCTCTTTTATTTATAAAATGGCTATAAGAAAACACATACTAACATTACACAAAATTTTAGGGCTTGCTACAGGCATTATTGTATTTATAGTTGCCATTACTGGTTGTTGTTGGGCTTTTAGAACCGAAATAGAAAACCAATACAATCAATACAAAAAAGTAACACCACAAAACCAAGCCATTTTAACACCCACGGAAGTAAAAAAAATAGCAGAAAACATATTTCCTAACAACACCATACATGGCAGTGTTTTTGGAAAAGCAGACGATGCTATAGAAGTTATTTTTTATGATGCTGAACCAGAATTTTATCAAAGCGCATTTTTAAATCCTTACACAGGTAAGGTTATTCAAGTAGACAATCACCTTACTGGTTTTTTTGCTTTTATTTTAAAAGGACACATGCGTTTATGGCTACCAAAAGCCATAGGCGAACAAATAGTAGGCGCTTCAATTTTACTTTTTATCTTTATTATAATTTCTGGTTTTATATTATGGGTGCCCAAAAAGCGTAAAAACCTAAAACAGCGTATTAAGTTTGATTGGAAACAAACAACCCGTTGGAAACGAAAAAACTTCGACTTACATACCGTTATTGGTTTTTATATTTGCTCTTTAGCTTTAGTTCTCGCTTTTACAGGTTCTGTAATGTCTTACAACTGGTTAAAATATGTAGTTTATATATCTACCGGAGGCGACAAAGCACCTGCTTTTATTATTCCTAATAACACAAGCGAACCTAATAGCCATAGCACTGTAGCTATTGATAAATTAATTGTAAAGCTTAGAAAAGAATCGCCTAATGCCGAAAGTTTTGAATTACATTATCCAGAAACCGACTCTTCAAGTGTTTATATAGAAGTATCTAATAGTAATGATTTATTTTACGATTCTGATTTTAGATTTTTTGATCAAAATACTTTAGAAGAAATAGAAACTCCTGGAGTTTACGGTAAATATGAAGACGCTAAGTTTCCCGAAAAAATACTTAGGATGAATTACGACATCCATATTGGATCTATTGGAGGTATTACAGGAAAAATAATAGCCTTTATAATTAGCTTGCTAACCGCTAGCTTACCAGTAACAGGCACGCTATTATGGTTTGGCAGAAAATATAAAAAGCAAAAAGCTTAGTTTAAAACTAAGCTTTTATTTCTTTCATTAAATCATTGTAAGTATAAAACTCTTTATCATCTTCTTTTTTATGATACAGCACACTTACTCGTAATGCTTTTAAACCTGTTACAGCTTGTAAATCTTGCAGCTCTACAATCTCTACATCGGTATCTAAATAATGTTTAGATTGTAAAAATTTAATATATCTTAAATATTCTAATTCGTCTTGCTTTTGAGAATATACAATAGTTATTTTCCCTTTTTCTGTAATACGTTTTCTTGTTCCTTTTATATAAGCTTTATCTACACGCTTTTTTACAATTTCGTAGCGTGCATTATACGTACCATCTACGTCAAACTGTTTTTCGTCCATTCTAAAACTTATAGATAATGGCTGACTAAACACCAAAATCATCGAAGCAACATCTAGTGCTACAGGAAAATTCGATTGCATTTGGTAATACGCATTTTCCATTTCGCACATAACTTGCAGCTGCCATAAACGTAAGTTATATAAATATATAGGGTTAAAAGAATCTTCTTTAGTAATAGATTCTCCAACATACATGTTATGTTCTACACCATCAGTTTTAAAACGCTCAAAATAATGTGGATACATAGCTTGAGCTTCTACTTGTTTTTCATCTAAAAGCGAAGCCATTTCTTTATTAATCATAGCTACGGTATCATCGTATTCTTTTCTATGATTGTAAAGCACATTTACTTTATCGTCTATAGAGTCAAAGTAACTATCAATTAATGGTTTTAGTTCGTCTATAACATAAATATGTTTAAAAGCAGACTCTACATCTTCTTTAAAAAAGCTAGATATTTGCTGTTCGCTATCTACCTGAAAATGGTTTCTTAAGCCTTCTAAATAATCGTTTATCTCAGATACAAACTGTTCGTATATTGGTAGTTTTTCAATTTTTATAGCTCTTTCAAAAACATTTTTAGCCGAGTTTAATTGCAAAGCTAAATCTTCTTTGGTTGCTTTATTTCTAGCTTCAGATGAACCTTTAATGTCTATTTGACCGTAAAGCGGATAAATATTATCAAAAGCTATTTTATTAAATGCTGCTTTTTCATTATTAAATTCTGCCTTAATAAAGGCTCTTGCTTCTTTAGCAAAACGCCAATGCACACTTGGATGTATAGATGTACATTCTTTTTGAATAATAGCTTCTATTAAGTTTTCTTCTTCTGCTTTAGAGCGTTCTACTGCAGATACAATAAAAGGCATTACGTCTTCTAACTTATTAGCCATAACACTATTAAGTACTTTTGGCCTTTTAGATACTATTTCTAAAATTCCCATCAATCCACTCTCGTTTGCAATAGGTGCAAAAATAGCACTCTTAATTCCTTGCTTGTGCAGTATACTAACGTGTGGCGAAGGTTTCTCGTACTTATTAAAAGCTTTGTCTACATCAGAAATAGTAAAAAATTTATTTTCTTTTAGCAACCTGTTGTAAGACCAATTACATAAAGCATCAGCACAAGATGCTGTTTCTCGCTTATTTAATAAAAAGCTATTCATACCAACACCATAAACACGCTCAAACTGATCTTCTTCTTCGTTATAAATTGAAAATCCTACCTGCAAGTCTTTTAAGCCTAACAAAGAACGAAATATTTCATGAAAATCTTCCATAAAACTTTTAGTCTTTCTTTTGTCTTCGCCTATTAATGTTGACTTGATATTAGATATAGACTGATCGTCTGTTACATCAAAAATATTAGATATTACAAAGCCTTTAAAAATATAACTGTTTGGTGGAAATTTTTCTTTCCATAACCCTACATTATCATAATTATCTAGTAATTCTTCGTAATCTTCTTGTGTTATCTCTTTTGCTTTATTTGTACGTATTATTTCTATAAAATCTGCATTATATAGTATTTTATAAAAACGCAAAACACCATTTTCGTCTGGTATTTGATAATAAAACGGACGTTTAAAATTTAAATTATAGCCATAACAAAACCCTAGAATAACTGTACATGCAATAATATACATGTCGTCGTCTGGTAAGTTTTTAATCTCCAAATTAAAATCTTCGCCTGCTGTTCTTATAATTCTTTTAAACCTTTCGGAAGAATTAAAAATAACATTTTGAAACGGTACAGATGCTGTTTTTATTTCGTTATTTGTTAATACCGCACTAAACGAATCTTGCAAAATAACACCTATTTGATCTTTGTAAGTTTCTAATTTAGAAAAATCTGAAAAACCTTCTCTTAACTCTGGATAAGGAGCTTGTTCTTCCAAAATACGCTTCGCCTTTGCCGCAATAAAAGCGTTGTCGCTTTGGGCAAGGACTTCATATTGTTCTAAAAGCTTATTAAAGCTTATACGAACATCCAACGGAGATTTGAGATGAGTTAACATAGTTTTGTTTCTATAAATTGTGCTATTATAAATTAACGATAAATAATAAATTAGACGTACAATTACGCCTTAAGTTACAAAATTTGTAACTTTTCTTCAAATAATCTTAATATCTAAAATGCAAAATTAAGGAATAAAAACGTTATAAACCATATTATAGATTTATTGCATAGCACTTAATTGTTGATAAAACGTTTTGTATTGAGGATTACTAGGATACAAGTTTATTAATCGCTCTGCTATATTTTTAGCTTTTTCTGTTTTACTGTTTTTAGAATAAATAAAAGCCAAAGCATATAGTAAATTCTCGTTTGTAGCATCTCGTTTTAACCCATGTATTATTGTACTTTCGGCTTTAGAAAAATTATTTACTTTATTATACAACAGTCCTAAATTATAGTAAAACCTTACGTTTTCTGGCATATATTTTATGGCTAATTCCATTTGTACAATAGCCTCGTCTGTTCTATTTAACTCACCTAACAACAAGGCATAAGAGTAGTATGTTTGCCCAAATTCTGGCTCTTGTTTAATTATTGTTTTAAAGGCTGCTTCCGCTTTATCAACATTACCATTTCTATAATACAAGTTTGCCAAGTTAGTTCGTGCTAAATTATTTATATTATCTATAGCTAAGGCGTTTTCATAACATTTTATAGCGTTAAGTATATCTCCTTTTTTTAAGTAATAACTCGCTCGTTTTATTCGTCCTCCAGTAAAATCTGCATTTATATCTAAATAAGTTTCAAACTCTTTTTTAACATTTTTATAAACCGACTTATAAGCTTCTGGAATTTGCATTTCATTTAACCCGCCAATAGCAAAAAAGGCTTTTACTCTAACAGAGCGTTTCTCGTCTTTTAGTAACGGTAAAAAAGCATTTACATAATCGGTAGTATTTATTTCGCTTAACACATCTAAACTAGCACCACGAACTAAAGGCGACTCATCGTTTAAAAAGCTTATTAAATTATTAATTACCTCTTGGTTAGCATAATTACTCATTGCCATTACTGCAGATGCTCTAGCTATATCTGGATATACGGTATCTTTCACCAATTCTGTTAACGATTCTAATCCATTGGCTTGTCTTGTAATTCCGGGAGCCAATAAATCAGAAAAATGCGTGTAATCTGGCACACCATGTTGTTTCTTAAAATTATCCCAAGCCCATTGGTTGTCTTTATCTTCGTGACATTGTGTGCATGCATTTGGTGTCCCATATTTTAAACTTTGATCTGGACGTGGAATTCTAAAACTATGGTCGCGCCTATAATCGTTACCCATATACGTTTTCCCTGTCATGTGGCAATTTATACACTTTGCTCCATCTGTACCTGTTTCATGAAAATGATGACTTGGTGTATTATAAGTTTCTGAAACATGACATTGTGTACATAGGTTATTGCCATCAAATTTTAATTTTAAAGAGTGTGCATCGTGGCAGTTAGTACAGGTAACATTATTGTGGTACATTTTACTTTGTACAAAAGAACCGTATACATAATCCTCGTCTAAAATTTGCCCATCTGCATGATACAACCCTTCTGTTATAAGTTGAGGCGAATAATGGTCTAGCATAGACCCTTCAAAATTATAAAACTCAGAGAATTGTTCGCGTCTCATATGGCATCGCGCACATTGGTCTACTAAGTCTTTTGGAGCAGTATCTGCTGTCATTTTTAAACTTCCAGAAGGCTTATACTTATCTCCTAAACTTTTTACATCTGCAACATGCTGTTTTCCTGGGCCATGGCAAGCTTCGCAACTTACGTTTATAATAGCATATTTAGTATTGTAGCTATGGGTTTCTTGGTCGTAATTTTTTCTCACGTTTGTAGAATGGCAATCTGCACACATAGTGTTCCAATTTAAACCGCCACGAGACCAATGCAACCATTCAGAATGCACAACTTTAAAATCTGGATATAAATCAAACCATTTATTCTTTTTTGTATCCCAAGCTGTTCTTAAACATTGGTAATGTCCATCTGGAAATTTAACAATATACTGTTGCAAAGGTGTTACACCAAAAGCATATTCTATTTTATAATCATGATTTTGACCGTCTCTTCCTTCTGTATTTACATAAAAATCGCCATCTTTTTTAAAAAATCTAGAAGTAACTCCTTGACTTTTAAATGTCTTATTATTAAAATCGCCTAAAATAGAACTATCGCTAACTTCTTGCATAGCCATATCGTGATGCGAACCTTGCCAGTCTTTAAACTGATTGTCGTGACATTTTTTACAAGTTTCGTCTCCTAAAAAAGAGCTATCTGGTATTTGTTTACCAGATAAAAACATAGATTTCTCCTCTTTAGAAACAGCAATATATTCTGTTTTATTTTTTTTACAAGAAATACCGCAAACCAATATAAAAACAAACAATAAACGAGCTATAAATCTTTTTACAAAAACATACTTAACAGCTTCTTTTTTTAAGAAATTCAAATTAAAACTATTGAAATTAACATCTATTAATAATTACAAAAACTTTTAAAATAGTAAAAACTTTCGCAGCATAAAATTCGTTAAAATTTATCACTTAGCACCTATTTTATTTAAATCTTTAAAATAAAGCCATCAGTCTTTTCTAAAATAAAGTAACTATTTACCATTATACAAATCTGGTAATTTAAGCTTAGAACATGGTAAATTTTAAGGTTGCTTATTCAGAGATATACAGTTGCTTTGTAAACACAAACACTTTTAAAAATCTAACAACTAAACAATTACACAACATGAATTACAAGTTTAGCCATATAGGCATACCAACAACTGAAGAAAAAAACTGGGATGGATACTGCGAACCTGGAAATTTTAAATATACCGATTTTAGTAAAAATAAATATAACATCGAATGGGTTAAATTTGATAAAGGAAGCACAGCACACCCTATGGTAAAAACATTACCGCATGTATCTTATTTTGTTGACAGTATAGAAGACGCCATTGAAGGACACGAACTGTTAGGCAACATTTTTTCTCCTGCCGAAGGTATTCGTGTGGCTTACATAAACCACCAAAATGCTCCAGTAGAGTTTTTAGAAATTAAAGAATAATAGATTTTATCCAAAAAAAAATCCTTTTGAAAAACATCACAAGTAAAAAAACACTCTTTAGCTCTGCAAATAAATGGTTATTTACAAGCTTTATTATCGCATCTATACTATCATGTTCTAGTAACGATTCTGTGTATAAAATTGATAATAAAGAAGAACAAACAGAAACTCCTGAGTTAGCAAATATTAATAATGACTACCCGCTTTCAGACCAAAAAAACTCTGGTAATTGGGTTTTAAACACCTCTATTAGTGATGAGTTTGAAGGCACTACAATAGACGAAACAAAATGGTTAATACAGGGTAAAAATGGCGAATTTCAATCTAATTTTAGAGGGCGAGCACCTTCTCAATTTTCTACAGAAAATGTTCGCGTAGAAGATGGTAAATTAAAATTAGAAACACGTTGGGATCCTGATTATAATTTTTCGCCAACCACAGCCAACGATGGCACTAAATACGAAAACCTAACCACTGCAGCTGTTATAACTAAAAACGAATTTGTATATGGTTACCTTGAAGTAAAATCTAAAGCAGCCGATGCAGAGGTAACTAGCTCTTTTTGGGCAACGGGCAATAATACTGAATTCGATTTTTTCGAAATGTTTGGAGACCACAAACAAGCTTCTAAACTATGGAAAGATAACGAGTTATGGTGGTCTATACACGATTGGGCACCCGAAAAAAATGGTGGTGGCGGTGGAAAAACTACTTATACAGAACATCATGATTTAGGATTTAGGGTTGCTGATGATTTTCATGTTTATGGCTACGAATGGAGTGCTGATGGTGTTAAAATATACATAGACGGACAATTGTTTAAAAGTATTTCTAGAACCGAAATAAACAACTACGACGATGCTATCCATGGTGGTGGTAATGGCGCCAGCGAAAACTACGTAATAACTAAACCTATTAAACTTTGGTTTGACCAAGAAACATTCCCTTGGCATGGTGTACCAGATAGCAAAGCCGATTTGGAAGCCAATAGCTCGTCTGACAAAAAAGATGATGGTATTGTCGATTTCGAAATTGAATACCTAAGAGTATGGCAAAAAACAGTAAACTAATAACAAATAAATATTATGAAAAAAATTCTTTTAACCTTTGTATTGGCTTTAGCTTTTACAGCAACTTACGGACAAAATAAATGGCAACAAAAGCTAAACAAACATTTTGTTGATGCTGCTACTAAAGAATATAATTTAACAAAAACTCAACAAAAAGAACTTGCAGATTATAGAACCGCAATGGTTTTAGCCTTTGCAGAATCTAATAAACAAGAAAACGACGGAGTAATAACTGCCGAAGAAAAAAAGGCCAAAAACAAAGAGGCTAGTAAGACTTTTAATAATGCTATTATTAAATTAACCAATAAAACCTACCAAGAATTAAATCCCTTTTTAGCAAGAATGCGCAAAGAATTAAAAAATCTATAAAGCCATACGCTTAGGTAAAATTAACTCTAAAATAAATTCTAACTTACTAGCTATATTATTGGTAAGTTAGAATTTTGATTTTTAATATATTTCTTTTTATTTCTCAAAAAACACGAAATAAACCATGAGCTCATCACATAAATTAATTGCTTTAGTTTGTATTTTCATTACCATGTTTGGTTGTAATTCTACAAAAACAAATACAAATAAAACCCAACAAACCTCTACACCAATTACCCCACCTAGACCAAATATTTTAATAATTTTATGCGATGATTTAGGTTACTCAGACGTGGGATTTAATGGCTCCAAAGATATTAAAACACCAACATTAGATGCTTTAGCTAAAGCGGGTACTATATTTACATCTGCCTATGTTGCTCACCCATTTTGCGGACCAAGTAGAGCTAGCTTAATGACGGGAAGATACGCACACAAAATAGGCGCACAATTTAACCTACCTCCAAACGCTGCAGATGCCAAGGGGAAAGGTGTAGACACCAACGAAACCTACATTAGTAAAGTATTACAAAATGCAGGATATTTTACAGGAATTATGGGAAAATGGCATTTAGGAGACGACGAGCAATACCACCCAAACAATCGAGGTTTTAACGACTTTTATGGCTTCTTAGGTGGAGGACACAGTTATTTTCCCGAAAAATATAGAGCCGATTATATAAAACAAAAAGAAAATGGCAAAAAAAATATTTGGAGCTACCTCCATCCTCTAGAACACAATGGTAAACAAGTACATGAAACCGCATATATTACAGACGCTTTATCTAGAGAAGCATCTCGATTTATTATAGACGCATCAAAAAAAGAAGACCCTTTTTTCTTGTATCTTTCCTATAATGCGCCACATACACCGCTAGAAGCTAAAGAAGAAGACCTCAAACTTTTTAAAGATATAAAAGATAAAAAACGATCTACTTATGCTGCTATGGTGTATGCTGTAGATAGAGGTGTTAAAACTATTATTGAAGATTTAAAAACCACAGGGCAATACGAAAACACTCTTATTGTTTTCTTTAGCGACAATGGAGGCAAAACAACTGCAGGTGCCTCGAACTTCCCTTTAAAAGAAGGCAAAGGAAGCACTTACGAAGGCGGATATCGTGTTCCTATGTTTTTCCATTGGCCAAAAGTAGTGCCCGCTGCCCAAAAAACAAACACACCCATATCTGCTTTAGATTTGTACCCAACCTTTGCCAGTCTTGCAGGTGCAAAAATACCTAAAGAAAAAATACTAGATGGCAAGAACATTTGGAATAACCTTTTAACTGGCAAGAACTCTTATAAAAATGAAAACATTTATGTTTTAAGACATAAAAAAGGTTACAGCGATGTTGGTGTAAGACAAAACGAATGGAAAGCTTTAAAAATTCATAATCAAAAATGGAAGCTATTCAACATAGAAAAAGATATTAAAGAAGCCAATGATTTAAGTAAAACTCACCCAGAAATTCTTCAAAAAATAGTTACAGAAGCAAAAAACTGGAGCAAATCTAACATACAACCGCAATGGTTTCACTCTAAAAAAGAAGAAACCCAATGGCAACTCGATAATATGCCTCAATTCAATAAAACATTCAGATTAAATAATTAAATTTCGACATAAAAAAACAAACTTTCATGACACAACTAAACAAACTATGCTTAGCACTTTTTATTCTATGTGGAATGCCGCTTGCATTTGCCCAAAACGATTGGGAAAACGAACTTATGTTCGAGCAAAACAAACTACGATCTCGTGTACCTAGTTACTCTTATCTAAACCATCAAGATGCTTTAAAAGGAGATAGAAATACCTCTAGAATACAGTCTTTAAACGGAACTTGGAAATTTAAATATGTTGAAAAATCTAGCGACAGACCGCAAGATTTTATTGCTAAAGATTTTAAAGGTACAAATTGGAGCGATATACCAGTACCGTCTAATTGGGAACTAGAAGGCTACGGGCAACCTATTTATAGTAATATTATTTACCCATTTACACCTGATATTGAAAATGGTGGCACTAGAAATTTTAACTACATGGGGCCACACCCACCTCAATTTCCATACATAGAAAAATATAGAGACAACCCCGTTGGAAGTTACTTTAGAGATTTTACCGTTCCAAAAGATTGGAGCAACCAATCTGTTATTTTACACTTTGGAGGTGTATCTTCTGCTTTTTATGTCTGGATTAATGGTAAAAAAGTAGGTTACAGTCAAGGTAGCAGATTAGCAGCAGAATTTGACATTACTAACTTTTTAACTGAAGGAAAAAATAGAATTGCTGTACAAGCTTTTAGATGGAGTGACGGAAGCTATTTAGAAGACCAAGACATGTGGCGACTAAGCGGAATACATAGAGATGTTATGCTTATGGCGCAACCAAAAATTGCGTTAAACGACTTTTTTGTACGAACAAAATTTGATACTAAATTGGAAGATGCCAAGCTAGAAATTCGGCCTTACATTTGGATGAAGGGAGACGAAGAAAAGCTTAAAGATTGGAAAATAAATGCCGAATTATACGATGCCAATAACAATAAAGTTTTAAAAACACCAATGTCTTGTAGTATTGAAGCTATACATTTTGAACGATGGCCACAACGAGACATTACAAAATTTGCATTTTTAGAAGCTCATATTAAACATCCTAAAAAATGGTCGGTAGAACACCCATACTTATACACACTGGTTTTTGATGTTACAGATCCAAATGGAAATATAGTAGAATCTAGAAGCCAAAAAGTAGGCTTTAGGCAAGTAGCTTTTAGCAAAGACAACGAATTACTTGTTAATGGTAAACCCGTAAAAATAATGGGAGTTAATCGTCACGACCACCATCCTATTAGAGGTAAAGCTTTAACAAGACAAGACTTGGAAGACGACGTTAAATTGTTAAAAAAATTCAACTTTAATGCTGTACGCACTTCACACTACCCTAACGATCCTTACTTTTACGATTTATGTAATAAATACGGTCTTTACGTTATGGACGAAGCCAATATAGAAACGCATCATTTAGGCAGTTACGCTCCCCAACAACCCAGTTTAGCTATTCCCATTTTAAGCAGAATTATGCGCATGGTAGACCGAGATAAAAACAACCCAAGCATAATCTCTTGGTCTATGGGTAACGAAGCTGGATCTGGCCCTGCTTTTGCTGCTGCTGCAGGTTGGATTAAAGATTACGACCCGTCGCGTTTTATACATTACGAAGGTGCTCAAGGCGACCCAACTCATCCAGATTATAAAGAAGGAGACGAAGGTCAGAAATTATTTAGAGGCCCTGCTCACGCTAATCCAGACGACCCTAATTACGTAGATGTTTTAAGCAGAATGTATCCTGAGATTTATCAGTTAGAAAGCATGGCAAAAAGCAAACATATAAACAGACCTATTATTATGTGCGAGTACGCACACGCCATGGGTAACTCTATTGGTGGCTTAGGCGAATATTGGGATTTAATTCATGCTAACAAGAACCTTATTGGTGGTTTTATTTGGGATATGATAGATCAAGGTTTAGAAACTAAAAATGATAAAGGCGAAATGTTTTATGCCTATGGAGGCGATTTTAAAGACATCCCTAACGATAAAAACTTTTGTATAAACGGTGTTTTCTCTCCCGACAAAAAACCAAACCCACATGCTTGGGAGTGTAAATATATATTTCAACCGTTTAACTTTAAAGATAGTGATATTAAAAACGGAAAAATTTCTGCAATCAATCATTTAAACTTTACAAACTTAAACAAGTATGAAGTTAAATGGACAGTGAAAGAAAACGGAAAAACACTACAATCTGGAACCATATTAAATCCAGATGTAAACGCAAGCTCTACCGCCATATTAAACATACCTTTTAAGAAAATAAAATTTAAAGAAGATGCAGAATATTGGTTAAATATAACGGTACACGAAAAAACAGATCGTTTTTGGGCTTCAAAAGGTTTTGAAATTGCTCACGACCAAATTCTTATTCAAAAAAAATCGAAAAACAACATATATACTTCAAAATCTAAATCTATAGTTTCTACTGACGAAAAAGAAGGAGAAATTGTGGTTAGAGGCAAAACATTTACAGCTAAGATTTCAAAAAACAATGGCGAACTAATTTCTTTTATTTCAAACGGAAAAGAGCAACTTGCTTCGCCTTTAAAACCAAACTTTTATCGTCCACCAGTAGATAACGATATTAGAGGTGCAAGCAGTAAGCTGTTTAGAAAATCTCAAAAATATTGGAAAGGTATGGTTGATAAACTTAAAACCAATAGTGTAAAGGTTGAAGATACAGAACATGGAAGTAAAAAGATTATTGTTAACCGTTCGTTTAACAAAGACCTAACCTTAAACATTACTTATACCTTTTTAAATAACGGACGTATTACTGTAAATATGACTATGGATGCCAAAGCATCCTTACCTAGCTTAGTAAGATATGGTATGACTTTAGGAGTACCAGACAGTTACAAAAGTGCTTCTTTTTACGGAAAAGGACCTTGGGAAAATTATATTGATAGAAAAAGAGGAACCATAGTTGATGTTTTCAATTTTAAAACAGACAATTTGTTTTATAATTACATTTTTCCGCAAGAAAATGGAAATAGATCGGATGCTAGGTGGCTACAATTAACAAACAAAAATAAACAAGAATTAAAAGTAACAGGCGCACCAGAATTTGGGTTTTCTATATGGCCATATTCTGCTAAAAATATAGAAGAAGCCAAACACCCTTTTGATTTAAAGAAACAAGGTTTTTACACCTTAAATCTTGACCTTGTACAAATGAGTGTTGGCGGAACACTATCTGAAACCTTACCTCAATTTATAATAAAATCGGGCACATACAATTTTGAGTTTGTTTTAGAAACAGGCAAATAAAAACAAAAAAAAACTAAACATTAAAAAGGCCTGTCTATAAAGACGGGCCTTTTTATTTCTTAAATATTTATTAGTATTTTGCTGTTAACCCCTTACAACAAACTTAAATCGACTTAAAATTCACCACAAAAACCTAAATTAAAACTAAACAAAGCATAATTTAAACAAAAAGAGTTCTAAAGAATACATACAGTATTGTACCTTGAATTCACTTTAAAAACCAACTAACCACAAAAAATCACATTAGCAATACATGATTAAATTAAATAAACATATACCAAAACGAAACTTAACACCACTTTTAATGTTAAGTTGCATGTTTTTGTTTTTAAGTGTTTATGCTAAAACAAAATTTAAACTAGAAACCTTAAATTATTTTCAGAAAAAAGACTCTATTAATATTAACTACCCTAACTCTTCGCTTAATACTTTACATTTATTATACGAAGCTTCAATAAAAAATGCAGACACTATTCAAGCCATAAATAGTTTAAGAGAACTATCTGCCATGTACAGTCATCAAGGAAATCATAAAAAATCGTACGACTATTTATGGGAAGCCTTATTACTTGCCGATAATACCAATTACAAACAGGCACAATCTTTAATATATAAAGATATTGGAAGACACTACAGCTACTATAACAGGCGCGATAAGGCATTAAAATTTCTATCTACTTCTTTAAATTTAAAAAAAGATCTAGTAAAAAAAGGAGAGTTAGACAAAGGCTTACTTACCACAAGTTATGTTGCTTTTACTTCTACCTATAGAGAATTAAAGGAGTGGGAACTTAATAGAAAATATATTGATAGCAGTAAACAATTTATAACCAATGCAACTACAGCACAAACTAAACATTATATCCAATTTGAAGACGCTGTTGCTACCAATATTTCTGGTAACCACAAAGCAGCATTAATTAAGTATAATAAAATAATTCCGTGGTTTATAGAAAATAACCCTTCATATTTAGTTTTACTATACAATTATATTGGCGACACATATAACGATTTAGGTAATTTTAAAGAAAGCGAAAGCTATTATAAAAAGGCTTTAAAAACATCTGCTTCTCTAAATGCACACATAGACTTTACACCTTTAATACATGAACGCCTATCTAAATTATATTACTCTAGAGGCGATTATAAAAGCGCTTTTAAAAACCTAAAAAAAGGTAAAGCATTGGACGCTGTGTTTTTTGATAGTAGAAGCGAAATTAATAGTCCACTATTAGAAATTCAAGATGCCTTTTTAAAAGAGAAAAAAAGTCAATCTGAACAAGCACAACAACTAAGGTTAAAACAATTAGAACAGGATGAAAACGTTTTGTTTTTGCAAAAAACCATTTTATCTGCATTTATTATCATCCTCATTCTTTTCGGGCTTATATATTTAAGTTTTGTAAGATCGAAACATCGTGCAGAAAAAGAAGTTATTAAAAGAAAACGAGAACTCGAAACCCAAAAAAACAAGGAAATTATAGAATTAAAAAATAAAGAATTAGCCACTTCTGTTCTAAAATTAATAGAAAAAGATGCCTTTATAGAAACTTTAAAAAATAAACTATCCAAAGGTACTGGACATATAGACAGACAAGAAGCTAAGCAAATAATTCTTTCTATATCTAATAATAGCACCGATAATTGGAACGAGTTTGAAGCTCGGTTTGTAGCAATAAACAAAAGCTTTTATAATCGTTTACAAACCGAATTTCCTAAACTTACATTAAACGACCAGCGCCTTTGCGCTTTAGTTAAACTTAATTTTTCGAGTAAAGATATTGCTCGTTTACTAAACATGTCTACAGATAGTGTGCATACCACGAGAAGCCGCTTACGTAAAAAACTAGAGCTCGATAGAAACATAAATTTAAAACAATTTATAGCAAACATTTAATAGGCTTACCACCTAACTAGAATTCAACTAAATTAAAAACAAAGTCATGAAATTAATCTTAAAAAACCTAGACAACAGTATTCATAATAGAATGCATGTTATAAAAAAAGATGTTCCTTGCCTTGATAGTTCTTGGCATTACCATGCACAATACGAACTTATTTACATTACAAAAAGCACCGGAATTAGGTTTGTTGGAGATAGTGTTTCGCATTTTGAACCTGGAGATCTTGTTTTGGTTGGGCCTAACTTACCGCACTTATGGAGAAACGACTCTTCTTACTATAAAGAAAAAGAATCTAGTAATGTGCTTACTTTTGTTACTAAATTCGACAAAAACTTTCTGGGCGAAGACACCTTTAAAATCCCAGTTTTTCATGAAATAAACAAGCTATTAGACGCTTCTAAATACGGAGTATCTTTTAGTAAAGAAGTTTCAAGCTCTCTACATAATGAGTTAATAAGAATGGCTAATGTTACACCAACAGAACAGCGTATTAAATTTTTAAACATTCTGCATCGCCTATCGCTTACCACTAATAAAACACTATTATCGTCTTCTGACATGAGACAAATTACAATAGAAAACAACCAAAGAATTGACGATGTTTTAAAGTTTATTTCTGATAATTACACCAGTTATATTACACTAAACGATGTTGCTGAAGTAGCCTGCATGACCACAAACTCTTTTTGCAGATTTTTTAAGCGCATGACAAACAAATCGTTTACAGAATTTTTAAACGAAGTACGTATAAGAAATGCCTCTCGACTACTTATACAAGACAACTTAACCATATCTGAAGTTTGCTATAGTGTTGGATTTAACACGCCTACCAACTTTAACAAGCGTTTTAAACAAATTATGGGATGCACGCCAAAAAGTTTTCGCGAAGCCATATAAAATACACCACGCTTAAAAAAAATTAAAGATAGAACTCTTTAAAATTTACAGCTTACCCCAATAGAACACAATGTAATAACTAAACGGTTAATTGTAAAAGTAAAAACTAGTTTTCTTCACGTAAATTGGAGCACAAAACTCGTACCCTAAACTTACCTCTAATTTTAAATAATATGTTAACATAGGGGTAAAATAATGTTACCCAAAGGTAAATTTCACAAATACAAGCATACTTTATTATCATTTCTTTGCATATAGCGAGTATTTTTTAAATAATTCCTAAAAGACACAACTAACTTTTACTAAAGTTAAAATCTATTAAAACTTAAATAAATAACAACTAAACAAATCTATGACATAAAAACTCTCGAATGAACTAAAGAAAAAACAAAAAAGAGCGCGACTAAACACGCTCTTAATTAACATTCATGTTGACGCATGAATTTAAAAGTAAAACTCCCATTGACGTGGGCAATTTTAACTCTAACAAATCAAAAGTATGAAAATTAAATGTTTTAAAAACAAAGCATCGTACGCCCCTAGCTTTAAGGGATTTTGGATTGCAAATCTATTTTTATTTTACTTAATATCTATTCCGGTATATGCAAATTCAAACACCACTCACAATTCTGCAAACAAATACACCAGTATTCAACAAAACATAACAGGAGTCGTTACCGATGCTAATGGACCTTTACCAGGTGTTAATGTGCAAATTAAAGGAACTACCATTGGAGCTGTTACCGATTTTGATGGCAACTACAGCATCACTTCTACAGAAAGCGACATAACTCTAGTTTTTTCTTACATAGGCTATAAAACATTAGAAATTCCTGTTGGCAATCAAAACAAAGTAAATGCAGTTTTAGAAGAAGATATTGCTGGACTAGACGAAATTGTAGTTGTAGGATATACAACTAGAAAAAAAGGAGACATTACAGGTTCTGTAAGTACAATAAACTCCAAAGACATTCAAAATACAGCTAATAAAGATGTTGCTAAATCGCTATCAGGAAAAGTCTCTGGGCTTATTGTAGCAGATAGAGGTGGATATCCTGGCTCTACAGACAGTGAAGATCTTACTCTATTAATACGTGGTGTCTCTACATTAGGAAACAATGCACCATTAATATTAATAGATGGCATTCCCTCTGGTTCTTTCCAACAATTAGCACCACAAGACATAGAATCGCTTTCGGTTTTAAAAGATGGTGCTGCAGCTATTTATGGAACTAGAGCCGCAAATGGTGTTATTTTAATTACCACAAAAAGAGGAAAATCTGGAAAACCTAAATTTAATTTCTCTACACAATACTCTGTTTCTAAATTCTCGACATTTCCAGATCAAATGTCTTCAGAGCAGTATGCCATTTACGAAAATGAAATAGCAGAAAGAAACGGTATTGCAATACCTTTTTCGCAATCTGATATTCAAGCATTCGCTGATGGTAGCGATCCTATAAATTTCCCTAATACAAATTGGGCCGATTTAACTTTTGCCAACTCGTCGCCAGAGACAAGAAACTCTTTATCTATATCTGGAGGAAGCGAAAATGTAAGTTATTTTGTAAGTGGAGATGCCCTTAATCAAAAGGGAATTTACAGGTCTGGAGATTTAAAATTTAAACAATACCAAATTCGTTCTAACATAGACATTAAGCTATTTGAAGGTTTTAAATTAGGCGTAGATTTAAGTGGTAGAATTGGTGAAACCAACGAGCCTGGGGTTAATAGATCTAACATCTATAAACATATATATACAAATTTACCAACAGAGGTTGGATTGTACCCTAACGGGTTGCCTGGCTTTGGTGGTGAAAACGGACAAAACCCATATATAATGGCTAGTAATGCCTCTGGGTTTGTTAACAGAAAGACACATAATTACAGAGCTAGAATTTCTTATGATTATAAACTAGACCAATTTGTTGAAGGACTAAGCATAAAAGGTTTTGCGGGTCTTGGACAAGTAAGCTACGAAAACAGATCTTGGGATAAACCATGGACGTATTACCAATTGGTTAACGGAGAATATATAGCCTCTCAAGGGTTTCAAGTTAGCCCTTCTAGAGTTTTAGAAGACACCTTTAACAAGAGTAATTCTACCATATTAAATTCAACAATTCACTATTCTAAAACCTTAGGTGAAGATCATAACTTTAGTACGTTTGCAGGATACGAACACTCGTCTACTAAAAACCGCTCGTTTTTTGCTCAAAGAACCGGCTTTAATTTAGAATCTATTACAGAGTTAGATTTAGGAGCTGGAGATAATCAAACAAACGGAGGTACTTCTCAAGATTTTGGTTTTGTAAGTTATTTTGGATCTTTATCTTACGATTATCAGAAAAAATATTTCATCGACTTAACTATTCGTCGTGATGGCTCTAGTAGGTTTGCGCCTGGTAATAAATTTGGAACTTTTCCTGGTGTAGCAGTATCGTGGGCCATAGATAAAGAGTCTTTCATGGACAACGTTAATTGGATTGATGCTTTAAAAATAAGATCGTCTTTCTCAAGAATGGGTAACGACAGAATACAACAATTTCAATATTTAAACAGCTATGCACTTGGCTATCCTACAAATGCACAAGGTAATGGCTGGTACCAACCTAACGGATACGTATTTGGTTCGCCAGGTATTGCTCTTGGCGGTTTTGGACGAAGTGTGGTGCCAAACCAAGCGGTTACTTGGGAAACTGCAGACATGATGAATGTTGGTTTAAACTTCTCTTTATTTGACAGCAGACTTTCTGGAGATTTTAACTATTTCTACCAAAAACGTACAGACATATTAGTTGGAAGTAGCGGTGTACCAGACATCTCTGGGTTAACAGGAAGTGCCTTACCAGACGAAAACATTGGAGAAGTAAATAACTTTGGATGGGAGTTTGAGTTAGGATGGAGAGACCAAATTGGCAAAGTTGATTATAACTTAGGCTTTAACTTTACAAATGCTCAAAATGAAGTTGTAACTCTTGGAGAATCTGAAAACGTTCCAGATTACAGAAAAAGAGAGGGCAAATCTGTAAACTCTTACATTGTATTCCCTACCAATGGTATTTTTAAAGACCAAGCAGAAGTAGACGCGACAGCTGTTAAAAAAGATGGTACTGTAGAAGGAGAACCAATTTATGTAGATACTAATGGCGATGGTTCTATAAGTGCCGATGACAGAATTAGAGTAGACACATCTGCTATTCCAGAAATACAATATGGTATTTACGGTGGCATGAACTACAACAACTGGAACTTCAACTTTCTTTTTCAAGGTCAAGCAAAAGCAGACGTGTTAGTATACTTCGATCAAGCTGGAGCTAAACCAGACTTTGTTTTTAACGATAGATGGACACCAGAAAACCGTAACGCATCTTACCCAAGAGCCTTTGCACAAGGAGACACATATAGTGGTGTACAAAACGAAGCTGGTGCTGGCGCTGTAAATAGTGGTTTTGAAGGTGCAGATTTATACTTAAAAGACGCTTCTTTTTTAAGACTTAAAGAAATAGAAATAGGATATACGCTTACAAAAGAAGTTACAAAATTTGCAGACATTAAAATATCGCTAAGAGGCTTTAACGTTCTTACCATGTTCTCAGATATTTATGATTTAGGTCTAGACCCTGAAGCAACTGGCTACAACAACTTTAGAAACAGCACATACCCTTCTCTTAAGAGTTACACGCTAGGGCTAAACGTAAATTTCTAATTGGTTATGACAAATTATAATTTAAAAAGAAGAAAAATGAAAAATATAAAGACATTATCAATCATCTGTCTTATTACTTTTTTTACAATTTTTAGCTGTGAAGATGTAATAGATGTAGAGCCTAAAGACCGCGTTACAGAAGTTGCTGTTTATGGTGATATTGATCAAGTAGAGGCCTTAGTTTATCCAATGTATAACAGTACAGAAGGTTGGGCTATTAGAAGAAATGATTTTTGGGGACAAAGAATTAATATAGAAAGCGCATCGTTTGAAGCAAAATTTAACTTTAAAGATTTAAATAATATATTTCAATTAAGAGCTGGCGGTTGGTCTAAATCAAACGTAGGTCTTTCGTTTGCTTCAAAATGGCAAAACTATTGGTCTTACATACAATCTACAAACGAGTTTTTAAGCAAAATAGATGCTAGTGATGCTATGGTGCAAGACCCAGAAAGAGCAGAAGTTTTAAAAGCTGAAGTTCGTTTTTTAAGAGCCAACATATATACCAAATTAATTAAGTATTATGGAGGAGTACCTATATTAACAGAACCTGCAAAAATTACTGATAGTTTTGAATATACTCGAGACAGCTACGAAGACTGTGTGTCTTTTATTGTAGAAGAATTAGACGCAGCTGCAGCAATATTACCAACAACAAGACCTGCTGCAGAGTTTGGAAGAGCTACAAAAACAGCTGCCTTAGCTGTAAAATCGCGTACACTTTTATATGCAGCCAGCGATTTGCACGACCCAAGTCTTTTACCACAAACAACAAACACAGAACTATACTCTTATTCTGTTGCTAGTAAATGGGAAGATGCCGAAAATGCTGCAAAAGCAGTAATCGATATTGTAGGAGAAGATGCTTTAATACAAGTTGCAAATGCTACCGATTATCAAAACCTATTTCTATCGCCTAACGACAATATTATTTTTGCTAGACCTTACACAGCCGGTTTTTACGAAGTAGGTACAGGCGGATTTGCTGCTGCTAACTCTTTACCAGACCAAGCACAATCGCCTAGTGGTTATGGCGGATGGGGTTTAAGCTCGCCAACACTTAATTTCACTTTAGAGTTTAATTTTAACGATGGCACAACAACAGGAGGCGTAACACCAGCAAACCCAAATGATGGCAGAGAGATGAGATATTACGCAAACCTTAACTTTCAAGGAGCCAATTTTAGAGGCAGACAAATTAACTATGCTTTATCAGACACTTTACCTGGACAAAACACACCTGCTTTTCCGCACGGATTAGATTCTCCGCAGGGTTTAGGTAATGTTTTACACTCATCTAAAACAGGTTATAATATTAGAAAATTTCAAGACGAATCATTAGATGCCACAAATGGTATTTCTCCAAACCGCCCTTACATTTTATATAGAGTAGCAGAAATATACTTAAATTATGCTGAAGCTTTAGCAGAACAAAATAAAGATGGATTGGCTAGAACTTATTTAAACAAAGTATCTTCTAGAGCCTTACAACCAGACATTACAGTTGGTGGTGATGCGCTTAAAGAAGCCATAAAAAGAGAAAGACGTGTTGAACTTTGTTTTGAAGGACATAATTTCTTTGACGAAAGACGTTGGTTAAACGAAGACCATTTAGGTTTTGATATTAAAGGTCTAAAATGGAAAACAGACACTAGCGGAAATTTATCTTTTGAAGAATACTCCCTTTTTACAGATTCTAGCCAAGGTAGAATATGGTTTGATAGACAGTATTATTTACCAATACCTGAAGGCGATTCTGAAATAGTACCTACATTAATTCAAAACTATGGGTATTAAACCCCTTAATAGAGAAGTAAATTGTAATCATATTTATATTTAGTAGTTAGTTTTTAAAATACCGAGGCGTTCTTCCTCGGTATTTTTTTAAAACCCCATTTAATCGACAATAATTATTTTGAAAACACATAAAAGCAGTAAGAAGCGCTACAACATTCTCGCTTTAATCTTTGGCACAGTAGTTATAAATTACCTTGACAGAACAAATATTTCTGTTGCTGCATCAGCTATAAGCGAGTCTTTAAAATTAAGTACCATTCAAATGGGATCTATTTTCTCTATTTTCGGAATCGCTTATGCTGCACTACAAATTCCTGGAGGTATTATAGTAGATAAAGTAAGACTACGTTTTTTATATGCCTTTATGCTATTACTGTGGTCTGTTGCCACGCTATTTCAAGGTTTTGTAAATTCATTTAAAATTTTACTTGGTTTAAGAGCAAGCATTGGTGTATTTGAAGCCCCATCCTACCCTGCCAACAATGCTATTGTTACCAAGTGGTTTCCAGAAACAGAACGCGCATCTGCAATTGCTATTTACACCTCTGGCCAGTTTATTGGACTAGCATTTTTATTTCCCGTATTAACTATTATACAAGACAAAGTAGGCTGGCGCGGTTTATTAATAATCTCAGGAATAATTGGAATAATCTGGGCAGGAGTTTGGTATGTTTTTTATAGAGACCCAGACCAACATAAAACAGTAAGTGAGCAAGAACTAAAACTTATTCAAGATGGCGGTGGCTTTTACAAAGAGAGAAAACCAAACCATAAAAAGGAAAAGTTTAATTGGAATGATTTTTCTGAAGCCTTCAAACATAAAAAACTTTGGGGCATATACCTTGGCCAATTCTGCATGACATCAATGTCTATTTTCTTTTTAACTTGGTTTCCAACATATCTAGTAGAGTATAGAGGTCTCGATTTTATAAAATCCGGATTCTTAGCATCCATCCCTTTTTTAGCTGCTTTTTGCGGTGTGCTTTTAGCAGGTTTTTCTTCAGATTATTTAATTAAAAAAGGACGCTCTGCAGAATTCGCAAGAAAAGCACCTGTACTTTTTGGGTTATCTTTATCTACTTTAATAGTTGGCGCTAACTTTACCGATAGCACTTTTTTAATCATTCTATTCTTAACTATTGCATTTTTTGGTAATGGACTAGCTTCTATTACTTGGATTTTTGTTTCTCTAATTGCACCAAAAAACATTATAGGTTTAGTAGGCGGTGTTTTTAATCTTATAGGTGGCTTATCTGCAGTAATTGTTCCTTTTGTAATTGGCATTTTGGTTCAGGATGGAGATTTTAGCCCTGCCTTATTTTTTATAGGCTCCTTAACAGTAATTGGCTTTCTTTCATTTCTATTAATTGTGGGCCAAGTAAAACGCATTGAATTACCTAAAAAAAAGAATTAATATGAAAATAACAGATATAAAAGTTTTCCCTGCCAACATTGCAGGAAGAAGTCAATTAAACATAAAAGTAGAAACAAATTCGGGAATTTATGGATGGGGAGCATCTGGCATTACAGGAAGAGAATATGCAGTAATTGGAGCATTAAAACACTTTAAGCCATTACTTATTGGAAAAAACCCTATGCAAATTGGTGCCATATGGCAAGACCTTTATCGTGGGCAATATTTTGAAGGCGGTCGTGTTTTAACCGCTGCCATTTCTGCCATAGATATTGCGCTTTACGATATTAAAGGCAAAGCTTTAGGTGTTCCGGTTTACGAATTATTAGGCGGAAAACAACGCGATTATGTTGAGTGTTTTGCTTCTTTACGATTTAGTAGCAAGAAAGAACTTATAGATAGAGCAAAAACTTTAATACAAGAAGGCTGGCAAATGCTAAGATTAGCCCCTGCAGAATATGAAGAAGGCAAATATGCATCTACATTTGAACCAAGAACATCAATAGCCATTATAGCAGACTGGTTGACAGATTTAAGAAAAGAAGTAGGAAACACGCCTACTATTGGCATAGATTATCACCATAGATTAACTATACCCGAAACCATTTCATTTTTACAGCGTATGCCCATAGGCACAATAGATTTTATTGAAGAACCTATAAGAGACGAATCTCCTGAAGCATACGAAACCTTAAGAAAAATGACCAATATACCTTTTGCCATTGGCGAAGAGTTTGCTAGTAAATGGCAATTTATGCCTTATCTGGAAAAAAACATCACTCAGTTTGCAAGAATAGATGTTTGTAATGTAGGCGGTATTACCGAAGCAATGAAAGTAGCTAGCCTTGCAGAGACTCACTATATAGATTTATTACCACACAACCCTATTGGCCCAATTTGTACAGCAGCAACCATTCATTTAGCTGCAGCATGTCCAAATTTTACATGGTTAGAAGAAATGAATACTCCTGTAGAAAACCCTGGGTTAGATGATATTAACTACTACCCCATTCAACCAAAATTAGATGGTCCCAGATATAAAGTATCAAACACACCTGGCTTGGGCGTAGAATTTAATGAAGAATTAGCCTTAAAAAATAAATTTAAACCTGTTGAAACACCCCGCTTAAAGCGTAAAGATGGATCGTTTACCAATTGGTAATCTCGAACCATTCTTTTGCAAAATAACTTTGTAATTTTTAATTAAAATTTCACGAATCATGCCCAAACATATATTCAAATTTATTTCCTTAGTAAGCAAACACATTTGCCCAGTTATACTACTTATGTATTCGTTAAACATTCAAGCCCAAGAAAAGCCAAATATTATTATCATGATGACAGACGACCAAGGTTATGGAGATATTGGTTCGCATGGTAATCCATATTTAAAAACACCTCATATGGAATCTATTGGAGAAAAAGGTATAGAAATGACACACTTTTTTGCCTATCCCAATTGTTCTGCTTCTAGAGCTGCTATGTTAACCGGTCGTTATCCTTATAGAACCGGGGTAACCGCAGTAACTCAAGTCGATCATTTTATGAATACCCAAGAAACCACTATAGCCGAAGTACTCGCAAACCATGGCTATCGCACAGGTATTTTTGGCAAGTGGCACTTAGGAGATAATGCCCCCATGAGACCAACAGATCAAGGCTTTCAAGAAGCCTTGGTTCACAAAGGCGGAGGCATAGGACAAGCAGCAGGCCCAGCAGGAAACACCTATTTTAACCCTGTTTTAGAACATAACAACAAATCAAAAAAATACAAAGGTTACTGTGATGATATATTTACTGATGCTGCTATAAATTTTATTAGCAAGAAAAACAGCGCACCCTTCTTTACCTATTTAGCAACAAACTTACCGCATTTCCCGCTTCAAGTCCCAGAAAAAAGAGCCATACCCTATAGAAACATGGGGCTTCATGAAGACAATGCACTTACCTATGGCATGATTGATAATATTGACTACAACGTAGGGCGTGTTTTAAAACAATTAAAAATCTTGGGTATTGAAGATAATACCATTGTTATTTTCCTATCGGATAATGGCCCTAGACATAGAAGAACAAAAAACGATAGTTACCCAGGACGATGGGTTGCCAATTTAAGAGGCACAAAAACGAGTGTTTACGATGCAGGAATAAGAGTTCCATTTTTTGTTAAATGGCCTAAGGCTATAGCTTCTCAAAACAAAACATCTACCATGGGAGCTATTATAGATTTGTTTCCTACGCTGCTAGATGCAACGAAAATAAAACTACCAAACAACATTCATATTGATGGAAAATCGTTGCTTCCGCTTTGGACAAAAAACGACACTATCAATTTAAAAAGTCGAGATTTTTTTGTGCAAATGCATTATGGGCCAACACCGTTTAAGTATATGCATTTTACACTTAGAACACCTAAATACAAACTGGTTAGTCCGCATAATTTTCCGCATGGTATTGTACATCAACCCACAGATAACATACTTAAAAATGTTTTAAAAAACTTAGAACTTTATGATGTAGAAAACGACCCTAGCGAGCGTATTAATATTGCTAAAATTCACCCAGAAATTGTAAACAATATGCTAGAACGCTACGACCATTGGTTTGATGAAGTTACCGAAGAGCGTGATGCAAGAGGCATACAAAGAATACATATTGGCACAAAAGCACAACCTGTGGTAAACCTATCTAGATTTGACTGGGGAGGTCCGCGTGTTATTTCTCGTTTCGACTACGGTGGCGCACGTGTAATTGAAGAGAACCAACTGGGCTATTGGCAAGTAAAAACCACAAAAGGGTTCTACTCTGTCACCTTAGATTTACCAGAAGTACAAGTAGACGGGCTTGCACATATAAAATTTAACAACCTGCATTTAACTGCCCCCATTAAAGCTGGACAGAAACAAGTTATTTTTAATACCATTAAACTACCAACAGCAACTGGAAATTTTCATGCGTATTTTAAAACAGAACGTTTGGCAACCGGACCTTTATTTGTAACCATAGAACGTTTAAACATATAATTCAAAAAAAATATAAGGTAAATTTTAGTTATCAGCGGGTAAATTCAAACAATATTTAAAGCTTAAATTTAATGTAATTTGTAAATCATAACATAAAATCATCAACAAAACATAACATGAAGTACTCTATTATATTTCTGTCTCTAATTTTTTTAACCCAAACATCTTTAGCGCAACAACAAGGCATAATAAACAACGCCGAAAGTGAACACGTAACACTAAAAAGCATAAACTTTGGAGACTGTAAATGGACAGAGGGCTTTTGGGCTGATAAATTTAAAATAGCAGAAAAAAGCATGATTCCTTACATGAGAAGCCTGTTAACCGGAGATATTGGGCATGCTTTAAACAACTTTAAAATTGCTGCTGGCGAAAAAGAAGGCGAACATAAAGGCATGCGCTGGCACGATGGCGATTTCTACAAGTTTATGGAGGCTATAATGTATGTATATGCCCAAAATGGTGACGAAAAACTTTTAAAAGAACTAGATAATTACATTCATATTATTGAAAAAGCACAAGACCAAGATGGTTATTTACAAACCCAAACACAATTAAATGACGATATTGACCGCTATGAAAACAGGAAGTATCACGAAATGTACAACACCGGACATTTACTAACAAGTGCCTGTATTCATAATAGAATTACCGGACAAACAAATTTTCTAGACATCGCTATAAAACATGCAAACCAACTATACTCTGTTTTTATGCCAGAGACAAAACATTATGGGCGTTTTGGTTTTAACCAAACCCAAATAATGGGGTTGGTAGAATTATACCGCACAACAAAAGATAGCAGATACTTAAAGCTTGCTGAAAAATTTATTAATAACAGAGGTAAATACAAAGTAGAAGACCACCCAACTACAATTGGATACCCTATTGGAGATATGGTGCAAGAGCGTACACCTCTTAGAAAATCTAGCGAAGCTGTTGGCCATGCTGTGCTAGCATTATATTACTACGCTGGTGCTGCCGATGTTTATGCCGAAACAGGAGAACAAGCTTTAATAGATGCTTTAGACAGGCTTTGGGAAAATGTTACCAATAAAAAAATGTACGTAACTGGCGCACTTGGACAAACACATTACGGGGCATCTACAAATAGAGACAAAATTGAAGAAGGCTTTATAAATGAATACATGATGCCAAACATGACTGCATACAACGAAACATGTGCCAATATTTGTAACTCCATGTTTAGTTACAGAATGTTGGGTTTACATGGCGAATCTAAATACGCAGACATTATGGAACTTGTGCTTTTTAATAGTGCTTTATCTGGTATAAACTTAGAAGGCGATAGATATTATTACGCAAACCCATTACGAGTAATTGAAGGTTCTAGAAACTACAAAAAAATGAATACTGAGTTCCCTACGCGTCAACCATACCTTGAATGTTTTTGTTGTCCGCCAAACTTAGTTCGAACAATTGCTAAAGTTTCTGGATGGGCATATAGTTTATCAAAAAATGGAGTTGCTGTAAACTTATATGGAGGTAATAAACTAGCGACAAAATTATTAGATGGTTCTGTTATTAAATTAAAACAAGAAACACAATACCCTTGGAATGGCAATATTAAAGTAACTATAGAATCTTGTAAAAAATCGCCTTTCGAAATCCTTTTTAGAATTCCAGAATGGGCTATAGGTTCGCAACTTAAAGTAAATGGTGTTAACATTAATACGCCAGTAAAAGCAGGTTCTTTTACTAAAGTAAATCGTAAATGGAAAAAAGGAGATGTTGTTACTTTAAATTTCCCAATGGAAATCTCTTTTGTAGAAGGCCATTCTAGAATTGAGGAAGTAAGAAATCAAGTAGCTATTAAAAGAGGCCCTATAGTATACTGTGCAGAATCTGCAGATTTACCAAAAGACACTAAAATTGTAGATCTATACATTAAAGGAGACACCAACTTATTAAAAGCAGAATACCGCCCAGATTTCTTAGGAGGCGTATCTGCAATTACCGGAGATGTCTTGCTAAGAAAAAAGGACAACAACAAAGCAATGTACACTAAGGTAAGTAAACCAAATTGGACAAATTATTCAACAACATTTGTTCCTTACTTTGCATGGTCTAACAGAAATAACGGAAAAGAAAGTGAAATGACTGTCTTTATGCCTGTTATATGGGAATAAAAACTTAAACACCTATTTAAATTTTTAGTTTAGTAATTAGTTTATGGCAATAACAAGATAGATTTAAAACCTATCAGTTATTGCCATTTTTACATCATACATATTCATATATACACTTATAATGGAATTTTAACAATATTTTAGGTAAAAAATGATCTATTACTGACAATTATTACCATATCATTTTTAATATTTTCAAGTTATTTTGTTCGTAAGACTTCAAAAGAGTTTTAAACTTAAACTAAATTAACTAATGAAAATTAAAACCTTATTATTATCAAAAAAGGCAAGGATGCGTTCCATCCTACTGGCATTATTTGCATTAATATGCAATTTAAATTTACATGCACAAAAATTAACAGTACAAGGTACTGTTACTAGTGCAACAGACGGTTTACCTATTCCGGGAGTAACCATTTTAATAGAAGGAACAGCAATGGGCACAACTACAGATTTTGATGGTCAGTACGTGGTAAGTGCAAACATGGGAGATGTTTTAACATTTAGCTATATTGGCATGCAGCAGCAATCTCTAAAAATAAAAAGCGCTACGCTTAATGTTCTTTTAGAAGAATCTATTGAAGATTTAGAAGAAGTTGTTGTTATTGGCTACGGAACCGTTAAAAAGAAAGAGATAACTGGAGCAGTAGCTCAAGTCAAAGCTGAAGAAATTGAAAATGTAATTACTAGTGATATTAGCACAGCACTTCAAGGTCAAGTAGCAGGTGTTAGTGTAGCTGCCACTAGTGGAGAACCTGGCGAAGGTTCTGGAATTTTAATTCGTGGTGTATCTTCTTTAACAGGATCTAATTCACCTTTATTTGTTGTAGATGGTGTACCACAATCTGGAGATCCTGGATTAAACCCTAACGAGATTGACACTATAGATGTTTTAAAAGATGCAGCATCAGCCTCCATATATGGAACTAGAGCTGCTGGTGGTGTTATTTTAATTACTACAAAAAAAGGCAAACCGGGTAATGCAAAAATAAGTTTGGAAATTTCAAATGGTGTTCAAAAAATAACTAAACAAACACCATTACTTAACACTCAGGAGCAAATTTTCTTCGATTTAAATAACCCAAGTATAAATGGGTCTCCTGCAAGATCGGACCGTTTTAGTCTATTAAACGACAATGATCTAAGAGATTTAACAGAAAACGATTACGCCAGAATCTCTAGATACAACTTTAATATTTCTGGAGGAACAGATGATGTAAACTACAGTGTTGTATTAGGCTACTTTAACCAAGAAGGAACGGTTGTAAACTCAGAGCTAAAACGATATAATTTAAGATCTAATTTAAATATAAAAAAAGATAAATGGTCTTTTGAAAATGGTTTTGGTTTTACTGTAGACAATAGAGAACGACCAAACTACAACCTATTAATATTAGGTCAACGTGCTTTTCCATATTTAGATGAAGTAACTCCAGAAACCTCATCTGTAGTTAATGAGAATGATGAAAGCGCTGGTCCTTTTACTCAAATTTTAGAAGCTCTTACTAGAGACAGACAAACAAATAGATATAGATTTGAAGCTAGCTCTAACATTAGATACAAAATAAATAAACACTGGGAATTAACAACACTTATTAGCGGTGTTATTACTCATGAAAAAGAAAAGCAAATTCAACCACGTTTTGACTTGTTCGATTCAAACGGTATTAATTTAAGAACTGATGATGACAATTTTGTTTTCGAAGAACGTGAACAAACTATATTACTTAACTGGAACGGAGGTATAAACTATAACCAAGAATTTGGAAAACACAGCGTTAGTGCTCTAGCCATGGTAAACATTGAGCAAGATTATTACACATCTATAGCTGCAGTAAATAGAGGTTTAAGCTTTACAACTCCCGTAAATTTATCTACAGGAAGCCAAAACCCAGAAGTTGTCTCTAATGGAACAGTTAGTATTGGAGGTCCTTTTTTCACAGATCCAGATCATAAAATAAAACGAGTTGGTAATGTTGCTCGTGTTTTATATGATTTCGATGATCGTTACTTACTAAGTGTAAGCGCAAGGCTTGATGCATCAAATCAATTTTCGAAAGATAATCTTTACGCATTTTTTCCTTCAGCTTCTGCTAGCTGGAACATCTCTGATGAAAATTTTTGGAACAGACGCGTTGTAAACAACTTTAAATTAAGAGCAAGCATTGGTACTACAGGAAACGATCGTTTTCCAGCAAACTCCATATATAGCCCAGTATTTACTGGATACAATGCTTACTTTCAAAACTCAAGCGGCAACAGTACAGAAAATACAGGATATGTACAACAATCGTTTGGTAACTCTAAACTAAAGTGGGAGGTTACTACTCAAAGAAACATTGGTGTAGATTTAGGCTTTTTTAAAAATAAACTAACACTTACTGCTGATTATTACACAAGCGATAAAAAAGACTTACTGTCTAACATTGCATTAAATCCAAGTTTTGGGTCTCCTGCTGCAGTAGAACGTTTTCAAGGATCAAACTTCGCGATTTTTAATGTTGGAAACTTAACCAACAAAGGTTTTGAAACCGCTATAAGATACCGTCCTAAAACAGGGAAAGTAAGATGGAATATTTTAGGAACATTTGCTACTAATAAAAATGAAGTAACAAAAATTAACGGAGAAACAGATCAGCTTTTATTTGGCACAAATATTATTCAAGGTGACATTACTGCAAGAGCTATTGGATTACAAGTTGGCAGAGAGGCTGGGTCTTTCTTAGTATGGGAAACTGATGGTTTATTAAGAACCCCTGAAGAAGTTGCAGACTATAATTCAACTTACAATCAAAATGCTCAAATAGGTGACTTAAAATATGTGAGCACAGATGGCAACAATGTATTACATGAAGACACAGATAGAGTTTACAAAGGAAGTGGTTTGCCAGAATATGAGCTAGGTTTAAATATTCAAGCTACTTATAAAAATTGGTTTTTTGCCACCAACTGGTTTGCCTCTATAGGAAATGAAGTATATAATGCAACTAGAGCAAATGCCCTTAGAGTAGGTCGTCATAGAGATTTATTATTTCAATATATACCTGGTGTTAACGAAAACACAGACATTCCTGCTTATAGAACACCAAATAGAGGTGACCTTAACTTTAATGGTAGTTCTGATTTCTTTGTAGAAGATGGTTCTTTCTTAAGACTAAGAAATGTTGTTGTTTCTTACTCTTTACCTAAAGATGTCACAGAAAAGTTAGGCTTCTCAAGGTTTAACATTTATGCTAATGCACAGAATGTATTAACTATTACCAATTATTCTGGATTAGATCCTGAGGTAGGTGGTAACAATATCTCAATAAAAGGAATAGACCGAGGTTTAATTCCTATATCTGCAAGTTTCAATTTAGGTCTAAGATTAAATTTCTAAAAAAATGAAAAAATTAAAATTTATTTACATAACGCTTTCTGTCTTAATATTGTTCTCTTGTGAAGAATATTTAAATGAACCTAACCCAAACGCTCCTGAACTTCTTGAAGCTGTAAACAATTTAGGCGATACAGACAAAGTACTTAATAGTGTTTACAACTCATTATTTAACCACTTTATTCTAAGTATAGAGGAAGACAATTTCAGGTCGGATATTGGAGCCATGAAAAACAGAATTAATCCAGACACAGGATTATCTGAACACGTTGATTTTTACTATAAAACTTACAACTCAAGTACAAGACGAATAGATCAACGCTGGGGTGCTTTATATCGTGGAATATTTTTTACTAATCAAGCGTTAGCAGCCTTAGACCATATAAAACCTAACTTGGCAGAAAGCGATCTTCAAGCATGGAATGAACAACGTGCTCAAGCATTATTTTTTAGAGCAACCTATCATTTTTACTTACATTCTGTATTTAACAATGGTGAAATTATAATTAGAGATGTATATGAGCCAGATGTTACTAAACGCAGTAAAGAAGTATCATCTTCTGCAGACGTAAGAGCCTTTTTTAGAAAAGATTTAGAAGACGCAATTCCATACTTACCAATGCCATCTGAAGTTTCAGAATTAGGCAGAGTTACAAAAGGAGCTGCTACAATGATATTAGCAAACTCATACCTTTATGAATCTTCAGAAGGAAATACTCAAGCACTAACTAGAGCTACTGCCCTATTTGAAGAATTAAGAGACAATTTTGGATATACTCTAGAAACTGATATATCGAAAATGTTTACTTCTGCAGGAGAGTTTAACAGCGAATCTATTTTCGAAATTCCATACACTAATACATTTGGAGCAGAGTTAGATGAGTTTGATGAAACTAGTCCTCATAATAGATTAGCATCTAGATCGGGCCACTTTAACTACAGTGGTCAAGACTTTATGCAACCTGCTACTTGGTTAATTATGGCTTACGAAAACGACCCAATCGACGCGTCTAACCCAGTAAATACTATTACAACTGGCGCAGGTACTCAAGATACAAGACGTGTTTCTTTAAGAGCTTCATCTATGTTATTTTTAAATGATGATTTAGATACTCCTGTCTACGACGGACCTAATGTATTAAATTCAGGACGCTGGGGAGGTCTTGGAAGTAGAGCCCTAATTATTTCTGCATTTAAAAAATATACAAATCACGATTTAGGTTCTGCCAATGAGGTAGATGCCAATGGAGGAAATCGCTTAAAGTCTGGTAAAAATGTAATTGTAAATCGTTTATCTGAAGTATTACTAAACCTGGCAGAATGCTACTTTAAACAAGGAAAACTTCAAGAAGGTATTAATGAAATCAATAAAATTCGTAACAGATGGGCATTACAACCTTTAGAATTAGGAGCCCGTATAGACGAACCAGAAACCGCATATAATCAAGCAAGCCTTATGGAAAGGTTAATGTTTGTAGAAAAACCGTTAGAACTTGCCTTAGAAGGTCATGCTACTAGAATAATAGATCTTAGACGATGGGGAGTTGCAGAACAACGTTTCGATGATTTAAGTCAAACGTATTATCAAGGCACCTTTTTCCCAAGACCAGGACGAAGAGCTATTACTCAAGCTTTGGCTAGAGGCCCAATTACTAGTATAACAAGAGCCCTAAGTGATGTAATTATAGTTGAAGGAGACGTACCTGCCACCATTGAAGAAAGAAGACAAAACAATATTTTTCAAGAATTCTTAGGCTCTGCACAAAACTATTCTAACAACAATGGTTATTTACCAATTCCTGCAGAAGAGGCTTTAAACAATAACGACATTAACAACTAATAAGATGAAGAAATATAGTTTAATTATACTTGTATTACTAGCAATAGTAAGCTGTAATATAGATGATTACGACAGACTGTCTGAAATTACAAAACCAGAATTATTTACACCTAGTATTTATAACTTAACTGAAACCTCAATTAATAATGCAGTTCCTATTGCTATTAATAGTTTCAGTTCTGTCTCAGATGCATCACAAGGTGTTATATCTAGACATTGGACCATAGAAGAAGGTTCTAAATATTTATTACCAACTTTTACTAGAAAAGACAGTTTAAATTTAGAGCCATTTATTGATTCTGACATAGGGTTATCTAATTGGACTGAAATAGTACACGTGCTATTCCAAAAAGAAGGAGAAACTACAATTACATTAAAAAATACATTTGATAAAGCTGTTAGCTTTTTGGGAAATGATGCTGTGCAAAATAATGATGGGTTATGGGAACTAACAACCACTTTAACATATGACGTATATGCAGAGTTAAATGCTGAAGCATCTGTTTCCAATGCTGACAATACGGAGGTTTTAGCGACTTTATCGTCTAATCAGAACCCGAATAAAGACAATACTAATGGTTTTCAAACTATTACAATTGAAGCAGGTAGTAATTTAACCTTTACAGATTTATCTACAATAGGAAGACCTTCGGGTAGACTATGGGAATTTGAAGGCGCAACACCAAATTCTAGCGAAGAAGAACAACAAGTTGTCACTTTTAACAGATTAGGTAGTTACACCGTAAACCTAACAACAATACGTGATAAACGAGGAAACTCTTTACATGCAACAGAGCAAACTAAAACTTTACCTGTAATTATTGAAGTAATACCCTCAACACAACCTTACATAATTAGCGGAGAGGCAAATGCTGAAATTGATGGTAATGATGATGCAGGGACAAACATTATTTCATTTCGAGTTAACGGAGAAATAGAACCATTTAATGGAGGAGAAACAGATTTTACCGTTAATGTAGTAAACACTGGCTTTAATCAAGATTTTGAGGTACAATCAGTCAACATTAACAATGCAGACCCTACTATTATCGAATTAACATTAGCTCAACCAATCTTAAATTCTGACACTGTAACACTATCTTATAACGGAACGATTATAAAATCTATAGATTCAAGGACTTTAAATACTTTTTCTAGTATTTCTGTAAATGCTTTAAATCTAAATCTTATGACGAATGCTTCCAACCCAAGTTTTGAAAATGCTGTTGATAATGATAGACAAGTAAACGCGCAAGGTTATAACCTCTTTGTTGGCGGTGGTGGTAATAATTTAGATAATGCTAGAAATGCAGACAACTCTTTATTTTTAAACAGAAGTACAGAAAGGTCTAGTGATGGTAATGCGTCCTTAAAATTTAACGCTATTATGCCAATGGCACCTGGCTTTGTAAGTTTATCAAACACCATATTATCCAATTCGGCTATTCCTGCTGGAGACTACAAATTAACTTTTGATGTTTTTATTGAAGATGGATCCAATTTTAATGCTATTTTCAGTGTTATACAACAAGGAACTCCAAGAACACAATTGGCACCACTTAATGCTCCTGCAACAGGAGAATGGTTTACTGTAGAACGTAATTTTAGCAATGCAGGTACTTTAGGAGGCAATCTCATTTTTAACTTTAGAAACCAAGATAATAATGGTATAACAGGGAGACAAACATTTTACATAGACAATATTCAAATCATAGCTATAGAGGCCAGATAGTTATAAATAGAACTTTAATTAAAAACTTAATAGTATCCCTATAATACAAAGAAAATAATTAACTTTTTATAATAAAAAAGGGACATGTTAACACATTGTCCCTTTTTGTGTATAGTAACTTTTAGCAATATATTACAATAATTAAGCTATGTTTTACCCCAACTAAGCAAGAAAGGTAATTTTTGCTTTGTATAAGATAATTTAAGAGTCTTGCAAAACTCCATAATAAGTACCTTTATGCCAAGCAACCATAAATTAATAATTTAGAAACTAAATCTACTTAAAAAAAGTACAAATAGATTTTTATATCTTACTAAATTCAACTAAAAAATTATAAAACCAATCAGATGAAAATTGAAAAAATAGAAACCTTCATACTTAAAGATAAACTATCTAAAAGTTTCTTCTTTTCACAATGGGAGTATTCTGAAAGATGTATATGTGTGGTAAAAGTAACTGCTTCTAACGGTCAATTTGGATGGGGAGAAGGTTATGGCCCAGCAAATGTTTTAGAAGCTGGAATAAAACTTTTAGAACCACATGTTGTTGGCAAAAACCCTTTAGAGAACGAAGTCATCTGGAATCACATGTATCGAAAAACATTAGATTTTGCCAGACGAGGTATTTTAGTAGCCTCTATGAGCGCGATTGATATTGCAGTATGGGATTTAAAAGGGAAAATACTAGGTTTACCTATTTCCACTTTACTTGGAGGCGCTCAAAGACAAAGTGTAAGGCCATATGCTACAGGTCTTTATTTTACAGATCACAATAATCCGTCTAGAGATTTTGAAACTGAAGCTAAACAGTATGTAGAGCAAGGATTTAAAGCTATAAAAATGAAAGTTGGCTTGGGCATTAAACAAGATTTCGAAAACGTAAAAAAAATGCGAGAAGTTATTGGTCCAGACATTCAATTAATGATAGACTCTAACCATGCTTACACATTAAGAGAAGCCATAGCCCTATCTAGAAAAGTAGAACCTTTTGATATTAGCTGGTTTGAAGAACCCGTATCTCCAGAGTATTACGACCAATACAAGCAATTAAGAGATAAAACCTCTATTCCTATTTCTGGTGGCGAGTGCGAATATTTGCGCTTTGGCTTTCATCAATTACTTCGCAACAAATCTGTAGACATATTACAACCAGACATTTGCGCTAGTGGAGGATTAACAGAAGCTAAAAGAATAGCAACTTTGGCTAGCACCTATGGGGTAGATTTAATTCCGCACACTTGGGGCACATCCATAGGTATCCATGTGGCATTGCATTTTATTTCTAATCTAGAAAGTATGCCAGGAAGAATGAAGCAACCAGATTTTTTAATGGAATACGATCAAACAGAGAATGGACTTAGAGAACGTTTAACATTTCCTAAAATAAAAATGGAAGATGGTATGATAAAAGTACCTAACAGACCTGGTTTAGGTATAGATGTAGACGAGGATGTATTAAAAGAATATGCCACTCCAAAAGAAAATATTAATAGCTCAATTATCTAGTTTAATAAATTTTATTACATGAATACTCAAAATTTTGGATATAAAAAATTATATATTGGCGGTAAACTAATTGACTCTGCCAACGGAAAAAAAGCAGATGTAATATGCCCTGCTACCGGAGAAGTAATAGCCCAAGTAGCAGAAGCAGGAAAGGCAGATGCAGAAAAAGCTTTGGAAGCTGCAGAAAAAGGATTTAAATACTGGTCTAAACTTTCGCTTGCAGAACGTACAGAATGGATGACCAAGCTACGCACTGCAGTTCTAGAAAAAGAACACGAGTTAAGAACTGCAATGGTACATGAAATGGGTAAAAACTATGAAGGCGCTTACGAAGATATTGAGGCTGTAATTAACGCCTTAGAGTGGTACCCTTCTGCCATGAAAAATTTAAGAGAAGAGCAAATTCCAGATTACGAGAACACACATACCCACAAAATGATATCTAAACCTGCAGGTGTAGCTGTAGCTTATTTAGCATGGAACTTTCCTTTACTAAATGTTGGTTTTAAATTAGGCCCTGCACTAGCTGCTGGTTGTTCTTTAATTATAAAACCTTCAGCTTTATCTCCTCTATCTACTTATATTATTGGAGAAATTCTTAACGACATTAATTTTCCTGCTGGTGTAGTTAATATTCTTTCTGGCCCAAGTTCTACAGTTGCTCATACCTTGACAACTAGTAAAATTCCAGCAGTATTAACCATGATTGGATCTACAGCAACAGGACAACGCGTTATTGCAGACAGCACAACTTCTATTAAAAAACTAGGCATGGAATTAGGTGGTAATGCTCCTTTCATTATTTTTGAAGATGCTGACTTTGATAAAGCTCTAGAATTAGCTGTTGTTTTAAACTTCTGGAATTCTGGTCAAATATGTGTGGCTGCAAATAGAGTTATGGTTCATAAAAACATTTACGATAAGTTTATAAAAGCTTTTGTAAAACGCACTTCAGAATTAAAATTAGGATTTGGCATAAAAGAAAACCCAGACGTATTTATGGGCCCTGTTGTTTCTAGAAAAGATAGAGACAGAATGTTTGACTTGATTGAAGATGCTGTAAGCAAGGGCGGAACATTAGAATACGGAGGAAAAATACCAAGTCATCTTCCTGAAAAAGGAAACTGGATGGAACCTACTGTAGTATCTGGAGTTACTAAAGAAATGAAACTGTTTACTCAAGAAACCTTTGGACCTGTAGCAGGCATTATGAGTTTTGATACAGATGATGAAGCTCTAGAACTTGCAAACGATACAGAATACGGACTGGCATCATATATTTTTACCAACAACCACAAACGTATTGAACGTTTTACTGAAGAACTAGAGTTTGGAGAAATTCAAATAAACGGTGTTAAATATGCTATTTACTTGCCACATGGCGGTATTAAAAATAGTGGTATTGGACACGACTGCTCTCATTTAGCTTTAGATGACTACTTAGTTAAAAAACGTGTTTCTACAGCTTTGTAATTATTTTTTTTACTTTTTAAACATGTAAGCACAAAATACATTTAAAAAAAACCAATTAACTTAACAACAAACATTATGGAATTACTTCCTCTATTACTAGTTATTTTTGCTAGTATTTTCCAAGGCTCTTTTGGCCTTGGAATGAAATTTATGGCTCCTCTTAAATGGGAAGCGTGGTGGTTAGTTCACTCTATTTTCTCCATGATTTTAATACCTACAGCTTGGGCTTTTTTTGTTACACCAGATTTATTTAGTGTTGTTACAGGCGCCTCTACAACAGTTATATTAACAGCTATGGCTTTTGGTGCACTTTGGGGTGTTGGTGGTATTATGTTTGGAAAAAGCGTGCCATACATTGGCATTTCATTAACCTATGGTATTGTTATGGGTATTTGTTCTGCTGCAGGAGGATTAATTCCTTTATTTACAGCAAATGAAGTTGAATATCAAAACATGGCACCTGCACTACCTTATATTCTAGGAGGTGTTTTAATTATGATAATAGGAGTTGCAATTACCGCATACGCAGGCGTGCAAAAAGACAAATTACAAGCAAAAGATAAAAACACAACAGAAAAAATAAACCTAAAAGCAGGTTTAATTATTGCTATTTTAAGCGGATTATTATCTGCTTTTTTAGCTGTTGGTTTTGCAGAAGGCAAGGAGATTGGTGAATTAGCAAAAAATGCAGGGGCTATTCCGCGTAACGCTAGTTTATCTATTTGGGTTGTTGTTCTTTGGGGTGGTTTTGCTGTAAACGCTATATATGCTATATTTCTTTTGTTTAAAAATAATACTTGGAACACTTTCTCTACACCAAATTCTGGTAAAGCATATGCTTGGGCTATTGGAGCTGCAGTACTTTGGTTTGGCGCACTAGGCATATATGGTCAAGGCGCAACACTTATGGGCAAAATTGGAGATGTAATTGCATGGCCTATCATGTTAGGACTTTCTTTAATTGTTGGTAATATATGGTCTTACATGAACAAAGAATGGGAAGGTGCTAAAAAGCCTTTTAATATTATGTTATCTGGTGTATTTGTAATTATTATTGCTGTAGTAGTTATGGGGTATTCTTAATAAAAAAACTTAGTAAAAACTATAATATCAAACAGCATTTATTTTTAATAGATGCTGTTTTTTTTTAGACATATTCATCTTTTAAAAAAAACACAACCATTTAAGCCCACAAAAAAACCAATAAAACTAATTGCTTTACTGGTTTAATTTAAGCTCTTTATTTGCTACTTCTTAAAACAAACTTGTTTATTGTTTTACAATACGCTTTGTTGCCACTCCCCTACTTGAAGATAGTTTTAAAACATATACGCCTTTAGCTAAAGCCGAAACATCTAAAGCATTTTTAACGGTATTGGCACTTAGTACTTTTTGACCTATCAAATTAACAACTTCAACAGAAGAAACAGGCTCTTTAGTTTGAAAATTTAATTTGTCGTTTGTAGGGTTAGGAAACACCGAAAATTGAAAGGCATTATGCTTTGTAGTAGATAAAGATCCCTGAGCTACAATATTAATAGGAACATTAAGCACAGTACCCCAAACAGATGTTTGGTTTGGCGCATCATTATAATTTTTGCCATTTATTTTAATTAAATGATCTCCAATTATGGCATCTTCAGGAATATTAAACACTCTTTCTGTTTCTGTGTGAGGAGAGGCATTTCCTGGAAATGGAAACACATTGCTATCTGCAGGAATAATATTACCTGGGTGGTTTGAAAGGTTTTCTTTAATAACAAAAAATGCACGTTCTATATTATTTGTACCGTGCGTTAAAGTCCAAGTAACCGTTAAAAAAGCACCTTGCTCTACAGTAATTGGAACTCCAGAAAAATCATTACCTTGAGGTCCAGCCCCAGAACCTCCCGTGCCTACACTTGGTGTTATGGTTACTGCCGATACATTTTGAGCAAATGTCGTGTACGTTACAAATAAAGTAAACATTAAAATAATTGCGTAAATTTTCTTCATAATTAATATAGTTTTTTAATTTATCTAAAATTAGCAAATTACCTCGCTATACTTTTCTTTAAAACTACCCTACCTTAATCATTTTTTACCTAAAACAATACCAATCAATCGTTTTACGTTTTTTTATTACAAAAAAATACCACATATATTATGTGGTATCTTTAAATTATATTTACTATAAATCGAGATTTTTTTTGAGTTTTAAACCTCAATAATTAAATTTTATTTGCGCTCTGCTTCTTGAATATTTATTGGGCTATCTACTTGAAGTGTTCGTATAGGAAAAGGAATATTGAAACCTTCTTGATTATATACCTTTTTAATATTAATTATGGCATTACTTTTTGCCTTAAGCCTATCTAATCCGCTTTCACCTTCTATCCAAAAACGACACAAGTAATTTATTGAACTTGCCCCAAACTCTGTATAATAAAACTCTACTTTTTTACCAAGTTCTTTTTGATTGTAATGTTTTGCAATAGTATCTTTAGTTACCTGCTCTACTTTTTCTAAATCAGATTCATACCCCACACCACATTCTAAAGACACTCTCATTTTTTTTGTTAATGTATAATTTTTAAATGGGTTTTCTATAATAAGCTTATTAGGTATTACTACCGTGTTATTATCTGCCTCACGAAGTACAAAATAATTTAAATTAATATCTACTACTTCTCCTGCGTAGCCATTAGTCTCTATCCAATCTCCTAATCTAAGATTCTTTCTAAAAGCTAAAACGATTCCAGAAATAGTGTTAGACAACGTGCCTTGCAATGCCAAACCAACTACTAAACCAGATATACCTGCTCCTGTTAAAAGACCTGTAAGTGCTTTGCCTAAATTTAAAGCGCCTAAGGCTAAAAATAAACCAACTAAAACAACAATTACCGCAGTAAACCTTGCTACTAGTTTAGATATAGACTTTTGTTTTATTCTTTTATCTGTTAGCTTTAACGTAAACCTAAAAACTAACCTAGAGATAAAATACGAAATAATTAAAACTACTAAAGCAACCGCAATATTAGGCAGGTTGTTTATTAAGGTCTCTAACCAACCATCTAGTTTATTGGTAATTTCTTTTACTGGTTCCATATCTTGCATTCTCATACTTTCTTTTTTTAACTGTTAACTTGTAATTTTACACAAAAGTAATTGAACATAAAGAGTTCTGTTTGCTCTATTAACATGTCTCTTAACGCAAAAGGTTAAAGGAGAAAATTTCAAGGCTTAAATCAAGTTTAACATACCATAAAAACAGAAAAGCAGCATAGCCTAAACCATACTGCTTTTGCATTTTTATTTTAAATTCCTTTTTAATTAATAGGTTTAAAAATGCTATAATTTACAAGAAACTTATATTATTTTTTAACTAGCCCTTTTAATAAAGAAGCAACAAATAGAATTAAGAATATAAAGAATAATACTTTTGCAATAGAAGCAGCACCTCCTGCTATTCCTCCAAACCCTAATATGGCTGCGATTATTGCTATTATAATAAATGTGATTGTCCAACGTAACATAGTTTTTTGTTTTAAATTAATAAATTGATTTTGCTTATTACAAATATCGTCATTATGTATGGACTCCATTAGTTGATTTAAACCTTAAATTAACTCAATTACCAATAAATCAATTAATTGAATACAAATTTACAGCATTAAAGACTATTCATTTTTTGAACATCTGATGCTATTTGAGCATAATGATTTTCTAATAGTAATTTTAAATTATCGCTAAGAATTTCTGGTTTACTAAGCACCGATTTATAATCATAAAGTAAAGACTCATCATGATATTTTGCTTTAGTTAGAGACACCTCATCTTCATCATTATCAAACATCGTTTTTATTTTGGTGTGCAACCTGCTAAAAGCACCTGTAACGGTACCAGATGTTTCTATTCTTACATCGTTAGCTTTTAGGTAGGCTTTTAATTCAGATCTAAAAGCTTTTCTTTCTTCTAGTTTTTTGTGATAGAATAGAACAAGAGGCTCTGTTTTAGCTATTTGAGCAAGCAAATAAAACCGTTTAACAGCATTATTTAATTCCTTAAATAGCCTATTAAGCTTTTGCTGTAACTCTGTAGGGTATGGCAATCTTTGCTTTGCTTTCATAATTTTTTTATTATCTAGATATTTCAATAAAATTGGTGTACTGCGAGGCCAAATTAGATTTTTGATTATCTGTTAACACCTTGCCTGCCAATTGAAAAATAGTATGTTCCTCATCATTTAAATGATGCTCTACTTTGTCTTTTAATTTTTTTGCGTATTTAAGCCAAGCAGAAGAATCTCGCTCTGTTACTTCTAGCTTTTCTACAATCTCGTCTATTTCATGATGCTCAGCAATACCATGTCTTGCATGATCTTGTGTTTTATCTTTTTTGATTAATGGGTTGTAAAAATGACGCTCTTCTCCATCTTCATGTATCTTTAATTCGTGTTTTAAAGCTTCAAAAGCTTTACTTCTAGTATTGGTATCTCCACTAGTATTTACCAATACATCTAATAATTGGCGTTGTATATCGTGGTCTTTTCTTAATGCTTCAAATATGTTCATGCTTTTTTTTTAAACGATTAAAAAGAGATTTTAATATGATACTAAAATCTTTTAAACTATTTTTATTTAATATCTATTAGGGAAAAGCATGCTAATTAATCTGAATAAATTACTCTGTAATTCTCTAGTTTGCTTTTTAAATCTTTTTCGTTAGCATAGTATTTAAATGCATTGTTAAATAACCTGTTTGGTTTTTCTCCAATTATATAATGCTTAACATTTAAGTCTGGTGCATTAATGGTAATTTGATCTGAAATACGCATTTTTTTATCACCCAAACTAGTTTCTCCTTTTTCTAGCTCTGATACCACAATTAAATTATTGTTACTGGCATATATTTTTTCTATATTAATTTCATGCTCAAAGCCATTAACTTCTGCTTCAACCATAATGGTATGTTCTTCTTTATTTCCAAATTCTTTTGGCATATCTATATCAATATAAGGAACATCTACTTCAACCTCGTCCATTACAACAACTACCTTTGGCACTTTAACCGTTCTTTTTTCTGTTCCTACATTTACGTCTGCCCAATCTACATCAAAAGATGGCAATTGCCCTTCTTCTACGCTTGCATCTATATCTAAATCTACATCTGGTAATTCTGTTTTCTTTTCTTGATCTATTTTACAGCTTGTAGCAAAAAATAATGACGATGATGCTATAGCTAGTACAAATATTTTTTTCATAATAAATTGTTTAATAATTAATAAGTTATAACCGATTCTCGATTAATTATTACAAATATAAAATGAAGATATATTTTGTTTTTGCTCAATAAAAAATGAGATTAACTCTTATAAGGTTAACTATAGCAAAGGGCTAAAAATTTTGGCTAATCCTTGAAGTAATTTTTCTTTTAACGACCTATCTTTATAAGTATTATACTTAAGCACTGTGGCCTTTTCCTTTTTAGACAAAAAACCTGAGGCTAGGTCTTTTGCTATTTTATTGTCGTAAATAAGCGTATTTAGCTCATAGTTATGCTCAAAACTTCTATAGTCAAAATTTCCCGACCCAATGGAAGCTATGGCTTTATCGACAATAATTAATTTACTATGAGAAAAAACATTGTCGAGAAGACAAATATTAATATTTACCTTAAGAAGGTCTTCAAAGTTAGAATACATGCAGTATTTAGCCACTCTACTATCGCTATGTTTTGGCACAAGAATAGAAACCTCTACACCTCTTAACGAAGCCATTTTTAGGGCTTCTAAAAGCATTTTATTAGGTATAAAATAAGGATTCTCTATAAATACACTTTCTGTAGCGCTATGAATCATCATAACATATTGGTGCAAAACTGAGAGATGATCTAAATCGGGTCCTCCAGATACAATTTGCATCAAACTACCACCTTTTACCTTTTGTTCTGGCAAGTATTTAGAATTGTTAGAAAGTAATGTACCTCCACTAGCAAAATAAAAATCTTTTATAAAAACTCTGTGTAAATGATCTACTACGCTACCCTTTAAATACAAATGCATATCATCCCAAATACCAAATGGAGATTCGCTTTTATCTATATATTCATCTGCAACATTTACACCACCTGTAAAGGCTACAACACCATCTATTACAACTAGTTTTCTGTGATTTCTATAATTAACCGTAGACAAAATGGTATTTAATTTTATTGGCAATACTGCATAAACTTTGGCCCCTCTACTTATTAATTGTCTAACCTTTTTTGTTTTCCAATTATAACTTCCAAAAGCATCATACAATATTCTCACTTCTACACCATCTTCAAGTTTACTTAATAAAATATCACATAAATCACTAAGTACTTTACCTTGTTTTAAAATGTAATATTCTAAATGAATAAAAGATTTTGCTTTCTTAATTTCAGAAAACAACTTTTCGAAAGTTTCTTCACCACTTTTTAATACAGATACCTCATTACAATCTACAGCAGGAAACCCAGAACTCTTTTTTAAAAGCTTTCCTATTTTAGAGTATTTATGTGCTTCGAACTTATGTTTAAAATCGTCTATAGTATCGCTATTATGGTTTAAATCGTATAGTTTTCGTTTGGCTATATAATTAAGACTAAAAAACTTAAAGCGTTTTCTATTTATACCAAATAAAACATAAAACAAAACACCTAAAAACGGAAGAAATAGCACTACAAACAGCCATGCAATAGATCGGGCAGGCCTATCACCATATAATAAAACACTAATTACAGCCCAAATTGAAGCCGAAAGATATAGAATAACGAAAATTATTAATGTTGTCATAATCAATGTAATATTAACACTAACACACAAAAACTATTAACTCATTCTAATTAAAAACTAACTTAATCACCTATTATGCTTTGAGTTAACATCAATTTTTATTGAGCAACTATAAAGCAGAAAATCCCAATACCTTCGCAACAGTTAAAACAAATAAGTGTCTAATTAATTACACTTACAAACAGTATTAACTTAATATAAATGTATAATTTAAAAAATAAGACAATGAAAAATTTTATGACTATAGCCTTGTTATTAGTAATGGTAAACACTTACGCACAACAAGTAGACTCTATAAAAACTACAAAAGTAGAAACGGTTACCGATACTGTTAACGGAGAAATTACATCGAAAAAAATTAAAACAATAACATTAAAAGAACAAGCTGTTAAAACAGACCCTGCAGATAAAGGAAAACTTAATGCAGATCGTATTTTCCCGCCAACAAAGGTAAAAAAAACAGTTATGGTAGATTATGATGCAGATCCTTTTTACGACGAAAAAACAACTTTAAAATATTTTGAGCTGAATAACGATAACTACGTATTTAGAAAATCGAATGATGGGTTTATTATGAATGTATTAAACAAAGACGAAGAGGTTTTAAAAGCTAATGCAAGACAAACAAAATCTGGCCCTTATTACGTTGTAAACTCGAACGAATTTGATGGTATAGGATTTTTTAATAAAGAGAAAAAGTTTGTTTTAGAATTTTACAACCAAAAGACAGACAAATTAGAAACTATTGAGTTTGCTGAAAAATAATTTTTAACAACACCATATAATACACAAACAAAGGATGAATTTTAAAATTCATCCTTTGTTGTTTATACACCCATTTGCTTTCTATTAGTAACAGCTAAACCTATAAACCTCCATAAAAACACTTTACAAACAAGCTTGATTTTACACTTCCAAACAGTCTATTTTTAATACATAAAAGAGTAGTTAAAGCATAACAACAATTACACAGGCAATCGTTTTACACATAAACCTTTTAAAATCAATCCAAAACAACTCATTATCAAAGCACAACTTAACCAATACAGTTATAAGCAAAGCATTATAACACTCGCTTAAAAGAGGCATACAAACCAAAAGACATGCAAAACATTTTAAACTAAAAAAACGCTGATGTTTTTAACATACAGCGTTTTATTTTTTTGTTTTACTTTATTAAAAAAGGAAAATTAGTTTTAGAATTGATAACGTATAGAGAAACCTAAATTATAAAAAACATCTTTTTCAAACTGCGGATTTTTTCTATACTCTGGTCTTAAATCTACAGAAAAAAGTATTGGTAAACTAGATGTCCACTCTAGGCCTGCAATACCTGTTAAAATAAATTCGTTTTCGTTTTTATCGTCTATTTTATAATTTCCAAATCCGCCACCAGCACCTAAATAAAATTTGTAATCGCCAATAAAATCGCCAACATACTGTAACGTATTTACAAACTTTAGATAATCTAAATTATTGGCTTCTAAATTAAATGCCAAACCACTTTCTAATCTAAAATTTTTCGATATATCTAAATAACGTTGATAATTTAACTCGCCTTCAAAGCCATCGTTTACACCAAACCGCATACCCAAAGCATTTTTGCGGATACGTTCTTGGCCATAAACATGAGAACATAAAGTTAATACGGATATAAATATTAAGGTCTTTTTCATAATTATTTTTTTTAATATATATAGCATAGTATTGCTACACAACTTGGTTAATAGCTTATACACTACTTTTACTTATTATAATTTTAGTAAGAATCTGCTCTATGATTTCCAGAAGCTATAGCCTCTTTCGATTTATTAAAACCATTACCACTAGTTTCAAAATAACTGTAAATATCTTCTAGTTGTTTTATTATTGTAGCCTGCTTCCCCTCAATAAGTATGGGTTGCTGTAATAACTTTGTATTCTGCTTTATCATTTTTAACCAATCGTCTGTAGATAACTTATTTGCATTTAATTCCTTGAACACTATAGCATCGGTATCAAATAAATCGGCTATATCTTTATTTAAAAGCTCTGCAATTTCTAACCAAACGGTTTTAGAAACTGTTTCTTTATCTATATTAATTAATCGCTTAGGCTTATCTATAGCTTTTACATAAGCAAAGGCTTTTTTACCCATTCGAGATGCCTTAGAGTAAATAAGTATTAATTGTTCGTTTTCTGTTGCTAATATTCCCATAATTAAAGTTTTTGATAAAAATAGAAGAGTTCTACAAATCAAATTAATGCTAAACTAATAACGGTTAACTCAAATAGAAAACAAGGCAGACTGCCTTATTTTAATACATTATATAGCGAAATGCTATACTATTTACCATCTAAATCTTCATCTTTCTTATTATTTTCGTTTTATCTTTCATAATATTCTTTTCTAAAATCTAACACAAAAGGCAATATAACAAGAACTCGCACCAATTTTCAACTTGCTCTTTCCCTAATATTTTTTTAAGTTTTTAAGCCATTTGGTTTAGAGTTAACATAGCTTTTAAATGCATTAATTTAAGCCTGCAATAAATATTAATTTTGAGTATAAAACGATGCAGAAGCAGTAAGCATCATATTTTACTGCTATAATTAAACATATATATTATGGGAATTTTTTCAGAAAATACTGAAAGTAAATTAAACAACTTACTAGAAAAGTCATACGATGCAGAAAAGGGATTTAGAAATGCTAAAGAAAATGTAGATTCTACAGCGTTAAAAAACTTTTTTCAAGCAAAAACAGACGAACGCAAAACCTTTAGACAAGAATTAATTACAGAATTAAAAGCTAACGGTTACGATATAAACGAAGATAGCGGTAGTGTTACAGCATCTCTACATAGAACCTGGATGGACACAAAAGCTTTATTTTCTTCTAAAAATGAAGAATCTATGCTAGAAGAAGTTAGAAATGGTGAAAAAGCAGCTTTAAACGATTACAACGATGTTTTAGAAGACAACCAATTACCACCAACAACCGTAAACATTTTAACAAAACAACGAAATGCTATTAAAACAAGTTACAACAAAGCAGATTATTTAGAAAAAGTTATTTAACCATAAAAATGGTTAGTGGTAAGGGTACTTAATTGTACCCTTTTTTTTCTAAAAATCAAACTCATATTCAAAACATAGAATTCGTTTTCGAATTTTATTATACAAATCTATGCGAACAAGCAAAAAAGCTATAGTATTAAGTTTATTTATTATGCTTTCATTTTTATTTGTGCTAAGCATACCTAAAGACCAAAAACCTGTGAAAATTATACCTATTGAAATTAAACAAGAAGTACAAACCGCCTTAGCTTTTTTTCCAGAATTAGACAGCGTGTCTATTAATTTTGAATTTAAAAAGAACATTAAAAAATCTACCATGCAAGCCCAGCCTGTATTTAGCACGCTTTTTACAGCAAAGCATAATCGTAGATATAATATATTAATTAGTGAAAAATTTAAGGTAGATGACACTACTTTTACAACAAAAGATTTACCATCAGATGTTTTAATTGGCTGGATTGGCCACGAATTGGGCCATTTAATGGATTACGAGCAACTTAACAATTGGAAACTTATTCTTTTTGGCATTAAATATTTATTTTCTGAAAACTCTATTGTTGCTGCAGAACGCTCTGCTGATAGTTTTGCTGTAAAACAAGGAATGCAAGATTATATTCTGAAAACAAAAAATTACATTTTAAATCATGCGAGTATTTCTGAAGCTTATAAATTAAGGATTAAAAAATACTACCTTTCTCCAGAAGAAATTATGGAACTTGTACAAAACCCTGATTAAACAAAAACAAGAATAAAACCTCTGTATAAATAGAAGTAACTCCCTGTCTACTTATTAATAATATTTATGCTTTTAAGTAGTTGTCTCTATTACAAAAGCTTCCCATTCTTTAAATTTTTCTTCTCCCATAACCCGCTCCATTTTTACTTGCCCGCCTTTTTTCTTATTGTGAGCACTCCAATTATGAAAAACTTCGGGTTTAACAACATTTACTTTAACCCCCTTCAAGGATTTACCTCTAGCTACTTTATAATTTTTATTGGCTTGTTTCAAGAATTCATCTAAAGCTTCGGCAATTATGGTGTCTTTTTCATTTAATAGAGAACCTAAATACCAGGTATGATAAAACTCATTTTCATCATCTTTTGTAGCGCTAATGGTGTACTCTTTAATTTTTGCATCAAACTTATCCTCTAAATGACGCATGGCATCGTCCATTTTATTTACAGATAATTGAGACCCCACAGTGTTTAAAAAAAACTTAGTACGACCAGTTATTTTTATTTCTGCCTCTTCTATGTTAGCAAACTCTATAGTATCTCCAATTAAGTAACGCCAAGCACCACTAACGGTACTAATTACTAACACATAATCTTGGTTTAGTTGCACATCTGCAATAGTAATTGATGGTGCATCTGCAACCAAAGATCCATCTGGTTTAATATATTCTGGCTTAAATGGTACAAATTCAAAATAAATACCTTGATCTGTATTAAGTTGCATTGCATCTGTACCTGGCCTTACTTGTGTTGCTATATAACCTTCGGATGCTAAATACGTATCAATAACCGTTACGGGCTTCCCCATTAAGGCTTTAAAACTCTTTTCGTATGGTCCAAAGGCAACACCTCCAGAAGTATAAACTTGTAAATTAGGCCAAATGTCGTGTATGTTTTTTACATTATGATGTGCTATAACTTTTTCTAACATAAGCTCTATCCAAGATGGTATACCACTCAAAGCTCCAATATCCCAATTTTTGGCTTGTTCTGCTATTTGCTTAACACGCTTATCCCAACTATCAATTTTGGCAATATCGTCTCCTGGCTTATAATAAGGCCTAAACCAAAACGGAATATTATTGGCACTAATACCGCTAATTTCGCCTTCAAGTTTATGGTCTTTTCTTTCGGTAAGATCTGTAGAGCTACCCAGCATCATAATTTCTTTTTCAAAAAAATTGGCAGAGACTTCAAAATTATTTAAAGACAATACTTGCTTAATACCAGATCCTCGTATAGCAGAAATCATATCGTTTGTAACCGGAATTCTTTTACTTTCCTTACCCGTTGTGCCCGAACTTAAAGCAAAATAAGATGGGCTACCTGGCCATGTTACATTATGTTCGCCTTCATGATTTTTTTTCCACCATTTATTCTGCATATCATTATAATCGTGATATGGTATAGATTGAGCAAAATCTATTGCTAATGTTTTTGATTGCAGAAGCTCATCAAATTTATAATATTTACCAAATTGAGTTTTGCTAGCTGTATTTAATAAATCTTTTAATACATTTTGCTGCGCTTCAATATGGTTTGGTTTTGATGTTATGTTATCTGCAAGTTGAATTGCTCCCTTTATAATATGTCCTAAAATTGCCATAGTTAATTTATTTACACCAAAATTAACTAAAGAATCAAGGCATTATAACCATTTTGCTTTTTTGAGTTAACATTATATGTAATGAAGTTAATGCGTTGTGCTGTTTAGCAATAGCTTTGTAATAAACAAATATTAATACATAAAAACATAAAAAAAATGAGTCAAGGAAATAATCTTTTAACAGTAATATTAGGAACAGCAGTAGGTGTTGGTGTAGGTATGCTTTTTGCTCCAGATAAAGGAAGCACAACAAGAAAAAAAATAGCAGAAAATGCTAACAATGCAAAAGACACCTTACTTTCTGAAGCAGAAAAAATACAAGCTAACATAGCAAGTAAAACAAGTGATATTAGAGATAATGTTGCAGATAGTTTAGCAACTGGTAAAGGTACATTAGATAGCCAATTAGATACCATTGTTAAAAATGCGAGTTATAAAGCAGATGACATTATTAGTTCTTTAGAAGTAAGATTAAAAGAATTAAAAGCTAAGAACAAAACCTTACAAACAAAATAATGAGTGTTTTTGAATCTTTAGATGAAACTACAGATGAAGCACTTAATAAAGGAGAAAGCTTTATAAGAAATACTGAAGCCTATTACGAGCTTAAGTTATTCCAGATGCTAACTACATCTATGGCTTTACTAATTAAATTTACTTTAGTAGGCTCCTTTACTTTAATTGCATTTATCTTACTGGCAGTGGCCTTATCTACGCGTATAGGTGAGGCCTATAACAGTGCAGCCATTGGGCATTTAGTGACGTCCTTAATTTTTATAGGGCTTGCTATTTTTAGTTATTTAATTAGGCGCTGGATAGAGAACTCGATTATAAAAGTATTATCAAGAAAAATGTTTAAATAAAAGCTATGAGAATTTACGAAAACGCAGAAGAAATAGCAAAAGATTTAGAAGTTTTAAAATTAAAACGCGACATCTCTATAGAAGAGTTAAAACTAGTAAAACAAAGTTTTAAAGAAGACTTATCTCTTGCAAACTGGGTACAAACCATTTTAAAAACTATTGGTAAAGTAGGCTTCTTTAAAATAGCAAAAAAAATAATTTAAAATATTGTAGTAATACATGGAATGGATATTTAATAACAAAGACCCGCTTCTAGAAACGTTTTTAAGCAGTTTAATGCTGTTTGTAGCGGTAATTATGATAACACGCATCGTTGGCTTAATATCTGACCCGTCCTGAATAAAGGCTACATAATTTTAAACATTATGTACAAAAATGACAAAGTAATTAGACGGTATTCAGAACCTTTTAAACTAAAAATTATTGACGAACTTAGTAAAGGTAAACACACAA
>NZ_BAABCA010000007.1:0-251444 GCF_039538365.1 Postechiella marina
AACGTTCGCTAATTACTGTTACCGTTTTTAGCGGGTGCAAATATACATTCCTTTTTGACTATAGCAAGGCTTTTTTTAACCTTTTTTTTATGTTTTTTTAATATTGAACTTAATGTGTTTTTAATCAGCGTATTACAAGAGTGGGTTTTTCAACTTTTTTTATAGCTTCTGAGAAATATACTTTTTTATTCAAAAATTACAATGTAGCGTGTTACTTTTAAGTATTGAATATTGGTAAATTTTCTTGTTTTTTGATTGGAATGACTTGCTTTTGCTTCTTTAATTAAATTTAAAACAGTTCTTTTTTTATTGGCTTTTATGGTTTGACTACCTTGTTGCATTGTCCTTATTATATATACTACTGTTTTTATGTAATGGAATATATAAATTTGAACCCCAACTCTACCCTAAAACGGAATTGCTTTTTTTGTTGATTTTCTTCTATACAATAAAGATTCAAATATGATTGAAAGTATATTATGTGGATTTTTAATAGTGTATTGCGTTATAAAATACTTTATTATTTTTTTTACAGTAAACTACTTTCTTTTTCTAAAAAATATATTTCCCTATTTAATATGGGACATCCTTTTTTAATTTAATAGACTGTTTACTTAATTATTAACTAATAAGTATCAAACTTTTATCTTATATTATAATTATCTTAAAGAAAATTTAGTAATAAGCGCATTACTATATAACAAAAAAATCCCGCGTAAACGGGATTTTTATTATATAGGATGCTAAAGCAACTTTAGCTACTGTATTACTATACAAATAAAGGCCTATTTTGCATTAACGCATTTACTTTGTTTTTTACATTTGCTAATACTGCTTCATCTTCGAAATTATTGATTACCTCATCTACTAACTCGACAACAGCTATAATTTCTGTTTCGTTTAAGCCACGCGTAGTAATTGCTGCTGCACCTAGACGAATCCCAGATGTTACAAATGGTGATTTATCGTCGAACGGTACCATGTTTTTATTTACTGTTATGTCTGCTTTTACAAGCGCTTGCTCTGCATCTTTTCCAGATAGGTTTTTGTTGCGTAAATCAATTAACATACAGTGGTTATCTGTACCATTAGATATAATTTTATATCCTTTACTTACTAATGCATTTGCCATTGCTGATGCATTTTTCTTTACTTGTAATTGATAAGCTAAAAACTCATCTGTTAAAGCTTCTCCAAAGGCTATTGCCTTTGCTGCTATAATGTGCTCTAAAGGTCCTCCTTGGTTTCCAGGGAAAACTGCTGAATCTAACAAAGAAGACATTTTTCGTAAGTTTCCGTTTTTAAGTTTGATTCCAAATGGGTTTTCGAAATCTTCGCCCATCATAATCATTCCTCCTCTTGGACCTCTTAGGGTCTTGTGAGTTGTTGTTGTTACGATATGGCAATGCGGTAACGGATCGTTTAATATTCCTTTTGCAATTAATCCAGCTGGATGCGAAATATCTGCCATTAATATTGCTCCTACACTATCTGCAATTACTCTAAAACGTTTAAAGTCTATATCTCGAGAATATGCTGATGCACCTGCAATTATTAATTTCGGCTGTTCTTTTGTTGCAATTTCTTGAATTTTATCGTAGTTTAAAACTCCTGTTTCTTCTTCTACACCGTAAAATACTGGATTATATAATTTACCTGAAAAGTTTACTGGCGAACCGTGAGTTAAATGCCCACCATGAGACAAATCGAATCCTAATATTTTATCGCCTGGGTTTAAACACGCATGATAAACCGCTGTATTTGCCTGACTTCCAGAGTGTGGCTGTACATTTACATAAGCAGCACCAAATAATGCTTTTGCTCTATCTATTGCTATTTGCTCTACTTCATCTACAACTTCACAACCTCCATAATAACGTTTTCCAGGATATCCTTCTGCGTATTTATTTGTTAACACAGAGCCTGCAGCTTCCATTACTTGTGGGCTTACAAAATTCTCTGATGCAATAAGTTCTATACCATGTAATTGGCGTTCTTTTTCGGCTTGAATAAGTTCAAAAATCTGTTCGTCGCGTTGCATAAAATTAATTATCTGATTAAATATTTAGCAAAAATAGCAAATAGATTACTTATTGCTGTATAAAAAGAAATAATTACTTATAAGTTTTTAACGAAATTATAAACTGTTAGAGATTATATAGATTTTACACAATATTTAATAAAAAAATAAAAAAATTATGTACGTTTGATAAGAATACAACAATAACATCCCTTAAAATTATATACTATGCCTATTACCGCTAATAATCCTGATAGAATATCGTGGTTACACGTTGACAAAAATTCAGATTTCCCTATTCAAAACATTCCATTTGGAGTGTTTTTAACTCGAGATGACATTATTACCATAGGAACAAGAATTGGTGATACAGCCATAGACCTTGGTGCTTTACACCAATTAGGTTACTTTGAAAACATACCTTTAACAGATGATATTTTTCTTCAAGATACTTTAAATGATTTTATTGCTGATGGAAGAAAAACATGGCGCCTAGTTAGAAATAGAATTGCCGAAATTTTTGATGCCGAAAATGACATCTTAAAAAATAATTTAAAACATAAGGAGGTTGTTCTATTTCGTTTAGACGAAATAGAAATGCAATTACCAGTACAAATTGGCGATTACACCGATTTTTACTCTAGTATAGAGCATGCCACCAATGTAGGCACTATGTTTAGAGACCCAGACAATGCTCTATTACCAAACTGGTTACATATACCAGTTGGATATCATGGTAGAAGTTCTTCTATAATTCCTTCAGGAATACCTGTACACAGACCTCTAGGCCAAACTTTACCTGGAGACTCTAAAACTCCCGTTTTTGGCCCATCTAAACTTGTGGATTTTGAACTAGAAATGGCTTTTATTACTACAGATGCTAACGACTTAGGAGACAGCATACCCGTTAACGAAGCCGAGGAATACATATTTGGTATGGTTTTATTTAACGATTGGAGTGCTCGTGATATCCAGAAATGGGAATACGTACCATTAGGTCCATTTTTAGCTAAAAACTTTGCGTCTTCTATTTCGCCATGGATTGTTACACTAGATGCTTTAGAGCCTTACCGTGTAGAAGGACCTAAAGCTATTAAGCCACAACTTGACTACCTTCAATACAAAGGAAAAAAGAGTTTTGATATTAATTTAGAAGTGTCTATACAACCAAAAGGCGCTAAAGAAACCGTAGTTAGCAATTCTAACTTTAAATATATGTATTGGAATATGGCACAACAATTAGCACACCACACTGTTAATGGTTGCCCTATAAACTCTGGAGACATGATGGGAAGTGGAACTATTTCTGGGCCAACACCAGACTCTTATGGATCGATGTTAGAATTATCTTGGAGAGGAGAAAAGCCTATTAAAATGAATGATGGTTCTGAGCGTAAATTTATAAATGATTACGATACTGTTATAATGCGAGGCCATTGCGAAAAAGATGGCACACGTATAGGTTTTGGAGAAGTATCTTCACAATTACTACCCGCAAACATTAAAAATAAAACACTAGAAAACAATTAGTTAGACTTATATTGAAAGTTTTGGTTAGTTTTGGCATTACTATTGAAATAATACCCAAATAACCAAAACTTTTATCTTATGAAAAAAGGACTACTCTTATTTTTTACATTTATATTTCTTTTTGCTTGTAACACAAGAAAGCAAGTAGAACAAGCTGTAAATTCGGGCAATTACGATCAAGCCATTTCGACTGCTTTAGAAAAACTACGAACTAATAAAAACAAGAAGCGTAAATACGATTATGTATTAATGCTCCAAGACGCATATTACAAAGCTATAGATCGAGATTTAAACACTTTAGATTTTCTAAAAAAGGATAACAACCCCGAATCTTTAAGCAGAATTTACGAGTTATATTTAGATTTAAACGCTAGACAAGAATCTATAAAACCTATTTTACCTTTGAGTATAGACGGAAAAAACGTTCCGTTTAAGTTTAATAATTATAGTAATAATATAGTTGAAGCTAAAGAAAACGTATCGGACTATATGTACGAAAAAGGTATCTCGCTTTTAGAGTCTGACGATAAAGTAACTATTAGAGAAGCATACAGTGTTCTTGAATATTTACAGCATATTAACCCCAATTACGAAAACACACAAGAACTACTTGAAGAAGCTCACCAACGTGGCACAAATTACATATTGGTTGGCATAAACAACCAAACCCAACAAATTATTCCTGCTCGTTTAGAAAAGGATTTATTGAATTTTGACACCTATGGACTTAATAAGTTTTGGAGCGTATACCATGCCAATAAAGCTGAGCATATTAAATATGATTATGCTATGCAACTTAACTTAAAACACATAAATATTTCTCCTGAGCGTATTAAAGAACGTGAATTTATTAGAGAAAAAGACATTAAAGATGGTTGGAAGTACAAACTGGACAGCAAAGGTAATGTTGCCAAAGACACTTTAGGAAACGATATTAAAGTTGATAAAATTATTAGAGTTAAGTGTCGCATTAAAGAAACTATACAAACTAAATCATCTCAAGTTATTGGAGATGTGGTTTATTTAGATCTATTATCGAATCAAGTATTAGATAATTTTCCTGTTAAAAGTACATTTGTTTTTGAATATATTTTTGCAAAATCTAGAGGAGATAAACGTGCGTTAAACAATGACGATAGAAACTTATTAAAAAACAGGCGTATACCCTTCCCTACTAACGAACAAATGGTTTTTGATACTGGAGAAGACTTAAAGCTACAGTTAAAGGATATTATAAATTCCTATAAGATTTAAATAAACAAAAAAAACGCCCAACCAAGTTGGGCGTTTTTTTTGTTTTTACTTTACTCTAAATTAAACAAACTGAGCCAAATCAATCTCGTTTATAATTCCATGCGAAGCATGCTTTACAACCACTCCGTTTTTTATAACCAAAATTTGCGGAGACTCGTGTATTACTTGGAATTTATACCCAACCTCGTTACTAACATCTCTATAACTTAACAAATCTAAATAATATAAATCTAAATCTTTTTCGGTTAAATTATACATGTCTACAAATTGCTTCATAACCATTGAGCTTATACCACAACGTGTAGAGTGCTTGAATATAACTTGCGTTTTATTAGCCGATTTTTTTTCTATATGTTCAAGTTGAGGCAACTCATTTAAAGGTATCCAAGGTAAAACCTTTTTCTCCTTAGACTCTGTTTTTGCTCCAAAAATTTTATTAAAAACCCCCATAGTATCTTTTCTTTTTTTTAATTATGATTTAATCATAATTTATTACAACTAAATATAACACCAAAACAGTAATTTTAAACACTTTTAAAATTGCTAATACGCTTCACTATTATTTAATTTTTAATTTTAGTCCTTTAATCTATTTAAAACTTACAATTAAAAAACATTATATATGTGATTTTTTTGCAGTATTACTAAATTTCACAATAAATGTAGAGCCTTCTCCAACAACACTTTTTACACTAATTTTTCCTCCCATAGATTCTACGTGTAATTTGGTCATATACAAACCAACACCTTTAGCGTTAGGATGCCTATGGAACACCTTATTTAAACCAAATATTTTATTACGATGCCTATCTAAATTTATACCAAGACCATTGTCTTTAACTTTTAAAACAATATTACCATCTATAAGCTCTGTATGTAAATGAAGTTTTAAAACTCTAGATTTAGATCTATATTTTATAGCGTTTTCTATCAAATTAAGAAAAATACTTTCAAAATAAACCTTGTTATGAAGTGTTTTGTTAATTGAAGTAAAATCGCTTGTTATTTCTGCTTTAGACTCTATTATTTGCCCAGCTAAAACCTCTTTTGTTTTTTCAAAAGTTTTATCAAAATAAACATAAGACACCTTTACTTTTCCTTCTTTTACCTTTAAAGCTTCTAGTAAGGTGTTAAGAGTAAATGTAAGATGATTTACCACTTTTTTAAATTTTTCAAAAACCTCTTCCTTATCACTATTATCGTCTGATATAGCATACAAATCTACTAAAGAGCTAAGGTTACTAACTGGAGCTCTTAAATTATGAGATGTTATTTGGGCAAAATCTGCCAACTGTATATTTTTACTTGTTAATTCTTGAGCTAGTAGTTTTAAATTATCGTTAACATGAATAATTTTTTGCTCAGCTTCCTTTTGTGCTGTTATATCTCTAATGGCTGCAGAAACCAATATACCTTCTTCGGTTTCTAATGGACTTAAACTTATTTGAACCGTAAACTCTTCGCCATCTTTATTAATACCTATTAATTCTCTGCGCTCTCCAGTTTTTATAAATCTAGGGTTCTCAAAATAATCATCACTATAAACTATAAAATTATCGATAATACGATCTGGAATTAATACTTCTATTTTCTTATCATAAAGTTCTGAAGCCGAATAACCAAACATTTTTTCTGCTTGTTTATTTACTAAATGGATTCTTTTATTTTCATTTAAAATAATCATAGCATCTGGAGCAGACTCTAACAAGCCTCTAAACTTAATTTCGGCTATTCTTTGCAAAGTTATATCTTGACATGTACCAACTACCTCTATAATTTCCCCATCACTATCTGTAAAAATTTTAGCTAAAACTTGAATAGTCTTAACACTATTATCTTCCGATATAATTCGTTGTACCAATTCACCATCAAAATGTTTTGTCTCCAAACCTTTTTTCATATATGACTTAACCTTATCTATATCATCTGGATGAGTTATTTCAAATAAAGTATTGGGCTTAACCTCAAAAGAATTTTTATTAAATCCCATAATATCATATAAATTTGAAGACCAAGTAACTATATTCGTTTTTAATTCCCACTGCCAGTGCCCCATCTTAGATATTTTCTCTGCAAAACTTAACAATTGGTTTTGTTTGGTTAGGGCACTTTCACTTTGCTTTATTTCTGTAATATCCTGAAAAATTCCATAAACACGTACACATCTACCTTCTATAAATTCGGCTTGACCAATATCTCTAATCCAAATATCTTCTCCCTCCATATTAATAACTTCCAATTCGAGATCAAATGGCTCTCCTGTTTCTTTTATCTTTCTTATAGAGTTTATTATTTTATCTTTACTTACCCCGTCTTTATATAAATGCAAACTAGAATTTCCATAAACTTGATAATCTTTTGGCAATTTTAATATTTCTCTAGACATATCGCTAAATGTAAGCTTATCTGTCTCAATATCTAGTTCCCAAGTACCAATTCGCGATACTTTATTAGTACTTTTTAATATTTGCTCTATTCTATGCTTTGCTAAACTCTGTTTTTTTATATCGGTTATATCACCAGTATACATAAGCAAACCACCTACTTCGCCATCTGGTAAATACCATGGTCTAACATCCCAAAAAATCCACTGCACAGATCCGTCTGCTCTTACAAAAGGGGCTTCTTCACATTTATCTATATAACCTGCTAAACACTTTTTGTGTTGCTCTTTCCACTCCTGCTTAATCTCCGGAAACACTTCGTAATGCGATCTACCAATAACAACTTGCCCTTCCATATTGTAATCTTGCTTCCACTTTTCAGATACAGCCATATATTTCATATCCTTATCTAGCATAGCTATTGATGGTGGAGCCTGATTAATAAAAATTTTATTAAAACGCTCTTTATGTTCTAAATCTATTTTAAGCTCTTTTAATTCGTTAAGGCTTTGCTTTATTTGTAATTTAGAATGTGCAAGTTTTTCGTTGCTACGTATTAATAACTCATTTTTTCTAATTAATTGCTGAATATTAGGAAACCACAAAAAGAAAAATCCAACTGTTAATATTAAAACAGATAAACCAAAAATAGTATAGTAACTATTTTTGGTACTTATAAAATTTGCTTGTGCTATTTTTAAATATTCGTTTACAATAGCATCCATACCAAATAAAAAAGACAATTCTGTTTCTTTTATGAGTCGTTGCGTTTTTTTGTTTAATTTAAAGTCTGGTAGAGATGATATGCTATCACTGGTTTTAACCAGTGTTTTTAAATTAACATCAACATCTCGAAATAAAGAATTTAACTTACTAGCCCTTTTAGTTTCCTTGTTTTTTTTTAATAAAAATTCGTGTGTTTGCTCTAACTCTTTGGTAAAAACTTTTAAAGAATCTTTAATTGTAGCTGCAGGCACTAGTCTTGTATCGCTATCTAAGGCAAATATTGCTTTTACTATACGCTGACTTAACATACTTTGTTTGCCAGATTTACTAATTAAAAAAGCATCTTCTCCTTGTGTTAAAATATGACTTTTAATTAAAACAAAAAAAGCCACAAATACCAAAGCAGAAATAGTTACAAAAAGCAGAAATCTTTGCCTTATTTTATTTTTGAGCACTCTCACTTATCAAATTTTTTAAAATAAATACTAAACTTATGGTAATTAGTCCATAATAAAAAGTAATAACGTTAAATATTTTTATATCAAAATTTAAGTTAATACTAATGCTTTTCAAACTAAAAGACTAACATTCGTTTTCAAAGCAAAATTTAATCCCACATAACAAAGACAAAAAGTCATTAACCAATACATTTTAACCGACATTTTGTCGGTTAAAATGTATTGGTAAGATTATTGTCTTAATTAAATTAAAAATAAAAAAGACCCGTTATGAACTTAAATAATTATACAATAAAATCGCAAGAAGCCATACAGCAAGCGCAACAAATTGCTCAGGGTTTCTCGCACCAACAAATAGAAAACGAACATATTATTAAAGGCATTTTTGAAGTTGATGAAAATGTATTACCATTCATTTTAAAGAAACTGAACGTAAATATTAATATTTTAGAACAAGCCTTAAACAAACAACTAGAAAGTTTCTCTAAAGTTTCTGGTAGTGAGCTTATGCTATCTAGAGAAGCAGGAAAGACATTAAACGAAGCATCTAATGTTGCTAAAAAAATGAATGACGATTACGTGTCTATCGAGCATTTAATAATAGCTGTTTTTAAATCGAATAGTAAAATAGCCCAAATGCTAAAAGACCAAGGTGTTACAGAAAAGGGTTTAACAGCTACTATAAACGAATTGCGAAAAGGCGAAAATGTAACATCACAAAACCAGGAGGACACATACAATTCGTTAAATAAATATGCTAAAAACTTAAATCAATTAGCTAAAGATGGTAAGTTAGATCCTGTAATTGGTAGAGATGAAGAAATTAGAAGAATACTTCAAATTTTATCTCGCAGAACAAAAAACAACCCAATTTTGGTTGGAGAACCTGGCACAGGAAAAACTGCTATTGCTGAAGGCTTAGCACACAGAATTATAGATGGCGATATTCCTGAAAACCTAAAAGATAAGCAAATTTTTGCCTTAGACATGGGTGCTTTAATTGCAGGCGCTAAATATAAAGGTGAATTCGAAGAACGTTTAAAATCTGTTATTAAAGAAGTAACCACAAGCAACGGAGATATTGTGCTATTTATAGACGAAATACACACCCTAGTTGGCGCTGGAGGCGGACAAGGAGCCATGGATGCTGCAAACATTTTAAAACCAGCTTTGGCCAGAGGAGAACTTCGTGCTATTGGAGCAACAACTTTAGATGAATACCAAAAATACTTTGAAAAAGACAAGGCTTTAGAACGTCGTTTTCAAAAAGTAATGGTAGACGAGCCCGATACCGAAAGTGCTATTTCTATACTACGTGGCATTAAAGAAAAATACGAAACACACCACAAAGTACGCATTAAAGATGAAGCTATAATTGGAGCTGTAGAGCTTTCTACGCGTTATATTACAAATAGATATTTACCAGATAAAGCTATTGATTTAATGGACGAAGCTGCATCTAAATTGCGCATGGAAATCAATTCTAAACCAGAAGAACTAGATGTATTAGATCGAAAAATAATGCAATTAGAAATAGAGATTGAAGCCATTAAACGCGAAAAAGACGAAACTAAGTTAAAGTCTCTACGGTCTGATTTAGCCAATATAAAAGAACAACGTAATGAAATTAATGCCAAATGGAAATCTGAAAAAGAAGTTGTAGACAATATACAAAATATAAAGCAAGATATTGAAAACTTTAAGCTTGAAGCAGAAAAAGCAGAGCGTGATGGCGATTATGGAAAAGTAGCAGAATTGCGTTATGGAAAGATCAAAGAGGCGCAAGAGCAGCTAGAAATTTTTCAAAAACAACTTGATGCACAAGATGAAACTTCGCTTATAAAAGAAGAGGTTACTTATGATGATATTGCAGAAGTTGTAGCTAAATGGACTGGTATTCCTGTTACTAAAATGCTGCAAAGCGAACGCGAAAAACTTTTAAAGCTAGAAGACGAATTACACAAACGTGTTGTAGGCCAAGAAGAGGCTATTATTGCGGTAAGTGATGCTGTACGAAGAAGCCGAGCTGGTTTACAAAATCCAGAAAAACCCATAGGCACTTTCTTATTTTTAGGAACTACTGGTGTTGGTAAAACAGAACTTGCAAAGGCTTTAGCAGATTATTTATTTGATGACGAAAATGCCTTAACACGTATTGACATGAGCGAATATCAAGAACGCCATGCAGTGAGTCGTTTAGTTGGAGCACCTCCTGGATATGTTGGCTACGATGAAGGAGGACAATTAACAGAAGCAGTAAGACGCAAACCTTATTCTGTTGTGCTATTAGATGAAATTGAAAAAGCACATCCTGACACCTTTAATATTTTATTACAAGTATTAGATGAAGGGCATTTAACAGATAATAAAGGACGTATTGCAGATTTTAAAAACACGATAATAATTATGACTTCTAACATGGGAAGCCAAATTATTCAGGAACGTTTTGAAGCAGTAAAAGATATTGATACCGCCATGGAAAGTGCAAAAGTAGATGTATTAGGCTTACTAAAACAAAGCGTAAGACCCGAGTTTTTAAACAGAATAGATGACACTATTATGTTTACACCTTTAAGCAAAAATAATATTGTAAACATAGTTGGTTTACAACTAAAAAGCATTACAAAAATGATAGCTAAACAAGGTATTACTTTTGACGCTACACCAGAGGCTGTAAATTATTTAGCAGACAAAGGTTATAATCCAGAATATGGAGCCAGACCTGTTAAACGAGTTATACAAAAAGATGTATTAAATGCCTTGAGTAAAGAAATATTAGCAGGAAAAGTAACTACAGATAGTATAATACTACTAGATGCTTTTGATAATAATTTAGTATTTAGAAACCAAAGCGATTTGGTTACAGAACAAATTTAATAGTTTCTATTTATAACATATACCGCTTAATTAGCCTATTAATAGGTTGATTAGAAAAAAAGCAACAAGAATCTTTAATTAGATAATTGTTGCTTTTCTTTTTAATATACCGATTGGTATATTTTAATTATATTTGTAATATCATGACAACAAAAGCAGCATTAACTTCGCAACATATTATCGAAATTTCGGCTCCTATTTTTAATAAAAATGGGTATGCTGCCACTAGTATAAGCGATATTACAAAAGCTACAGGTTTAACTAAAGGCGCTATTTATGGCAATTTTAAGAACAAAGAAGAACTAGCTTATGCCGCATTTAAATACATGGTAAAATCGTTAATTAGCCCTTTATCAAATCATTTAAGAGAGAGCAGTTCGCCAATTAAAAAATTATATTTAATCACAGATTTTTATAGAAATTACTACCCGTTTAGTAAACAACTTGGCGGTTGCCCTATTTTAAACATAGGTGTAGATGCCAATCATAGCAATTCTGAGTTGTTGCAACGTGTTCGAGAGGTTATCCAAAGAATTCAAGATCAATTATGTAGCATTATAGAAAATGGTATTGACGCTGGAGAAATTTCTACCAACATTAATGCTATGCAATACGCTAAAAGAATTGATACCATGATACAAGGTGCTATATTTATGACTCACACCTTAAACGACAACTATTACATGGAAGACACCATGAATTTAATAGACGAGTTAATAGATTTAAAACTAAAAATATAATATTTTTTTACATATAAATATATCGTTTGGTATATTATTAAAACATAATTTATGAGTAATTTACCAAAAGTACTAGCGAGTGAAGCTAAAATTAGATTTCCAGACTGCGATCCTTTTAACCATTTAAACAATGGCAGTTATATGGACTACTTTATGAATCATAGAGATGATGTACTAATAGAAAATTATAACATTGACATATATAAAATGGCGTTAAAAATTGGAAAAAGCTGGGTATCCAGCACCAATCAAATAGCTTATTTAAAACCTGCTCTATTATCAGAAAAAGTAATTATAGAGTCTAAAGTAATCGCTTTTACAAACAGTGAGTTACAGGTAGAAATGTGTATGTATAATAAAGATAAATCGCATTTAAAAGCTATGCTTTGGTCTGGATTTGTGCATTACAATTTAAAAAATCAAAAAAGAGAAACACATTCAGAAGATTTAATGCAATTATTTAAATCTGTTGTTATACCTGTAAAAGAGCACACTTTTGAAGAACGATTAAAAGAAATAAAGTCATTTAATTTAACAAAAGAAGTCTAAAATTCAAATCTTTTTATAGTAAAAATTATTTTTGGATACTTTTGAATGCAGTTCGTCTAAAAAATAAGCATAGATTAAATTTTAAGAAAATTTATATATAAATTAGCAAACACATAGTCCCCAAAACTATATATAATAAGACTTAATTTACAACTCCATTTTTGGTATTAACTACTAATATTAAAAAGTTAAAAACTACGAAATATTAATGAATATCTCCCAATTCATAGATTACGCTGTGCATAAAGATAGCGTAGAAAAAGAAGACATTATAGCATTATGTAATAACGCAGAACAAAACAATTTTTACTCGGTTACTATACCTAGCTCTTTTGTTTCGTTTGCCAAACAATTATTAAAAGGTACAAGTGTAAAAATTTGTGCTATTATAGGTTCTCCATTAGGAAACGACTCTACAAACTCTAAAATTTCTGAAGCAAAAAAAGCCATACAAGAAGGCGCCTTTGAAATTGATATGACTATTAATTTGTCTGCTCTAAAAAAGAAAAATTATATAGCGGTACTTAGAGATGTTAATGATGTAAAACTAGCTATAGGCCATACCGTTTTAAAAGCCTGTATAGAAATAACACAGTTAAGCAAAAATGAAATTATAAAAAGCTGCGAAATTTGTTTAGACACCAATGTAGATTACATTAAAACATCTAATACTTTTGTACGAAACAGCGCCACATTAACTGCTGTTAAAATTATACGAAAGACTGTTAGAGAAGGATTAAAAATTAAAGCTTCTGGCGATATAAAAGATTACGAAACCGCTATAAAATATCTTGATGCTGGCGCAGAAAGAATTGGTACCTCTTCTATTATAGAAATAAAAGAACACTCTAGACTACTAAACAATTCTAAAATATATAAACAGTATTTAGAGTCTAAAAACAAAACAAATTTAACTACTAAAAAAGAAACCAGTTTTATTTAATATTTAAATAAAGACTACATAAAACTAAAAAAGCATCCTAAAATTAATAGATTTTAGGATGCTTTTTTTTTTAATAAAAGTCTACTTTAACATTTTGTAATTCTATTTTAGACAGTAACTGTAGCTTTTCTTGTTGAAATAATTCATCTAAAGATTGTAATTTAACGCTACCTGTTTGTGGTTTATAATTGTTATAATCTACAAATCTAATCCCTTTTATATAGCGCTCGTTATAAGCTTCTCGAAACCTAAAACCTATTCCTTTACCTTCTTCATAAGAATATGCCAAATAATCAACTTTAAAAGTTTCTTTATTTACCCAATACACAAAAACGTCTTCAAAATCTTCTCCTCCACCCGCTTCATCAAAAGTGACTTTTATTTTATAATAAGCAGTATTTTTAATCTTTGTTTCACCTAAAAAAGTTTTATTTACAGCATTTGATTGTAATCCATAGGGTAAAACAGAAAAATAATGTACAGAGTTTACAGATGCAGCATATTTAGTAGCCATACTATCTATAACCTTAACCTTTTTTTTATTTACTAATCTATTAAAACCTTCATTGTTTAATAAATCTTGTATAGAGTCTTTAGTACTAACAAAACTACGTGTTAACAAAAATTCACCTTTATTTCTTGTTGCACTATAAAACTTATCTCGAAATGTAAAACTAATTTTAGACGCATCTATCTTATGCCCTCCAGAAACCGCTATAGCTTTATCTATAATCGTATTTGCATCCCTTTGTTTTTCTGTTTTACACGCAAAAACAAAAATTAAAGGCATAAAAAATATTGCAAATCGCTTTATCATAATTTAATATTTAAAAAGTAAGTCGTAAAATTAATTAAACCTTATGCACATAAATAAAGATTAACTTAAAATTTAGAAATTAAATTTAAGCTAATCTTACAACCAGTAAATTTTTGAGATAATAGATTTATTGCTTCTTTGCTAAGTTGCAACACTCTTGGGTAACCACCAGTGGTTTGGCAATCTCGCATTAAAACAATTAATTTTCCAGAGGGCGTTAATTGTACTGTACCTGGCAGTACCGGAGCTGTAATTATAGGCGCTAAACTATTAGTTACAGTTTCTTCTAATTGATAGGCCATTCTGTTATTCTGTTTTGAGACCGTAAACGGTTTAAAAAATAATTGTTTCTGTTTATCTTTTGCTAACTCATTAAACTCTGGGCCTTTAAAAACCGACAAAGTATTAGAAGCTATGTAAGATGCATCAACTCTTAAAAAAGCATTTGTTTTTAAACTTGGTTTTAAAGTAGACTTAATTTGTAATTCATCATTTTTATTAAGCCTTATCTGCTTTGTAATATTTTGATACATGCTTTTACTCTGCATAACTTCTGGAGCGCTAAACCCACCCAAAACAGCTAAATAACTTCTAAACCCGTTATGTAATTTACCAAACGATAGAATATCATTAGCTTTAATATTTATAACTTTATTAATACTAATAGCTAAACCATTTAATTTGGCAGACATATCTGCACCCGATATAACAATATAAGTTGCAGTATTAAAAAGTAATTTAGCACCCGTCATGGTCATTTCTATAACAGCTTCGTTTTTACTATTCCCCAACAAAGCATTAGCTATTTCGGCAGATTTTCTATCCATAACACCAGAATAAGGTACGCCATATTCCTGAAAACCTATACGTCCAAAATCCTGAACAGTAGTATAAAAACCGGCATGTAAAACTTTTATCATACCCTATTATTTTCTATAACATAAACATGGGCATCAACCAATGTTTTAATATCTTTATAAACCTTTAACGAAATAGGATAAAATTTAATTTTATCTCCAGCCTTAGCAAAACAAGGTTGCTGCTTTGTAACATCGAAAAAATTAATTGGTGAATTACCAATAATATTCCAACCGCCAGGGCTTTCGCTTGGGTAAACACCTGTTTGCTCTCCTCCAATTGCCACAGATCCTTTATTAATTTTTAACCTTGGTGTAGCCTTTCTAGGCATAAAAATAGAAGCATCTAAACCGCCTAAATATAAAAAACCAGGTAAAAAACCTATAAAGTAAACCGTATAAATAGTTTGCGAATGTATTTTTATTACTTGATCTATACTTATATTTTTATCTAATGCAATGGCATTTAAATCAATTCCAAAATGGGCGTCATAACAAACAGGAATTCGCCATAATCTCGAAGTATTTTTTAAACCTATATCTTGAGAAAGATAAACACCTTTTAATACCGCTAATTGCTCTTCAAAAGCAAATAATGCTTCATTATAAATTACAAGTAAGCTATTGTAAGCATTAGTAATTTGTATTAACCCTTTAATAGCCTTATTTTCAATTTTAAACTTAAAATTTAAAACATCCTGCAGTACCTCATCATTAATAACAGTTGGCCATTCTATTAAAATAGAAGTCTTTCCAAAGCGTTTATATGTAATATTAAAAGACATTAATTGTTAGTAGTTATCTAATTGCAATACCATTTAACTCTAATTTATCTTTCAAATTTTTAATTAAAACAACAGCATTAGGGTTATCGCCATGAATGCAAAACGTATTAGCCATAATATTAATTTCTTTACCACTAATAGTTTTAACCCTTTGCTTAGTAACCATATTAAAAACATGATTAAACATGGCATCAACATCACTAATTAAAGCATCTTTTTCTTGTCTAGAAACCAAGGTTAAATCTTCGTTGTAATTTCTATCTGCAAAAGCTTCATAAACAATACCAATGCCATTTTTAGTAGCTATATCTGCAATAACAGATTGGTATGGTACATATAATTTAACCGGCAACACCAAGCTTTTCATTACTTCAATAATAACATGTGCAACCTTAGTATTAACCGCAGCTACATTGTAAAGTGCACCATGTGGTTTTACATGGTGTAACACTCTATGCTCTTTAAAGAGTATAGTTTGTAAGGCTTTAATTTGTTTTTTTAAAGATGTAAATAAAGCAGCACAAGACATATCTATGTGTACACGACCAAAATTAGCTCTATCTGGAAACGATGGATGCGCTCCTATTTTTACAAGATGTGTCTTAGCTAAACGCACAACAGTTTCCATAGAGGTTTTATCTCCAGCATGGCCACCACAAGCAATATTACAAGACGAAATAAAAGGCATAATCTCGGCTTCGTTACCTATACCCTCGCCCATATCTACATTAATATCTATTGCTTTATTTTCCACCTAACCAATTTAATTATAATTTATTTTGAAGACTAATTTATTAAGAACAAATAATTACAAAACATCGTTTTCGTTAATATAATTAACCAAAAGCGCCACCACATAACTATAACTTTCCATACCTTTATTTTGCTTATTAGCCTTTAAGTAACCACTATAAAACAACTTAAAAAAAGGTTCTATTGGGTTTTGGTGTGCATCCCAAAATATTCGCACTTCCTCATAATTTTTTAAAACACCGCTATTTAAAGTTTTTACAATTTGGGTATACAAAGCCTCATCGCGTCTATAAATTTCGTTTAAACAATAACGCAACCCAAACGTATAACCGCAATATTTAAAATATATGTTTTCGTTGTTAATAGCAGCCAAACAACCAATAAAATTAGCCTCGTTTTCTGCAGCAAACCCTAATTGATGCGCCATTTCGTGCGTAGAAGTTGTCGAGAATTTATAAACCGGAATCATGCCATCTACCTGCGCCTCGTTAGTCCAAGGATTTAAATATCCACTAAACCCCATGTAAGTTAAAGGCAAACTAAACAACGATATTTTAGCACTAACTGGCGTATATTCTAAATCTGGAAACTGCTTTTTTAACCCCACATAACCAGCGGGCGCCATATTTAAAACCTCGTGTTTTGCATAAGGTACATTTACCTTAACCGTATCATTTTTAGTAATTTTAAAATGTGTAGCATTAGCTCGCTCTATTAATAATTTAGTAACATTAACAAGCTGCTCTGTGGTATAATCTGCATTTATATTTAAACTTTTATGCAATGGCAAACGGTAATAATTAAACCCCCAAAATAAATGAAACGCAAAATAAATAATAGAAACCGCAGTAAACACATCTACAAACCACTGCTTAGTATCTTTTCGTAAGCGCTTTCTATTTATAAAAAGCCACCTAACAGCATAAATAATACCAAAAGCATACACCAAATCGCCAAACGAAAATGGCAACCAACCTAACATATATCTAAAAGCCTTAGATATATAAACATACAAACCATTACTATAATACAACTCTACAACATCAGGATAATTCCCTAGTAATTTCACAAAAAAATATTGCGGAATTAACAACAACGCTATAATGGTTTTCTTCTCTTTTAGCATAAATCAAAAGTAATAAAAATTTGCACCCTAAAGCCCTTGCATGTCAATAAAGGTTTCTACCTGCTTTCCGCTATATCTTTTTTTCGCAACCTCAAAAAAGGATGCCGCATCAATCAGGAGTAGCTGCCTAAATCAGTCCTTTTTTGCTATCTTTGACACATAAATTACATACACATATGAGTCAAGATATAAGACAACTCGAACCACAACAACTTTGGAATAAGTTTGCCGATTTAAACGCTGTACCACGCCCTTCTAAAAAAGAAGAACGCGTTATTGCCTTTATAAAAGATTTTGGTAAAAACTTAGGCTTAGAAACCATTGAAGACGAGGTTGGAAACGTGATTATAAAAAAGCCAGCAACCACTGGTATGGAAAATAGAACTACCATAGTTATGCAATCGCATTTAGATATGGTACATCAAAAAAATAACGATACCGTTTTCGACTTCGATACACAAGGTATCGATATGTATATAGATGGCGATTGGGTACGAGCAAAAGGCACAACCCTTGGTGCAGATAACGGACTTGGAGTTGCAACAATAATGGCTATTCTAGAAAGCAAAGATATTGTACACCCCGCAATAGAAGCGCTTTTTACCATAGACGAAGAAACAGGTATGACAGGTGCTATGGGTTTAAAAGGAGGTTTACTTTCTGGAGGCATCCTACTTAACCTAGATACCGAAGAAGACGACGAAATTGGTGTTGGCTGTGCTGGCGGAATCGATGTTACCGCTACAAGAACTTATAACGAAGAAGAAACACCTGAGTTTAAAATTGGTTACAAAGTAACTGTTAAAGGTTTACAAGGCGGGCATTCTGGTATGCAAATTCACGAAGGTTTAGGTAATGCAAATAAAATTATGAACCGCATATTATTTGATGGTTTCGAAAACTTTGGATTACGCATTTCTGAAATTGATGGTGGTAGTTTACGCAACGCTATTCCTAGAGAAAGCAATGCTATTGTTGCCATAGATGCTATACACGAAGAAGCTTTTGTACTAGAAATGCAATTACAAGCAGATACTATTAAAACCGAACTAAAAACCATGGAGCCCGATTTAGAAATTAGTGTTTCTAAAACCGAAACTCCAGAAAAAATAATGGATCTTGGTATACAAGAAGGTTTAACAAGAGCTATTTACGCTGCCTGTAATGGCGTATATAGAATGAGTGCCGATATTCCAGAATTGGTAGAAACATCAAACAACATAGCCCGTGTTATTGTAAAAGAAGGTCAAGTTAAAATTGGATGCTTAACACGCTCGTCGGTCGAGAGTGCTAAATGGGATTTGGTTAACACACTACGAGCAACCTTTGAGTTAACTGGTTGTGAGGTAGAAGCCTCTGGCGATTACCCAGGTTGGACACCTAATATGGATTCTGCAATTTTAAAAGTACTTTCTAAAATATATATAGACATGAATGGCCAAGAAGCTCATGTTGCTGCTTGTCATGCTGGTTTAGAATGTGGTATTTTAGGAACTAATTACCCAGATATGGATATGATTAGCTTTGGGCCAAATATTAAAGGTGCACACTCGCCAGACGAACGTGCTCAAATATCATCGGTTCAAAAATACTGGAAGTTTGTTTTAGAAATTCTAAAAAACATTCCAAAAGCATAAGATCATAAAAGCTTATTTTAGCGTAATTTTTAAACGTTTTAGTACAAGTTACTCTCACATTAAAAATTACGCTTAAACTAAGTTTTATTTTCTATTTATTAGTTTCCAACCATAAAATTTTCTAAAATTAAGTATTTACCCTATAATTAGAATTTAAAATTCTCTACTATTCCAGAAAGCAAATTCCGATATGAGGAAACTAGAGGAGATAATATAAGTTGAGAATTGATACAACTTAAGGCACAGGGTCGTAACCAGAACCACCCCATGGATGACAACTAAATATACGTTTTATAGCTAACCAACTTCCTTTTATCAATCCGTGTTTTTGCAATGCTTTTTTTGAATAACTCGAACATGTTGGATTATATCGACATGTAGCAGGTGTTAATGGAGATATAAAGATTTGATAAATTTTTATCAAAAACAAAAAAGGTGCAATAAGTAGTTTTTTCAAAATAAAGCAATCTAGCTACCAAAGGTAAATAAAATATAAAGGTTTATTAATACCTTCTTACCATAAAAAGATAGAGTACAGGTTTTTAAAGCTGTTTGTAGCTTTACTTAACACATTTATAAACGATCTTTATGTGCTTTGTAAAAATCTTGAACCAACTTGGTTTGAGTATCATTTAATTTTTCTGTTTTTAAAAACCAATATACACGTCTTGCAGCTATAAAGTTTCCGTTTAAAAGTGGCATAACCTGTTTAATAACCGTTGCAGATCCTGTATTCTTAGTCTGCATAAGTTCTAACAAAATGGAAACTTCGTGAAAAGATTTTAAATTAGAAAACTCTTTACTAACACCATCTAAAAAGCTTTTTGGAATACTTTGACTTGAAGTATTTAAAGATCTTATTACTGCTAATTTTTGTTCTTTATTACCATTAACTATTAATTGATGTAAGGTGCTTAAATAAACATCTAATGGTGCAGATTCTAAATATAGCAGGCCCGTTTTTAATAGTTTTTCATTGTCTAACAACCTATTATAAACTGCTGTAGTGTATTTAGGCGCATATAGTTTTCTAGATTTTAAACTTTTAACCGCTATATTAAAATAGGTATCATCTTCTTGATTAAAAAGAAAATTAAAAAGATGCTCTTTGGACACTAGCCCTGTTATGGTTTTTATATTGGCTATAACATTACCGTTAGCCCAATGCCATAATGTAAAACAAGTGAGAGCTGCACCAGGAACGGTATCTTTTTCGTCCAATTCTAATGCTGTAGCACCAGAAACTGCATCAATATCTTCGCTTAATTCATCTGGAACAGTTAATATGTCTTCAATAAAAACTTTTTTAAAAGGCGATGCAGTATTAGATAAAATAGTATGCAGTTTATAATAATCTTCTGGGGCAAAAACATCGGCTTCATACTTTTCTAGCGTAGCACCTTCATCTAACTCATATTTAGTGTACTGCCCTATATTATCCCAAAATAGCCTAACAGGAATAACTTTACAAACCTCTTCTAAACATATAACAGACCTAACATCCATATAATATTCAACAGGTAAACCTGCTTGGTTTTGCACTTCGGTTAAAACCGTTTCTACCAATGATTTTTCTCCAGGATGAGAAATAACCAATGTGTGCTCTATAGTTTTTAATTGTGTTCGATTATCTTCTTTGTTTACTAAAAACCAAAAAGGAAAAAGAAAGCAAACTATTATTTTAAAGTTATATATCATATTAAATTATGCGTAACAACGTACTTCAAATAACTTTACATTTTTCATGCCATAAGTTTCTGTCATATTTATTCGAATTGCTGTTGTTTTTATTGTATTAAAATTAAATTTAATAAGACGCGTTCTATTATCTGTTATAATTCCTAATTTTTTCCATTGCCCATTTACACGACCTTCAATATTTAAAGCTTTAAGCATTTCCTTTGGCACTTGATTCCCGTAAAGTTTATCATTCTTACTATCTTTTCGCATCATAATGTTTCTTTTAACATTAGTATCACACTTTAGCTCTACCTTAGACACATTTACAGGGATATTCCATTCTAATTGAATTTTAGCATTTAAACCATCAGATTGCCAGTGGTTTATTTCGCCATCAATATCTCTAGAAATTCCGTTTATTAAATTTTTAGCATCTCCAGAAGACGTTGTAGAACCAAATATTTCGTTGGCCTTTTTTGCTAAATCTAAAGGATCTTTAGCAGGTCGTTTAGGTATAAAAGCATCATCTCTCATAAGCTGTTCTTGAAGCTCGTTTATATAGTTTTGCCCAACCTCTCTTGGTAAAATGTTTCTTTTATTGCAAATAGTTGCAGCTGTACCTACTGCTTGACCTTGCAAAGCACATGTTGCCATTATACGACTTGACGACAATGCTATATGTGTTTGACTTACGTTACGACCAGCAAACATTAAATTAGATACATTTTTTGAATATAAACTTCTAAATGGAAACTGATAAACACTTTTAAAATGATAATGAAAATAGCTAGGAGGTTCTGATATGTTTTCTATTCCGCCAGGGTTATGCTCGTCTAAAGACCAACCTCCAAAAGCTACTGCATCGATAAAATCTCTATGCTCGGTCATATCTTTTTCAGACATAATATAATCTCCAATAAAACGTCTTGACTCTCTTCTACATGGTAAAGACCCTACCCAATCTAAAGCTAAATTATCGGCTTCAGGAAAATTACCAGAATTTTTAATATAATCCCACACTCCATGAAGATACGCCATAAGCTTATGTCTGTTTTCTTCAAAATCTGCAATAATATCATCATCACTTCCTACTTCAATCCACCAAATACCATCTTTAAACCATTTAAAATGTCTTCTTGGATGAGCACCTTCGTGGGTATATTTTATAGCGTAAGATGGTGGCGAGTACTTTATTGGTCTTCCCATATCTTTAGAAGACATTAATAACGATGCACCCATTTGCCAACCATCTGCAACATCTGGTGCGTAAGTCTCATTAAATTCTGCTTTACCTTCTCTACCTGTTCTATATTCGGCTCCCGAAGTTGCAGCTAACAAACCATCTCCAGAACAATCTATAAAAATAGAAGCATTGATAGTATACATTTTTTCGGTAGTGGCTTGCCAACAAAGTGCAGACTTTATTTTGTCTCCATCCATAACAGCCTCTACAGCTTGAGTATTTAACATTAACGTTAAATTAGGCTCGCGTACTACAAAATCGTACATCACATGATCAAAAATAGGAAATGACTCTTGCTCGTTTTCGAAACGATTATGTAATAAAATTTCTTCTATAATTCCAGTTTCGCGTTCTGCCTTACCTTTTAAGTTATTAACACCGTTTAAATGCACACGCATTTCGCTTGATGCATTACCGCCTAAAACCGGTCTATCTTGAATAAGGACTGTTTTTGATCCGTTTCTTGCCGAAGCAACAGCTGCACAAATACCAGCTGCACCACCACCAATAACAGCTACATCATAATTAGCTATAGGCTTTCTGTTTGGTATGCCACTCTTGCCAGTACCTAAATGATACCATTTATCTTTTGGCTTATCGTAAACTATATCGTTTGTGCTAGCACAAGAAGTAAAAATCATTGGTATAGTGCCTGCTGCTATAGCTGCGCTTGTTCCTTTCCTAAAAAAATCTCGCCTTTTCATAATTCTTCGTTTTATATTGTTCTAATAATTAGTTTTAGTTGGTATATTTCCTGACCATCCTTTATTGAATTGTTGAATAAGCTGTTTAACCAATTCCGGATTATTATCAGCTATATTTATAGTTTCTTTGGGGTCTATTTTATGGTCGTAAAGTTCAATGTACAAAGGAGTTTTACTTAAATGCTCACGATCTTTCCAAACAATAAGGCGATATTGTTGTGTTCGCATAGCGTACCCCATTAATGTGTTTTCGAACAAATCTCTGTCCCAATTTTCTTTTTGTTGCTTTTTTACTCTAGTTTCTACCTCCTCTATTAATGGTCCAAAATAAGTTTCTCTCATTGCAGGTCTTAAAGGATAAGCTCCCCATTCTCTTAATGCTGGTGAAGGAAATTGACTAAAAGCTGCTGATTTCCATTTAACATTTGGATCTTTTAATACAGGCACAAAGCTTGAACCTTCGACATGGCTTGGAATATCTATACCTGCCAAATTAGCTAAGGTAGGATACATATCTACAAGCTCTACTAAAGCATCAGTAGATTTACCACGATTCCCCTTAGGCATGTCTGGAGTCCAAATTATAAGTGGCACTCGTGTAGCTATTTCGTAATTAGTAGCTTTTCCCCAAATCCCCATATCGCCTAAATGCCAACCATGATCGCTCCAAACAATTATTATCGTGTTTTCTCTAACTCCTGCCTCTTCCAGAGCTGTTATCATTTTACCAATTTGGGCATCAACATAACTTACACATGCTAAATAAGCATGCTTTAATGTTAACGCAAGATCTTTATCTATGCTCCCTTTCTTTGGTATTCCACTTCTAACACGAAGCTCAAAAGAAGGATGCAATCCCATTTCTGCACCTCCTTTTGGCATACTGTCTTGCGCAGTTACTTTTAATTCTTCTCTATTGTATAAATCCCAATATTTTTTTGGAGATACCCAATTAAGATGAGGTTTATTAAAGCCTAAACCCAAAAAGAATGGTTTATTTTTTTTGGCAATCATTTCTTTCATTGTAGCTATAGCTAGTTCTGTATTGTAACCATCCGAAAAAGTATTGTCTGGCACATCAACACCTTCATAAGCTTGCCCCATAGCTAATCCGTATTTAGCAACTTTACCATATTTAGCAATCATTTCTTTTTTAGTGTGAGCCCGTTCTTTTATATTTTTTTCTAATGCAAAACCTACTGGTTTTTTTATGCCTTTAAACGTCATACTATCTACAGCTGGTAATCTACTCCACGATTTTTCGTCATCTAAATCGCCATGATGGAATATTTTACCTGTATATACGGTTTCATAACCATTATTTTTAAAATGCTGAGGTAGTGTTACTACATTAGGGTTTGCTTCTCTAAATTTTATATAATTATGAAAAACCCCACTGGTTTCAGGTCTAATTCCTGTTAATAAACTAGCTCTTGATGGTCCACAAATGGCTTGTTGGCAATAAGCTTTATTAAAAAGCAATCCATCATTTGCTAATTGATCTAGGTTTGGACTAACAGCTACTTCTGAACCATAACAACCTAATTCTGGCCTTAAATCGTCTATACCTATAAAAAGGATATTGGGCTTTTTTAATTTTTGTTGTGCTTTGGTGCAGCTTAAACACAATAACAGTGTGCATATATATAAAGCGAATTTCATAATAAATAATGTAGTTACCTAAATAAGTTTTAGTTGGTTTGTTCCAGCAATTTAAGAAGGCTTTATGTAAAAATTGTATAAATTCGTATTACAAAAACTTAACATTGTGCTTTTTAAGACTTTTTAAAAACTTAACTTACAAAAAACAAATACTCATGAAAAAAGAGCTTAAAACATTACATATAAGCCATTTAAAAAAAATAAAAGTCTATTTTTTTCTTATAAGCACACTTATCATTTGTTCTTTTCTTCAATTACAAGCACAGCAATTTAAATCTTACTACAATTCTAACAATTCTTTAAAAAAAAAATATTCTGACTCAATTTTTAAAAGTTATAAAAAAGCCTTTACACAAGCTTCTTTAAAAAAAGACACAATTAAAATAGTAAATAACCTTATAAACCTAAGCATTTATAAACGAAATAATTTAGACTATGATGATGCCTTTAATGATGCTGGCGATGCTCTTTTTTTAGCTGAAGAATATGGGAATTATTTACTACAAGCAAAAGCTTTTGAAGAGCTAGGTGCCTTAACCTATTTATACAAACAAGATGATGAAGCAGGTTACAACTTTAAAAAAGCGCATTATTACTTCAAAAAACTTTACAAAAACAAAAAAATAGAAGCTAAGCAACTCTATAAATCTTATTATAACTTAGCACTATATAGCCAAAGAAAACAGAATATTAAACATTTAAAACTCTATATTGATTCTTGTAACTTATTAAAACATAAACTAAAGAACAATGAGATATATGATGTTTTTCTTGATGAGAAACGAGCTACTTTTGAAGGTTGGCAAGGCCAAACTTTACAATCTATTACCCTACTAAAAAAATCTGTTAGTACACTTGAAAACTTAGATGTAACTAAACTAAACCATCGTATTTCTAAAAGTTTTTTATTAATTCTTTATGGAAGAATTGGTGTTATCTATATGGCTATGGGTGAATTGGATCTTGCGAAATCTTACTTTAACAAATCGGTAACTTCTGAAGATATATGCGGTGAAGGTATATTTTATAAAGCTTTTATTTATGAAAAATTAGCCAACCTACTTGCTGCTCAAAAAAATTACAAAAAAGCCTTTGAGTACAGAGAAAAAGCTAACGTAATTTACAACACCTATTTAAACCCGAGAAACGATAAAAACCAAGGGTTTTTAACTATTAGAAATCGTTATAAAGATCAATTAAATAAAAAGAACGCCTTACTTAATAAACAAAGTTTAGAATTAGCAGAACAAAGGCAAGAAACTTTAAGATTAAGAATTTTCTTTTTTATAATCCTATTTACCTTTGTTGTGTTATTTTTTCTTGTAAGGTCTAGAATTAAGACTTTAAAATATCAAAAAAAGGAAGAAGACTCTAAAGCGCTTTTAGATGTTAAAAACAGTGAATTAACTACAAGCACATTACAGTTAATTGAACGCGAAGAGGTTATTAAAATGCTAAGCGATCATGTTAAAAAAAATAATTTAGACAAAGGTACACGCACATTATTAAAATCTATAGAAAAACGATCTGTAAGTCTATGGGATGCTTTTAATAATAGGTTTATTTCTCAAAACGAAGGGTTTTACGAACGTTTACAGGACAAAGCACCTAATTTAAGTGCTGCAGATTTAAAAATTTGCGCTTTAATTAAATTAAATTTTTCTGGAAAAGAAATGGCTTATTTATTAGGTATTTCTCTTGGAAGTGTACACGTAGCAAGACATCGACTTAGAAAAAAAATGAATCTAAGTCGAGATGTAAATCTTACTAATTTTATAAATTCTATTTAGTTTGTAGAAAACGTAGTACCTTCTCTACTATCTTTTAACTGAATCCCAACTTCTGCTAGTTCGTCTCTAATTTGATCTGATAAAGCAAAATCTTTATTTGCTCTTGCTTGCTGTCTTAGTTTTATTAACAACTCGACTGCGCCAGATAACTTATCGCTTCCTGCTTCTGTTTTACTTTCGTTTTGAAGTCCTAAAACATCAAAAACAAAAGCATTTATACTATTTGCAAACAGGGCTAAATCTTTAGATGATAAAGTTTCTGTTCCTTCTTTTACTTGATTTATATATTTTACAGATTCAAATAAATGAGCTATAAGAATTGGCGAATTAAAATCGTCGTTCATAGCATCATAACACTTTTGTTGCCATGCATTAATATCTATTGAAGATATTTCTGAAGCTTTTAATTTCTTTAAATTATTAACCGCATCCATTAACCTATAAAATCCTTTTTCGCTGGCTAACAACCCGTCATCTGTTAGATCTAAAACACTACGGTAAGACGATTGTGCTATAAAAAAACGAATAACACTTGGTGCATATGCTTTACTAAAAAAATCGTTATTTCCAGAAAGCAACTCGTCTGGGTTAACAGTGTTTCCTGTAGATTTAGACATGCGTTGCCCGTTAAGCTCTAACATATTTGCATGCATCCAATAATTAACTGGTGACTTGCCTTTAGCAGCTTCATTTTGAGCAATTTCGCATTCGTGATGCGGAAACTTTAAATCCATTCCGCCTCCATGTATATCAAATTGTTCGCCTAAATACTTTGTACTCATCGCTGTACACTCTAAGTGCCAACCAGGAAAACCATCGCTCCAAGGCGAAGGCCAACGCATTATGTGTTGTGGTTCTGCTTTTTTCCAAAGTGCAAAATCTTGTGGATTTTTTTTATCACTTTGACCATCTAATTCTCTAGTATTATGAATTAAATCTTCAAGTTTACGCTTACTTAATACACCGTAATCTTTGGTTTCATTATACTTATGCACATCAAAATAAACAGATCCGTTTACTTCGTATGCAAAACCATTTTTAATTATAGTTTCAATTAATTCAATTTGCTCTATAATATGCCCTGTTGCTGTAGGCTCTATACTTGGTGGCAAAAAGTTAAATATGCTTAATATATTATGAAAATCGACCGTATAACGCTGCACAACTTCCATAGGCTCTATTTGCTCTAAACGTGCTTTTTTAGTAATTTTATCTTCACCTTCATCGGCATCGTTTTCCAAATGTCCTGCATCTGTAATATTACGAACATAACGCACTTTATATCCCAAATGTTTTAAATAACGAAAAATCATATCAAAAGACATGAAAGTTCTAACATTTCCAAGATGTACATTACTGTAAACCGTTGGTCCGCATACATACATACCTATATAACCTTCTGTAATGGGTTTGAAGGTTTCTTTAGTTCCTGTAAGTGAATTATAAATTTTTATTGGGTTGGTGTTATAAAGTTGCATTACTGTATGTTATTTAGTAGTTTTTATTAAGTTGACCATTTTAAACTTTAAGAGAATGATTTCGTAATGCATTAATCTTAATTTGTTATAAATTCAACCTGCAATCTAATACTTTTGTAGTTTTTTTTCGGAAATAAAATCTATTGTTTTTGATATTATAGTTTGATTTAACAAATTAAAAACAGAATAGGCAAACAATTGCCATAAAATAAGCTTTATCTTTAATTTGTTAATCTAGTTGTGCCTTCTGCTATATTTTAAGGTATAGAAACCAAACTTTTCTTTTCTTATAAATTCTGCTGCATAACTATATAGTTATTTTTAGTTTCATTAATTTTTTCCAAACCTCAAGTTCTCTAACTAATATTTATGCGTGCTAATGGTTTCATGCTAAATAAATAACATCTAAATAAAATACATATTAGAATTTAGTATCTAATTTAATGTAATCTAAAAATTCTCTTCGTGTAGCGTTTTCTTTAAATTTACCGCCAAACTCTGAAGTTACCGTGCTACTTTCAATATCGCGAATACCTCTGGAATTAACACATAAATGTTTGGCATCTATTACACAAGCTACATCTTGAGTGTTTAAAACCTCTTGCAATTCTTTTACAATTTGAATGGTTAGGCGCTCTTGTACTTGCGGACGCTTTGCAAAATAATCTACAACACGATTCATTTTAGACAATCCAACTACTGTACCGTTAGATATATATGCAATATGTGCTCGCCCCACTATAGGTAATAAGTGATGCTCGCATGTAGAATAAAGTGTAATATTTTTCTCTACAAGCATTTCTCCATACTTATATTTATTATCAAATGTAGATGCCTTTGGCTTATTTTCTGGATTTAATCCTCCAAAAATTTCTTTTACAAACATTTTTGCTACACGGTTAGGTGTACCTCTTAAACTATCGTCTGTTAAATCAAGACCTAATGTTTCCATAATATGGCGCACATCGTCTTTAATAATATCTATTTTTTCCTCGTTGGAAAGTTTAAAAGCATCGCTTCTCATAGGTGTTTCTTCAGACGTACTTATATGGTCGTCTCCTATAGAATCAAAATCTTCAATGTTATTTTCCGTTTTCATTTAATTTAAAATCATGTTTTAAGGGTGCAAAGATAAGTAATTCACTTTTCTTTATGTTTTGAATTAACAAACAATTAATGACTTAAAATGTTTGTGTACAATTTTTAATGTAAAATACATTGTTTGCAAAAAAAAGCCTGAACCTTAACGTTCAAGCTTTTTTATAGTATGTTTTATTCTTTCTAGATATTAAAACTTAAAGATAAAGTAATATTAGAGTTTGTTTTATCCAATAAAATAGGACTTGTTAAACCTTGATTAAACATTGGTGTTTCGAAATCTCTCATGTATTGGTCGAAAGTAATATCGAACCTTGTGTTTCCAAAATTATAACCAACACCTAGAGAGTAACCGTTTAAATCTCCAACAGTTGTACCGTTTTCATACGGACTTTCTTCAAAACGGTAACCGCCTCTAAAACTAAACTGCTCGTATTTATACTCTCCTCCTAGTCTATATGTTGCAGCAGCAGCCAATTCGCTGTTTATTTGGTTGTTTTGTGCTGTAAAATCTCCTGTAGGCTTAAACTTAGCATTACCATAATCTTTTCGAGAATAATCGAAACTTATTAAACCTTGTTTGCCAACTACATAAGCTAAACTACCTGTAAATTTAGCTGGTGTTTGTAATTTATATTCTGGATAAACATTAATAATACCCGGATCTATAACATCTAAATCTTGGGCTACCAACTCACTAGTATCTAAAAACTGCGTTGTTTCTTCTTCTATGGTATACCATGTTGGCGAGTCGTAAGTTAGACCCAACCTAAGTTCTTTACTTAGTTTAATAATGCTACCTATTTGAAACGAAAATCCGTTTCCTGTAGTTCTTAGTGTATTTCTAAAGTCTATTTCGTTAATTAAACCACCGTTTCCATTAGTTTCATACAATCTTGTAGAGCGTTCGTAATCTATAAAGTGAGAATTTAAATTTATACCTAAATATAAATTATCGCCATATTGTGCTGCCATATTAAAAGCTATTTTACCATTATACCCTGTAGATAAATATGAGTAATCGTGTGTAAAATTACCGTTTTCTAAGTTAATTAAATATTCTGTATTGTTGTCATCATCTATATCTACCGGTTGTAAAATATAAGATTCAAATCCTAAAAAAGCTTGTTGGTGTCCAAACCCGTAGGCAGCTCCAATATCTGCATAAGCATCAGCAATAGACTCTCCTTCTAATGTAGAAATATCGCCTAATGGTAACCCATTGGCATAATCAAAAAAATAACTAGCAATGGTATTATCAAAATTAGTATTAACATTAGTATTGATTCCTGCAGCAAACCAATCGTCTTCATAATCACTTGTTTTATCGTAAGCCACACCTATGGTAAACTTTTTCCATGGCGAACTTGTATTATTATTTCTAAAAACAAAAGAAGCTCCACCTTGATTTAAAGAAAAATCAGAATTATTTGTAGAGGCTTCGCCTCCAAAATACTGCGTGTCGTTTGTATAATCTAAAATATTTACAGAAAACGATGCATGACTCTGACTAAACACTGCAGATCCTGCGGGGTTTATGCTCACCGCACTCATGTCGCCACCTAAAGCTCCAAAAGCACCACTTAAAGCTCTAAACCTTGCTGTTCCTTGTACTTCACTTTGAGAGTATCGCAGGGCATCTGTTATATCTTGCGCATTTAATAAAGGCATAGCTAGAACCGCTACGAATAGTATGATTAACTTTTTCATATAGTAATTTTTATTTTTTTTTGATTTTATCTTCCTCTTCTTCCTCCACTTGAAGAACCTGATCTTCTGCTGCTTCCAGAACTACTACTAGATCGACTTGTAGAATAAGAACCAGAACTACTACTAGAACTAGATGAAGACCTTCTTGTAGGTGTAGAATATGATGACTTATTAGAACTAGATCGACTTGTAGAATAATTAGGAGATGAAGAACTAGAACTTCGTCTTACCGTTGAAGAAGAACTTCTTGATGTTGGATAAGATGATGATCTTGTACTACTACTTCGTCTTACAGAGTTTGTACTTATAGCTTTAGATGACGAACTTCTACCTGTTGAAGTAGATGCACTTCTTCTTGAAGCGCTACTGTATCTTGATGTTGGAGAAGCACTACTACGTCTTATAGAACTACTAGTTCTGCCTGTAACGTTAGAAGATGATGTTCTTCTTGTAGAGTTATAAGCTACACCTCTATTACTATTATAATAAGGTCTGTTTCTATAATATCTATTATTATAGCCATAAAAACCACCATATACATAAGGATTGTAAAAACCTATATTACCATAAAAACCGCCATATCCAGGAAAACCATACCCCCATCCAGAGCCATAAAAGTCATTATATCCCCAATTATTATATCCAAAACCCCAGTTACCATAATACGGTCTGCTTCTCCAACCATAATTATAACCCCAATTATTCCAACCCCAATTATTATAACCGTAACCCCAATTGTTCCATCCGTTTGTGTGCACGTTTACAATAACATTATCATTAGTTTGTCCCCAACCTGGATATCCATTGTAAGTATTATCTACATTTTCATCTGCATAATAATCACCTTGATAAGAATCAATATCTGTAAAAATGACATCTCCATCACTAACATCTTGAAACTCTAACGCTTTATTTTTAAAATAATTCTCGTAATAACCATTGTTAGAGTTAGAAGCAGATTGATGTGCCGATGCTACTACTTTTTGTTGCGTAGGTTGCGGAGCAGAATCTCCATATATACCATCATTATCTACACCAACATATTGGTAAGATCCACATGACGATAAACCAAATAATAATCCGATTAGGGCTATAAATGGTATTTTGCTATTTAAGTAGTTATTAAAGTGCATATCTCTAGATTTTAATTGTTGGACATAACAAAAATAGTTAGTTTTGTTGAACTATTTTTATATTTAACATAATCACAATTTTTGTGCCAAAATATTAAACATGAGCAAAAAACTAACAAGTAGAACTGAGGATTACTCAAAATGGTATAACGAACTGGTTGTCAAGGCTGACTTAGCCGAGAACTCCGCAGTTAGAGGTTGCATGGTAATTAAACCTTATGGATATGCTATTTGGGAAAAAATGCAAGCAGAATTAGACAAAAAATTTAAAGAAACAGGACACCAAAATGCTTATTTTCCATTATTTGTACCTAAAAGTTTATTTGAAGCCGAAGAAAAAAACGCAGAAGGTTTTGCTAAAGAGTGTGCTGTTGTAACACATTACAGATTACAAAACGACCCAGATAAACCAGGGAAATTAAGAGTAGATCCAGAAGCAAGACTAGAAGAAGAACTTGTTGTTAGACCGACATCTGAAGCCATAATATGGAATACATATAGAGGATGGATACAATCTTATAGAGATTTACCTTTGTTAATTAACCAATGGGCCAATGTAGTGCGCTGGGAAATGCGTACACGATTATTTTTACGTACTGCAGAGTTTTTATGGCAAGAAGGTCATACTGCTCACGCCACAAAAGCAGAAGCACTTGATGAGGCTAAATTAATGAATAACGTTTATGCTAATTTTGTAGAGAACTTTATGGCTATTCCTGTTGTTCAAGGCGTTAAAACAGAAAGCGAACGTTTTGCTGGCGCAGACGAAACCTACTGCATTGAAGCATTAATGCAAGATGGAAAAGCCCTGCAAGCAGGAACTTCTCACTTTTTAGGTCAAAACTTTGCTAAAGCATTCGATGTAAAATTTGCTAATAAGGAAGGGAAACAAGATCATGTTTGGGCAACGTCTTGGGGTGTATCTACAAGGTTAATGGGTGCTTTAATAATGACACATAGTGACGACCAAGGCTTAGTACTACCTCCTAGCCTAGCACCAAACCAAGTTGTTATAGTACCTATATATAAGAGTGACGAAGATTTAAACGCTATTACAGAAGTTGCTAATAGTATTATTACAGACTTAAGAGCAAAAAACAGAACTATTAAATTTGATAATAGAACAACCCACCGACCAGGTGCTAAATTTGCACAACACGAATTACAAGGCGTACCACTACGTATTGCTATTGGACCAAAAGATTTAGCTAATGGTACTGTAGAAATTGCTAGACGAGATAACTTAACTAAAGAAACCGTTTCTTTAAACGATTTAGTAAACAGAGTTGAAGAATTACTAGAAGATATTCAAGCGTCATTATATAAGAAAGCTTTAGATTATAGAGATTCTCATATTACAGAAGTAGAAAACTTTGATGATTTTAAAAATGTTTTAGAAAATAAAGGTGGATTTATTTCTGCTCATTGGGATGGTACAAATGAGACTGAAGATAAGATAAAAGAGCTTACAAAAGCCACTATTAGATGTATCCCTCTGGAAAACAAGGAGGAAGAAGGGGTTTGTGTATACACAGGTGCACCATCGAAACAACGTGTGTTATTTGCAAAAGCATATTAATCGAAAAAAAATCAAAAAAAAAATCAAAAAAAATTGAAAAAGTGTTGTGACATTTAAAATAAGTTGTATATTTGCACCCGCAATGCAGATATTGCTAGTTATTTGAAAGGAATTGTAAGTTAAAAATTAATTTTTATATTTGCATTCTCAGCACAAATGGCCCGTTCGTCTATCGGCTAGGACGCCAGGTTTTCATCCTGGTAAGAGGGGTTCGATTCCCCTACGGGCTACAATTTTTATAATAAAGAAAGAACACAGTACACATGGCAAATCATAAGTCAGCGTTAAAAAGAATTAGAAGTAACGAATCTAAAAGATTAGTAAACAAATATCAGCATAAAACTACTCGTAATGCTATTAAAAAATTACGTGAATTAACTGATAAGAAAGAAGCTGAAGCTTTATTTCCTTCTGTTTCTTCTATGTTAGATAAGTTAGCTAAGAAAAATGTAATACATGCTAACAAAGCTGCTAACCTTAAATCTGGTTTAGCTAAATTTGTAGCTACTCTTTAATATAAATTAAAGCTAAAATATTTAAAAGCTTCTCAGAAACGAGAAGCTTTTTTTGTGGTTCAAATTTTTAATTTAATATTTGTAAAAAAAGCAATTCTTTTACTATAATTTTATGAGTAATAATATATTTAGAAACTACACCAATTCTATATCTAATAATAAAATAAAACCTCTCCTATTAGTTCTATTATCGCTTTTAATGCTATTAACCAACGCTTGTAAACAAGAAAGTTATAACGAGCCTATAATATCTCTAGAAAAATACCACATTAAAGAAGGCTTTAACTTAGAGGTTGTTGCTTCAGAACCTTTTATAGAAGCCCCAGTAACTATGGATTTTGACAACCAAGGACGCATGTGGGTTGTAGAAATGCGTGGTTATATGCAAAATCTAGAAGGCACTGGAGACGATATGCCTAACGGAAGAATTACTATTTTACAAGATTTGGATAATGATGGTATTACGGATCATTCTAAAATATTTTTAGACAGCCTTGTCTTACCAAGAGCTATTGCTCATGTATATGGCGGTTTATTATATGCAGAGCCACCTAACCTTTGGTTTGTAGATATAGAAAATGACAAACCCGCCAATAGGGTTTTAGTCGATTCGCTATATTCTGGAAACGGAAACGTAGAGCATCAGCCTAACGGATTGATGATGCATATAGATAATTGGATTTATAATGCAAAATCTAAATATAGATATCAAAAGAAAAACAATAAATGGATAAAAGAAGCTACCACCTTTAGAGGGCAATGGGGCATTACCAAAGATAATTTTGGCAGACTTTATTATAACACCAACTCAACACAACTTATTGGCGATTATGTTTTACCTAATACCATAATTAAAAATACATTTTACAAACCCGAAGAAGCTTTAAGTAAAAAATTAACTCCAAATCAAAGGGTTTACCCCTTACACCCTACTGCAATTAATCGAGGCTATATAAAAGGCAGATTAGATAAAGACAGTATTCTTGTAAATGTTACCTCTGCTTGTAGTCCGATAATTTACAGAGGCGATAAATATCCCGAAAGTTTTAAACAAAATGCTTTTGTTTGTACCCCCGAAGCTAATGCTGTAAAACGAAATATTTTAAATTTTTCTTCAAATAAAATAACAGCAAAACAAGCGGTTGTTGGCAAAGAGTTTATTGCTTCGACAGACGAAGGTTTTCGTCCTGTAAATTTATTTAACGCGCCAGATGGTAACATGTACATTGTAGATATGCACAGAGGCATACTGCAAGACAAAGTGTTTTTAACACCTTATTTAAAAAAACTATACGCCAAAAAGAAATTAGATACCATTATTGGCATGGGGCGCATTTTAAAAGTTACCAACCAAAACAACACGAACAATACAACCTTAAACATTGCAAATTTTAACACCACTAAACTTGTTAAACTATTATACCACAATAATGGCTGGTTTAGAGATAGAGCTCAGCAATTGTTAATTACTCAAAAAGACAAAAATGCTATACCTCTATTAAAGAATGTATTAAACGACACTAGCAATAGTATAGCCCAAATACATGCTATGCATACGCTAAATGGTTTTAATGCTTTAAATTTTGAGTTATTAGAAAAGATACTATACTCGAATGGAGATAGCAGTGTTATTAGCCATGCGCTTGTTTTATTAGAACAATTTGCTCACGAAAACAAGGTAACATCTGTAAAAAAAATAACAGAGCATTTATTTTTAAAAAATAATACCGAAATAGATTTATACACCATTTTATCTTTAGGGCGTTGGGTAACATTATCTAAAGATGATATGTTTCCTGCATTGTGGCAAATTTCTAACAAGTACAAAAAGGACCTATTATATCAAGAAGCATTGATAAATAGCTTACGTGGTTTAGAAGAAGATTATTTCTTGTATTTAAATAAAAATAACAAAAACTCTCAAGACAATGTTTTTACAAAAGTTTTGGATACAACATTAACTAATAAAAAGAATTATATAAAAAACTCCGTTTACGGTAAAAAAGGGGTTAAACAAAATGCTAAATCTGCTGGACAAAAAATATTTAAAAATTTGTGCGCTACCTGCCATGGTATTAATGGCGAAGGTGTAGAAAATCTTGCTCCTCCATTAAAAAACTCTGAATATATAAGTAAATCGTCAAAAAGATTAGCTTTAGTTATTCTACACGGTTTATCTGGACCTATACATGTAAATGGTAAATTATACGAACTTAATACTACCATGCCAGGCCTGGTTAATAACCCCGATTTTAGTGACAAAGATATTTTTAATATTATTAAATATTTACAAAATACTTTTTCTGATGCCCCTAAACCAATTAATTTAGACCAAATTAAAAAGCTTAGAAATATAAAACCAAAAAATGGTGGTGTTTTTAGCGAAACAGAATTGCTAGAATTAGAAAAATAAAATATTCGTTTTTGATTTTTTTTGAGTCAATAAAAATTTAAATTTGCAAATAATAGAAGTTAATTAATCATATAACATACGCCCTTTTGGAAAATAAAAAAGCAATAAAATTAATCGATAAAATTCTAGAAAACCTTGACGCAACAGGAATTAACACAGATGCATTAATAGACGACATTAAAGAATTAAGAACTTATGCTTTAGAGCAACAAGTGCCTTTAGTTGTTAAGGTACTTAGACTTACTTACGAGCATATTGAAGCAAACCAATCTTTTCTTATTCCAATTCTTGAAGATGAGAATGACGAGGAGCTTGCAGAGGCACAAGAGGTTGAGTCTACTCCTGTAGAAAGTCTTAAATATTTAATTGCTCTTACAAGAAATCTTAATAACAAGATGAATATATCTGATTTAAGAGAATATAAAGAGCTTTTAATGGCGTATTAAAATATAATATATATAATAAAAAGAAAGCCTAAACATTAAAATGTTTAGGCTTTCTTTTTCGATTTCAATATTAATTACTCTACAAGCTTAGCCCCATCTACCATTTTAAACATAGCATCACTAGGCGCAGTTTTAGATACAGATACATTATTAAATTGTATTGTTTTACTAACTGTTGTAGTTGGCTTATTATTTACAGTTTTATACCAAGTTAAAGTTTCTGGCAATAACAAACCATTAATAGTTTGCCAATTACTGTATTTTATATAACTAAATTTTTCACTTTTTTCTTTAGTAAAATAAGTAACAGTATAACTTAGCCAAGTCATTTTATGCGTTTTTGCATCAAAATATAAAACATACTCGTCTCCAGAAGACAACCCTACTCCATTATTATAAGAAATTTTAACACCAGGATATGTTTCTCCCTCAACCACTAAAGGTTCAACGTTTTCATAATTAATTCCATCATCACCTAAAATAAAAGGCATAGCATAAAAATAAGTTCTTAAATTATAATAAAACTTAGCATTGCCTTTATACACCGAAGCATCGTCTTTTAACCAAACCTTTTCTCCATCAAACCCTATTTTATAATTATCCGTTTCTACTAAAGCTTTTCTGCTTTTTAGAGCAGTTAATGTTTTCTCTATACCATTTGGTGTATCAAACTCAAAAACCAAACTCTTCATAGTATTCCAAGTATCTATACCTCCATGAGCTTTAAAAACTCCAGAAATATTATCTGGATAAATTTTAGAAGCTTTAACCGGTATTACACTCATTTTTTCGTTCTGCTTATTTGCAGTTTTATTTGTGTTTTGCTTACAAGACATTATTAATAATAGTGTTGTAATTGTAAAAAGTACTCTCATAATATTTATAATAAAATAGATTAGCGCGATAAGTCGAATAAATCCATATAAAATTACATTAAAATAAATTACTTTTGTTCTTAGATGAATAAATTAATTACCAGCATACAAAACCCCTTTATTAAGCAGCTTTCTCAATTAAAAGATAAGTCGAGAATACGCAAAAAAGAACAGACTTTTTTAATAGAAGGCTTACGCGAAATAGAACTTGCCATAAAAGGAAATTACGATATTGAAACGATTCTATTTTATGCTGATTTATTTTCCGAAGATCAATTAAATAACCTAGTTAATAAAGACGTAAATGTTATAGAAATTTCTAAAGAAGTCTATCAAAAACTAGCTTATAGAGATACTACTGAAGGTGTATTAGCTATTGCAAAAAGTAAACAACACCATATTTACAACTTAGAATTTAAAACAAAAACGCCATTAATTTTAATTGCAGAAGCTCCAGAAAAGCCTGGAAATATTGGTGCTATTTTAAGAACTGCAGATGCTGCAAATGTAGACGCTGTTATTATTGCAAACCCAAAAACAGACTTATACAACCCTAACATTATTAGGTCTAGTGTAGGTTGTATATTTACAAATCAAATTGCAACAGGTACAACAACAGAAATTATTGATTTTTTAAAGTTGAAAAACATAAATATTTACTGTGCGATTTTACAAGAATCTGTTACCTATCATTCGCAAGATTTTACAAAACCAACTGCTATAGTTGTTGGAACAGAGGCTACTGGTTTAAGCAACGAATGGCGCATAAATTCTACTCAAAATATAATAATACCTATGCAAGGTGAAATAGATTCTATGAATGTATCGGTTGCTGCTGGCATTTTAATTTTTGAAGCCAAAAGGCAACGTAATTTTAATTAAAAGTTATCTAGAACCAATTAAATAAAGGTTATTCTAGTAAATAATAATTCTACAAAATAACATGACAGCAACTACCTTATTTTACATTATTATAGGTATTATAATTATTAATTTTATAGTTGATAAAATTTTAGACGCCTTAAATGCAAGACATTATAATGATATATTACCCAAAGATTTAAAAGATGTTTACGATGATACTGAATATAAAAAATCTCAAAACTATAAAGCTACTAAATATAAATTCGGATTAATTACTTCTACCTTTTCTATACTTTTAACACTAGGCTTTTTACTTTTTGATGGTTTTGAGTTAATTGATAATATAGCTAGGCACTATAGCGAAAACTCGATTGTAATAGCTCTTATTTTTTTTGGCATTATAATGATTGGCAGCGATATATTAACAACACCTTTCTCGTATTACAGCACTTTTGTTATAGAAGAAAAGTTTGGTTTTAATAAAACAACTGCAAAAACCTTTTTTTTAGACAAAATTAAAAGTTGGCTAATGATGTCTGTTGTTGGTGGTGGTATAATTTCTTTAATTATTTGGTTTTATAACATTACAGGTTCTCTTTTTTGGTTATATGCTTGGGCTTTAGTTGCAGTATTTACTTTGTTTATGAATATGTTTTACTCTAAACTTATTGTACCACTTTTTAATAAGCAAACCCCATTAGAGACAGGTGTTTTACGTGATAAAATTTCTGAATACGCACAAACTGTAGGTTTTAAACTAGACAAAATTTTTGTTATAGATGGCTCCAAACGTAGTACAAAAGCTAATGCTTATTTTTCTGGATTTGGAAACGAAAAACGTGTTACCCTTTACGATACTTTAATTAATGATTTAGATGATGATGAAATTGTTGCTGTTTTGGCGCATGAGGTTGGACATTATAAAAAGAAACACATTATTTTTAATTTAGTCGCTTCCATTTTATTAACTGGTTTAACTCTTTTTATTTTGTCTCTGTTTATTTCTAACCCCATATTATCTAACGCTTTGGGTGTTAAAACACCCAGTTTTCATATTGGATTAATAGCTTTTGGTATGCTCTATGCTCCAATTTCAGAAATTACTAGTTTAATTATGAATATAATTTCTAGAAAGTTTGAATATCAAGCTGATGATTACGCAAAAAACACATATAAAGCAGAACCTCTTATTACATCTTTAAAAAAGCTATCTAAAAATAGTTTGAGTAATTTAACACCACACAAAGCATATGTTTTTATGCATTATTCGCACCCAACACTTTTACAGCGCATTAATAATTTAAGACAGTAATTATTATAAGAAAAATAAACAATCTTATCTTTTTCTATTTTAAACAAAATTTCAAAGTGTAAGAATTTTTTACTATATTCGTTTTGTATCAAATCTTACTCAGGTTTATGTTGCATTACTTGCAACAAATAAATACTCTAATTATATACAATTACTTTATTAATAACATTATGAAAGTATCAAAGGAAGGTGCGTATGTTAGCCTAAAAACAAATCAAGGTAGTGCTGATGAATTACGTAATTTTTTAATTGCAAGTGCCCCAGTTGTTAAGGAAACAGAACCAGATACTTTGTTATGGATTGCGCTTCAATTAGAAGAAAACACATTTGCTATTTTTGATACTTATACGAATATAGAAGGCAAAAATGCCCATTTTCAAGGAAAGGTTGCTGGCGAACTAGCAGAAAAAGCACCAACATTAATTGCTGGCGGATGGAATAACGGAGTACTTAAAAATGTAATTCATCCTAAAATACTTGGAGCTAAAGTTGATACAAAACACACAAATAAAGTAAAAAAAGCCCTTGTTATTAAATTTACTTCAAGTAAAGGTAAGCAAGAAGAAGTTGTAGATTTTTTGATAAATAGCGCCAACATTGTTGAAGAAACTGAGTCTGAAACCCTGTTTTGGTATGGACTTAGAATAGATGACAATACCTTTGCCACTATAGTTTTATTTTCTGACCAATATGGAATTGACCTACATATGTCTGGCCAAGTTGCAAGAAAACTACAAGAAAAAGCCCCTGATTGGATTGAAGGTGATTGGGAAAAAGGAATTATTGAACATATTAATATATTTGATGTTATAGCGATAATTTCTCAATAAAATAGACATAGTAAAACTTTTTAAATTTTATTAAAAATACCATAAACAACAAACAGATGCGTTAACGATTAAACGGTATGTTTGAAATCCTCTTTACCTTTTTTAGGCAAAAAGATTGAGTAGTGAAAGCGTGTTAAAACGTCCAAAATATAAAACAAAAAAACTGTCTATAAATTAGACAGTTTTTAAATATTTGCATTATAACAAGGTTTTAGCCTTCTTTTGCTGCTAAATAACGCTCTGCATCTAAGGCAGCCATACAACCTGTACCTGCAGCAGTAATGGCTTGTCTGTAAACATGATCGGCAGCATCTCCAGATACAAAAACACCTGCAACGTTAGTTTTTGATGTTCCTGGTTCGTTTATAATATACCCTGTTTCGTCTAAGGTTAAGTAATCTTTAAAAATATCTGTATTAGGTTTATGTCCTATCGCTGCAAAAAATCCTGTTGCATCTATATCGCGTTTTTCGTTTGTTTGATTATTAAACACACGTACACCAGTAACCACTTGCCCGTCTCCTAAAACCTCTTCGGTTTCAGTATTAAACATTATTTCTATATTTTCTGTATTAATAACTCTTTTTGCCATAATTTTAGAAGCTCTAAACTCGTTTCTACGCACTAGCATAGTAACTTTTTTACACAGTTTAGATAAGTAATGCGCTTCTTCGCAAGCAGAATCTCCTGCCCCAACTATTACAACTTCTTGATTTCTATAAAAGAATCCGTCGCAAACAGCACAAGCAGAAACTCCGCCACCTAATTTAAGGTATTTTTGTTCTGACTCTAAACCTAAATATTTAGCAGAAGCTCCTGTAGAAATTATAATAGTATCTGCGTGTATCTCTTTTGTATCGTTAACCCATACTTTGTGCACATCTCCAGAGAAATCTACTTTTGTAACCCAACCATCACGTACATCGGCGTCAAAACGCTCTGCTTGTTTTTGTAGTTCCATCATCATTTCTGGTCCTGTTATACCAGTAGGATATCCAGGGAAATTTTCAACCTCATTTGTTGTTGTTAATTGTCCTCCTGGTTGCATACCTTGATACAAAACAGGGGCCATATTAGCTCTAGCCGCATATATTGCAGCTGTATAACCTGCAGGTCCAGAACCTATTATTAAGCACTTTACTCTTTCTATTATATCAGACATAGTTTAATTTGTTTATTATACTAACAAAAGTAGCTTTTTTGATATAAAACTAACATAGAAGTTATTAACAGTTAATTATAGTACAATATCTAAAATCTATTGCTTTTAACCGTACTTTTGCTATTAATTGTAAACCAAAACACATAAGTATTATGAAAACTAACCTACTTTTTATTACAGTAATTTCTTTAATTATTTTTTCTTGCAATAATGCTAAAAACGAAAAGGAAGCCATACCTACTGAAACACGCTCGTTAGCAGGCACATGGGAACACACTAGCACTTACAAATACGTAAACGGTAAAATTAATGATACTGTAAAAGTAAAAACTGATAGCAGACAAATTAAAATTTATACAGACTCTAAAATTATGTGGTGTAAGCATGTAAAAGCAGACTCTACAGATTGGTTTGGTTATGGTAATTATACCATTAAAGGAGATACACTTACTGAGATTTTAGAGTACGGATCTAGAACCATGATACCGCATATAGCTTATAACGATACCTTTACCTTTAAGTTAGATTTAAATGAAGATAGTTACAACCAATTAACCATTGATGATAAAGGCAATAAACTTTTTGCAGAAAATTACCGCAGAATTAAATAATTAATTATTAAGGCTCTTGTAAATGTTTTAACGTTATATGTTTATATTTAAACTCTATTATTTAAAATAAGGATATGAAAATTGTAGTATTAGATGGATACACTTTAAACCCTGGAGATTTAAGCTGGGATGTTATAAAACAATATGGAGCATTAAAAGTTTTTGATAGAACTAACTTTAACCCAGAAAATGTTATTAAAACTATTGGCGATGCAGATATAGTTTTTACTAATAAAACACCGTTACCTAAAACTGTAATAGAGCAAGCTCCAAACTTAAAATATATTGGTGTTTTAGCTACGGGGTATAATGTTGTTGATGTTGTTACTGCAAAAAAATTAAATATTACAGTTAGCAATGTGCCTGGCTATGGTACCAACTCTGTAGCACAATTTACTATGGCGCTTTTGCTAGAAATGTGCCACAACATAGGCAAACACAGTAAATCTGTACATAATGGAGATTGGATTAAAAGTCCTGATTTTTGTTTTTGGAATTCGCCTTTAGTTGAATTAAAAGACAAAACTTTAGGCATTATTGGTTTTGGAAACATTGGTCAAGCTACTGCTAAAATGGCAGAAGCCTTTGGGCTAAATATTATTGTATATAGCAGGACAGTAAGACAGGAATTAGAATCTGAGAATTGCACCTTTGTTTCTTTAGAAGAATTACTACAGACTGCCGATATAATTAGTTTACATTGCCCTTTATTTGAAGAAACAAAAGGTATTATTAATGCAGATAATATTTCTAAAATGAAAGATGGTGTTAAAATTATTAATACCTCTCGTGGTCCGTTGATAGTTGAAGAAGATTTAAAAAATGCTTTAAACAGTGGTAAAATTTCTAGCGCAGCTTTAGATGTTATTTCTAAAGAACCTATGAGCGCTAACAACCCGCTATTGCAAGCAAAAAACTGTATTATAACTCCACATATTGCTTGGGCTCCTAAAGAAGCTAGACAGCGTTTAATGCAAACAGCTGCTAATAATTTAAATGCTTTTATAAATGGAAAAATTATAAATGCTGTTAATTAAAATACAACTAAAAAGTCCGACTTAAAACTAGTTTTAAGTCGGACTTTTTTTAGTTTATGTTTTAATACAATAATTACATGTTATAAACACCTCCGTTAATATCGAGGGTAGCTCCTGTAATAAATCCGTCGTATTCTGAAGCTAAAAACAAAACAGCTCTTGCCACGTCTGCTGCATTACCTGCTCGCATAATAGGAATACTAGCTGTTGTTTCGGCTGCAGATTCTTCTGTAGTATGTGTATTATGGAACGACGTACCAAGAATAAGACCTGGTGCAACTGCATTAACCCTAGTACCTTGAGCGCCTAACTCTGTAGAAAGTGCTCTTGTAAAAGTTAAAATAGCTCCTTTACTTGTAGAGTAAACTAACGAACCTGGATGACCGCCTTTGCGTCCTGCCAACGATGCTAAATTTACAATACTACTGCTTTCGTTTTTTGCTAAATATGGAGATGCTGCTCTTGTTACAAACATCATAGAAGTAAGGTTAATATCCATTACTTTATGCCAAAACTCTGCTTCCATTTCATTTAGCATTTTTCGTGCCACTAGCGAACCTGCATTATTTATTAAAATATCTATACTACCTAAGGCTTCTACCGTTTTTTCTACTAAAGCTGTGGCATCAAATTCTTTTGTTAAATCTCCACTTATAGCAATTGCATTTTGTGCTTTGCTTTTTGCATATTCTACCAACTTGTTAGCAGTTTCTGCACTAGAAAAATAATGAATAGCAACATGAGCACCTTTATCTATAAAGTGCTTTGTTATTGATTCGCCAATGCCCTGAGCGCCTGCGGTTATCAAAACATTTTTCCCTATTAATTTATTAGTGTTTTCCATATCTTTTCTTTTGGTGGGATAATAATTTAATTATTATCATTTGCTCTTTTTTTATTCTTATTACTTAAATATTCTACTCAAGACTTCTTTTAACTAACACCACAATATTCGTATAACAATTTAAAGTGCTTTTTCATTAATTGTTCTGCCTCGTTTGGTTTTTGATCTTTAATAGCCTTAAAAATATCTAAATGCTCATTAATTCTTAATTCATCTAAATCGTCGTATGCGGTATGGTATTTTTTAAAATCTACAATAATTTGAGGTGTAATACCTATCATAATTTGATTTATTGTAACGTTTCCGCTGGCTTTTGCTATAGCTAAATGAAACAACAAATCTTCTTGAACAGCATCATCTTCTCCTGATTCTAATTTAGCTTTATGAGCATTTAATGTTGCTTTAATTCTATCCAAGTCTAGTTCGGTACGCCTTTCGGCAGCAAGTCTAACTGCTTTTAATTCTAATAAAATTCTTGTTTCTACTAAAGATTTAAAATTTGGTAAGCCTAAACTTAAAATATCTTCAATCATCCCTTTCATAGCAACAGTACCTATGTTTGCCAAAAATGTACCACTTTGAGGTTTTGATATTAAAATACCATAAGATTCTAACTTTAGAATAGCAACCCGAACACTTCGCCTGCTTACATTAAACTTTTCGGCTAATATGCGCTCGGCTGGCAATCTATCTCCTGGTTGAAAGTGTTTCTGAGTAATTAAATCGTTTATCTGAGAAATAATTTTTTTTACTCGTACTGTTATTTCTTGGTTTTCGTTTTTTGAGAGGACATCTAAATTCATATTGATAAAAATTGGTACACCAAATTTATTGAATTTATTACTTCTTTAAACAAGAAAAGAGATTTTAGTTTTAAAATCTCTTTTCTTGTTTAATATATGCACTATTTAAATAAATCTACTGGCCTAAAATTTAGACCAGTAGATTATAAAACTAAAATCAAACTATTTTTTAGTACCCTGTATTTTGAGTAATTACGCCATTAGTTGCATCTATTTCAGAATTTGGAATTGGAAATACATAATAATTACTATTAACTGTTACTCCCATGGCAGCATCAACAGTTCCAGTTCTAACTAAATCAAACCATCTTTGCCCTTCAAAAGCCAATTCTAATCTTCTTTCGTTAAGAATAGCAGTTCTAACATCATCTTTTGATGTTACCGTTCCAGTTAAACTAGCTAAACCTGCTCTTGTTCTTATATCATCTAATAAAGGTAATACTGTATTTGCAGCAACATTATTTTCATTCATCGTTTCTGCAAGCAATAATATAACATCTGATAGTCTGATTTCTATCCAATCATTCTCTAAACCTCCACTATACTTAACACCTTTTTCGGCTACTTCATCAATAGTTAGAGCTTTTCTTACCGTATCTCCAGCAGCATCAAAAGCAGCTGTTAAACTAGGGTTTAATGGTGGTTGTGCTTTATCTTCACTCCCGTCATACCAAACCGTAAATTCGCTAAAACCATATTCATCTCCCCAAGCAACTGACTTTTGGGTAGCAAAAATAATTTCTGAATTACCATCAGATAATACATTAGAAGTAGAAGATTCTAAAACCACACCTTCCATTGCTGACTCACTTATTGCGTCTTCAAGGTAACCTTGAGCAGTACCAAAATCTGCCATATATACATAAACTTTACCTAATAATGCATTAACAGCAATACTAGAAGCTCTTCCTTCTGATAGTCCAGAATTATCTAAAACTAAAGCATCTGTTAAATCAGAAACAACTTGAGTATAAATACTTGCAACTGGTTGTCTTGCTAAAATAGAAGCATCTGTTGTACTTGGTGAACCTGAAAGATTCAATGGTACATCACCAAATACTATTGCTAACTTAAAGTAAGATAAACCTCTTAAAAACTTAGCTTCTGCTATTTGAGTAGCATCTGTTCCATTTTCTATAACGTTATTAGCACTTAATATAGACTTATATAAATTAGCATAAAAAGGTCGGAAAAATTGATCTTCCATACTAGAACTCAAATTATTATTAAATTCACTAAAATCAGTATAAGGTGCTTCTTGCATTAACATGTTATCAGCTCTAAAATCTCCCATTACTGCCATAGGAGTAGAAGCCCCTTGCTGATAATAATAAGCCGCATTTAAAACATCTGTAAAATCAGTTAAAGAATCTGCACTTGCTATATTTGGTGGAAATTGCTCTAAATCTTCACACGCTGTTGTAAACAACATGGCAATTAATCCTATTAAAAATATTTTTTTCATTTTTTTTCTATTTAAAAATTAACATTTAATCCAAAAGTGAAACTTCTTACAGTTGGACTTGACCCTAATTGTACACCGTAAGTTAAAGGTCCTTGATAAGTATCGCCTCCTTGATTAGCAGTTAAAACACCTTCAGGGTTATATGATGTATAATCACTTGATGTAAAATACAATAAGTTAGTTGCTGCTGCATATATTCTAACAGAACTTAGACCAACTTTTTCTGCAATATCACTATTTAAAGTATATCCTATAGTCATATTACGTAAAGCAACATAAGAAGCATCTTGTATCATAGAATCTGCACCATCTCTGTTTCTAATAACATGTTGACCATTGTGATCTGCAATCCTAGTATTATCATTATTATCTAAATTAGTATCAAAGGTAGGCTGTAAAGTTCTTCCCCATTGCGAACCATAATAAAGTGGGTCTAGATTATAAACATCTCCGCCTTGTGCACCTTGGAACTGTAAAGACAAATCAAAATCTTTATAAGAGAAATTATGAGACATACCCCAATAAAAATCTGGTGAACTTTGTCCTATTTTAACAAGGTCTTCACTATTTATTACTCCATCTTCATTTTGATCTACAGCATAACTATATCCGCTCTCTTTGTATGGATATTCTGTAGGATCTGACATATAAACCATTTCAACTTCTCCAGTTGTTTCATACCCCCACATTTCTCCAATTTCTCCACCAACATAATTTCTAAAAGTTGGACCTCTACCACTTGTACCATATTGATTATCTGGTAATGCTTCTAAGTCTCCTAAATCTGTAACTTCTGTCTCTACTGTTGATAAATTTCCGCTAAAACTCCAAGAAAAGTTATCATTTCTAATAGCATTAAAATTCATCTCGAATTCAAATCCTGAGCTTCTTACGTCACCAGAATTTAAATTAATTGCCGATGTTCCTAAAACTTCTGATACACTTTGTTGAATCAACATATCTTCAGTATCAGATGTATAGTAATCTATTCCTAATCGTAAACGATTGTTCATTAAACCTAAATCTACACCATAGTTAGTTTCTGTATTGGTTTGCCAAGTTAAATCAGAATTCTCGATATCTGAAGGAATTAAATATCCGTTACCATATGCTGTAGTTGCTGGATTTAAAAGACTTAAAGAGTTATATGCTCCCAAGAAAGATGTTGTACCAAGAGACCCTGTACTAACTCTTAATTTTAAAAGACTTACAGCTTCTGAATCCCAAAATGCTTCGTTATGTACATTCCATCCAAGAGAAACAGCTGGGAAAGTTTCATAACGTTGATTTTTACCGAAACGAGAATCACCATCACGTCTTATAGAAGCAGATAATAAATATCTATCATCATACGCATAGTTTACTCTACCAAAAACACTTTCTCTAGCAATAGTCTCATCTCTTTCAGACACTGTAATATTAGCAGGATCTAAAAGTGAATAGTTAAGAGGTTCATCACTTGGTAAACTAGTACCAACTAGACCAATTGCTGTTGTATATAAATTTTGAAACTCAATTCCAACTACCGCAGAAATATCGTGCTTATCATTTAACACTGCAGCATAATTTAAAGTTGTTTCACTCAATACAGAAGATCTTTTTGTATTTGTTTCATTAAGACGTGTTTGAGAAATTTCTCCACTTCTGTGAGCTTGAGATAATTGATGGGAGTTCGTCTCAGTATCTCTCATATCTCCACCTAAAACAGTCTTTATATTCAATCCATCTATAATTTGGTATTGTAAATAAGAACTAATATTAGCAAAATAAGTTTTTTCTGTAGAACTTCTTTCTAATAGTTTTGCTCCAGGCCCTTGATTACTTGAACCTCCAAAAACACCAGATCTTCCTCCATAATGCCAATCGTGCGCATAATCACCTGGTTCCAAAGTATATATACTAGAATTAAATTCAGTAGCACTATCTGGAGATCCTGAGGTAATATCACTATCAAAAGAGTCGCCTCCTTGATTCTGCCATTCTTGATCTAATTGTTGTACATAAGCAATCGAAGCTTCTGTATGTATAACTGGATGTACACTATAAGCTCTTAAAAGATCTCTCATATCATGAGCTAATAAAGTTCTATCCGAAGTAAATCCATTGAAACTTACACCTGCTTTAAACTTATCACCTAATTTAGCATCTACATTTAAACGTGCATTAAGTCTTTCGAAATCTTGAGTTCGCACAATACCTTCTGTATCTTGATAACCAACAGAAGCAAAATAATTTACATCCTCAGTTCCTCCACTCATACTAAAATTATGACTTTGAGTTGAACCGTTTTGAAATAGCCAATCTTCTACAGCTACTTGATTAGGAGAGTCTCTGTAAAGAGCATGTCTAAAAGCTAAAGTAGCAGGATCTACTTGTGAAACATCAAAAGTACCATTCGCGATATTAGCGTCTGCTATATCAGCCCATTCAGCTGCAGTACCTTTTATATTATCAATATATTTACTTGAAAAACTAGTATAAGCATTATAATTAAAGCTAGCTTTACCTTGTTTCCCTTTTTTAGTTGTTACTAAAATAACACCATTTGCACCTCTAGAGCCATAAATAGCTGCAGAAGCTGCATCTTTTAAAACCTCTAAACTTTCAATATCGTTTGGGTTAACAGTTGCCAAACTACCAGAAATAGGATACCCATCTACAACAATTAACGGACCTGAATCTCCCGAAAGAGAAGAAGCTGCTCTAATTTGTATTTTAGGATCAGCACCTGGCTCTCCACTTTGGTTTTGTATTAAAACCCCAGCTAATTTTCCAGCTAAAGCATCATCGACACGAGTAGCTTGTATGGCAGCAACATCGTCACCTCCTACTTTTGCAACCGCTCCTGTTAAATGCGATTTTTTACGTGTACCATAACCAACAACTACTACCTCATCTAATTGCGAGGCATCTTCTACCAAATTAATATTTAACGTTTTTTGATTAGTTATTGTTACAGATTGAGAAACATAACCTATAAATGAAAAATTAAGGACATCTCCACTTTTAACTACTATTTGAAATTTTCCATCAAAATCTGTAGCTGCTCCTTTTGAAGTGTTAGCTACAATTACATTAGCTCCAGGAATAGGCATACCTCCTTGGTCTAATACTGTACCGGATAATTGATATCCGTCTTGTGCAAACAATGATATATTATATATCAACATTAACACTAAAGTAAGTTTCATTTTTAAATTCATTTGTAAATCTTTTTAGTTATTTTTTTGGTTTTCCACTTTGGTTTGACAAACTGGTTTACCAGAGTGGTACGCCAAATATATGTTATTTTTTTGTTAATTAATACATATTTGTCAATTAATTGATCAAATATTTTTAAAACTGCATTATTACTGGCCTAAACTTATTTTATATGGAGTAATTTTAACAAAATATTTAAGGATTTGATTTTACCATGTTAATTTATTTCGAAATCTATACTGTATAAAAATCATTATAAATTAAGACTAAAAACACCTAACATTTACTGTATAAATGCAAAACACCCTAATCAAATAGAAATCTATTTAATTAGGGTGTTTAAAACTTAATCTACTATAATTTAAACTATTATAGTAGTAAATTATTTAGTTACTTTAATTACTCCTAAATCTAATCCGTCTGTTCCTTTTTTCTTTAATGGTGATTTTTCTGAAAGCTCAAAACTTCATGCATTAAATTCTGGTTTTAAGTTATAAAGTTTATCAATGTTATATTTTTGATCTCCAGTAACTATCACCTCATCAGATTTATAATAATTATTATTCACCACATTCACAATAGGTTCCCCAACAACCAAATGCATATTTAAACCTTTTGTATTATTGAAATTGTTATTCTGAATGTCGTTAACCTGAACACCATATAAAGATATAGCTGCATTATATTTATTCTTTTTACCAAAACCTACATTATTAAATGTATTGTGATCGACTTCTAGAAATGGGCCGAATGTACTTTCGTCTTTTCCACCTCTATATAATCTTAAAGCAGCACCTTGTAAATCGGTTACCGTGTTGTTTTTCATGATGAGATACTCAACGTTATAAGCTCCAATATCATCAGTTTCTTTATCTAATGCCGTGATATGACCAGAAATGTTTTTGAAAGTTGAATTTTGAATACTTATCGTATCTGCAAAGGTTCCTTTTGAAACTCTTAAGACATCGAATGAATGATTAACCACCATATCCTTGAACTCGCAATTATCTATGAATAATTTATAATTATCAATCATTGAGTTTTTACTTGTGCTAATTACTGAATTACCAGCGTAATCTGGAGATTTTGTACCATCGAAACTCACATTTTCAAGTGATAAGCTTCCTCCGTTTTGAATTTCGAAAGCCATCATACGTTCAAACAAAACGGTTGCTTTTTTAGCGCCAACAGTTTTAAACGTAAGCGGATGATTAATTTTTACAGCCTTTGTTATTAAATATGTTCCATCGTCTTCTAATTCTATAATATCACCAGCTTCAGAAGTTTTTACAATTTCATATAAGGTATTAATACCTGGCTCTACCTTAATCGTTTTCCCAGTATTTAATGCTACGCTATTATCTGCTTTTGAATACCAAGATGTTCCTGTATTAGCTTTGGTTGCAATTTTTGGACTGATTGAAATTTCATTTTTAATTTTATCAGACTTCGGTATTAAAAAGCCTTGGTCATTTTTCACCAAAGTAATAGCTGCATTTTCAAAACCGCTTTTAATTGCGGATACTCCATTTTCTCCAAGAAGATTATCCTTAAAAGTTATACCGCTAATATCATCATACACGGTAAACGTATCATTTTTATTTTCGTTATAAAAAATGTTTCCTGAAATTTCTGAAGTTCGTGGTGCTTGACTGCGTTCTGAATCACTACCCGCACAAAGTTGAATATGATCGCAGTTAATAAATGTATTGTTTTCTAATTTAGAATCGATAACCGGCACATAACGGTTTGGTGGCGAATTTGGCACACCATTCATCATTACAAAAGCACCTCTAAATCGATAACCAGTTAAACCAATATGATAATTATTAATTACCGTTTGCGTTTCGTTTATAATACGCACACCACCTGTACTCGGTTTTCCGTTACCAATAAAAACATTACCATCTACCATGGTTTCGTTTCCATGACGCATGGTTAAGGTTCCTGTACATTCGTAAAACGTGTTGTATTTAAATGTGTTTTGACAGGCTTTGTTTGAAATAATTTCGTGCTCGCCATTTGTTCTATCAAAATAATTGGACTCTACTAAAGTGTTTGAGTTTTCTAAGGCATGATGACTTGTACCAATCCTTAATGTTTCGCCACCGTTATTACCGTAAGTTGGTCTTGGACCAAAATAATTATGATCGATGCTGTGGTTGTTTTTTCGGCTGCCTTCAGTATCTAAACCAACAATCATGGTAACACCTAAATTCTTTTTACCAGCAATATGGTTATGATCGATGCGGTTGTTCTGCCCGTAGATGGTTACCCAATAATCTTGAACTTGACGTTCTGGATTGTTATAATTATCAATAACACATTCGGTTAAACGACAGTTATTAGCCATTTCTTCTCTATTTTTTCTGAATGAAATAACAGCGTTGGTTGGCGTATATCCGTTTTTAAAAACTAAACCTTCAACAATTAAATGTTCTCCAGCCAATTGTAAGTTAGAGTTACCTTCTAAAGTTACTTTCCCTTTTTCTTCAACGGTTAATGTAATAGGCTCTTCTTCGGTTCCTTTTCCTTCAAAAACAAGTTCCGCATTGTTCCAAACACCATTAGCTAATGTAATAACATCACCAGGGTTTGCATGTTTTACAGCATCGTTAAATTCTATAACATCTTTTACCAACAATCCGTTTGATACTTCTTCTTTACAAGAGAAAGTTAAAGCAAAAATCATGCATGCTACGATATGAAATTTTAATCTATTTTTCATTTAAATAATTTTTTAAAAATATTTAGTCATTATTCCAATTACACCTGTGTAAGACACTACACAAGAGAAAAACAAGGCTGCATATAATCCTATATTAACCCCTAAACTTGTTTTATAGCCTTTCATTACCTTTTTGTTATTTACTAATAAAATAATTCCTAAAACAACTAGCGGTAAAATGAATACATTAAAAACTTGAGACAGGATTTGAATTTCTATAGGATTCCCTCCAAAAGCAGGACCAATTAAAGCCACTAAACATGCTATAAATGTTATAATTCTGAATTGTTTTGAATTGGTATCTAACTCTCCCGATTGATAATCGGCCACTAATAAAGGTGCTATTAATAAACATGGAAAAATAGAAGACAAACCTGCACTTAAAGCCCCGAAAAAGAAAATAGTTACCGCCCATTTACCAGCAACAGGCTCTAAAGTATTTGCCATATCTAATACTTGAGTTACCACTTTACCATCGTAAAACAAAGCACCTGCAGCAACCGCCATTATAGTCCCGCTAATAACAAAAATTAAAATGGCTGCGGTAATTGAATCTTTTTTCTGTCTGTCTAAATCTTTAATGGTCCACCCTTTTCCTTTTACAAATAAAGGACGGGATAAAAACGTTGCTGCTGCCATAGTTGTACCTACAAATGCTGCTACTAACATTTTACCGTCTGGAACATCGGGAATAGATGGTATTAAACCTTGAACAACATCCATGGGTAATGGCTGCACTAAACATAGCGACAGGATAAATGAAAGCCCCATTAAGGATACAAAAATCACTAATATCTTTTCGAAAAACGTATACTTACCAACTAGCATTAGCAAGTAAAAAACGATTATAATTATTATGGCTGTAATTAGAACAACCTCGTATTTTAAATCGCCCAAACCATCAAAATTAACTGCGAGTATTTCATAGATAATATTAGAAGATATACCTAAAATCCCCATCAGGGAATTCCATTGTCCAAAAGTGATACCGACTATAATTAAGATAGCCAAAGCCTTACCGTATTTTAGGTGTTTTTTAAACCCAAAAAGTGCTGTTTCGCCTGTAATTAAACCATAGTTTCCATAGACAAACATTAAGACGCCTGAGAATAGGCAACTTAATAATAACACCCATAATAATTGCATGTTGAATTTACTACCAGCAACAATCATAGATGTTACACTACCTGTACCAATAGTATAACCAATTGCAAAAATACCGGGTCCGAAACCCAATACAATCGCTATGATTTTTTGGAGTAAGGATTTCTTCTCTTTTGATTCTGCCATAGGTTGAATTATTTAGTTTAGTTAGTTTTTAAATTTTAAGATGATTACCAGTTTGTGTGGTGAAATTTACCAGTAGCATCGTCGGTGCGTTGATACGTATGTGCGCCAAAATAATCGCGCTGTCCTTGAATTATATTTGCAGATGAATTTGCTGTTGTATAATTATTTAAAAAATTAACAGACTCGCTTAAACAAGGCACTGTTAGTTCTTTTACAATACACTCTGCCACAACTTTATTTACAGATGGTTTTAAGGCTTTTACTTTATCTATGATAAGTTGGTGTTTTAAAATATTATCGTCTGTCTTTAAAACATCAATGAGTTCTACCATAAAATCTGATTTTATGATACAACCATTTGTCCAAATTCTTGCAATCTCGCTTAAATTTAAACTCCAATTATAAGCTTTACCAGCTTCAGAAATTAATTTAATACCTTGATAATGGTTTATAATTCTTGCAAATTGATACGCCTCTAAAACATCGTTATTCTCTAGGTTTAAAGCTGATGGCGTTATATTAAAGTTCTCTCTTGCTTGCAATCTTTCTTCTTTATAAAACGACGTATAACGTGCAAACAAAGCAGATGCAATTAGTGTACTTGGAGCACCTAATTGCGCTGTGGCAATTGTGGTCCAGTTCCCTGTTCCTTTATTTCCAGCTTTATCTACAATTTTATTAATTAGCCAATCTTCGCCATCTTTCTTTCTTAAAATTTCTATTGTAATTCCTAATAAATAGCTATCTGCTTTAGGTTTCCAAGATTCTAGAATATCGGCAATGTCGTCTGGGTTTTTCCCTATAAGTTTAAAAATGGTATAAACCTCGGCTAGCAATTGCATTTCGACATACTCAATACCGTTGTGAACCATTTTTACAAAATGCCCACTCCCCTCTTCACCTATATAAGTACAACACGGTAAATTATTGGCATCTTTGGCCGATATACTTTCTAAGTAAGGCTTCACTAAATCGTAAATCTCCTTATTTCCACCAGGCATTATTGAAGGTCCTTTAAGCGCTCCTTGCTCGCCTCCAGAAACACCAACACCTATAAAGTGAATGTTTTTAGACTGTAAGTAATCGTAACGTTCTTTAGTTTTTAAGTAATTAGAATTTCCGCCATCAATTAACACATCGCCATCAGATAAAAACGGAATTAAATCATCAATAACCATATCTGTAATTTTACCTGCATTAACCATAAGCATGATTCTTCTTGGTGTTTGCAAAGAGTTTACAAAAGCTTCGATATCTGAAAATGGTTGAGCCAATTCTAGCTCTTTATGTGCCTTTTTAAAATTAACCGCTACATCGACCTCAAGATCGTCAACATGTCTATTAAACATAGAAATTCTGAATCCGTTGTTTGCTAAGTTTCTGCAAAGGCTTTTTCCCATAACCCCTAAACCAAATAATCCAAATTCTGAAGTATTCATTAATTCGTTTTTTATTTTTTTAATAATCTGTTTTGGTGTTAAGCTAATATCTACTGTTATGGCTTCCTTTGGAGTTTCTAAAATATCGAACTGCGATTTTAGTAATTCCGGAGGCATAAAATGATCTGCTCTACTATTTAATCTTTCGTAAATCTGATTGAAGCTACCTGCTAAATGTACCCATTTCGTTTGCGTTTGAATGCCTTCGCTTAAAATAGTTCTATACTTCTGTTTAAGTGCAGAACATACAATAACACAGCTGTTAGTTTTTAGTTCCTTTTTAGCTAAATCATTTAACGTTTCTAGCCAACCTTGTCTGTCATCATCATTTAAAGGTTTACCAAGCGACATTTTTTTAATATTACTTTCTGGATGAAAATCGTCGCCATCAAAAAAAGGCATCCCTAAAGTTTCTGCTAATAATTTTCCAATGGTACTTTTACCACAACCCGAAACGCCAATAATAAATATTACTTTGTTCAATATTTCTGGTTTTAGTGTTTTGGTGCTTCTCCTGGTCCTACTGTTGCTTCTTTAAACCAAACCTCTGCATAACATCCGTTGGCATATTGTTTTGCTATATCACCACCATAAGTTTCAGACCCCGTATAATACACTATGTTTTTTTCTGGATCTTTACCATTTGTTTGATTATAAGCGCCTTGTTTAAAATACTGAATCTCGCCAGCATAAGCACTATCGCGCTCTACACCGTCGCGACCTAAAGTAGAATATAAAGTCCAAATTTGCTCAGGGATATCTTCTTTTTTTGTAAAATCAGATTTCAACAAGTTTTTTGTGTACGTTTTCGTTTCATGACCTTCACTTGTAAATGTTACATACATAACACCTTTATATACATTAATTACATAACTAAATTCTTCTCCCAAAGCAATACCATCTTCTGGCTCCGTTGGATATGTATCTGGGCTATCGCCAACAACAGAAATATCATGCCCCCAAACTGCTGTTGAGAAATCCCATCTGCCTGAGTTTTCGCCTGCTGTATTAATTTCATAATTCCAGAATACCGAACCTTTTGTGTGGCCTGGGAATTTTTTATAAAAGATTTTTATTGGCTCGTTTTCATTACCTTCGTCACTATGAATTTGCCCAACAACCACAGAATAAGAAGCAGCAACTCTAGCATCACCAGAAGTAGACACATGTTGTACTTTTAATGTTCCTGTTAGTTTACCTCCAACTTCTGGAATCCAGTGTTTTTTTTCACCTAACTCGGTTCTAGTATTACTTGATGTTCTTGAGGTTATACCCGAATTTGGTGTTTTATAAACCACCCAATTTGTATCGTTTTCGTTTACTACGTAGAAAAAATCTTTTTTCTCGTAATTTAATAATGAATCTGTGTGTGTGCCATCTCCAAGAAGAATTTTCCATTTATCCATAAAAGGTATAACGTCACTTGGATAAACGGTGCTGTTTTCTTGTTTTAATTCGAGAGTTTTTACTGTTTTTTTACAGCTAAAGAAAACTATTGCTATGCAAGACAATAAAAAAATTAGAAATAACGATTTAGACATTTTAATACTCATTTTGTTAGTTTTTTCATTGTTTCGACCTAAACTACTTAAAATCTAAAAAGAAATAATATTAAATAATTCCTTAAATCAATCTGGTAAACCAGATTGGCGTACCAAATATAATTATATTTAATTAGGAATAAAATTTATTTAACTATAATAACAAAAATATTTAGTAATAAATGTATTAAATGAAGTCTTATCTACTATTAACACTAAGAGAAAGCTTATTACTTAAGAATTAATAATTATTGAAATAAAGCCGATTTTTCAACAAAAAAAAAGAGCCAAAAAGAAACAATTAAGTCTATATAAAACAAAAAAAGTAATTTAATTGTAAAATAGAAGCTGGTAAAAAGGAAAAAGCCAACAAAAACGTTTGTAAAACAAAAAACACTGTTAATAATAAAATTAACAGTGTTTTTGTTTACCTATCTAAAGGTTGTCGGGGTGGCAGGATTCGAACCTGCGACCTCCGCGTCCCAAACGCGGCGCGATAACCGGGCTACGCTACACCCCGAATTAATACGGTTATCTCTAACGGGATGCAAATATACTTTTTTTATTCATTTATCAATTATTATTTAATAAAAAAAATGAATATTTTTTTATTTCAACTGATAACATATAAAACTTGTAATTTAGCTTAACCTAAACAGCATTTTAAATCTTGTGAATTTTATTTTAAGAGCACGCCTTATTCTCCCCTTTTGCTTAATACATTTTTTAAGCTATTCGCAGAGCTTACTAAGTGGTAAAGTTATAGATAAAGAAAATGGAATAGCCATACCTTTTGTAAACGTAACCAATAATAAAAGCAATTATAAATTACAATCTAACCAAAATGGGCTATTTACACTTCATCATTCTGGTACATATACCTTTAAAAAAGAGGGCTATTTAGATTATACCATTGATATTAAAGATAACTCGTTTCATATTATTCAGCTAACAATAAATCCTTCAAAATTAAAAGAAATTATAATAAACGCTAATTACCTTCCTAAAACACTAAAAGAAGCAACATCTACAACTAACATTTTAACTAATAAAAATCTAAAGTTAGCCAATACTACCGATATTTCTTTGGTTTTAAACAAAGTGCCTGGCGTATTTATGCAAAGTGGCGCATTAAACACTAATAGAATATCTATTAGAGGTATTGGAGCTAGAAATTTATATGGCACAGCAAAAATTAGAGCTTATTTTAAAGATATACCACTTACCAACGGAAGTGGAGCGACAAATATTGAAGATTTTGAACTTGAGTCTTTATCTCGACTAGAAATTATAAAAGGTGCTTCTAGCTTATATGGAGCAGGATTAGGAGGTTCTATACAACTAACACCACAAAATAGTTATGTAAACCAATTTGATATAGAAAACGAAATTTCTATGGGTTCTTTTGGGTTAATAAAAGGGATTACAAAGCTTAATTATGGTAATAACAAAACCAGTTTAAATGCGATTTACAGTAACACTCATAGCGATGGTTTTAGAGACAACAATACCTACGACAGACAAACATTTACGATAAACATAAATCGCTTTATAAACAAAAAAAACGAAATATCTATTTTAGGAAGCTATATAGATTTAAAAGCTTTTATACCTAGTTCTATTAATGAAGACACCTATAAAAACTCACCCAAATCGGCAGCCTTTACTTGGAGCAATGCAAAAGGGTTTGAAGACTCTAAACGCGGGTTGTTAGGTGTTTCTTGGCAACATAATTATAATGAGAACTTAAAACAAGTTTCTAGTATATTTACATCGTTTAGAAACGCATACGAACCTAGACCTTTTAACATACTTACAGAAAAAACACTAGCCTTTGGGTTACGATCTCGCTTAATTGGTCACTCTCTATTTTTAAATACGCCCATAAGTTGGACTTTTGGAGGAGAAACATTTAAAGACATTTATAAATGGGGTACTTTTAGTAATTTATATCAAGATTTACCTTCTGCCAACGGAAGTGTTAAAGGAGATAGGCTCTCTAACTTTAAAGAAAAAAGAAGGTATTTCAATGTTTTTATAGAATCAAACTACAGTATTTCTAAAAACACAACACTGTCTTTAGGCTTAAATTATAACAAAACAGCTTATCATTTAGAAGATCGATTTAAAATTTCTGATACCAATATAGACCAATCGGGCTCTTTTAACTATAAAGGCATTTTATCTCCAAAAATTGGTGTTGCTCATCAACTATCACAATCTATAAATATATACGCTAATTCAAGTCATGGTTTCTCTCCTATTTCTCTAGAAGAAACGCTTTTACCAGACGGACAAATAAACACAGATTTAAAACCCGAAACAGGTTGGAATTTTGAATTAGGCACCAGAGCAGCTCTTTTAAAAAACCGTTTACAATTTAATGCTGCTATTTTTAGGCTTGACATTAAAAATCTTTTAGTTGCAAGGCGTACCAGCCAAGATCAATTTATTGGTATTAATGCTGGTAGAACACAACACGATGGTTTAGAAATAAATTTAAATTATAACTGGCTACAAATAGAAAGCCTATCCATCAACTCATTCTTAAACTACACATTAAACAACTTTATTTTTAAAGATTTTATTGATGATACAAATAATTATTCAGGAAACGATTTAACAGGTGTTCCTTCAAGCATTTTTAATGCAGGATTAACTGTAAACTCTCATTTAGGGTTTTATGGCAATATTAATTTCCAGTATGTTGGTAGCATGCCAATTACAGATTCTAATAGTCTATACAGTAATAGTTATAGTATTACTAACCTAAAAACAGGCTACAAAACTAACCTTAATAAAAACCTTAAACTAAATACCTATTTTGGTTTAAATAATATATTTAACAAGGCCTACGCTTCGCAAATTTTAATAAACGCATCTGGTTTTGGTGGTAATGCACCTAGATATTATTATCCAGGAAATCCCATTAATTATTATACTGCAATTAACTTAAATTATACTTTTTAACGTAAATTTATATCAAAAAGCAAAACATGAAACACATACACTCCATAGTAATCCTTTTATTAGTTACGCTTTCTGCCTGTGCACAACAAACGGACTCTGCTGTAAAAGCAGAAACACCACCCCACTTAAACTATACAACAGAAACAGTTGTTCCAGATATTAACAACCCATGGGGTATGGCGCTATTACCAGATGGCAGTATGCTAATTACAGAAAAATCTGGAAAACTTATTCTTTTTAAAGACGGAATAAAAACAAGTATTACGGGCTTACCCGATGTTTATGTGCGTGGCCAAGGTGGTTTATTAGACATTGCGCTGCACCCTAATTTTGCTGTAAACGGATGGATATACTTTACCTATGCATCTTCAAAAGGAGAAGGCGATGGCGGACACACAGCATTAAGTAGAGCAAAAATTAAAAACAACACCTTAATAGATCTTCAATTATTATACAAAGCAAGTCCGAATACTAAAAAAGGTCAACATTGGGGTTCTCGTATTGCTTTTGATAATGATGGATACATCTATTTTTCTATAGGAGAACGAGGAGCTCGCGATGTAAACCCGCAAGACATAAATAGAGATGGCGGAAAAATTTATAGGCTACATGACAATGGCAGTATTCCAAAAGATAATCCGTTTGTAAATGTAGCAAACGCAAAAAAAGCAATTTATAGTTATGGGCACAGAAATCCACAAGGCATGTTTAAACACCCAATAACTGGCACTATTTGGGTAAACGAACACGGGCCAAAAGGTGGCGACGAAATAAATATTATAAAAAAAGGAGCTAATTATGGTTGGCCTGTTATTTCTTATGGTGTAAATTATAGTGGCACATCGTTTACAGAAATAACCGAAAAAGAAGGTATGGAGCAACCCTTATTTTATTGGGTACCTTCTATTGCACCTTGCGGAATGACTTACGTAACTTCCAATAAATACCCAGACTGGAAAAACAATATCCTTGTAGGGTCTTTAAAATTTCAATATTTAGAACGTTTGATTTTAAAAAATGATGTCGTTGTAAAACGAGAGAAACTTTTTGAAAATATAGGAAGAGTTAGAAATGTAATTGAAGCAACAGATGGTTACATTTACATTGCTGTTGAAGGTAAAGGTATTCTAAAAATAATTTCAAAAAAATAAGTAATAATGAAATTAATATTTATAAGCTGTATAACAATTTTAGCATTACTTAATGCTAACCTTAACAAAAACATTTACACGCAAACCAATCCATTACAAGAAAGTATAGCACGCGGTAGCGACATTTATTTAGATTTCTGTATAAATTGCCATATGGCAAATGGCGAAGGTGTTGATGCTACTTTTCCGCCTTTAGCAAAATCAGATTATTTAATGCAAGAAAGAGCAAAAAGCATTAAAGCAATTAAGTTTGGAATAGAAGGAAAACTTACTGTAAACGGAAAAACATACAATAGTAATATGGTTCCGCTAGGGTTAAGTGATGACGAAGTTGCTGACGTTATGAACTACATAACAAACAGTTGGGGTAATAAAAATAACAAAATGATTACTGAAGCTGAAGTTGCCAAACTAAAAAAATAAAACCAACTACCCTTTTTTGACTGCGGATTTAACTAACTTTGTAAAGACTAACAAAATAATGAATCATGCTTATAATAGGAATTGCTGGTGGTACTGGCTGTGGAAAAACTACGGTTGTAAATCAGATATTAAAAGAACTTCCAGAGGGTGAAGTTGGTGTAATATCTCAAGACTCTTATTATAAAGATACGACACACTTAACATACGACGAACGTGTAAAAATAAATTTTGACCACCCAAGATCTATAGATTTTAAACTTTTAGCAGAACATTTAAAAGCTCTAAAAGAAGGTAAAATTATAGAACAACCTGTTTACTCTTTTGTTAAACATAACAGAACCGGAGATACTATTTTAACCCACCCAAGAAAGGTTATGATTATTGAGGGTATTTTAATACTTACAAATCCAGAATTAAGAGAAATGTTTGATATTAAAATGTTTGTACATACAGATACAGACGAGCGCTTAATAAGGCGATTAAAACGAGACATATCAGAACGTGGAAGAGATTTAGACGAGGTGCTTTCTAGGTATTTAACAACCTTAAAGCCCATGCACGACCAGTTTATCGAACCTATGAAAGAGTATGCAGACATTATTATACCAAATAACAAGTACAATACTGTTGCTGTAGATATTGTTAAAACTATTATAAACGACAAACTGTAAAATGGTTAAAGGCAAAATAAAAAGTAAATGGTTAAAGCCATTTAAAAATGTATTTATACTTACATTAATTGCCTTTACGGTATGGATGCTCTTTTTTGATAATAATTCGTGGTTTATTCACAACGAATTAAATAATGAAATAGACGCTTTAAAAACAGAAAAAGAATACTATAAAAAAGAAATAGAAAAAGATAATAAAGCAATTAAAAAGTTAAGTACAAAAGATGGTTTAGAAAAATTTGCTCGCGAAGAATATTACATGAAACGTGAAAACGAAGAAATCTTTATTATAGAGTACGAAGACAGTTTAAAAACTAAAAATAATGCCGATTAAGTTATTTAATGAATTTACACCCGTTTCTTCTAAACAATGGAAACAAAAAATTCAGTTTGACCTAAAAGGTGCAGACTATAACGAGGCGCTTATTTGGCAAACACCAGAAGATATTGCTGTAAAACCTTTTTATCATGCAGACGAGTTTTCAAACTCATCAGGAAACTCGAATACTAAAGCTACAAACTGGAAAATTTGCCAAACTATATATGTCTTTGATGTCGAAAAATCGAATATAAAAGCTTTAGAAATTCTTGAAAAAGGCGTAGATACTTTAACCTTTATTATTCCGTCTAAAGATATTGCTCTAAAAAATCTTTTAAAAAACATAGACAAACAAACTCCTATTTATTTTAATTTAGAGTTTATGTCTGAAGATTATATTACTAACATACTTCTATTATTTCCGTTAGCAAACATAACTATAGATCCTATTGGAAACTTAGCCAAAACTGGAAATTGGCACACTAATATAACTACAGATTTTAATCAGTTTCAATCTATAACAAACCGCACAAATGCTATTTCTATAGATATTTCATTATACCAAAATGCTGGGGCAAATATGGTGCAACAATTGGCATACGGGCTTAATCATGCTAACGAATATTTAAATAAATTAGATAAGCACATTTCCAAAGAAAAAAAAGAATTATTTAAAATCATATTCAATGTCGCTGTAGGTAGCAACTATTTTTTTGAAATCGCTAAACTAAAAGCATTAAGAATACTTTGGAAAACCTTGGCTACCGAATATCAGTTTAATCAAGATTGCCAAATTATTGTAACGCCTACAAAAAGAAATAAAACACTTTACGATTATAATACAAACCTTTTACGCTCAACCACCGAGTGTATGAGTGCTATAATTGGAGGCGCAAACACGATTTGCAATTTAGCTTACGATGCTTTTTACCATAAAAGTAACACATTTGCAGAACGTATTGCTCGCAATCAATTACTGATATTAAAACACGAAAGCTATTTCGATAAAGTAAATAACCCGTCTGACGGGGCTTATTATATTGAAAATATTACCCAACAATTTTCTGAAAAAGCATTAACTCTATTTAAAGATATTGAAAATAATGGTGGTTTTTTAGAACAACTAAAGCTAGGTACTATTCAAAGAAAAATTAAAGAAAGTGCAACAAAAGAACAGCTTCAGTTCGATTCTGGAGACCTTATTTTATTAGGTAGTAATGCATACCCAAACCCTAACGATAAAATGAAAACCGAGTTAGAACTTTTTCCGTTTGTAAAAACTAACAAAAGAAAAACACTAATAGAACCTATTATAGAGAAACGGTTAGCAGAAACATTAGAGCAAAACCGCTTAAATAAAGAGTAACCTTTTATATTTATTTTTTAAAATGAAAACACCATTTTTTAAACTTTTTGTAGTCGCTTTATTAATAACTTTTACAAGTTGTAAAAAAGAAGTAAAATTATCAGAATATAAATTTGCAGAAAAAGGCATTGTTTTAAACTGTGATAAATTTGATTTAAAACTTTTAAATGAAGCCCTATTTTCTTTTGAAAATGATATTATTAATTTTTATTCTAAAGATGAAAAAAACGTATCTCGTGCTTACGGACAATTTGTAAGAAATGCTGTTAACAACCGTCTTAACTACAAAAATGTAGCATCTCAACATACTTTAGAGATATTCGAAGTTTTAAAAACTAAAACTAATTTGTGGAATTTAAACAATACCGTAAGCAAATTTAATTACAATAATCCTGTTTTTAATTGCATAAAGCAAAACATACAAAACAAAGATTTAAAAACAACTTTAAATGCCTTAACAACTACTAATTCAATGAGTCCTAAATTATTTGGAGCATCATTAAGTAAAGGTTTTGTATACGCCGAAAAAGACAAATATTTAGCAGCTTACATAGCTTTCGATTTATTTTATGCAAAATTCTTTGATATCGAATTTTCAAAAAAATAATATTAAAATCAATTTTAAACTAAACTAAACTAAACCACAAAATAGATTTGAGAAAAAACCTTCAACATATAACTATTAAAGACACAAATAATAAGGAGACTACAAACGAAAATTCTTTTTTAACAGCAGAAAACATTGAGATTAAATCTACATATTCAAAAAAAGACATTGAAAATTTAGAGCATCTTAATTTTGTTGCTGGTATTGCTCCAAATTTACGTGGCCCTTATAGCACAATGTATGTTAGAAGACCTTGGACTATTAGACAATATGCAGGTTTTAGTACCGCCGAAGAAAGCAATGCTTTTTACAGACGTAATCTTGCTGCTGGACAAAAAGGACTTTCTGTTGCTTTTGATTTAGCCACGCATAGAGGTTACGACTCTAACCACGAGCGTGTTGTAGGAGATGTTGGAAAAGCTGGAGTTGCTATAGACTCTGTGGAAGACATGAAAATTCTCTTCGACCAAATTCCTTTAGATAAAATGTCGGTTTCCATGACCATGAATGGCGCAGTTTTACCAATTATGGCATTTTATATTGTTGCAGCAGAAGAACAAGGTGTAAAACCAGAACTATTAGCAGGAACCATTCAAAACGATATTTTAAAGGAGTTTATGGTACGTAACACGTACATTTACCCTCCAACACCATCCATGAAAATTATTTCGGATATTTTTAAATATACGAGTAATTACATGCCTAAATTTAATAGTATTAGTATTTCTGGCTACCACATGCAAGAAGCTGGAGCCACATGCGATATTGAATTAGCTTACACTTTAGCAGATGGCTTGGAATATATAAGAAAAGGATTAGCTGCAGGCATGGATATTGATACCTTTGCCCCTCGCCTATCTTTTTTCTGGGCTATTGGCATGAATCATTTTATGGAAATAGCTAAAATGCGAGCAGCAAGAATGCTTTGGGCAAAATTGGTAAAACAATTCCATCCAAAAAACGAAAAATCTTTATCATTACGCACACATTGTCAAACTAGTGGTTGGAGTTTAACAGAACAAGATCCTTTTAACAATGTAGCGCGTACAACCATTGAAGCTGCTGCTGCTGCGTTTGGAGGCACACAAAGTTTACACACCAATGCCCTAGACGAAGCCATAGCATTGCCAACAGATTTTTCTGCAAGAATTGCAAGAAACACTCAAATATTTTTACAAGAAGAAACCAAAATAACAAAAACGGTAGACCCCTGGGCTGGCAGCTATTTTGTTGAAAAACTTACTAACGATATTGCACAAAAAGCATGGTTATTAATTGAAGAAGTTGAAGAACTTGGTGGCATGACAAAAGCTATAGAAGCTGGTATTCCTAAAATAAGAATTGAAGAAGCAGCTGCTAGAAAACAAGCTAGAATAGATTCTGGCCAAGATATTATTGTTGGTGTTAATAAATACCGATTAGAGCAAGAAGACCCCATTTCTACGCTTGAGGTAGATAACCAAACAGTGAGGCGTCAACAAATAGAAAGCCTAAATAAAATTAAAGCTGAAAGAAATACTAAAAAAGTAGAACAAGCATTAAATAATTTAACAGCAGCAGCAAAGTCTGGTCAAGAAAATTTATTAGCTTTAGCAGTAGAAGCAGCACGAGAACGTGCTACTTTAGGAGAAATTAGTGATGCTTTAGAAATTGTATTTGGAAGATATAAAGCTCAAATAAAATCATTTTCTGGCGTGTATAGTAAAGAAATTAAAGACGATAAATCTTTTGCAAAAGCAAGAGAACTAGCAGATTATTTTGCTGAGCAAGATGGTAGAAGACCTCGTATCATGATTGCAAAAATGGGACAAGATGGACATGACCGTGGTGCAAAAGTGGTAGCTACTGGTTATGCAGATGTTGGTTTTGATGTTGATATTGGACCATTGTTTCAAACTCCAAAAGAAGCAGCAAAACAAGCTGTAGAAAACGATGTTCATGTTCTTGGCGTATCGTCTTTAGCTGCTGGACATAAAACCTTGGTTCCGCAAGTTATTCAGGAATTAAAAAACTATGGTCGAGAAGATATCATGGTAATTGTTGGTGGTGTAATACCAAAACAAGATTATCAATATCTGTTTGATGCTGGAGCTGTTGCTGTTTTTGGTCCAGGAACTAAAATAAGTGAAGCAGCCATTACACTTCTAGAAATATTAATAGACTAAAATAATAAGTAACACCATTAGATAGTGGATTACAACATACTCGACATCATAAGTATTTTATCCCTATTTATTGGACTTTTTTTTGGCGTTTTTCTATTCTCAAAACATAACAAAAACAAACTTAGCAATAAAATATTTGGTGCATTTTTAATTTTATGTGCCACTGACAATATATTTTTATCTAAATTATTACACACCAATTTTGAAGGACTTAGTCGTTTTATTGCCTTTGGTGTTTTTTTACAACTTCCTGTGTTTTATCTTTATGTGCTTTCGGTTTGTTATTCAGATTTTAAACTAAAACCAAAACATTTGTTGCATGCTATTCCTTTTGTTATAGTTAATATACTTATGGCTAGCACTATTTTTGGCATAAATCCAGACTCTAAAGTATTATTACTATCAGGTCTTACAAACGATTTTAAAAATGCATTTATCCATGTTTTTGTACATATACAAGTTGTATCGTATTTAGTAGCTGTTTTTGTGGTTTTGCGTAGAGCTAAAAAAATATACCTAGAAAATTATGCAAATGCTTCTATTGCATTTTACACGTGGTTATTTCAATTAACCATTGTTATTTCTATACTTCATAGTTTTGCCATATTAAAAAATATTTACAAGTTTTCAGACTACGACACCTTTTATTATTGGACTAGAATCTTACTTGTTTTAACCGAGTTAATTATTTTTTGTTGGTATGTTTTAAAGGCTCTAAACACACCAGAGCTATTTAAAAGTGTAGATTCTAAATTAAAATTGGCTAGCAATTTAGTTTTAAATGACGCTGTTACTAAAGAAAATAAAGCTGTAAATACTGATGTTGAAGCATTGCAACACTACATGACAACCAAAGAACCATTTCTAGATTCTTCCTTAACCATGCAAGATTTAGCAAATCAAATAAACTCAAATCCAAGAGATACTTCAGTACTAATAAACCATACTATTGGCAAACATTTTTTCGACTTTGTAAACGAATATCGCATTGAAAAAGCCATGCGTATTTTAGAAAACCCAGCTAAAAACAAGCAAACCGTTTTAGAAATTTTGTACGAGGTTGGCTTTAATTCTAAATCGTCTTTTAATACTGCTTTTAAAAAACATACAGGCTCTACGCCTACTGCGTACAGAAAATCAAATCAAAACCAAGTTGCATAATTATGGATAACACTACAATAATTAGTATTATCAGTCTTATAATAGTTGTTTTATTTCTATTTTTTGCAGTGTTTCTTGTTAGCGTAAAAACCACTAAAAAACTAAGTAACAAGCTACTTGCGTCTTTTTTGGTAGTAACTGCAGTAGATATTAGCGTGTTTTTTTACGCATCGCTTATAGAATTGCATCCTGTTTTAGAAATGCTAAGAATACAACTGTCTTGCTTTAAAGATCCTTTGCTATTCTTGTATATTTTATCGGTAATTTATTCTGATTTCAAACTAAAACCGAAACATTTACTACTGTTAACACCTTGGGTAATTTGTCTTATTATTTTAATTCCTAATTTCTTTTCTGTTTCAGAAGCAAATCAAACTGCATTTCTTCAAAATTACTCACAGTCTTTTGAAGCTCGAGTAATAAGACAAATAAATCGCGTTGTAGAAATCCTATACATCATCGCCGAAATCTATTACCTAATACGTTACAGAAAATTACTTTTAGAAAACTACACAAGTAAAGAAGCTTTTTATAATTACCATTGGTTAAAGCAGCTCATAATTTTTATTTTAGTTGGTCAAGCCTTAACATTTTTAAAAGGATACATTAGAGATTCTGGTGCTTTTGAGGTTGAAATCGTTAATATTTACCGCGTTATTTTATTAGTTTTTGGCCTATTTTTCAGTTTTTGGCTAGTTTTTAAAGCGTTATTATCTCCAAAGTTATTTAGAGGAATTGGTATAGACTTAAAGTTAGCAAAAGAAATGATTTCTGAAAAGGAAGATACCGCTAACAACAAGCAACATACTCAAATTGAAAAATTAAAAGCTTACATGGCTACTGAAGCACCTTACTTGGATGCTTCATTATCGGTACAGAGTTTATCAGACCAAGTTGGTATTCCTCCAAGAGAATTATCAATCTTAATTAATCAAGAATTAAATCAGCACTTTTTCGATTTTATTAATAGTTTCCGCATTGAAAAAGCCAAAGAAATTTTAGAAAATCCAGCTAAAAACAAACAAACCGTATTAGAAATTTTATACGAAGTTGGTTTTAATTCTAAATCCTCATTTAATACTGCCTTTAAAAAACACACAGGAAACACACCTACAAGCTATCGTAAAATCACTCAAAATCAATAACTTGTAAAAAGTCGAACGTTTTACAATGATAAAGTCGAACTCATTTTTATTTAAAAAAGAGTTCGACTTTTTGCATTCGGTCGCATAGCTTTAGTTTCTACTTCATATTTGCATCAAACAAAATGTAAATCAAACAAAACATCAACATCATGAAACGAGCAGTTTTAATTTTAATCTTATTTTTTCCATTATTTGTTATTTCACAATCTGAAATAAAAGGACGTATTACAGACACCAATGAACCTATTGTTTTCGCCAATATTATTTTAACCAACCCAAACAACGATAATGTTATTGGAACCACATCAGACTTTGACGGTAACTTTACTTTAAACGCAAAAAACGGAATCTACACACTTACCATTAGTTATGTTGGCTATACCACTTACACTTCAAACATTAAGTTAGAAAAAAATTTGGATTTAGGACTAATTACACTAACTGCAGATCAAAACGCTTTAGACGAAGTGGTAATTACAAGTCGAAAAAAACTGATTGAACAAAAGCCAGACAGACTAATTTTTAATGTAGAAAATAGTATTACCGCAAGTAATGGTGATGCTTTAGATGCTTTAAAAATTGCTCCTGGATTACAATTACAAAACGGTGAAATTAATATGTTTGGAAAAGGAAACCCAAGAGTATTGATTAACGATAGATTGTTGCCACTTTCTGGCGAAGAACTTACTAGCTACCTAAACACTTTATCTGCAAACGACATTAAGAAAATAGAAATTATTACTTCGCCACCAGCAAAATACGAAGCTTCAGGAAATGGCGGGTTAATTAATATTATTCTAAAAAAAGGAACCCAAAACGCTTGGAAAAACACAGTTGCGATTACACACAATATAGATACTTACAACTTTACAACCTTTAGAAACAGTTTACTTTACAACAAAAACAAGTGGAATGTTTCTTTAAGTTTAGATAAAACTAGAGGTTATATTAGAGGTAAAGAAGATTTTCAAGTGTATTATCCAGAAAGTACTTGGGATATAGATATTAAAACAAAAGATCATAAAAAAGCTTTATCTGGCCGCTTACTTTTAGACTATCAACTATCAGATAAAACAACCATTGGCATACAATATTTAGGAAGTAAAACCAATCCAGATATTAGTGATACAAGTGTAACTAGCATTTACAACACCAATAATACCTTAGATTCTTTATTAATAAATAATGGTGGCGAATTTGATGAAAGAATAAGCAACAGTTTAAACCTACATGCTATTACAAAATTGGACACTTTAGGAAGAAAACTATCTATTGATGCAGACTATTTTAACTATGATGCTGAAAAAAGCAGAGACTTTTTAACCAAAAGCTATGATGCTAATTATACGTTTCAAAATATTAATCAATCTGCACGAGGAAATTCAATTCAAAATTTAAAAAACAGAAGTTTTAAAGTAGATATGGAACATCCAATACAGGCCATAAACTTATCATACGGAGTAAAAATTAGCGCAACAGAAAGTGAGAGCAAACTCGATTTTTTTAATACAATTACTGGTACTCCAGAATTAGATACTAACATTTCAAATTCATTTAAATACACAGAAAATAATCAAGCCATTTATATAAACGGAAACAAAACCATCAACGATAAATGGCAAGTACAATTAGGATTAAGGTTAGAAAATACACAAACCGAAGGGTTTTCAAAAGAGTTAAATCAAACTACCAAAAACAACTACGCAAAGCTTTTTCCTACTGTTTTTATAATGCATAATAGTAATGATAATAATGTGTTTTCATTTAGTTATTCTAAAAGAATACAACGTCCAGCATTTAGCCATTTAAATCCTTTTAGAATTTACGTAAGCAGTAATACATACAACCAAGGAAACCCGTTTTTACAGCCTAGTTTCAATGATAATTTTGAACTAAAGCACACTTTTAAAAACAAACTAACAACTAATATATTTTACAATATAAGAAGCAATGCTTCTGGAATAATTTTCACTTCTAGTATTGAAGATAACACGCAGATAGTTACAAGAGAAAACTTTTTTAATCAATACACTATTGGTATTGGGCAAAGCTATGTTTATAATAAATTGAGTTGGATACAAAGCGTCAATAACTTTAATCTTATTCACGTTAAAAGTAAATTTAATAATGCTATTAATGCGCAACCTCAAAATGGTATTTCTTATGTAGCTTCAACTAGTAACACTTTTAAAATAGATAACCAAAACAAAATTCAGTTGGATGCTAACTACAACTCTAAAGCAAAATCTGATTTGTTTTCAATAGGAGATTCTTACAGTATAGATTTGGGTTATAGCACATCATTTTTAGATAAAAGCTTAAATTTTTCCGTACTCGTTAAAGATATTTTTGCGACTTCTTATTTAAATAATTTAGAGTCTAATGTCAATGGTGTACGTCAAGTTTATGGGCAAAATAGAAATAACAGATATGTACGTTTTTCTTTAAATTACAACTTTGGAAACAAAAAAATAAAAGGTAAAAACAGGCAATTTGGTAATAGTGAAGAAACCAGAAGGGTTAATTAATTTCTATACAAAAAGATACATGTAATAAGCAGCTTTTTCAAGCTGCTTATTAGTTTAATCAACTGTTAACAAATTCCATTTTTATTCCTCATAAATAATCGTATTTTTGTCTCTAATAAAACCAAATTTTTTAATGGGTAAAATCATTGCAATTGCTAATCAAAAAGGTGGTGTTGGAAAAACCACAACTTCAATAAATTTAGCAGCATCTTTAGGTGTTCTGGAAAAAAAAGTATTACTTATAGACGCTGATCCTCAAGCAAATGCAACTTCTGGTATAGGTATCGATGTAGAAACTGTAGAAGTAGGAACCTATCAACTTTTAGAGCATTCTCACCCAGTAAAAGATGCTATTATAAAATCTGAAACACCTAATTTAGATATTATACCTGCTCATATTGATCTGGTTGCCATAGAAATAGAGCTTGTTGACAAAGAATCTCGTGAATATATGCTAAAAAAAGCTTTAGCAGAAGTTAAAGACGATTACGACTATATTTTAATTGATTGTGCACCATCTCTAGGTCTACTAACTCTAAATGCTTTAACTGCTGCTGATGCTGTAATTATTCCAATACAATGCGAATATTTTGCTTTAGAAGGTTTAGGCAAATTATTAAATACAATAAAAAGTGTTCAAAAAATACACAATAAGTCGTTAGACATTGAAGGTCTGCTACTTACTATGTACGATTCTCGTTTACGACTATCTAATCAAGTTGTAGAAGAGGTTCAAAAACACTTTAACAACATGGTGTTTCAAACCATTATACAACGTAATGTACGTTTAAGTGAGGCTCCTAGCTACGGTGAAAGTATAATTAATTATGATGCTAGTAGTAAAGGCGCTGTTAATTACTTAAGTTTGGCAAAAGAAATCATCAATAAAAACTCTTAAATTATGGCTAAAGCAACTAAAAAACAGGCTTTAGGAAGAGGTTTATCTGCTCTTTTAAAAGACCCAAGTAACGACATTCAATCTAGTCAAGATAAAAATGCCGATAAGGTAATAGGAAATATTATTGAGTTAGATCTTAACTCTATTGAAGTTAACCCGTTTCAACCACGTACTAATTTTAGTGAAGAATCGCTTCGCGAATTAGCATCATCTATAAAAGAACTAGGTATTATTCAGCCTATTACGGTTAGAAAATTAGATTATAACAAATTTCAATTAGTATCTGGAGAGCGTCGTTTTAGAGCCTCTAAATTACTTGGTTTAGAAACTATTACAGCTTATGTACGTATAGCTAACGATCAAGAATCGTTAGAAATGGCATTGGTTGAAAATATTCAACGTCAAGACCTCGACCCTATTGAAATAGCATTATCATATCAACGTTTAATAGACGAAATTAATTTAACACAAGAGCAAATGAGTGAGCGAGTAGGAAAAAAACGTTCTACTATAGCTAATTATTTGCGTTTATTAAAATTAGACCCTATTATTCAAACAGGTATGCGAGATGGCTTTATTTCTATGGGACATGGTCGTGCTTTAATTACAATAGAAGATCAATCTGATCAACTAGATATCTACGAAAAAATATTAACCAACAAGTTATCTGTAAGAGAAACAGAAGGCTTAGTACGAAATAACAATAAACCAGAAGAAGAAAAGCCTAGCGCTTCAACTGATGATACAGATGAAGATACAGTGCCAAAACACATAAAAAAAGGCATAAAAGAGTTTTCTGAATACTTTGGACACAAAATTGACGTTAAAATCTCTAAAAATGGAAAGGGAAAAATTACGATTCCTTTTCACTCTGAAGAAGATTTTAATCGTATTAAAAAATTAGTTCAACGTGACAAATAAATTTATAATAGCAAGTTTACTTTCTCTATTATGTTGCTTTTCGTTAATTGCTCAAAATAAAAAGAAAAAAGCCAAAACCGAAATACTAGAAAACGTTGTTGTAGAAGACAGCATACAAGTAAGTACACCTATAAATGTTCTTGCTCCTGCAAAGGCAGCTTTTTATTCTGCTATTTTACCTGGTTTAGGCCAAGCCTACAATAAAAAATACTGGAAAATACCAATTGTTTATGCAGCTTTAGGTACAGGTGTGTATTTTTACATTGACAATAACAACCAGTACAATAGATATAGAGACGCCTATAAAAGTAGGCTTGCAGGATTTGAAACCGATGAATTTTATTTTGATGGTAATGGCAACAAACTCGAAGCCCCAAGGGTAACTACAGAAGGCTTACAACGTGCTCAAAAATTATTTAGAAAAAATAAAGAGGTTTCTCTTTTAGTAACCTTAGGCTTATATGCCTTAAATATTATTGATGCCAATGTAGATGCGCATTTACTGCAATACAATGTAGATGAAAATCTAACACTAGCACCACACTATAAATTTAACGATATAAAAGCAACTAATAATGTTGGTTTATCGCTAAATTTTAAATTTTAATATTGATTGCCAAAAATTATAATGCATCAATACAATTATAAAATAAACAACACATGAATATTGCTCTATTAGGATACGGGAGAATGGGTAAAACCATTGAAGAAATTGCTATAAAACGCGGACACAACATTGTTTTAAAAATAGATAAAGGAGACACTAATTACGATATTACAAAAGCTGATGTTGCTATAGATTTTAGTATTCCAGATGTCGCTTTTAATAACATATCTAATTGTTTAAAAAATAATGTTCCTGTAATTTCTGGAACTACTGGTTGGTTAGACAATTACGATAATGCAATTTCGCTTTGTAAAGAAAACAATGGTGCTTTTATATATGCATCTAACTTTAGTTTAGGCGTAAACATCTTTTTTGAGCTTAATAAAACATTAGCTAAAATGATGAGTAACCTTAACCAGTACAATGTTACTATGGAAGAGATTCATCACACTAAAAAATTAGATGCTCCTAGTGGTACAGCTATTTCTTTAGCTAACGATTTAATTGCAGAACATAGTGATTATAAAAAATGGGAACTAGATAAAGCTACAGAAGAAAACAGTATTCCTATTGTAGCTAAACGTATTGGAGATGTACCTGGCACACACACAGTAGATTATGAAAGTGAAGTAGATACAATACATATAGAACATGTTGCCCATAACAGACAAGGCTTTGCGTTAGGAGCTGTAGTTGCTGCAGAATGGATTATTGGTAAGTCTGGAGTTTTTACAATGAATGATGTGTTAAATATAGGTTAAAAGCAAAATAGCTTGTAACATAACTTAAAGAATAAGCCACTAACAACAAGAATTAAAAAATTACAATTATGACATTAATGCAATGGTTTATATTTATCTTGATTATTCAAGTTATTCACGGTCTGGGAACTTGGAAATTATATATTAAGGCTGGTAGACAAGCATGGGAAGCCTTTGTACCTGTTTACAACGGTGTTATATTAATGAAAATAATTAACAGACCTGTTTGGTGGGTTATTTTACTATTCTTACCTGTTGTAAACCTTATTATGTTTGTGGTAACATGGGTAGAAACAGCTAGAAGCTTTGGAAAAAACAGCTACTTAGATACTTTTCTTGCCATAATAACTTTAGGATTTTATAATTATTACCTAAACTATATTGCAAATGTAGAATACGTAAACAACAGAAGTTTACAACCAAAATCTGGATCTGGAGAGTGGACAAGCTCTATTTTATTTGCCATTGTAGCTGCTACTGTTGTACACACCTACTTTATACAACCATTTACAATTCCATCATCTTCTTTAGAAAAATCGTTACTAGTTGGCGACTTTCTATTTGTAAGTAAGTTTCATTATGGAGCAAGAGTACCAATGACCACTGTTGGAGCTCCCATGGTACACGATACCATTCCTGGACTAAACAAAAAATCATACTTATTTAACGATCATTTTGAAGAGAGAAAAACATCTTGGTTAAATAAATTACAATTACCATATTTAAGAATTCCTGGTTTCGAAAAAATTAAAAGAAACGACATTGTTGTTTTTAATCAGCCTGCAGATACTTTGCTGGATATGAATAACTTTAAACCAGACAGAAACTACTACAAACCAATTGATAAAAAAACAAACTTAGTAAAACGTTGTGTAGCTATAGCTGGCGACACCATGGAAATACGTAATGGTTATGTGTATATTAACGGGAAGCAAAACGAATTACCAGACCGTGCACATTTACAATTTAGTTACCATGTACAACCTAAAACAAACCGTTTTAATCCATCGGTTATGGCTAACAGATACGATATTACAGATGGTTTTGGTATTATAAATAATGAAAACACATATTATTTTTCTGCTATATCTGATGAAGCAAGAGAAAAATTTAAGAACCACCCAAACGTAGCAAGTATTACACCAATACGTGCTACAAAAGGAGAAAGAGATTTAAGTATTTTTCCGCATGATCCAAACTATAATTGGAATGTCGATTTCTTTGGCCCTTTGTATATCCCTAAAAAAGGGGCATCAATAGATCTTAATTTAAACGTTTTACCGCTTTATAAACGTGCTATATCAGAATATGAAGGCAACACCGTTAAAGTTAATGGCAATCAAATTTTAATAAATAATAAAGTAGCTACAAGTTACACCTTTAAGCAAGATTATTATTGGATGATGGGTGATAATAGACACAACTCTTTAGATGCTAGATCTTGGGGACTTGTACCTTTTGACCACGTTGTTGGAAAACCTGTTTTTATATGGATGAGCTGGAATACTCACGGTAAAGGACTAGACAAAATACGTTGGAATAGATTATTTACTACTGTTGGTGGTAGCGGAACAGCAACATCGTTTTTTATTCCTTTTTTAGTTGTTTTATTTGGTTTTATTGGCTTTAACAAGTGGAGAGCATATAAAAAAGAAAATGCTTAGTAAAATTTAAGAGCAATAAAACAAGCTATTAAAACGCATTTTAATGAGTATTATAATACATCCAACATACTTTTCTAGTATAGCTACTTTTGTTGCTATAGCGCAAGCAAATGAAGTGACTTTTGAAGTAGATGATAATTTTTTAAAGCAAACCTACAGAAATAGAGCTTATATTTATGGAGCAAATGGTAAACTAACCTTAAATATTCCTGTAATTTACTCTCAAAAAAATCGTCAAAAGTATAGAGATGTTAAAATCTTTAATGAGGAAAAGTGGCAAATTTTACACTGGAAATCGTTACTATCTGCCTATAAAACATCACCTTTTTTTGAGTATTATGAAGATGAGTTACATCCTTTATTCCATCAAAAGGCAAATTATATATTAGATTTTAACTTTAAGTGCTTTGAAGTTCTTTCTAATTGCTTACAATTAGAAATAAACAGTAAAAAAACAGAAACATATTATAAAACCGTTGATACTAAGACAGATTACCGTTATTTAGTACAAGCAAAAAAAGAGCAGGCTCAAAATTTTGAACCTTACACTCAAGTTTTTGGCAATAAACATGGTTATATAGACAATTTAAGCATTTTAGATTTGCTTTTTAACGAAGGTCCCAATGCCTTAAATTATTTAGAGTCTCAGACTTTAGCTAAATAAACTATAATGATACAAACTATTGCACATTATGGCTGCCACTTTTTATTACCATTAACTGTTGCATTGGTATTTTATAAAGCCAACTGGAAACATGCTTATTTACTTATGCTACTTGGTATGCTTATAGATCTAGATCATTTGTTAGCCACTCCAATTTTCGATTCTAATAGGTGTAGCGTCAATTTTCATCCGCTACACACCTATTACGCACTTATCATCTATATATTACTTTTATTTCCGAAGAAAACGCGTTTAATAGGCTTAGGATTGGTTATACATATAATTGCAGATACGGTAGATTGTTCTTTTATGTAAAGTTTAAAAAATCTAGTATAAAATTAAGTCTATATTAATTAGTTAAACTTAAAGATGTCATTATTGGATAATGATCTGAATAATGATCATCAAAAGCTTTAAAACCGTTAATATTAAAGGCTTCATCTGCTAAAATAAAATCTATTCTAACAGGAAAAAATCTAAAATCATAACTTCTTCCAAATCCATTTCCTGCTTCTATAAAAGTATCGTTTAAATCGCCTCTTATTTTTCTATACACATAAGAAAATGGTGTGTTATTAAAATCGCCCGAAATAATCATTTTATAAGGACATTCCTTTTTATGTTTTAAAAACAATTCGGTTTGAAATTGTTGCATTTTAAATGTGGTACCCACACGGTTAAACAAACGCTCAGAATCTTCTTTTTTAAGATGTTCTACATTGGTATTAATATGCAAAGATTCTAAATGAATATTATACACTCTAATAGTATCTTTACCCTTAACAACATCTGCAAAAATGGCATTATTACTAGTTTTAGGAAACTCTATAGACCCTGAATTTATTATAGGAAACTTAGAGAATATTGCTTGACCATACTTTACTTTTTTACCCGATAATTTCTCGTATTTATATTTAAAAAAAGATAAATCTATATTTTTATGCGGATGGTATTCTTGAAAACTTAAAATATCTGGCGATTCCTTTTTAATAAAATCTATAATTTTAGTTTCTACACCTTTTTCGGGAATCCAATCGTATAAATTAAAAAGGCGTACATTATAATTCATCACTTTAAAGTTACCATGGCTCTCCACTTTTTTTGATGACGAAAACTTATATAACGACCCAAAAGAAATATAGCCAAAAACAAGCACAAAAAGCGAAATCATAAAGTGTTTTTTAAGTTTTATAAACCAATATAAAAAGAACAACACATTTGTTATGATTAAAAACGGAACTCCTAAACTTAAAACAGAAAGTACAGAAAAATTTTTAGGAGGTAAAAAGGGTAAAATATAAGAAAACAAGAGTGCTGCTACCAATATAGCATTGATTAAATACAAGATTTTATCAATAAAACTCAGTTTCTTCATTTATAAAATTTATTTACCTGCTCTAAAAAGTAGTTCTTTTTCTTCTGCAGTAAGACTATCGTAACCACTTTTACTAATTTTATCAAGAATAATATCTATCTTTTTTTGATTATTAAACTTATTAAAATCAGATTTAGTATAACCACCAACTTTACTTTTATTTTTATGTACTGTTTTTAAAGGCCCTTTTTTGCTACCTTTAAACATATTTACAACTGCATCTGCTAGTTTTTCGAATCCTTTACCAATATCATTCCCTTTTAACAATTGTGTGGCATAAAAATAACCTAGAGCAGATCCGCCAAGGTGGGCTATATTTCCACCAGCATTACCCAAAATAGGGTCTTTAATACCTCCTAAAATACCAAAAACATCAAGTATTACAACAGCAGCTCCTAGATACCAAAACTTAAAATTAACAGTAAAAAATCTCATCTCTCGGTTAGGCATATAAGCACAAAGAAAAATAAGTAATGCACGCACAGCTGCCGAAGCACCTACAAGTCTAGAACTACCAAAGGTTTGAGGAAATAAACTATAAATTACAATAAACAAAAAACCTCCAGACATAGCCCCCAGAAAATAGACATTTAATGCCATTTTAGGATTAAAAAGGTTTATAAACCACTTGGCTATTACATACAACAAGAACATATTAAAAAGAATATGCATAAAATCGTAATGGGTAAAAGCATAGGTTATAATTGTCCAAGGTTTAACAATAAGCTCTGAAAATGTACTAGGCAATTCCAACCAACTTAAACTTGCTTGAGCACCTCCAGGCATTACAATACCTAATATAAATGCCACAAGAAAAACAATAACGTTTACCGCTATTATTTTTTCTAACACATTTAGATTAGACAATTTGTTTTTTATATCATAATTTAACGACGTCATTAATTCCAACGGTTTTTATTAAACTGCGTTTTTTTCCAATACCACATAACTATAAAGCCAACTATTGCGCCACCAACATGCGCAAAATGTGCTGTATTACTAGGGCTAAATATAGATTGTCCTGTTATACCCGAAATTAAATCGATAAGAATAATTCCAGGAATAAAAAATTTGGCTTTTATAGGGATAGGTAAAAAAATCATCATTAATTCTGCATTAGGATTCATCATTGCAAAAGCAACCATAACACCCATTATGCAACCAGAAGCTCCCACCATACCCGTATTAAACGCTTCTAAAAAAGACATTAACTCTTCTCCTGGTAAAAACTTATCCCATCTGGTATCTCGCATACCAATAGATGTGTTTAGCGTTTCGTAAATTTGATTAATATCGAAACCTGCATTTACCAAAACATCTAAATCTTTGTAAAAAACAAAAAAAGAATACCCCATTTGAAGTGCTACTGCCCCCAACCCTGCCGATAAATAAAGAAACAAAAACTTTTTGCTACCTAAATAGTGCTCTACTGGTGTACCAAACATCCACAAAGCAAACATATTAAATAATATGTGCGAAGGTCCACCGTGCATAAACATATGCGTAATAATTTGCCAAGGCTTAAACAAATCGTTTTTAGGGAAAAACATAGTAAACCACTCTCTAAACAATTCACCACCACCAATAAACATGGTACCTACAAACATAATCACGTTAATGATTATTAAATGTTTAACAGTATCTGAAATACGCATCATATTATATAAATTTTTTATCTAATTCGTCCACACTCATAGTTATAAACGTGGTTTTATTAGTAGGAGAAACATTAGGTTCTTTACAAGCAAATAGTTTATTTACCAAATGTTCTTGTTCGTTTTTTTCTAACGACTGCCCTGTTTTAATAGCCAAACTTTTAGCCATAGATTTAGCTAATAAATCGGTTGCACTAAAATGACTGTCAGGTACTTCGTTTTCTACATCGCTAATTAATTGTTCTAATATAATAGACACTTCGCTTTCTGGCACACTTACAGGAACACCTGTAATCTCCAAAGATTCGGTAGAAAAATTAGAAAAAATAAAGCCTGTACTTTCTAAATCGTCTTTTAATTCTTTAATAATAACAACCTCCTGAGTTGTAAAATGCAGCTCTAACGGAAATAATAATTGTTGGCTTACAGACTCTTTTACTGTAATATTTTTTAAAAAATCTTCGTATAATACACGTTGATGTGCACGATGCTGATCCATAACCAACATACCAGATTTTATGGTACTTACAATATATTTATTATGAAGCTGATACGTTGTGTGCACCTGCTCTATTTGATTATCGTCGCTAAAAATTGAAGCTGTTGCTTGCTCGCTTTCAAACTGCACTTCAGAGAAATCTTGCTGAGTTACATTACTTTTAGACTCTACTCCAACATACAAACTCTCCCAATGCTCTGTAGATTCTTTTTTATATGACGTTTTTTGAGGTTGTGGTGTAGACTTAAAGCTTGTTTCTTCTTTAAATGGATTATAACTTCTATCGACTGTTACAGATGGCGTACTAGGTTTGGTCTCGCTATTACTATAGCTATATGGTGTATCTAGATTGGCGTCACGCTCAAAATCCAGAACTGGCGCTATATTAAACTGTCCTAAACTATGCTTTACAGCAGATCTTAATAAAGCATAGAGTGTATGCTCATCGTCAAACTTTATTTCTGTTTTAGTAGGATGAATATTAATATCTATAGTTTGCGGATTAACTGTTAAGTTTAAAAAATAACTAGCATGTGTTCCGCTTTTAAGTAATCCATCAAAGGCAGAAGCTATGGCGTGATTTAAATAAGCCGATTTTATAAAACGATTATTTACAAAAAAATACTGCTCGCCTCTTGTTTTTTTGGCATACTCTGGCTTGCCAACAAAACCTGAGATTTTTAAAACCTCTGTATCTTCATCTACAGGCACTAGTTTTTCGTTGGTTTTATTACCAAATATGTTAACAATACGCTGTCTGTAATTACTAATGGGCAAGTTAAACGATTCGCTTCCATTATTATACATTGTAAACGCAATATTTGGATGCGCTAAAGCCACACGGTAAAACTCGTCTATAATATGCCTTAATTCGACAGTATCAGACTTTAAAAAATTTCGTCTCGCTGGTATGTTGAAAAATAAATTTTTAACAGATAGCGACGTGCCTTTAGGTGTTACAACCACATCTTGAGATGTAATATTACTCCCTTCTATAACAATACTAGCTCCAACTTCATCGTCTTCTTGTTTTGTTTTTAACTCGACATGAGCAATGGCAGCAATACTTGCTAAAGCCTCGCCCCTAAACCCTTTTGTGTTTAATAAAAATAAGTCGTCTGCATTTCTAATTTTAGAGGTAGCATGCCTCTCAAAACTTAGTCGCGCATCTGTAACACTCATGCCTTTGCCATCGTCTATAACCTGAACAAGGGTTTTACCTGCGTCTTTAATAATTAATTTAATAGTTAACGACCCTGCATCAATTGCGTTTTCTAGCAGTTCTTTAACCACAGAGGCTGGTCGCTGTACAACTTCTCCTGCAGCTATTTGGTTTGCTACATGATCTGGTAAGAGCTGTATTATGTCTGCCATGTATTATTTTAAGAAAAGAAAATAGATAAATCGAAATCTATGATATAAAGAAACACTAAAACTAGTACAGCAACAATAATTAATGTACGTCTGTTTGCTTCTCTATCTGGATTATTTTTTAATTCATCTAAAGCATTATTTATTTTAGTTTTTAAGTCTTTACTACCGCCTACTGTCGATCTAAATTCATCAAACTTATGTTTAATTTGATATGGACTACCTTGCCCTTTATCATCGTAATAACGTGGCGTATAACTATACTTTTTGTTCTTTGGTAATTTTTGACGTCCCATAGTTTTGAATGTTTTAGTTTACAAATAGTTTTTTTCTAATACATACATGCAAATCAATAATAATACCAAAAGTAAAATTACAGTTTTTACAGGCATTACACTTCCCATTCTAACTTTATGCCCAGTTTCTCTACGCCATTTAGATATAAATTCTTTTTGGTTAGATTTATCTTCCAACTGAGACTGCTCTAGACTTTCTTTAGAAAATCTTGGCTTATAATTAAACGTTTTATTTTTCCTTTTATTAAACAAAATAGTATAAATCCTTATCTATCAAAAATACTTAAAAATACGTAGAAACAGGGCGTGCAACTCCCAAAATTTGTTAACAAAAACGAAGTTTATTGGTTTTACAAAAAAATAATGTTGTGATTAATTGGCTAAGCAATTAATACATTATTGCCTTACACATCTTTTTTTTTACTCTTTATAAATACCTGCAAATAGATAGGGATCTCATCTTGATTGGTATTTATAATACTTTATTTTAACCTTTTGTAAAGTTAAGATTGGAATCTCAAAATTAAACAAAACGCTAACCAATATAGGTTAATGTAAATAATCGAGACCAAAAGTATTTTGGGATGTAATTGGATATGGCAACTTTAAAACCACATAAAACAGAGTAAGTACGCTATTATACCGCTAAAATCGCAGAGCACACGTTTTACCTTACTTACAAACTAACAGGTTTTAAATAGATTTACAAAGACATAAAGACTCTGCTATACATTATTAAAACTAGAAACTGCAGTAATAATTTTTAAGAGTATAAAATTAATTGGTTTGGGTTAACTAACTATTTTGACGTAATTCTGCCATTTTAATAGCTGCAATAGCTGCTTCTGTACCTTTATTACCGTGTTTACCACCAGAACGATCTATAGATTGTTGCATAGTATTATCGGTTAACACACAAAAGATAACTGGTGTTTCGTGTAACACATTTAAATCTTTAACACCCTGGGTAACACCTTCGCATACAAAATCGAAATGCTTTGTTTCACCTTGAATAACACATCCAATAGTAATAACTGCATTTACCATTTGTTCTTGCATTTTTTTTGCACCATAAATAAGCTCGAAGCTTCCTGGCACATCCCAACGTATAATATTTTTAGGTAATACACCGTTTTCTATTAAGGCGTCGTAGGCCCCTTTGTATAAACCTTCTGTAATGGTATCGTTCCATTCTGAAACAACAATCCCAAACCGGAAATTTTCCGCGTTTGGGATTGTGTTTTTATCGTAATCGGATAAATTTTTATTTACCGTAGCCATATTATTTATTTGCTAAAACCTGAGCTTTACCAATAAACACGTCCACATTAGCTGCTTCTGTAGAGTTGGCAAACTCATCTTTAATTCTTTTGTAATACGTTAACGCTTTATCTGCTTTTCCTAAATCTAAAGCAACAGCTCCAGCTTTACTTAGGTACATAGGCGTTGTATACTCGTTGTTTCTCATGTTGGCTGCTTCTTCGTAATAACTTAAAGCATCTTCTTTTTGGTTTAATTGCACAAAGGCATCACCAATATTACCTTTTGCCAAAGGCGCTAAAATTTCGTCTTCGCTAGAAAAATTACTTAAATGTTCGATAGCATTTTTATAATCTTTTAAGCGTAAATATGCTGTACCTGCATAATAGCTTGCTAGGTTAGCAGAATCTGTTCCGCTATATTCAGAAATAATATCTAGCATACCAAACTTACCTTCTCCACCGTTTAGTGCTAAATTGTATAAAGAATCTTTTTCTACACCTGTAACTGCTTGATCAAAATATTTTTGGGCTTGAAACATATCGTTCATAGCTTCCATTTGCTTTGGTTTAGCCACATACTCTTTATAAGCTAAAGAGCCTAAAACTACAGCAGCAACTACTCCTATAATAATAAATATATACTTTTGATTTTTTGCTACGAAATCTTCTGTTTTCGATGCTGTTTCATCAAGTGTATTAAAAACTTCAGCAGTTGTAGATTCTATTACTTCTTCTTCAACCTGTTTTTCTACCTTAGTTTTTGGTTTGTAACCTCTTTTATTATATGTCGCCATGCTTCGTTCTAAATTAATGTGGCGCAAAAATATAATTTTTCTTCATAATTAAAAGGGTATTTATTTGATATTTTTCAATAATTTGCACTTCTTTTTCACAGTTTGGGCTATAAATGCCCTTTTAGTTGTTGTTTATATGATTTTAAAATCGCTTTCTTTACTTAATTATAAAAATTTTGATAGTAAATCGTTTGTTTTTAATGACAAAATTAACTGTATTGTAGGAAATAATGGCATTGGAAAAACCAATGTGCTAGATGCTATATACCATTTATCGTTTGGTAAAAGCTATTTTAATCCTGTTGCAACTCAAAATATAAGGCACAACGAAGATTTTTTTGTTGTAAATGGAGATTACACTAAAAACGAAAAAAACGAAAAAGTAATTGTTAGTTTAAAACGCGGACAAAAAAAAGTAATTAAACGAAATGGCAAGGCTTACGATAAGTTTAGCGAGCATATAGGCTTTTTACCTTTGGTAATTATATCGCCAGCAGATAGAGATTTAATTATAGAAGGTAGCACAACGCGCAGAAAATTTATTGATAGTGTTATTTCGCAAAGCGATCAAAATTACCTTTCGGATTTAATTAAGTATAATAAGGTATTGGCGCAGCGTAATGCTTTATTAAAATATTTTGCTTTAAACCATACTTTTAATGCCGACACGATAGATGTATACAACACGCAATTAACCGATTATGGCTCTAAAATTTTTAAGAAAAGAGATACGTTTTTAAAAGCTTTTATTCCCATATTTAAATCGCGTTACGAAGCTATTAGTAATGGTAACGAGGTTGTAGAGTTGGTTTACGACAGCCATTTATTTGAAAACGATTTAAATTTACTTTTAAAAGCAAATATTAATAAGGATAGAGCGTTACACTATACATCGGTTGGTATACATAAAGATGATTTATCTTTTAATATAGAGAATCATCCTATTAAAAAATTTGGGAGTCAGGGGCAACAAAAATCTTTTTTAATAGCATTAAAATTGGCTCAGTTTGATTTTATAAAAGCGCAAAGTGGTGTAAATCCTATTTTATTGTTGGATGATATTTTTGATAAGCTTGACGAAAACCGTGTGGGACAAATTATTAAATTGGTTGATGACGAAAATTTTGGGCAACTTTTTATTAGCGATACCCATGCAGAACGTACAGAAAATGTTATTAAACAGGTACACCAGAGTTACGAGATGTTTAAATTGTAGAGTAGTTTTAAGCGCTTGCCTTTTTTAAAATAAGATAACTTTCGCAAATAAAAAACATAGGCAGCAAAGTAGCCCGCGTTAGGGATTGCAGAGAAAAGCCCACAGCTCCCTTTTTTGGGTGCGAGGACTTGTAACGTAAAGCCCGACCCTTTTCGGGTAACGCCCAAATATTTTTAATACTTTTGCTACATATATTAATGATTAAGATTTACAATTATAAATAATGGCTAAACGTATTAAAGAAAACCTAAGCATATCTGACGCTTTAAAGGAGTTTGTATCTGAAAATAAACTTGAGAAAGGTTTAGACAAGGTTAATGTTGCTGATGCTTGGGCAAAACTTATGGGTAATGGCGTAAACAATTATACTACTGCCATACAATTAGAGCGCGAAACGTTATACATACAACTAAGTTCTAGCGTACTACGTGAAGAATTAAGCTATGGGAAACAAAAAATTATTGATATGCTTAACGAAGAGTTGGGCAAAACAGTAATTAAAAAACTGATACTTCGATAATTAGGCGCTTAAATAAATATTAAAATAAAAATATTAATTTAACATTGGTGTTATTATTTAGTCTATATTTGTGGCTTAATTATTATAATACAAATACAATGAGTAAAGGTACCGTAAAATTCTTCAACGATTCTAAAGGATTTGGATTCATCACTGAAGATGACAACAACAAAGAACATTTCGTACACATTTCTGGATTAATCGATGAAATTCGTGAAGGTGATGCAGTAGAATTCGATCTACAAGAAGGTAGAAAAGGATTAAACGCCGTAAACGTAAAAGTAATCTAATTATATATATAGATTCTAAAATTTACAAAAGGAGCCTATCAATTTATTTTGATAGGCTTTTTGATTTTTAATTTAATTGGCATTATATTTGTTTATAACAAGTTATTAATTAAATATTTAAAGTATGAGTAAAGGAACAGTAAAATTTTTCAATGATTCTAAAGGATTTGGATTCATTGTTGAAGAAGGTTCAAACAAAGAACATTTTGTTCACATTTCTGGATTAATTGACGAAATTCGCGAAGGCGACTTAGTTGAATTTGATTTACAGGAAGGTAGAAAAGGATTAAACGCAGTAAACGTAAAAGTTGTATAACATATATATTATTGCTTTTTAGAAACAAAAAAATCCTGCCAATTGGCAGGATTTTTTTATTGATATATGTTTTTTATGCTTAAAACATTTCTCTACCAGAAAAATGGAAAGCACCTTCTATAGCAGCATTCTCGTCGCTATCGCTTCCATGCACTGCATTTTCGCCCATAGAGGTTGCGTACATTTTACGAATGGTACCTTCGGCAGCATCTGCTGGATTTGTAGCTCCGATTAATGTTCTAAAATCGTTAACAGCATTTTCTTTTTCTAAAATAGCAGCAACTATTGGTCCTCTTGTCATAAACTCAACTAACTCTCCAAAAAATGGACGCTCGTTATGCACTGAATAAAATGCTTCTGCATCAGCTTTTGTCATTTGTGTTAATTTCATTGCTACAATTCTAAATCCTGAAGCTGAAATTTTTTCTAATATTGCACCAATGTGTCCGTTCTCTACAGCATCTGGCTTAAGCATTGTAAATGTTCTATTTGTTGCCATTTTAATAAAAATTTATTCTGTTATAATTTATGTGTCTTATTTAAACACACCTATTTTTTCTAATTTTCTGCAAAAGTAGTGCATTTCTATTAAAAAACAAGGTAAAGCAATCATAATCACTATTTAATAACATCGCCTTATTTTTAAGTTAGCATCTTTTTATTATGATATAACTAGTGCTACCAATAACCTTATCTTTTATAATAGTTTTAACTATCATATCACATCCTATTTACTTAAGAAAAATTAAAAAAATTGTATATTCGCCTCCTATGACAAAAGAAGATATTACGAGTATAAAACAATTACTTTCTACTAAAAAAAAGATTGTAATTGTACCGCATAAAAACCCAGATGGAGATGCTATTGGATCTACTTTGGGACTATACCATTTTCTATTAAAAAATAATCAAGATGTACAAGTTATTTCGCCTAATGACTATCCGCATTTTTTAAAATGGATTCCTGGAGAAAATACAATTTTAAAACACGATACAGATACTGATAATTGTAATGCATTAATTAATAATGCAGATATTATTTTTACTTTAGATTTTAATGCTTTTCATAGAACAGGTAATATGGAATCTGTTTTAGCAAACAGCAGTGCTTTAAAAATAATGATAGATCACCACCAAGCACCAGACGATTATGCAACATACACGTTTTCTGATGTTTCGATGAGCTCTACCTGCGAGATGGTATATCATTTTATTGCCATGCTAGATCAAACTAAAAATATAGACCAAACTATTGCAACCTGCTTATATGTTGGTATTATGACTGATACGGGTTCTTTTAGGTTTAGATCGACAACAAGTACAACACACCGCATTATAGCAGAGCTTATAGACAAAGGAGCAGATAATAATGCCATACATAATAATGTATACGATACCAATAGCTACAATAGGCTTCAACTTTTAGGATGTGCACTTAGCAACTTAAAAATAATTCCAGAATCTAGAACTGCCTATATTACTTTAACACAAAATGAATTAAATAAATTCGATTATAAAAAAGGAGATACAGAAGGTGTTGTTAACTATGCTTTATCTTTAAACAATATTATTTTTGCTGCTATTTTTATAGAAGACAGACAGGAAGGTATTATTAAAATATCGCTACGCTCTAAAGGTACATTTTCTGTAAACGAATTTTCTAGATCTCATTTTAATGGTGGCGGACATAATAATGCTGCTGGTGGACGAAGCGAATTATCGATGAGAAAAACCATTGAAAAATTTATTGGTATCTTACCTAGTTATAATAAAGCTCTTAATAATGACTAAACTATACCACATACTTGTTGCCCTACTCCTTTTTGTTTCTTGTAAAACCCCTGAAGCTAGAAAACCTATTTCTGTAAAAACAGGGTCTTTTATTGATGCATCGGTAGAACGAAATAAAAAACTATATGCCATAGAGCAATCGCATATAGAAGAGTTAATGAGTAAGAAAAAAGATAATAATTACATCGCATCTAAAAGTGGGTTTTGGTACTATTATAATACTAAAACTGAAGCAGATTCGCTTATAACACCCGGGTTTGGCGACATAGTAAACTATAATTACAACGTAAAAGCATTAGACGGATCTGTAATTTATTCCAACCAAGAATTAAGAACCCAAAACTATGCTATGGATAAAGAAGAACTATTTACCGGACTTAGAGAAGGTTTAAAACTTATGAAACCAGGCGAAACAGTTACCTTTTTATTTCCGTCGCAAAAGGCCTATGGCTATTATGGCGACGAAAATAAAATAGGCAGCAACACCCCTTTAATATGCCAAGTAACGGTTAATTCTATAATTAAAAATCAAACAAAATAATAAATATGCGTGTTTTAAAAACCTCATTTAAAAGCTTATTTGTCATTTTAATAACAATAAGCTTAAGTTCTTGCAAGGCACAATATCCAGATTTGGAAGATGGTATTTATGCAGAAATTATAACAACCAAAGGCGTTATGCTTGCCAAATTAGACTATAAAAAAGTACCTATTACGGTAGCTAACTTTGTATCTCTAGCAGAAGGTACAAATACTATGGTTAAAGAAGAATACAAGAAAAAGAAGTACTACAATGGCCTTATTTTTCATCGTGTTATAGACAAGTTTATGATTCAAGGAGGAGATCCTACAGGAACAGGGTCTGGTAACCCTGGGTATAAATTTAATGGCGAATTTCACCCCGATTTAAAACACGATAAAGCAGGTGTATTATCTATGGCCAATTCTGGACCTAATACTAATGGTAGTCAGTTTTTTATCATGGAGGTACCTAAACCCTTTTTAGATAATAACTATAATGTTTTTGGTCAACTTATAGAAGGTATAGATATTCAAGATTCTATTTCTAATGTAAAAACAAATCCAGAAGACCGACCTCTTGAAGATGTTGTTATTCAAGAATTAAATATTATAAGAAAAGGAAAAGAAGCCAAAAAGTTTGATGCTCCCAATGTTTTTGTAAATCATTTTGCAGAAGTAGAACGTCTTGAAAAAGAGAAGAAAGCTAAAGCTAAGGCTATACTAGAAGCTACTAAAGCTAAATTTGACAAACAAAAACAAAACGCCATTAACTTACCTTCTGGCCTACAGTATTTTGTATCAGAAAAAGGTAAAGGCGAAAAACTAACAGAAAACGATATTGTTTCTGCTCATTATGCGGTTTATTTTGAAAGCGGAAAAATACTAGAAACAAGCAACTTAAAAACCGCTGAAGCTTTAGATATTGTTAACGAAAAACGAAAAGCTGCAGATGCTTACCAACCTATAGAGGCCGATATTAGCCCTAGCGCAGGTATGATTGCTGGATTTAAAGAAGGTTTACAACAACTTAATGTTGGAGATAAAGCCACTTTATTTATTCCATACCATTTAGCCTACGGAGAAGCAGGAAATCGCGGAATACCAGCTAAATCTAATATTATTTTTGAAGTTGAAATTCTTGAAATTATAAAATAAAACTTATGCACATATTAAAATTTGATTGGAACCCTATAACAGGAATTGATATTATAGGAAGCTTTAAACTCCACTTTTATAGCCTTATGTGGGTTATAGCATTTCTTTTGGGTTGGCAATTAATGAAACGTATTTTTACTAAAGAGAAAGTATCTTTAGAGTACTTAGATCCTTTATTTATATACACTGTTTTAGCAACTATGCTGGGTGCTAGATTAGGACACGTTTTATTTTATCAAGCAGAATTAATAACAGAAGATTTTTTCAGCATTTTTCTACCCGTTAAATTTAAAGGCGGATTCGAGTTTACAGGTTTTCAAGGTCTTGCAAGCCACGGTGCAGCAATAGGTATTATTGTAGGCATGTATTTATACAGACGTAAATACAATTACAAATCGTTACTCTGGATTTTAGATAGAGTAGTAATTACCGTAGCCTCAGGAGCTGTTTTTATAAGAATAGGTAACTTTATAAACTCAGAAATTATTGGTAAAGAATCTGGCGATTTCCCATTGGGTGTACGTTTTATTCAAGAGTATTACAACAAATACGAAGCAGTTCGTGCCACAGGTATTAAAGATGTGCAAAAAGCATACAATGCCATTGCAGACACGCCACAATTTGCAAACTTATTACAAGAAGTACCATACAGGCACCCAGCGCAATTGTACGAATCTTTCTGTTATATTTTTGTATTCTTAATTTTATGGTATTTCTATACTAAAACAGAGAAAAAAAATCAATCTGGTTTTCTATTTGGCTTATTTTTAGTGTTATTATGGACTATTCGTTTCTTTGTAGAGTTTGTAAAAGAAGCACAAAACATAGAACGTGCAGAGTGGGCCCTTAACACAGGCCAATGGTTAAGCATACCATTTGTAATTATTGGTTTATATTTTATGTTTATGTACAAACCCAAAAATGCAGTAAAATAACATGAAAAACAGAACATGTTATACACTAACGCTATTAACTTTTTTGGCGTTTACTTTCTCTTGTAAAGAAGAAAAGAAAACCGTTAAACAAACGGAAATAGCATTTACTAAAGAAGGCGAACTTTCTATCATTAAAAAAGATACAGATTCTATTCTTGTTAAATTAGATATAGAAATTGCAGATACCGATTACGACATACAAACAGGTTTAATGTATAGAAACAACATGCAAGCAAACCAAGCTATGCTTTTTGTTTTTAAAGATGAAAGTCTGCGTAATTTTTACATGAAAAATACGCATATACCACTAGACCTTATTTTTATAGATCAAAACAAAACCATTGTAAGCTTTCAAAAAAACGCAAAACCGTTAGACGAAACCTCCCTACCATCAAACCAACCAGCGCAGTACGTTCTAGAAGTTAATGCAGGCAAAGTAGATTATTGGCAAGTTAGTATTGGCGATCAATTAAAATTTTAATATAAAATAATACTATATCTCATAAAATCGCTTTACAATATCGTCGTAACTTTTAATTGTTTTCTTAACCCAATCTAATCGTTTCTCGTCAAACTCTTCTTTAGTTAAGCGCCAATTTATATTCGTTTTACGCAACTCTGTAGTAACATGCTGTAAAATTATAGCAGCAGATACAGATATGTTTAAGCTCTCTGTAAAACCAACCATAGGTATTTTTAAAAAGCTATCTGCCTCATCAATAACATCCTGGGTTAAACCCTCGGTTTCTCTACCAAAAAAGAAACACGATTTTTTAGTAATATCAAACTCATGTAAAACAGCATCGTTTTCATGCGGTGTTGTAGCCACAATTTGATAACCCTTCGCTTTTAAATCTTTAATACACGACTTTACAGAATCAAACCTATTAACATCCACCCATTTTTGAGCGCCCATAGCAATCTCCCTATCTATAGTCTTAGAGTTTTGCTCTTCAACAATATTAACCTCCTGCACACCAAACACATCGCAACTACGTATTACAGCACTGGTATTGTGCAATTGGTATACATCCTCGGTAGCCACTGTAAAATGTTTAGTACGCTCTTTTAATACCGCATTAAAACGCGCTTTTCTATTATCAGACAGATAAGTTTCTAAATGCTCCAAAAGTTTTAAATCAATCATAAATTCAAAAATAACAAATAATTTGGGGCGTTACCACAAGGGTCAGGCTTTCCGCTATATCTTTTTTTTTAGTTAATATTTAAACTACATTACTTCTTAACATGGCTAGGTTTTAACACCAAGAAGTTACTTCGTCGCAAAACGCCTCGTAACCATACCTATTTATCAAAGTAAAAAAAAGGATACCGCATCAATCCTTAACGCAAAAACCAAAAGTAGCATATTCATAAAAAATAACACAAGTTCAACTTGTTCAAAAAAATATATTATCTAATTTTATAAAATGAAAAAACATATAGTGGTACTAACAGGTGCAGGTATAAGTGCAGAGAGCGGTATAAAAACCTTTAGAGATGCAGATGGATTGTGGGAAGGTCACGATGTTATGCAAATAGCCACACCACAAGGTTTTGCAATAAACCCCAAACTTGTATTAGAGTTTTATAATCAACGCAGAAAACAACTGCTAGAAGTACTACCAAATCAAGCGCATTTAGATTTAGCTAAACTAGAAAAAGCCTTTAAAACAACCATAATTACACAAAATGTAGACGATTTACACGAACGTGCAGGAAGTACAAATGTAATACACCTACATGGCGAATTATTAAAAGTACGCAGCACAAAAAACCAAAACGACATACAAACTTGGACTAAAAATTTAGTTTTAGGAGATACCTGCAAAAACGGACACCAACTAAGACCACACATAGTATGGTTTGGAGAAGATGTAACCATGATGGATAAAGCTATAGAGGTATGTAAAACCGCAGATGTTTTAATTATTATTGGCACATCCATGCAAGTATATCCTGCTGCAAGTTTAATGCATTATGCTCCAGAAAACACAACTATTTACTTTATAGACCCTAAACCAAATATAGAAAGCAAAACAAATCTAACTGTTATAGCAGAAAAAGCAACTGTTGGCGTAAATAAAGTTATAAAATTGCTATAACTTTTAAAAAACCAGCGTTTTCTTACTAATTATCAAAAGCTTAACCTAAAAAGAATTTTAATTGCAGTACTATAAACTACCTTTGCAAAAAATGTTGAAATAGCATTTTACTAAAAGATAGATATAACTATGAATGCAATATTTACAGATGCTAGTTTTCAAAACATGGTAAACATAGCAAACCGCTATAGTATAAGCACTAACGCTGTTACAGATTTAACCTATACCTTAATGCCTAGTAATGGCACCATGGCACAATTTAACATTCCAGAATTAGGTGGTGGTGGCCAGTGGATGCTTGGTGGCATGACTATGGTTGGCGATATGTTTAACAACCAACTTAAAGCCACTGTAGACGGACTTTGTTTCGAGCTATCTAACTTAATAAATCAAGGCGACATACAATACAAACCCTTACCAAAACCAAAAAATCAAAATGGTTTTCAATCTAGTAATTGGTGGGGCAATTTAGGATTTCCTAATTCTACAGGAAGCCAAAACGGAACTAGCTACGCCATCTTTTCTAACATTAACCGTTTAGCTATACAACAAAATGGAGAAGTTATTATTTTCGATACCCTTAATAACCAAATTGGTGGTGTTGGCCAACAACAAGGAGGAAATTACTCGGTTACATTTACTAGTCAGTTTGGCACGGTAGATTTAAATACCTTACCTATTGTATCTGGCAAAGAACATATTGAGAAACCGCAACAAGTCAATAATAATGTTATTACAAAAGCACAAATAGCTCCTATAATAGAAGAGACAACACACAACATAACTAATACCGATTTAGAAGAAGATATTTTTGGTAAAATAGAAAAGCTCGCTAGTTTAAAAGACAAAGGTTTTATTACCCTAGAAGAATTCGAAAACAAAAAAACTGATTTACTTAGCAGGCTATAAAAGCATACTTAAAACTTATTATAAATTATTGAATGCGTAACTTTTATAAACTGCTGCTTATTAACTAACATAAAAGACTATATTCGCGCATTATTTAAAAAATCGATTTTATGAAACGTATTAACGAATACAAGAAATTATTTAGTGCAGAACAAGACATGAGTCTTAAAAACTTAAAATCGACTTACCGCAAGTTGGTAAAAACATGGCATCCAGACAAGTTTCAAGCAGGAGACGAAAAAGCTATTGAAGCCGAAGCCATGAGCAGAAAAATTATTGATGGTTACCACTTTTTAGTAAGTATAGCTCCCGAAACAAAAGCTGCTAACTTAGAAGAATTTAAAGTAACCATGTCTAGTCCAATTATGGATTGGCAACATAAAGGTCAGCTTTTAGAAATTACATTTTTAAACGGAGATACTTACGAATTCTTTGGTGTAAACAAAGCATTATACATTAAATTTTCGCAATCTGATAAGCAAACTCGTTTTGCTAAACGAAACATATTTAACAATTTTACATACAGAAAAATAAGAAAAAGTGAGGTTGTTGCTTAATGCACAACCTTATTTATTCTTCTCCTCTATCCATCTACTCATAAACTTGGTACTTTGCATGGTATGATGTTGTAGCATTTGCCCCGTAAAGTTATTTAAACGTTTTTGGTTTATATATTTAGTAGTATCTTCTATAATTTTTATAAAACGCATACTATGCTCGTTATAATTAAACCGGGTATTTATTACTTGCATTCCATTTTCTTGGTAAGTATTAAAAAGTACTTGGTTGGTATATAATGCGATGGCTTTATTAGCAAATGTTTCTGGATTATCTTCAATAAAACCGTTTGGTTCTATGCATCCAAACATCCCTTCTGCTCCAATTTTAGTCATTACACATGGCGTCCCATTTTTCATAGCATCAACTAACTTACCTTTTAAACCTGCTCCAAAACGTATTGGTGCTAAACACACTCTAGCTTGTTGCATTGCTATATTAACATCTTCTGCAAAGCCTTTTATAAAAAAACCTTGCTTTTTATTATGAAGCTGATTTACTTTTTGCGAAGCATAAGCGCCATAAACGTGCAATTCTGCCTTTGGTAATTGCTTCTTTATTAAGGGCCAAATGGTTTCTTTTAAATATAAAACAGCATTATAATTAGGTTCGTGCAAAAAATTGCCAATAGTAATAAAATGATTACGAGCTTCAAATTCTGGAAAAACTTTAATATCATCATCTAAAACAGTATCAAGCATAAAAGGTAAATAAAATAATAAAGCCTCATCCACTTTAAAATCATTTTTAAGTATTTCTATCTCTACCTCAGAGATTATTAAACTTATATCGCACCTATAAATACTTGCTATTTCGCGTTTAGCGATATCACCAAAAAGATATGTTTTATTAAATGCCTTGCCCTCTTTAAAAGCTTGATGCCTACCTTTGCGCAAACAGTGTAAATCTTCTGTATCTAATATTTTTATAGCATTAGGGCATTGCTCTGTTACTCGCCAACCAAATTGTTCTTCCATCATAAATCGATCGAATAAAACAATATTAGGGTGCAACGCTTTTACAAAATCATCAAAACTAGTATTATTTAACGCTATAGAAACTGGTGTAACATCTATGCTTTTTAAATCGAAAGCATTATCGCTTTTAGCACACGGACTAGCAAACGTAATACTATAATTTTGAGATTGAAATACCTGTATTAGCTGCATCATTCTGCTCCCTGCAGCAGAACTTTTGGGTTCTGGCCACACAAAACCAATGATAAGTAGTTGTTTATTTGTCACTAATAATTATTTGTTATTTTTAAGTGCTGTAGTATTTAAATACAATTAAAGCCCTAAATTATTCAGGTTTCTTTTCTAGACTATATTTTATACGCACTAATTTAGCCCAATTAACTACTGCTTCTATTTGAGCTTCGTTTAATTTAGCCTCGGTATGCGTCCAAGTATAACTTGCTAAAGGCATTTCTTTCTCTTCCATCATTTCTATAAGTTCGTCAAACTTATGGTCTTTTCGCTTAATAGAATTCCCTTCCCAATTTGATATATTAAAATGTTTTTTACCGTCTTTTACATGACTTGCTAACCAATAATTAACAGGTGTTATGTTATTGTACCATGGGTATTGTGTAACATTACTATGGCAATCGTAACAAGCTTCTTTTAAAATAAGTTTGACATCTTCAGGCGGATTTGTTTCTGTTAAAAAAGCATCAATAGAACTTAATTCGCCTTCATTTTTATCAGGTCCAAAAAATTGAGCTATTACAAGAATTATTAATAAAACAACAAGACTCTTTTTTATTATACGCATTTTAGTAAATTTAGATTTTAAAAATACTAAAATTCGTTTGACTACAGAGCAACTATATCAAGAATTAAATTACGTTAACCATTCGAAAGAAAAACGATTGCATTATGCTAATTTGTTTTTAAACAATCCTAGTCTAATTCCTAAATTACTCGATATTCTTTTTAGAGTAGACGATAAAATATCGCCTCGTGCAGCTTGGGTATTCGAGTTTATGTGCAACCACCGCATTGAAGCCATAATTCCTTATCTAGACACCTTTACTAAAAACCTTAATAAAGTTCACCTAGACTCTGCAGTAAGGCCGGTTGCAAAAATTTGCGAAATGTTAGCCAAAGCTTATACCTCTAAACAAGATAATGCTATTAAAACAAACCTAAATGCCACACATAAAGAGCGCATTATAGAAACCTGTTTTGATTATATGATTAACGATGAAAAAGTAGCCCCTAAAGCTTATGGCATGGTTACTCTTTTTTTATTAGGAGAAGAATACGATTGGATACACCCAGAATTAGCACTTATTTTAGAACGCGATTTTGCTCTGCAGAGTGCTGCATTTAAAGCTCGCGCTAGGCATATTTTAAAAAAACTAAAGAAAAAGAGAATATAAAACCTTGAAAACTTAGACTTTCAATCTTCCTACTTACGCCTAAAAAAACTATCTTTGCCACTTCTAAAAAAACAACATACATCATGTCATTATCACCTCTTAATGCTGTTTCTCCAATAGATGGAAGATACAGAAGTAAAGTAAACGAATTAGCGCCTTATTTCTCTGAGGAAGCCCTTATAAAATATCGTGTATTAGTAGAAATAGAATATTTTATTGCGTTATGCGAAATTCCGTTACCCCAACTAGAATCTATTGATAATGCCATTTTTGATGATTTAAGAGCCATATATAAAAACTTTTCTTCTGAAGATGCTGCTGCCATTAAAAAAATTGAAAGCATAACTAACCACGATGTAAAAGCAGTTGAATATTTTATAAAAGAAAAATTTGATGACTTAGGCTTATCTGCTCACAAAGAATTTATTCACTTTGGCTTAACATCTCAAGATATAAACAACACAGCTATTCCTTTAAGTATTAAAGAAGCCATGAACAATGTTTATGTGCCAGAATACTTTACAGTTCTTGAAAAATTAAAAACATTAACACAAGATTGGGCAGATATTTCTATGTTAGCGAGAACGCATGGCCAACCAGCATCTCCTACCCGATTAGGTAAAGAAATTGATGTTTTTGTTGCGCGTTTAAACGAGCAGTTTAATTTATTAAATGATATACCAAGCGCTGCCAAATTTGGTGGTGCAACAGGAAACTTTAATGCGCACCATGTAGCTTACCCAAATATTGCCTGGAAAGCTTTTGGCAGTAAATTTGTACAAGAAAAATTAGGTTTACACCACTCGTTTCCTACTACCCAAATAGAGCATTACGACCACATGGCTGCTTTATTTGATACTTTAAAAAGAATAAATACTATTTTAATTGATTTAGATAGAGATATTTGGACATACGTGTCTATGGACTATTTTAAACAAAAAATAAAAGCTGGAGAAGTAGGAAGCTCTGCAATGCCACATAAGGTAAACCCTATAGATTTTGAAAACTCTGAAGGTAATTTAGGCATAGCAAATGCTATATTCGAGCATTTATCGGCAAAACTACCTGTATCGCGTTTACAACGTGATTTAACAGACAGCACGGTTTTACGTAACGTTGGTGTACCTTTTGGGCATACTTTAATTGGTTTTAAATCGACTTTAAAAGGTTTAAATAAATTGTTATTAAACGAAAGTAAATTTGCTGCCGATTTAGAAAACAATTGGGCGGTAGTTGCAGAAGCTATTCAAACCATACTGCGTCGCGAAGCTTACCCTAACCCTTACGAGGCTTTAAAAGGTTTAACACGAACTAACGAGAAGATAAACCAAGATTCTATTTCTAATTTTATTGACACCTTAGAAGTGTCTAACACAATAAAAGAAGAATTAAAACGTATAACACCTAGTAACTATACAGGAATATAAATTTTAAGTATGTTAACAGACAAACAATCTTTATTACTTTGCGGTATTTTAGCTGGTGCCATTTTTGTTGGAGGCGTATTAGATATACTTAGTAACTTTATTGTTCAAACTGTATTAACCCTTATATTTATAACCATTATATTAAATATATTTTATACAAACGGAAAGTATAAGGAGCGAAAAAAAAGAGCATCTAAATAAAAAAAGGCTTACCAAATGGTAAGCCTTTTTAATATTAACATTTTATAATGTATACCATTATATTCAAAATAAATTTGAACTACTCACTGGTACTATTTGAAGAAATCGGCAATTCCTTCAAACTGAGATTTATCTAGGTTGGAATGTTGCATCGCTTCAACCAAAGTATATATTTTATTTGGCCTCATATTGTTTCCCAATATTCTAACAACAGCAAAACCATAATCTTTCGAGCTTCCTAATAAAATAACCTCATCTGCTTCGTCGTCATTACCTACATATTTTACAGATATTTTATTGCCTTTATCTCTAAACTCAATAAGCTCGTTGTATTTTTTGTTTTGCAAAATAGCTTTTACTTTAGCTAATTCGGTATTAAATTCTTCTACATTGGTATCGCTAATTTTGTAACCTAAAAAGTTTAATCTTTTAACAGATTTATAAGCTTCTTTTTGTGTTTCGTTAAGCTTAGATTCGTCTATTTTAAGCATAGAAATTGGCAAATCTTGAGACAGAAAGTTTTTTGTTTCTTGGTTATCTACAAAATACCGCTGCAAACTAGGTTCGCTACTACAGCCTATTAATGTTACAGAAACTAATAAAACACATATTATATAGTTGATTGTTCGTTGCATGATTGATGAATTATAATGTGTTATTATTTATTTAAATGTTTCCCTCCTGGAATATTCATTTTATCTGTAAGTTTAGATATTTCATTTAAATCGATATCGCCGGTTAACGATACAACAACGGTTTCTATTTTACGTTCTTTTCCGTTAATTTCTACCTTGTCTTCCATAACTTTATCTATACCATTTACAAAAATTAAAAGCTCTTTAACATGATCTGCATCTTTACCTTCTTTTACATAAAACTTAACTTCGGTACCATCATCTTTAACCTCCATTAACTCTTCTAAAGCACTAGATCTAGATTTAACCCACTTAGACACATCGGCAGATATAGCCTTATTATCTGTAACAATGGTTTTAAAACTGGTAATACTTTTTACCATATCTATATAGGCTTTAGCTTCAGCATCGTCTACATTAATACCCATTTTTGCTATCATCTGAAACATTTTAGGTTTTATAGATACGTAGGTTACATCTGGGTTTTCGCTATATTTATCAAAAATATTTTTTTGCGCCATCCCTGTTAAAGGCATTAACATTAATGCCATTACAAATACTATTATTTTATTTCTCATTTTATTAAATTTTAAATTATTCATTTGCTATTAATTAATACTTTTTAAAAATTATTTGTGTTGTGTTTTCAATTTCGTTTAAATACCCCAAAGTAGATGTTCCCTTTTCAATTTTATTAAGATACCCTACTGTTGATGCACCTTTATTAAAATGACTCGAAATCATGGCTAGAGATTTAGATACTTCGTCTAGCGCCTCTTGAGGGTCGCAATACGTACCTACTAAATTCTCTTGGCAACCTTCTACCACAGGTTTATTTAAATAAAACCCTAACATAAGAACCGCTACAGCTGCGACAGAAATCCACTTGTAATTAAAATTACGTTTTGTTTTTAATGGAACGTCTTTAGTAAACTGTTCTTTTTTATTCCCCAAAAAATACGCAAACATTGGCTTGTACATTTCTAAATGTGGTGCTACAGTGTCGCTAGAAAAATAGTTTTTTAACACTTGCTCTTCTTTAAGAGATGTTTCACCGTTTTCGTATTTTTCAAGTAATTTTTCTATATCATTTAATACCATAATTATGTGTATTAGTCAGTTTTTCTCTTATTGTTTTTCTCGCTCTAGATAAAGCCACTCGTACTGCTGTATTATTCATATCTAACATTTTAGCAATTTCATCTAAATCGTACTCTTCTATATCTCTTAGTTGAATTATCATTTTCTGCTGCTCTGGTAAATCTTTTATTATGCGCTCTACCCAATTTACGCTGTCTACTAATTCAACCTGTTTTTGTAATCCTGTTTGCTTATCTTCATAATTACTATGTACAATCTTTAAATTTTGAGCTTGTTTAGATTTTAATTTATCAAAACAAAAATTCTTTGTCATAGTCATAGAAAAAGCTTCAACGTTTTTATACTCTGCAATTTTCTTCTTATTGTTCCAAAGTTTTAACAAAACTTCTTGAGTCGCATCTTCTGCCTCTTCTGTAGATACTAGTAATCGTTTTGCTAAACGAAAAACTTTATCCTTAAAAGGCATTACAATATTTAAAAACTCGTTTTGAGTCATTGTGGTTAGCTTTAGTTAAAAATAGCTTAGTTATTGCTATTTGATATTACGACGACGGTGTTTCGCATTTGTTACATCAAAATTTAAAATTTATTACATAAATCTTAAAAACCTTATTTTTTCTATAGGTTACAGATGTTTATAGTATAACAAATTAATCTATTTTATTTTTTATTACACAATAATGTAAGTAAATTTAGGGTTTACTAGACTACTTATACTAAATGCCTCTTATGAAAAATTATAAAGCCCTTTCCTTACTATTATTTATTGCCCTAATTTTTACAAGTTGTTTTGAAGATAATGACGATAATCAAATTGCTGTTAGCTCTATAAACGATTTTGTTTGGAAAGGGATGAATAGCTTTTATTTATATAAAGATGACATTCCAGACCTTGCCAATAACAGATTTGCTAACAATGAAGAATTAAAAGTTTATTTAAATAGCTTTAATTCTCCCGAAGGCTTGTTTGAAAGTTTAATTCACCAACGCGAAACTATTGATAGATTTAGTTGGATTGTTGATGACTATATAGCGTTAGAACAATTTTTTGATGGTGTTGTTACAAACAACGGTATGGAGTTTCAAGTTTTTAGATTTAGCACAACAGACACTAATCGATATGGCATTGTAACCCACGTATTACCAAATACAAGTGCCGAAGCTAATGGTGTAAAACGAGGCGATATTTTTTATGGAATAGATAATGTGCAGCTTACCGCAAATAATGCTAATGCACTTTTAAGTGCCGATAATTACACTATAAACTTGGGGGTTTATGATGATAATGATACTACAGACACTAGCGACGACTCTGTTACAGAAACAAGTGAAACCATTGCCCTAACTAAAGAACAATACACAGAAAACCCTATATTAATTAACAAGGTATTAAATATAGCAAATAAAAACATTGCTTATTTAATGTATAATGGTTTTACTGGCACAGAACAATTTAATGCCGAATTAAATTCTGTTTTTGCTAACTTTAATAGTGCTGGTGCTACCGAGTTGGTTTTAGATTTACGATACAACCCAGGTGGCTCTGTTAGCACAGCTATAATGCTATCTAGTTTAATAACAGGACAATTTACTGGAGAAATATACAGTACAGAACAATGGAACTCTGAAATTCAAGAAGCATTAGAAACTGAAAATCCAGAATTATTAATAAATAGATTTGTTAGCAGCAATAATGGCGCTGCATTACAAAGTTTAAATTTAGACAGGCTTTTTGTTTTAACCACTAACAGAAGTGCATCGGCTAGCGAATTGGTTATTAATTCACTAAGACCTTATATTGATGTTGTTCAAATAGGAACAACCACTGCTGGAAAATACCAAGCTTCTACCACACTATACGATTCTGACAATTTTAGACGCGAAGGCGCCAACCCTAGCCATACTTACGCCATGCAACCGCTAATTTTTAAATCTTTAAATGTAGAAGGGGTTACTGATTATTTTGATGGACTGGAACCAGATATAACTTTAAGCGAAAAAGTAAGAAATCTTGGTGTTTTAGGAGACGAAAACGAACCGCTTTTAGCAGAAGCATTAGCTATTATTACTGGCACAGGAAAACCACAAAGAGAGAAAGGTAATAGCGTTATAATGTCTGATAAAAAAATAAACAGCTCTCCTTTTGAAGGCAACATGTATATTGATAAAGATTTACCAATAGATTTAATAAAAAAGACCTTCTTTGAATAAACACAAAACCTACTTCAATTGGAGCACAGGTAAAGATTCTGCTTTAGCCTTATACCATTTATTACAAGATGAACGCTACAGCGTAAGCGAATTAATTACTACTATAAACAGTCATTATAATAGAGTTTCTATGCATGGTCTTAGAAAAGAGCTATTAATAGCTCAAACCGATGCTTTAGAAATTCCTATTAGTTTAATAGAACTTCCTGAAATGCCAAGTATGGAAGTTTATGAGCAAAAAATGGAAGAAACCGTTTCTAGACTTAAAGACAACGGATTTACACATAGTGCTTTTGGCGATATTTTTCTTGAAGATTTACGTGTTTACAGAGAAAACAAATTAAAACAACAAGGTTTTGAAGCCATATTTCCTATTTGGAAAAGAAACACCAAAGAATTGATTTATGAGTTTTTAGATTTGGGTTTTAAAACCATTATAGTTTGTGCCAATTCCAAATATTTAGGAGAAAACTTTGTAGGAACTGTTATAGATAAAGATTTTATAGATAATTTACCCGAAAGTGTAGATCCCTGCGGTGAAAATGGTGAGTTTCACACCTTTTGTTTTGATGGGCCTATTTTTAAAACCCCAATATCATTTACAATAGGCGAAAAAGTATATCGAGAGTACAACGCTCCAAAACAAGATAACGATTCTGTTTGTAAAAGTGATGCCGAAAAATATGGTGTTTGGTATTGCGATTTACTTTTAAAATAAAAGAGCTGCTATACAGCAGCTCTTTTATTTTAAATTTAATTATAACCTTAACGCTTTATTAATTTCTGACTACGAACTGTATTTACCGTTTTTAATTTTATTAAATAAATCCCAGGTAATAAGTTATCTATTCTAATAGCGGTACCTTTTGTATATAATGCTTGCTTAAAAACCAAACGACCAGAAACCGAATAAATTTCAACCATTCCAGTATCTTGAACATGTACTATCGTTGTTGCTGGGTTTGGGTATATTACAATAGCTGTATTATCTTTAACTCCTCTCGTGCTTAATGTTTCGTTCTTAATAACACCAACAGCATCCAAATCAAAACCAGAAGAACTAAATGGAGTAGCGTATGGATCATTAACTATGTTTCCGTAACTATCGTATGTTGCATATGTAGGATCTATAGTACCAATAACATCAATAAGTTTTACATGGGTAATAGCATTTTTATTTAGCATAGCATCGTCGGGGATGTCATCTAAATTAAAAGGTGTGCCATAACTAGCTCTATATTTACCTGCAAAATTATTAATATAAGTTGGATCTATACTACCAAAGCCACCAACTTGAGTATCTGTTTGAGTTTGACTATGTGATGGAAATCTAAAAAAGTTAGTTCCATCAGAACTCACTTCAACAAAAGCTAATTCTAAAAACGTATCGCTAAAACTATTTTCAAAAACAGCAAAATCAAAACCCGAATTATTAACTATTGGTTTTTCAAATGTTAACACCGCTGTTCCTCCATCTCCAAGACTAACTACCGAATTATTAGATTTTCCAATAGCATTATTAGCTGTACCATGAGTTGCCAAAGGCCCTGTAGGGTTGGTAATATTTTGTGGGCCACGTACCACACTAACTCCTGTTGCCCAAGCTATAAAATTTTCAGAATCGCGATGAATAGCTGTTGAGCCATCTACACCTGCTTTTGGGGCGTAAGATTGCGCACTAATAGATAAACTAAATAGCATTAAAAGTAATAAACTAAAGAAATTTTGCTTCATAATTTTTTAAATTTGGTGTAAAAAAAACAGTCACAAAAATGCAACTGTTCTTATATGTTGTTATTAAATTTCTAATATTAACCCCTTAAAATCATAGCAATAGTATAATTTTAGTGGTTAAATTTTCTATATATTTTTTTAATTAAAATAAATTTTAGAAGCACCAAGACCAACATTAAAAGTCTCTAGTAAACTAGCATTAGTTAAATCGTAAATCAATAATTCACTTTGCTCTGTAAAACTTGCATTAGTAACATAAACTTTGTTATTGTTAACAGAAAGTCCGTAAAGGTTAATATCTGCTACGTCTAAAACAGAAGTTATTGGTAAATCAGACGCATCATCATTTAATTCGTAAATTTTATTACTCATAGCGTAATAAACTTCATTATTATCGTGAGCCATTTGGCTTGGGTGCATACCTGCATCAAACTCAAGCGTCTCAATAACTGCATCTGTTGCTGTATTAATTCGTGTAATAGAAGCTGCAGTTTCTACAAAATCTGATTTCAATGTTCTATTATCACCGCTACATAAAACAACCAAATTTCCATTAGAGTCTAAAGCCATTTCATCTGGCGCATCATTAACGGTAATCGTTTCAACACTATTATCTGATGTATCAATTACCGATATAATATTATTAATATTGTAGCCTCCTTTGTGAGATATATACAAACGATCATCTTTAGCTAAAATTCTCTCTGGACCTTCAGCTATATCAACAGTACCTGTTACAGTATTTGTAGTTAAATCGATTTCTGCAATAAAATCATCTGTAGTATCCGTTCCGTCTCCCCAGTTTGTTACATAACCTCTTCCGTTTAAAAAAGTAATATATCTTGGAGTTATTAAACCTGTTTTTATTTCGGCTTGCTTTACAAACGTATATCTATTTACTACAGTAATAGTGTTAGCATTATCAGAGATAATATAAGCTAAATCTCCATTAAACCCTACAGATTGCAAATACACCCCTAAATTTTCGGTGTTAACATTATAATAAATTTCATTCTCTACTGTTTTGTAATCGTCTGAAATATAAGATACAGATGCTGGTCCGCCTTCTGCACTAACTAAAATACCATTATCGTAATCTCCTAATGGTAATTGTTCACCTCCATCATCGTCATTAGAACAAGAAAAGACAAAAAGTGATACAGATAAAAGTGATAAAATAATTTTCTTCATTTTTAATTTATTAAAGTTTATAGTTAATTTGAATATTAAAATTTCTATTTGGCATAGGCCTAAAAGCTACATTTTCGTAGATTTCATTAAATATATTTTTAAGGACAACTTCTGCTTCAAGCTCGTTTTTTGTGTTTTTAAAAAAGGTATAACGACATCCTAAATTCCCTACATCGTAACTTTTTAAAGACCCAAACCTTCCTTTTAAATTATCTGCTGTAGTAAAAACATCTCCATTAAACATATGTTGATAAAATACTGTAACAGCCTTATAATTATAAGCCATGGCTAAATTCCCTTTATGAAACGGTACATAAATAAGTTGTTTATTCGTTTCTAAATCTTCAGATACGGTGTAAGAGTAATGCCCAGAGATGTTAAATTGATGCTTATTAATGGTGTAATGCGATTTCACCTCTAATTCGGCGCCATAACTTGCAACTTCACCAATATTTATAGGCGACCACAATCCTGTAATATTTGGTTGCCACTGTATCATATCTTTAGTATTAATATAATAACCATTAAGTTTTACATTAAAATTAGGGTAATTAAAATTTTGCCCTAAATCTATTTGATAAGACGATTCTGGAACCAAATCTAAATTTCCGCCTGGTTGCCAATATAAATCGTTAAAAGTAGGAATACGGTAGTTTTTAGAACCGTTTATTTGAATTTGATAATGTTCAAATAAATCAAAAACAGCATCAACCGAAAATACAAAGGGTCTCTCACCTCCTGTTGTAAAATCTTGTCGTAGGTTAACGCCATAACCTAATAAGTTATTAGGTTTATGATTAAGTAACACTGTTGTAGAAAACATGTTTCTTACCGGCTCTTTAAAACTATCTCCGTTTCCTTTAGAATTTGAATATTCTAATATGGTTTTAAATTGGAGTTTCTCATTAAAACGCACATTAAAATTATGGTTAACTAATATTGTATTTACTTTTCCTAAACTATAATTTTCTTTATCCTTATTCTCAAAATATTTAAACATTTCGTGTAAATGGACTACTTTTAATTGCGACCTAAATTTACCTGTAGTTCTAGCCCACTCTATCATAGATTTAAAATTCTCGTCTTCGTATTTAGCGCGAGAGGGTCCCACCAAAGTTCCAGAAAAATGACGTTCGCCCATGTAACTTTGATGATACAGTTTTAAAATATCTTTGTTAGATATAAAAACGCCAAGATTTACATTCATGTTTAAATTATGGAACTCTCCATTTTCGTTTATTTTATTGGTGCCCAAATATTTATAATCATTATCAGAATCTACATAATCTACACCAAGGTTTACTGTCCAAGCTTTACTACCAATAGAAGAATTAAAGCCAATATTTTTTAAATTATAACTTCCATATCCTGTTTTTAAACGCGTTTCAGAATGGTTATTAAATTTTAAATCATTATTTAAATGAATACTACCACCAATAGAGCCACTTCCATATTGCACACTACCGCCACCGCTTCTAATATCTATAGAACTATAATTTGATGTATTTATGGTATTAAAATCTGTTTGCCCGTTTAACTGAGAATTAATATTAATACCATTCCACACTACTGCTGTTTGCGAAGCTGTGGTTCCTCTAAATGATGGAGAAGACACCATACCTGCACCATTTTCTTTAAAATAAATATTAGAATTAAAAGCTAATAAATTGGTCAAAGAAATTGCGTTATTACGCAAAATAGAGTCTGTAAGTTTTTCTATTTTTACACCCGAAGCATAATTTTTTAATTTACTATCGCTTAAAATTACAGCTTCTAGTTTTTGAACACCATCTACCTGCGCTTGTAAATCGTTACAAACGCTTAAACCTAAAATTAAAAATGTAATAATTTGTTTCATAAATCTTTTAAACTCTTTACCCGAGAGTTCTTTTAGATGACGAAAATGGCAGGTCTCCTGACTTATTTTATGTTATTTTACCTTCCCAGCATATACCAGTGGTTTTTGAAGTTAATAACACCTTAAAAAAAGTATCGAAAATATTTCGATAAAAATTTACAGTTGCGGGAACAGTTCTGGTTTTTCACCAGATTCCCTTTTAATTTATTTAATATGAATATCAAATAAAACCAAAATTCGCTGCAAAGGTACCACCTATTTTTAAAATGAAAACTATCTTATTATGTAATTCTTTAAAAAGAAGTATCATAAATTAAAAAAAGCTTAGTATTTTCTAAACAGAAATTGATAAAAATGAAGATAAAAAAAGCTAGAAAGCTATTAAGTTTTCAAAAGTGACTTTATGTTAACTCTATATCAAAAAAAATAATGACCTTTGGCATATATAATTTCTTAGATGCGCTTTATAATAACCTTACTCTGTATTTGTTTATTTTTTTCTTCTTGTAAAGAAAAAACAAATACTAAAACAATGCTTTCTAAAACTACTAAAGCTGTTTTTCAAAACATTAAATACTCAAAAAACTTTAATATAAAACATTACAACAATTACAAAAAAATTGAAGTCACTTCTCCTTATCCAAATAGTAAAGACACTTTAAAATATATTTTAATAAAAGATGGGCAACCTATACCTTACCACGATAAGAATACTCTTATTATTAAAATTCCTATTAAAACTGTTGTAGCTATGTCTACTACAAACATACCTGCCCTAGAATATTTAAATATTGAAGATCGTTTAATTGGTTTCCCTAACACAGATTACATATCGTCTAAAAAAACAAGACAACGTATTGATGATGGTAAAATAAGAGACTTAAATAACAACTTAGAAATTAACATGGAATTATTGTTAGATCTAAATCCAGAATTGGTTATAGGGTTTTCGGTAAACGGTAACGACAAAACTTTAAATAAAATCAAGAAATTTGGAATTCCTGTTATTATAGACGCTGCTTGGACCGAGCAAACTCCATTAGGTAACGCCGAGTGGATTAAATTTATTGCAGCATTTTTTGATAAAGATGAAGAAGCGAATACTTTATTTAATAAAATTGAAACCAATTATTTAGAAGCTAAAGCACTTGCTAAAAAAACAAAAAGCATACCAACTGTTATTTCGGGGTCTTTATTTAAAGATGTTTGGAATATTCCTGGGGGACGCAGTTTTGTTGCTAAATACTTAGAAGATGCAAATACAAGCTACCTTTGGAAAACAAATAAATCTACAGGAAGTCTTCAATTAAACTTTGAAAATGTTTTAGACAAAGGACAAAAAGCAGATCTATGGATTGGAGCTGGTTCTTTTAAAAATAAAGAAGAAATGCTAGCTAAGCATAAAGGTTATGGCTATTTTAATGCTTTTAAAAACAACAAAACATATACCTATACTAATAAAATTGGTCCAAAAGGCGGTTTACTTTATTATGAATTAGGCCCTTTACGCCCAGATTTAATATTAAAAGATATTATTAAAATTGCACACCCAGAATTATTACCAAATTACGAATCTTTCTTTTTTAAAACCTTAGAGTAATTGGAAACCACTAAATCGTATAAAACAACATTCTTAACACTAGCCTTGGCTACTTTGGCGTGCTTTTTTATTAATATTAGTTTAGGTTCTATTACTATACCAAATTCAGAAATATTTAAAAGTTTTTTTGGTTCTATAGACAACAGGTCTTGGCAACATATTATTTTAGATTATAGGTTACCAAAAGCATTCACAGCTATTATTGTAGGTTCTGGACTTGGAATTTCTGGTTTAATGATGCAAACATTATTTAGAAACCCACTTGCAGGTCCTTTTGTTTTAGGCATAACATCTGGAGCAAGTTTAGGCGTAGCTTTAACCATAATGGGAGCCTCTATTTTTGGAGGTGTTTTAACTACCATTTTAATATCTAAATGGAGTATGGTTATCGCTGCAAGTTTAGGTAGCTTTTTAGTGCTTTTGGCTGTTGTTATTGTTTCAACAAAAATTAGAGACACAATGGCTATTCTTATTATTGGGTTAATGTTTGGTAGTATAACCTCTGCAGTTGTTAGTGTATTATCCTACTTTAGTTCTGCCGAAGAATTACAACAATACATCTTTTGGGGTTTTGGTAGCTTAGGCAATTTAACCTGGGAAGAACTTCTTGTTTTATTTATAATTTACCTTGCAGGAATACTTATTAGTTTAAGTTCCATAAAAGCTTTAAACACCTTATTACTTGGCGAAAATTATGCTAAAAGTTTAGGATTAAACATTAAAAAGAGTCGCTTACTACTTATTATTTCAACAAGTTTATTAGCAGGAACTATTACCGCATTTGTAGGGCCTATTGCTTTTATAGGTTTAGCCATACCACATATAACCAGACAAATATTTAGCACTTCAAATCATAAAATATTGCTGCCAGCAGTTTTTCTTTTAGGCGCTATAGTAATGCTTATATGCGATAGTATTGCACAATTACCAACTAGCGATTACACCTTACCAATAAATGCCATAACCTCCCTTATAGGAGCTCCTGTAGTTATCTGGTTATTAGTTAGAAAACGTAAAATGATGTTTTAAATATAAATAGTGAAAAACAAAAACCAACATACCATATTAAAAACAGAAAACCTGTCTATAGGTTATGCTTCAAAAAAGAGTAAAACTATAGTAGCTTCTAATATCAATATTGAATTACAACAAGGTGAATTGGTTGGGCTTATTGGTGGTAATGGTATTGGTAAATCTACACTGTTAAAAACACTAACTAGAGTTCAAAAACCACTTAACGGGTCTATTTTTATTAACAACAACGCGCTTGCAAAATTTGAAGCTTTAGAATTAGCGAAAGCCATGAGTTTGGTTTTAACTGAGCAAATTTCGTCTAAAAACTTATCGGTTATCGAGCTTGTTGCACTGGGTAGGCAACCGTATACTAATTGGGTTGGTAATCTATCTAAAAACGATAAAAACATTATTAACAAAGCATTGCAACAAACTAATATAGAAGGCTTAAAAAGCAAAAAGTGTTTCGAACTTAGCGATGGTCAACTTCAAAAAGCAATGATTGCTCGCGCATTAGCGCAAGACACCAATTTAATTATTCTAGACGAACCAACTACACACCTAGACATGTATCATAAAGCTTATGTTTTAAAACTGCTTCAAAAGCTTGCAAAAGAGACCAACAAAACCATATTATTTTCGTCTCACGAAGTAGATTTAGCCATTCAACTTTGCGATAAATTAATAGTTATGACAAATAACAACGTGGTAACAGACACGCCATGTAACCTTATAAAAAAAGGTGTATTTAATACTTTATTCCCAAAAAACTTAATTTCTTTTGATGAAAAAACAGGACGTTTTAGGGTAAATAAATAATCTTTCATTTATTTAAAAAGTTAAGGTATCTGTCTTCCTTCTTCAAATCAAAACAATTACCTTTGATTATATTTTTATATTTAATGAACGATAACATCATTTTAATTCTCGCTATTTTAATTTCTGCTGCCATAGGCGGATATTTAGGCATGCTTTTTACAAAACTTAAAAGCAAATCTGAAAAAAGTACTTTAGAAGAACGTAATGCTAATTTACAGCAACAACTTAACGATTTAAAACAATTTTCGACAAACGAAAACGAAAAACTAAATCATACGTTTAATAACCAAATAACCGATTTAAAAGAAACTATTTCTAAAACGGAAGCAGAACGCGAAGAAATACGCAGAGAAAAAGATTTTTTAAACTCTGAATTAGCACGTAAAAACACAGAATTAGAAAACCTACAACAATTAAATTTAAAGCGCGATGCCGAATTAGAAGAGCGCCAAGAGCAATTACGTAAAGACTTTGAGTTACTAGCCAATAAAATTCTTGAAGAAAAATCGAATAAATTTACAGAGCAAAATAAAGAAAATATAAAAAACATTTTAAATCCGCTTCACGAAAAAATTCAAGGTTTCGAGAAAAAGGTTGAAGATTCTCAAAAGGAAAGCATTAGCATGCATTCGGCACTAAAAGAACAACTTTTAGGATTAAAGGACTTAAACCAACAAATGACTAAGGAAGCCACCAACCTAACCAGAGCTTTAAAAGGTGATAGTAAAATGCAAGGTAATTGGGGGGAATTGGTTTTAGAACGTGTTTTAGAAAAATCTGGTTTAGAAAAAGACAGAGAGTATTTTGTACAACAAAACTTTACTCGAGAAGATGGCTCTCGTGTTTTACCAGACGTCGTTTTAAACCTTCCAGACGGAAAAAAGATGATTATAGATAGTAAAGTATCTTTAACAGATTACGAACGCTTGGTTAATGCAGAAGATGATGACAAACCACTGCATTTAAAAGCCCATGTTAACTCGATAAGGCGACATGTAGATCAACTTTCTGAAAAAAATTATCAAGATTTATACGACATAGAATCGCCAGATTTTGTTTTACTATTTATTCCTATAGAACCTGCTTTTGCTGTGGTTGTTAACGAGGATAACTCTATTTACAACAAAGCCTTTGAGAAAAATATTGTTATTGTAACACCATCTACCCTATTGGCTACGCTTCGCACTATAGATAGTATGTGGAACAACGAAAAACAACAACAGAATGCCATAGAAATTGCTAGACAAGCAGGAGCTTTATACGATAAGTTTGAAGGCTTAATGAAAGATTTAATTGGTGTTGGCAAAAAAATTGACGCCTCGAAGGTAGACTATAACTCGGCCATGAATAAACTATTTGAAGGTAGAGGAAACCTAATTACTAGTGTAGAAAAACTAAAAAAAATGGGAGCTAAAGCAAAAAAGGCATTGCCAGAAGCCATTATTAAACGCGCCCAAGAAGAAGATTAATATATGAAAATTTTATTTAAAATATTTATAGGAATACTAATAGCTATTGCTTTATACTTTAGTTTTATTTACTTTGTTAGCTATAGCGAAGGTGTTAGAGCGGGAGAGTTAGTTAAATTTAGTTATAAAGGCATTTTATTTAAAACTTGGGAAGGAGAAATAAGTCAAGGCGTTTCTGAAGGACAAACCTTTATTTTCTCTGTTGAAGATAACGAAAAAGAAGTGATTAAAAATTTAAACGATTTTCAAGGTAAGCTAGTTAAGCTTCATTATTTCGAACGCTTTAAAACACTCTTTTGGTTAGGTGATACCAAATATTTTATAACAAAAGTAGAAGTACAAAATTAAATATCAGTTTATGTTTAAACACGCAAAAGAATCTCAAATAACAATTACAGAACTCATGCTACCATCGCACTCTAATTTTAGCGGTAAAATTCATGGTGGGCATATTTTAAATTTAATGGATCAAATAGCTTTTGCTTGTGCTTCAAAACATTCTAGGCACTATTGCGTAACAGCATCTGTAAACAAAGTAGATTTTTTAAACCCTATTGAGGTTGGCGAATTAGTAACGCTTAAAGCATCGGTTAACTACACAGGTAGAACATCTATGGTTATTGGTTTACGAATAGAATCTGAAAACATACAAACAGGAGAAGTAAAACATTGTAACTCTTCTTATTTTACAATGGTGGCAAAGGGTGAAGATGGTAAAAATGTACCCGTTCCTGGTTTAATTTTAGATACAGAACAAAGTGTAAGACGTTTTGCTAGAAGTATAAAACGCCAAGAACAAGCTAGAAAACGCTCTAATATTTTTAAAGCTTCAGAGTTTAAAATAGACGAACATATTGATTTTATTAAAACCCAGAATGCCAAAATAGAATTATAATTACATATACTAAATTCAAAATAAATATAGTACAAAAAAAATCCGCTAATAGCGGATTTTTTTGTACTATATATTTAATATTTACTTACTTAAATACATTTTACGTCTTGAGTAAAGATCGTAAAAAGCATCATCTTTTAAGCTATCAATAAATAAGATACTTTCTCCTGTACTTTTCATTTCAGGACCTAATTTCTTATTTACATTATGGAATTTGTTAAAAGAAAATACAGGTTGCTTAATTGCATAACCATCTAATTTTGGTTTAAAATCGAAATCTGTAACCTTCTTCTCGCCTAACATTACTTTAGTAGCAAAATTTACATAAGGTTCTCCATAAGCTTTTGCTATAAATGGCACTGTTCTAGATGCTCTTGGGTTAGCCTCTATAATATAAACAACATCGTCTTTAATAGCGAACTGAATATTTATTAAACCAACTGTATTAAGCGCTAAAGCAATCTTTTTAGTATGCTCTTTAATTTGCTCCATTACCAAATCGCCTAAGTTAAAAGGTGGTAGTAAAGAGTTACTATCTCCAGAGTGTACACCACAAGGCTCTATATGCTCCATGATACCAATAATGTAAACATTTTCTCCGTCGCAAATAGCATCTGCCTCAGCTTCAATAGCACCATCTAAATAATGGTCTAACAATAACTGATTTCCTGGCATTCTACTTAATAAATCAACAACATGTTTTTCAAGTTCTTCTTTATTAATTACAATTTTCATTCCTTGTCCTCCAAGAACGTACGATGGACGCACTAATATTGGAAAATCTAAAACATCTGCAATTGCTGAAGCTTCATCAGCTGTAGTAGCAATATCAAATTTAGGATAAGGAATATTATTTTCTTTTAACATATTAGAAAACAAACCTCTATCTTCAGCTAAATCTAAAGCTTCAAAGCTAGTTCCTAATATTTTAATACCATACTTAGTTAATTTTTCTGCAAGTTTTAAGGCTGTTTGTCCTCCTAATTGCACAATAACACCTTCTGGCTTTTCGTGTTTAATAATATCGTAAATATGCTCCCAGAATACAGGCTCGAAATATAACTTATCAGCTGTATCAAAATCTGTAGATACTGTTTCTGGATTACAGTTAATCATAATAGTTTCGTAACCAGACTCTGCTGCAGCTAAAACACCGTGAACACAGCAGTAATCGAACTCAATACCTTGTCCTATTCTATTTGGCCCAGAACCTAAAACAATAACTTTTTTCTTATCTGTTACAATACTTTCGTTGTCTGCATAACGCTTACCGTCTGCAGTTTCCATATCGCTTTCAAAAGTAGAATAATAATAAGGTGTTTTTGCTTCAAACTCGGCAGCACAAGTATCAACTAATTTATAAACTCTATTTATACCTAATGCTTCACGTTTACTATATACTTCGCTTTCTAAACATTTTAACATGTGTGCTATTTGTCTATCACCGTAACCTTTTTGCTTAGCTTCTAGTAATAAATCTTTTTCTATAGTATCTATAGTAAATGTAGATATCTCGTTTTTAAGCATATGTAATTCTTCATATTGCTTTAAAAACCACATGTCAATTTTAGTAATTTCGTGTATACGACTTAATGGAATACCCATTTCTATCGCATCATAAATAATAAACACACGATCCCAAGAAGCATAAGTAAGCTTCTCTATAATTTGATCGTAGTTTTTATTCTCTTTACCATCTGCACCTAAACCGTTACGCTTAATTTCTAAAGATTGTGTTGCTTTGTGTAACGCCTCTTGAAAAGAACGCCCAATACCCATTACCTCTCCTACAGATTTCATTTGAAGGCCTAATTGTCTATCGGCTCCTTCAAATTTATCAAAGTTCCAACGTGGTATTTTTACAATAACGTAATCTAAAGTAGGCTCGAATAATGCCGATGTCGATTTTGTAATTTGATTATTTAATTCATCTAAATGGTACCCTAAGGCTAATTTAGCTGCTATTTTTGCAATTGGATACCCTGTTGCTTTACTGGCCAAAGCCGAAGAACGTGACACACGAGGATTAATCTCGATAGCAATAATATCTTCGTTTTCGTCTGGAGACACAGCAAACTGTACATTACATCCGCCAGCAAAATCGCCAATATTACGCATCATATGTATAGCCATATCACGCATTTTTTGGTATGTTTTGTCGCTTAAAGTCATTGCTGGAGCTACAGTAATAGAATCTCCTGTATGGATTCCAATAGGGTCCATATTTTCAATAGAACAAATAATAACAACATTATCGTTAGAGTCTCTAAGTAACTCTAACTCATACTCTTTCCAACCTATTAAGGCTTTATCAATCATAACTTCGTGAATAGGAGAAATTTCTAATCCACGAGTTAATAACTCATCAAAATCTTCTTCTTTATATACAAACGACGCACCAGCACCACCTAAAGTAAACGAAGCTCTAATAATTAATGGGAATCCAAATTCTTGAGCAATTTCTTTACCTTTTAAAAATGAATTTGCAGTAGCTTGAGGCGCCATAGGCACACCAATTTTAAGCATTAGCTCTCTAAATTGTTCTCTGTCTTCTGTAATATTAATAGCATCAATATTAACACCAATAATTTCTACATCAAAATCTTTCCAAATACCTTTTTCATCTGCTTCAATACAAAGGTTTAATGCAGTTTGCCCACCCATTGTAGGTAAAACAGCATCAATTTGTGGATGTTCTTTTAAAATCTGAATAATCGATTTTGTGTTTAAAGGCAGCAAGTAAACATGATCGGCCATAGATGGGTCGGTCATAATAGTTGCAGGGTTAGAGTTTATAAGTATGGTTTCTATCCCATCTTCTCTAAGAGACCTTAAAGCTTGAGTTCCCGAATAATCAAACTCACATGCTTGTCCAATAACAATTGGTCCAGATCCAATAATTAATATCGATTTAAGTTTAGAATTTTTTGGCATTTTTTTACTGTATTGTGTTTTATAATAAGGCTTTGCAAAAATAGTATTTACTAGATATAAAAAAAGGCGTTGCTATTAAGCAACACCTTTTTATTATCAACAATTGTTAATCATTATTTTTTATGTCTTGTTTCAGTAGACACAGATAATTTTTTTCTCCCTTTTGCTCTTCTACGAGCAAGTACTTTTCTACCATTGGCAGAAGCCATTCTTTCTCTGAAACCGTGTTTGTTTCTTCTCTTTCTTTTTGACGGTTGAAACGTTCTTTTACTCATTATCTTATATCTTTAATTCTGAAATGTATTTTAAAATATTGGTGCTTACCCAAAACTGACCGCAAATATACAAAGAGTTTTTACTTTGACAAATGTTATTTAAAAATATTTTTTATTTCAATCTTTTAATTTCAAAACCTTACAAATCTACTGTTTATTTGGGCTTAACAACCTGTATTTGTTAAAAATCTATGACTATATTTTAATAAAAAATTAGTTTATTTGCATTCTAAACCAAAAACAGCGCTTATTTAAACTTAAATAAGTGTTTAAATAAACATATAATACGCCATTAAAATGTACAATAAAATTATAAAACTTATTATAGCCATAGCAATTATAGTTTTTGCTGTTTATCAATTTACAGAAGGTTATATAGGTAATGGCATCATGCTTATACTATTATCTTTAATCTTTATATTTCTATATTTTAAAAACGAGTTTATATTATTAGCCTTTTTAAAATTACGTAAACAAGATTTTGATGGCGCTAAAAGCTGGTTAAACAAAATTAAAAACCCAGAAACCGCTTTAGTAAAAAAACAACAAGGGTATTACAATTACCTACACGGTATTATGGTGTCGCAAAGTAACATGAACGAAGCCGAAAAATACTTTAAAAAAGCACTTAGCCTAGGGTTATCTATGGATCATGATTTGGCCATGGCTAAACTAAACTTAGCTGGTATTGCTTTTTCTAAACGAAGAAAACAAGAAGCGCAAAAATTATTATCAGAAGCACAAAAGCTTGACAAACAAGGTATGCTTACAGATCAAATAAAAATGATGAAAGATAATATGAAACAAGCCTCAGGACCAAAACAACACTATGGTGCTGGTAGCTCTTTAAGAGCGCAAAAACGTAGAGGTTAAACCTTTACACTTTATTTTAACATCTATTTGTTTTGCGTTACCCAAGGGTCGGGCTTTCACTACTCGCTTCCTCCTACCGTCGGCGAGCTTAAACATGTCGTTCAATCCCTAACGCGACCTATTTGTAGGATAGTCAACTCTTAATAAAAGCTAGAGCTTACTTAATTAAGCAAGTTACTTTTTAATAACCGTTCCTACAATATCAGATTCGTTAATTAAACCTATATACCTAGAGTCTATAGAATTGTGTCTATTATCTCCAATTACAAAACATTTATCCTTTGGGATTTTTAAAGGACCAAAATTATCCATATTCCAGTTCTTATTATATTTTTCTTTTACTGCTTGATCTGCAAAGAATTTTTGTTCCATTTTAATATCATCAGATAGTCCATTTTCTTCAGCTACTTTATCCAATAACGTTAACATCATTCTATCCTTTATTTTAAAGGCTTCAGTTTCTTCATTAATTACTTCATTTTTTATTAAATCAAAATACGCTTCAAATTCAATAGAGTAAAAATGTTTTAATGCTATATTTTTATCAATATTTAAATCGTTAATAAAAAAAACACCATCCCTTATTTCTATTATATCATCTGTTTTACCCAAAAGTCGATGCACCCTAACCTGTTTACCATATAAGCTATCTTCATATTTGTAACAAATAAAATCTCCGTTTTCAAAATTAACCATATTAGAAACTAATATTTTTGAATTTGCTTTAATACCAGGATCGTTAGCTGTAGTAGGGATATTGTATATTTTTAATATATTCATTTCTCCCAGAGCCACAAAAATTACAATTAAAGCTCCTAGGCTAATTAGTAGTAATCTTAATATTTTTTTCATAAACAACTTAACTAAATTTTACATAAAACACTATAAATCAATACAAACATCTTATTCGTAAATATCTTGTTTAAAAAATAGTTAACAAAAAAACAAAAAGCCTTAGTGCATAAAACATTAAGGCTTTTATATAAGTTATATATTAATAATACTTTATTAATTATAGTACCCTTCTTTTGGTATTGATATGTGGTATAATTTACGCGATTTATTGTTAAGGTGTGCTTCGCGCAGCCAAGGGTTGTGTATTTTTAATACCTTATAATTAACTCCAAAACGCTCTGCGAATTTAGAAAAATCTTTTACTGCTGTATCTACTTCTACTTTATAAGTTGGTATGTTACTATACAAATCTTTATCTCTAAAGTTAAAGCCATATTTACTAGGATTAGACAGAATTTCTTTAAGCGCTACAATTCTAAATAAATAGCGCCCAGTTTCTTCACCCAAAAGCAAATCGTAATAGCTTGACACTTGTTGCTCTCTCAATCTTCTAGACACTCCTGCAGTTCCTGCATTGTATGCAGCAGCAGCCAACGTCCAAGACCCTAAACTTGCCTTAGATTTTAATAAATATTTACAAGCCACCTCTGTAGCCATTTCTAAATTGTAACGTTCGTCTACATTACTGTTAACTTCTAAACCATTTTCTCTACCGGTAGCAGGCATAATTTGCCAAACACCACGTGCACCAGCAGGAGAAACCGCATTTGTTAAACCACTTTCTATAACTGCTAAGTATTTAAAATCGTCTGGAATACCATACTTAGCCAAAATAGGCTCTATTATAGGAAAGTATTTTTTAGCACGTTTAAACATTAATAATCCGTTAGATTGCCAATAGGTATTAACTAAAAGTTCTCTATCCATACGCTCTAAAATATCTGGATTGTTAAGCGGCATGGCTTCGCCTGCAAAATTTAAATCGCTTGGTACTTGTAAGGCGTAAACATTATAATCGTTTATAAGTTTCTTTTCGAAATTTTCATCGGTAGGAACGTCTTGTAATGCAAAAACAAATAAGGTGCATAAACTTAATAATCCCACTAAAGCTAAAGCTTTCTGTACTATCTTCATTCTTAAAAAGTTTTGTTTAAAATTAGTAAAAATAGCTTAGCTATCTAAAATTATTCTAGGTAAATTTTCGTTAAACCATTTATACTTATTTATCACCGCAATATGAGTGCCATTCTTTAAAATAATACAATTTTGTATGTTTTTTATTGGAAAAACTTTATCGCTATCGCCATGAATATGTATTAATTTAGGGTCTGGTTTTTCTTGGTTCCAGGAAACCATGTTTTTAATAGCCCAATTTAAATATTCACTATCGTTTACAGACAGATATTTTTTATATAATTCTATACGTTTTGTTACGGTTTCTCCAAAGGCATATTTTTCTATAATATCTATATTACTTGCTAGTTGTGTTGGCAATAATTTATAAGCCTTAGTTGCTTTTGCTAATAGCATATGTTTTGGTAATTCGTGCATAGATTTTACACTAGATACTATTATAAGCTTACGCAAATTAATATGCTTACTCATTTCTTGAACCAATACACCTCCAAAAGACACGCCCAACAAAACAATATTTTCATGTTTAATTTTTGCACACATTCTTAAAGCGTAATCGCTTATTGGCTCGTCTTCTATAGGTAAAAACCACTCTAATAAATGTATTTTAAATTGAGGTTCTGGTAACTTTATGTATTCAAAAATTAATGGACTTGCAGCCATACCTGGCATTAGGTACACGTGAATTATATCTTGCTTCATCTTGCCTAAATGTAATTACTTTTCTTTTAAGCAATAAAATTAACAAACAGAACTAACAATTTCTACTTAAAAGGCAAGTAAATAACCTCCTAAAAAACATGTAATTCATTATTTTACAAGGTTTTAACTTTTAAACGTCTTTAATGTGATGATTTTTTCGTACTTTTGCACGGTAAAACTCGATAAATAGTACTCACTATTTAAGTTTTCGAACAAACAAAACAAATATACTATGGTTGAAGCTGCTGAATTAATAGATAACGATTTCTTACGTCAGTTTGAAATTAAAATTGATGACCAACTAGCAAAAATTGAGTATTCACTACAAGATAGAAAAATTTTTTTAACGAAACTTGTTATTCCTGAAAACGTAACAGATGAATCATTTAGTAAAGATTTTTTAAGTGCTGTTTTCGAACTTATTCAAGAACGAAACTTAAGCGTTATGCCTACTTGTCCTGCAATAGCAAAATTTGTAAGAAGTAACAGAAAGTACAAACGTATGTTACCTGTTGGTGTTAGAATATAACCTAACAGTTTTTAAACATTAAAAAACCCGAAACTTTAAAAGTTTCGGGTTTTTAGTTTGTAGTTAGTGTAATTAATTAGTAAAATTTTAAATAATCGTCTGAAACTTTATCTAAAAGTAAATTTTCTGAAGACGACATAACAAGTTGACCTTCGCTATTTAATATATAGAGAGATTGAGTAGTTTCTCCTTCTAAAACAATAGTTACTTCTTCATTATTTTTTTCCCAATTAAAAGCAACCGAACTCGAAATAATTTCGCCTGTATTAAATGTTTCGGTAGAAATTTTTAAACCCGAACTGTTTTTTCCAAAAACTAGGGTAAGCGTATTTGTAGAATTTGTATTAATTATTACATGCTCCCACACACCTAATACATCCAGTCCCTCATTAACATCATCACTAGAACAACTTGTTAGGGTAGGTAATGTAAGTACGCAAGTTAATATTAAAAGTAATTTTCTCATAGCTTTGGGGGCTTTTGTAGCTTGAAAAGTAATAGTAAGCCTCCAACTTATATAAAAAACTAGTTGATTGTATAGAATATTAGACAAACGACAGATAATAAGCAATTAAGTCTTATTTATTTCGATAAAACAGAGTTAAACTCCAACCTTACCAAACCATCTTCGTCTATTTTTGTTAGTTCTACTTGGTGTATAGTATTAACCAATTCTGGGTTCCATGGGGTTTTTACTTTTATATAGTTTTCTGTAAAACCATGTATATAGCCTTCTTTATTTTCGCTTTCAAAAAGCACAGTTCTACTACTTTTTATCTGACTTTCGTAGAAAGCACGTCTCTTTTTAACCGATAGACCTCGAAGCATTTTACTTCGTTTACTTCTTACATTACCTGGCACAGCATTATCCATTAAAGCTGCTTCTGTATTATCTCGCTCAGAATATGTAAATACGTGTAAATATGATATATCTAATTCATTTAAAAAATTATAGGTTTCTAAAAAATAATCGTCTGTTTCTCCAGGAAAGCCTACAATAACATCTACACCAATGCAGGCATGTGGCATTACTTCTTTTATTTTAGCAACGCGATCTACATATAATTCTCGCATGTATCTACGCTTCATTTTTTTAAGAATCTCGTTACTCCCACTTTGTAATGGAATATGAAAATGTGGCACAAAAGCTCTAGATTTAGCTACTAAATCTATGGTTTCGTTTTTAAGTAAATTGGGCTCTATAGAAGATATTCTTAATCGCTCTATACCTTCTACTTTATCAAGTTCGGTAACCAAATCTAAAAACGTGTGTTCGTGCTTTTTATTACCAAACTCACCTTTACCATAGTCTCCAATATTTACCCCTGTTAAAACGATTTCTTTAATATTTTTCTTCGAAATTTCTCTAGCATTTTCTAACACATTAAGCATAGTATCGCTTCTAGAAATCCCTCTGGCCAAAGGAATTGTACAGTATGTGCACTTATAATCGCATCCATCTTGAACTTTTAAAAAAGCACGTGTTCTATCTCCTATAGAATAAGAGCCTACATAAAAATCTGCTTCTTCTATTTCGCAAGAGTGTACTTCGCCTAAGTCGTTTTTAGAAAGGTCGTTAAGGTAATCTGTAATTTTAAATTTTTCGGTAGCTCCTAAAACCAAATCTACACCATCAACATCTGCCAATTGCTGTGGTTTTAATTGTGCATAACAACCAACAGCAGCTATAAAAGCATCTTCATTCTTTCTTTGCGCTTGTTTTACAATGGTTTTAAATCGTTTATCGGCATTCTCTGTAACAGAACAAGTGTTAATTACATATATATCTGCAGGTTCAGAAAAGTCTACCCTATCAAACCCCTCATTTTCAAAGTTTCTTGCAATGGTAGAGGTTTCAGAAAAATTAAGCTTACAACCTAGTGTGTAAAATGCGACTTTCTTTTTAGTATTCATTCCTATAATTAAAAGCGCAAAGTTAATAAAAAAAGAGCGTTTCGAAATGAAACACTCTTCTGTTTAAACTAAAAAGCTATTAATAGTTCTGTGAGAGACTTATACTATAAAGTAATAACTAAGTCTATATAATAAATAAGACACATAAATATTTAAAAAGTCACAATTGTTATGAAGAATATTAGAAATAACATACTTTTGGTTTATAAACCACCATTAAGTGATTAAATCGCGTAAACCATTATACCATACAATAATTACCGTTTTTACTATTGCAGTAATTGGTATTATCTTTTCTTGTGCTGATAATAAAAAAACGACATTAGACCACCTTGTTTTTAGATATAACGAACATAAAAACATAGGCTCGTTAGACCCGGCCTTTGCAAAAGACAATGCCGATATTTGGGCTACAAATCAACTTTTTAATGGTTTGGTACAAATGGATGAGAATTTAAATGTAAGACCTTGCATTGCCAAAAGCTGGACCATTGCTAATGATGCACTAACCTACACGTTTACCCTTAGAGACGATGTTTACTACCATAAGCATAAGTTATTTAAAAAAGATTCTACTAGAACGGTTTCTGCAAAAGATTTTGAATATAGTTTTAACCGACTTTTAGGCAAACAAATTGCCTCGCCTGGCAGCTGGGTTTTAAACAAGGTAGATACTTTTAATGCAGTAAACGATACAATTTTTAAAATTAAACTAAAACAATCTTTCCCTGCTTTTTTAGGGCTGCTTACCATGAAATACTGCTCTGTAGTGCCTAAAGAAATTGTAGAGCATTACAAAAACGACTTTAGAGCAAACCCGATAGGCACTGGGCCTTTTAAATTTAAACGTTGGGAAGAAAATATAAAACTAGTGTTTAGAAAAAACACTAATTATTTTGAAAAAGACCAACAGGGTAACACATTACCTTTTTTAGAAGCTGTAGCTATTACTTTTTTACCAGACAAACAAAGTGAATTTTTACAATTTGCTCAAGGCAATATTGATTTTGTTTCTGGTTTAGACGCCTCTTATAAAGATGAGTTATTAACTGCTACAGGAAAATTAAGACCAAAATACAACAGCACCACTAATATGATACGTGGCCCTTATTTAAATACAGAATACTTGGCGTTTTATATGGAAAGTAATGCTTTAGAAATACATTCTGAGTTACTAAGAAAGGCTGTAAACTATGGTTTTGACAGAAATAAAATGATGATTTATTTACGTAACGGTATTGGTATTCCTGCCAACGGAGGCTTTATACCAAAAGGTTTGCCTGGATATAATAATACTATAGGTTACACCTACCAACCCGAGAAAGCAAAAGCACTAATTAAACAATACGTAAGTGAGACAAACCATAAAACACCAAAAATAACAATTACAACCATTGGTAATTACTTAAGTTTTTGTGAATACATACAGCGCGAACTGCAAAAAATAGGTTTAGTTGTTAATATAGATGTTATACCTGCTGCAACGTTAAAAGATGCCAAAGCTAATGGGCTATTAGATTTATTTAGGGCGAGTTGGGTTGCAGATTATCCGGATGCCGAAAATTACCTCTCGCTTTATTACAGTAAAAATTTTGCTCCAAACGGGCCAAATTACACACACTTTAAAAACACCCAATTTGATACATGGTACGAACAGGCCTTTACAGAGACTAACACTTTAAAGCGTGAAAAATTATATACCAAAATGGATTCACTAGTAATGAGTAAAGCGCCTATTATTCCTTTGTTTTATGATGAAGTTGTGCGTTTTACAAGAAAAAACGTAACTGGTTTAGGCATTAACCCAACCAACTTATTAGATTTAAAACGGGTTAAAAAACATTAATTTACTTTAAAATAATAAATATCGTCGTCTCCTTTTCCTTTAAGTCGTTTTGATGATAAATAGCCAGAAGAATTACTACTGTTAATTATAAAATTAAAATCGTCTTTTACACTATTTATTGGTTTTGGCATTTTTTCTGCTTTGGCAAAAGTACCATCTTCTAACATTTTACAACGGTATAAATCGAAACCTCCATATCCGTTAGACCTGTCAGATGATAGATAAAGCGTATTATCGTTACTTACAAATGGAAACATTTCTCGACTATAAGAGTTTACTTTAGATCCTAAATTTTTAGGTTCGCTATAACTTCCATTTTCTAAAACATTAACTTTAAAAATATCCGACCCGCCTTTTGTTGTTTCTTTACCTCCACGAATATTAGCTATAAAATACATGGTTTTTCCGTCTGTACTAAAAACAGGATGCCCATAAGAGTATCTTGGTTTACAAAAAGGTAACACTTTAAAGTTTGTCCAACCTTTACCATTTACATACTCACCTACTTTTATTGTAAAATTAGTGGCTTTAAATGTGCCTTTAGGCTTATCTTTTGCATTATAATGCGCACTTAAAAAAAGCTGCTTACCATCTCTAGAAAAGGTAGCGCTTGTTACATTACCTATAAGCTGTTTAGAGTCTATTTCTATAGGCTTGTGGTTCGTAATTTGCCCGTCTGGAGAAACGGCACCCTCGTATACTGCAATTACAGGGCTACCGCCCGACTTTTTAACTTTACCGTTTTTAGATAGTAAATAGCTTGTAAAAACAACTTTATTTCCTTGAGCATATTTTATGCTATAATGGGGTCTATCGTCGTTTATTTTTAAATTAGTAAGGTTGTAATTTAAATTTTGAGAAAAGCTAACTAAACCTATTAAGTAAATAATTTTATAAAAATGTTTCAAAATAAAGTCTTGTATTAGAGCTAAATATACGAATATTTAATAATTACAAACTATTTTTACATCTTAATAACTGGCTTAACTCGATAATGTGTTAGGGATTGAACGGTATGTTTAAAATCCTTTTTGCTTTTTTGCAAAAAGATTGAGTAGTGAAAGCCCAACCCTTTTCGGGGTAACACCCAAATATTTCTTATTCTCTTCTATACTTTTTAGTTTCTTCGAAAACGTGCTCTAAAATAGCTTGGTCTTCTTGTAAAAACTCTAGTTTTCTGCGTTGCATAACGACTTTAGCTACTTCGAAAGCTTTTTTGGTTAAATAAGTTGTAAAACCAGAACTACCACCCCAACTAAAACTTGGCACAAAATTACGCGGAAAACCACTGCCAAAAATGTTAGCGCTTACACCTACAACTGTACCTGTATTAAACATGGTATTTATTCCGCACTTGCTGTGATCGCCCATCATAAGTCCGCAAAACTGCAAACCTGTACGTGCAAACCCTTCGGTTTGGTAATCCCATAAACGTACTTCTGCATAATTATTTTTAAGGTTAGAGTTATTGGTGTCTGCTCCTAAATTACACCACTCTCCAAGTACTGAGTTGCCTAAAAAGCCATCGTGTCCTTTGTTTGAAAACCCAAAGATTACAGAATTATTAACCTCGCCTCCTACTTTACTATGTGGCCCAACGGTTGTTGGCCCATAAATTTTAGCACCTAGTTTTATAGTTGCGTTTTCGCATAAAGCTAAAGGTCCTCGTACAATAGCACCCTCCATTACCTCGGCATTTTCGCCAATGTAAATAGGCCCAGAACTAGCATTAAGTGTTGTAAATTCTAACTTCGCTCCTTTTTCTATAAAAATATTTTCTGGTGCTATTATATTGTTACTTTCTGGTATGGGTTGCGATGTTCTGTCTTTTGTTAGCAAATCGAAATCTACTTGCATGGCTTCACCATTTTTAGAAAATATATCCCAAGTGTTTTCAACCTTTAAAATAGCTTCGTTAAATTCTATAGCTTCGTATGTACTAAAATCTATGTTTTCCTGTGTATCGTTAGTAAAAAAAGCAATAACATCTTCTTCTTTAAAAATAGCTTGATTAGCCTTTAATGCCTTTATTTGCTTTACCAAGCTAGGATTGGGTAAGTAAGAAGCATGTATCATTATATTCTCTTCCATTTCTACCATTGGGTATTTTTCCGATAAATAATCTTCTGTTACCGTAGTTGTGGTTGTATTTAAAACCTTTTCCCATTTTTGACGAATGGTTAAAATACCTATGCGTATATCTGCTACAGGACGCGTATAGGTAAATGGTAATAAATTGTTTCGAGATGGACCATCAAAAAGAATATAATTCATTTTTAAGATAATAATTAAAAGTTAAAAGTAATTACTTTTGCTTGTTTAAGCTTGTGGCTAATTCGATTTCAAAAGTAACTTAATTGCTTAAAATAAAAAAACCTTCAATATTAATAAATATTGAAGGTTTTAAAATATATAACTTAGCTAAATTATTTTTTGAACTTAGCGTATTTTGTTTTGAATTTGTCAATACGACCAGCTGTATCTACTAATTTAGATTTACCAGTGTAAAATGGATGAGATGTTCTTGAAATCTCCATTTTTACTAATGGATATTCTACACCGTCAACTTCTATAGTTTCGTTTGTACTTGCTGTAGATTTAGTTAAAAACACATCGTCGTTAGACATATCTTTAAATGCTACTATTCTATAATTTTCTGGATGTATACCTTTTCTCATCGCTAAATGCTTTTATTACTTTCAATTTTGGAGTGCAAATGTAACTATTTTTTACAAATGTGCAATACTTTTTTTTATTTTTATTTTAAACTTAATTGTAACGTTTTGGTATCTTTGAATACTAACTGTGTAACTAATCAAAAATACTCGACAATATTATGGAAAAAACTTTAAAATCTATTGCTACTAATTACGGTCTTTATTTAGGAGCTACTTTAACTTTACTAATATTAATTGGTTATGGTGTTAACCTAGATTTGTTTACACAAATATGGTTTGGCCTTTTATTCTTATTCTTAATATTAGCGTTTGGTATTGTTTCGGTTTTTAAATCGAAAAAATTATTAGGTGGCTATATTTCTTTTAAAGATGCCTTTACTGCATATTTTATTACTATTTTAATAGGTTTAACTATTAGCTCTATAATTAGCGTTGTAATTTTTAACTTTATAGACCCAGATGCTGCGGTAGATTTACAACAAAGAATTATAGACTCGCAAGTGGTACGTTTAGAAAACTACAATATGCCAGCCGATGCTATTGCTAAAGTAGTAGACGAAATGGAGAAAAAAGGAAATATGTACTCTATTAGTAATATTTTACAATCTTTAGTGTGGCAATTAGCAGGTTATAGTGTTGTTGGACTTATTGTTGCTGCAATAATGAAAAAAAGAAATCCAGACGCCGAATAAATTCTGTATTTTTGAATATTATTTATTTGAAAAAATTACATGAATATATCTGTAGTTATACCACTACTTAACGAAGAAGAGTCTTTAATAGAATTACATGATTGGATTGCAAAAGTTATGCAATCCAATCATTTTACATATGAAATTATTTTTATAGATGATGGAAGTACCGATACGTCTTGGAATGTTATTTCTAAATTATCATCTCTATCTAAACACGTAAAAGGCATTCGTTTTTTAAAAAACTTTGGTAAATCGCAAGCTTTACATGCTGGTTTTGAAAAGGCTAAAGGTGATGTTGTTATTACAATGGATGCCGATTTACAAGACAACCCAGACGAAATCCCTAAATTATATAGCATGATTGTTAACGACGGGTTCGATTTGGTTTCTGGTTGGAAAAAGAAACGTTACGATTCTGTAATCTCTAAAAACCTTCCGTCTAAACTCTTTAATTGGGCTGCACGAAAAACATCTGGTGTAAAATTAAACGATTTTAACTGCGGTTTAAAAGCTTACAAAAATGTTGTTGTTAAAAACATTGATGTTAATGGAGAAATGCATCGCTACATTCCTGTACTATCAAAAAACGCAGGCTTTACCAAAATAGGAGAAAAAATTGTACAACACCAAGCTAGAAAATACGGAGAAACCAAATTTGGTGTAGAACGCTTTATTAATGGTTTTTTAGACCTAATTACTATTTGGTTTTTATCTCGATTTGGTAAACGCCCAATGCACCTATTTGGCGCTTTAGGATTTATAATGTTTGCCATTGGCTTTGGCTTTTCTTTTTATTTAGGTATAGATAAACTTTACTTAAATAGAACTGGTAGGCTTATTACAGAACGCCCACAGTTTTATATCGCACTTTCTACAATGATTATTGGCACTCAATTTTTTGTAGCAGGCTTTTTAGGCGAAATTATTTTAAGAACCAAAAGAGATAAAACACGTTACTCCATAAAAAAAGAATTAAATTTTTAATAAGGCTATTAATAATAAACTATATAAAACGATTAAGAAATTAATTATAAGTTACAGCCCATTAAATAAGGCTAAAAAACAATGAAATTCTTACTTTTGCACTGAAAAACTTAAAATTATGATACACATAGAACCAACCATTTTAGAAAGAATAAACGCATGGCTAACCCCAGCTTTCGATAAAGAAACACAAGCTTTTATTAAAGATAGTATTGCCAACAACCCTAAAGATATACAAGAAAGTTTTTATAAAGACTTAGAGTTTGGTACTGGTGGTATGCGTGGTGTAATGGGAGTTGGAACTAACCGTATTAATAAATACACATTAGGAAAGAGTACACAAGGATTAAGTGATTATTTACATAAATCGTTTCCTAACGAAACACCTAAAGCTGTTATTGCTTACGATTGTAGACACAACAGTAAAACTTTAGCTAAATTAGTTGCCGATGTGTTTTCTGCTAATGGTATAGAAGTCTTTTTATTTGAAGATTTACGTGCAACACCAGAATTATCGTTTGCAGTAAAGCATTTAAACTGTCACTGTGGTATTGTACTAACAGCATCTCACAACCCGCCAGAATATAATGGATATAAAGTGTATTGGCAAGATGGTGGGCAATTAGTACCTCCGCACGATAGCGCAGTTATAAACATGATTAATGCCTTAGATTATACTGATATTAAGTTTGAAGCTAACGATAGCCTTATTACCTATATTGGTAAAGATGTAGATGATGCTTTTATTAACGCATCTGTAGAAAAAGGAAGTGTTGGCGCTACACAAGAAGCAAAAGACAATTTAAACATTGTTTTTACATCGCTTCATGGTACATCTATTACTGCTGTGCCAGAAACATTAAAACGTGCAGGATACAAAAATGTACATATTGTAAAAGAGCAAGAAGTACCAGACGGAGCGTTTCCAACGGTAAAATCTCCAAACCCAGAAGAACCAGCTGCTTTAAAAATGGCCTTAGAACTAGCTGATGAAGTAAATGCAGATATTGTTATTGGTACAGATCCTGATTGTGACAGGTTAGGTGTTGCAGTTCGTAACGCACAAGGCGAATTACAATTACTTAATGGTAACCAAACCATGCTAATGATGGTCGATTTTCTATTAAAACAATGGAAAGCTGCCGGTAAAATAGTTGGTAAAGAATTTATAGCAACAACAATTGTCTCTACGCCAATGCTAAACAAATTAGCAGACGCTTACGGTGTAGACAATAAAATTGTTTTAACTGGTTTTAAATGGATAGCCAAGTTAATTCACGATTTTCCTGAACTAGATTTTATTGGTGGTGGCGAAGAAAGTTTTGGTTTTATGGTTGGCGATTTTGTAAGAGATAAAGACGCGGTTACCTCTACCCTTTTAGCTTGCGAAATAGCAGCTATAACAAAATCTAAAGGTAGCTCTTTCTTTAATGAATTAGTTACCCTATACACAGAGCATGGCTTTTACAAAGAAAAACTAGTTTCTATAACAAAGAAAGGTATAGAGGGTGCTGCAGAAATTAAACAAATGATGATTGATGCTAAAGAAAACCCTTTAAAAATTATTAATGGCTCTAAAGTTGTAAAGTTTGAAGACTACAACCTATCTATAGCTAAAAACATAATTACAGGAGAAGAAAATAGCATTGATGTACCAAAATCTAACGTATTAATATACTATACAGAAGATGGTAGCCAAATTGCTTTAAGACCAAGTGGTACAGAGCCAAAAATAAAATTTTATGTAAGTGTTAATACTAAATTAAACACTTCAGAAGATTTTATAAAAACAGAAAAAGCTTTAGACCAAAAAAGTGAAGATATTTTAAAAGACATGAATCTTATTTAATGGATTATTTAAAAAAGCTTTCTAAATTTATAATGCCATACAAACGTTATGGCATTTTAAATATTATATGTAATGTTTTTTATGCTTTATTTGGTACACTAGCCATGGTGTCTCTAATGCCAATGATAAATGTGTTATTTGGAGAAAGCGAAAAAGTCCTTGTAAAACCTGTATATAGCGGTTTTAATAATTTAAAATCTTATTTACAAGACTCTTTAAACTACCTAATTACCTCTACTACAGAAACACAAGGACCTCAACAAGCTTTGTTATACATGATTGTTTTAATAATTTCTTTATTTTTATTAAAGAACTTATTTAATTATTTAGGACTGTATTACATTACCTTTTTAAGAAATGGTGTGCTAAAAGATTTAAGAAATGATATTTATAGCAAAGTAACCTCTCTACCAATTTCTTATTATTCAGAAAAAAGAAAAGGAGATATTATTGCGCGTATTTCAGGAGATGTTAATGAGGTAAAAAACTCCCTATTAGCAGTTCTAGAACTCATAGTAAAAGAACCATTAACTATTCTTTTTGCTATTGTAGCAATGTTTACACTTTCTACATCTCTAACTATTTTTGTTTTTCTATTTATACCTATATCTGGTTTTATAATATCTAGAATAGGTAAAAGCTTAAAACGAAAGTCTGATAAAGTACAGAGTGAACAAGGTGTATTTTTATCTACACTAGAAGAAACATTAGGAGGCTTAAAAGTTATAAAAGGCTTTAATGCAGAAGAAAAGTTTAATACAAAGTTTCAAGAATCTACAAATCGATTTTATAATTTTTCTAATATCCTTTTAAACCGTCAAAATTTGGCTTCGCCAACAAGCGAATTTTTAGGTATAGTAACCATCGCTGTTCTTTTATGGTACGGTGGCAGTATGGTTTTAATAGAAAAAACACTATCTGGTGGCGCTTTTATTAGTTTTATGGCACTCGCCTACCAAATACTTACTCCTGCAAAGGCCATAAGTAAAGCTAGTTACAAAGTAAAAGCGGGTAACGCAGCTGCAGACCGTGTTTTAGAAATTTTAAATACAAAATCTCCTCTTGACGACAAAACCAATGCTATTTCGAAAGCAGATTTTAATACATCAATTAATTTAAATAATATTTCATTTAAATATGAAGAAGATTTAGTTCTTAAAAACTTTTCTATTAATATCCCTAAAGGAAAAAGCGTAGCTTTAGTTGGACAATCTGGAAGTGGGAAATCTACCATTGCAAATCTAGTAACTCGTTTTTACGATGTAAATCAAGGTAATATTTCTATTGATGGAAAAGATATAAGAGACCTAACAAAACAATCGCTAAGAAACTTAATGGGGTTGGTTACACAAGATTCTATTTTGTTTAATGATAGTATAAAAAACAATCTTCTTATCGCTAAAGAAGATGCTAATGACGAACAAATTATAGAAGCCTTAAAAATTGCCAATGCCTGGGAATTTGTAGAAAACCTTCCTAATGGAATAAACACAAATATTGGCGATTCTGGAGGCAAACTATCTGGAGGACAAAAACAACGCTTAAGCATTGCTAGAGCTGTGCTTAAAAACCCTCCAATTATGATACTTGACGAAGCCACTTCTGCTCTAGATACAGAAAGCGAAAAACTGGTTCAAGATGCTTTAGAAAATATGATGAGAAACAGAACCTCTATAATTATTGCTCACAGATTATCTACTATTCAAAATGCAGACGAAATTGTAGTTATGAGAAAAGGAGAAATAGTAGAACAAGGTAAGCACCAAGAATTAATTGAAAAAAACGGAGCATACAAGAAACTAGTAGATATGCAAAGTTTCGACTAAATTAGTAACAACATTACAAACTATAAAACAAAAAAGGATAGAGATTTGGGCTTCTATCCTTTTTTTTAGTTTAATGCTAGACTTGGGAACGACTAACATCATAAGTAGGTTTATGCTTCAAAAATAAAACAAATAATCTTTTCTTACAAGAAAAAATGCATTTTATCGTGTTTTTATGTTTTTAATCGATATTTATAATCATAAAAGACTATTTAACAGCGTATTACAATTTTATTCAAAATAATAAAATACAGCATTAAACTTTTAGTATATTTATTAGTCTAATATCCAAAGTGCCCCTTGTGATTGACGAAATACAACTTATAGAAGAACTAAAATCGGACACCAAAAAAGAACAAGCCTTTAGAGCCCTAATAACGCTTTACAAAGAGCGCTTGTATTGGCATATACGACATATTGTAAAATCGCACGACGACACAGATGATGTGCTTCAAAACACATTTATCAAAATATATAAAAACATACACAACTTTAAAGGAGATAGCAAATTATTTTCTTGGATATATCGTATAGCAACAAACGAATCTATAACATTTATAAATAAAAATGCTAAACGATTACAAACCACAAACGAAGAAGTACAACAACTCGCCATAAACAATTTAGCATCTGATGTTTATTTTGAAGGCGATGAAATACAATTAAAATTACAAGAAGCTATTGCTACTTTACCAGAAAAACAACAATTAGTTTTTAATATGAAATATTTTGAAGATATAAAATACAAAGAAATGTCTGATATATTAGAAACTAGCGAAGGTGCTTTAAAAGCATCATATCATATTGCAGTAAAAAAAATTGAAGCCTATTTAACTAAAAATTAAACCTTTAATAATAAAACAAGTCTTAGTAGTAAGATGAAAAAGAATAATATAAATAGCATAAAAGACTCAGGGTTTAAAGTTCCTAAAGATTACTTTTCTAATCTTGAAGATCGCCTTATGTCTGAAATTAAACTTAACCAAACGGTTAAAGACTCTGGATTTAAAGCTCCAGATGATTATTTTAATACGTTAGAAAGTAATATATTAAGTAAGGTTTCTAAAAAGGAGCCTACCAAAGTAATACCTTTATTTAATAAAAAGAATTTGCTTTATATAACCAGTATCGCTGCTGCAGTTTTACTTTTATTTAATCTTTCTATTTTTGAAAAGGAAACTAAGTGGGACACTTTAGATGCCGATACTGTTGAAAACTATATATTAAATGGTAATGTTGGCACTTACGAAATAGCCTCACTTTTATTAGAAGGCGATATTGAAGAAGAAAACTTTACATCTATAGAATTTACAGATGAAGCTATGGAAGGGTATTTTATAGAAAATGCCAACATAGAAGACTTAATGATAAAATAAAAATTATATGAAGACTCCAATTTTAACCTTATTTATACTCTTATTTACAATAAGTGTATTTTCTCAACATAAAGACAGAGAACGCATAAAAGCCTTAAAAGTATCTTTTATTACAGAAAAATTAGACCTAACAACAAAAGAAGCCCAAGCATTTTGGCCTATTTACAATGCTTACGACGAAAACTCTAGAAAATGCAAATATGAAGATATGCGCAACATTAGAAAAGAAATAAAAGAAAATGCAACGACTATAACAGACGAGGAAGCAAAAAAATTATTAGAGAAATTAGTTGACGCAGAAAACAAACTGCATAAAGAGCGAGTAGATTTAATTGCTAATTTGAAGAAAATAATATCTCCAAAAAAAATAATTTTACTTAAAGCTACAGAAGACGACTTTAACAGGAAACTTTTTGACGAATATAAAAAACGCAGACACGAACGAAAATAACACTGCTATGTCAAGATTAAAACATATCAACTTATATTTTTAGTTGTTTTTTAATCTATAAACTTTAATTTAGATATTCTCCCCACACCAGCAGCATAGGCTATAGAATCGTTTAAAAAGCGTATGGTATAAAATCCTTCGTCACTTAAATGTTTCCATGTATTTCCAGCATCATTACTATAGTCAATGCCTTTAAAACCAACAGCAACAAGTTCTTGCGCATTACTATTTGGAACATATTGCACACAGCTACGGTAACCCGGGTTTTGAGCATTTGCAACTACTTGCCATGTTTTACCACCATCTTGTGTTCTTATTTTATTTGCTCTATTTGCATCTGGTAGGGTATAATCGCCTCCAATGGCAAACCCATTTAAAGCATCGTAAAAATCCATAGAGTAAATACCTTGGGTTTCTTTGTCTTTAACTATAGGTGTTATAACCACATCCCAAGTTATTCCTTTATCTGGTGAAACATAAACCCTACCCGCAGTTGTAGCTATCCAAGTTTTATTTCCTACAATAGCAATATTTGTATCGCTTGCTGCAAAGGCGCCTTCGTTTTTAGTTCCTTTTGGTAAATCTTCACAAGATAATTTATTCCAAGTGTTTCCCCCATCACGCGTTATAATTATGCTTAAACACCCATCAGTAGAATCTCCTATGGCTATGCCTTCATTATCATTCCAGAATTCCATAGCATCGTAAAATACTTTGGAATGAGATTCTTGGTAAACCAAAACCTTTTCATCATTTTTTATTTTGTACAATCTTGCAGGATTCCCTATAGAAAGTCCATATCCAAATTTACTAGTTACCGCAGCAGACCTAAAATTATTCTTAATACTATCGTGGGCCATTGGTATAGGAAAAACAATATTCGATTTTTTATCGTATTCACTATAATAAACAGTACCACCAAAACCATTAGACGTTAGAAAAAACACATGGTCGTCGTCTGTAATTTCTAAAGCCCGAATACTTAGTGTAGAATCTAGAGTATGTGTTTTAAATTCTACTGTGTTTATTATTCTTGAAACTTGCTTTTTATCAGTTTCTTTACAAGAGATAAAACTAATTAACAATAACACGACAACCTGTTTCATAACTTTTCAAATTTGTATAAAAATAAAAAAGCTTCTTTAACTTATTTAATTTTGCAGATAGTATGGACCAATACGATATTAGTAATACATCACTATCTACCCCTCATTAAACAAACATTAAAGATAACTTAATTGTTTAAATGCCATAAAAAAACAAAAACTTGCGCTAATGTCTTAATTATTTATAAATATTTTGGAGCATTATACAAGACTAAGACTTACAATTTGCCCTAGCCAGCAATTTAAAGAAATAAACTTTTTAAAGCACTAAACAAATACACATTTAAAACGTAACTTTGCACCCTTATTTTAAAGATCATGCGATTACACAGAAACTTATGCTTCTCGGTTATAGACGGTTTAACCTTAATTTTTAACGAAGGTAAATACGCCGATAAAGTTATACAACAACTTTTAAAACGCGATAAGCGTTGGGGCGCTCGCGACAGAGCTTTTGTTGCAGAAACCACTTACGATATTGTACGCTGGAAACGCCTATATGCAGAAATAGCTGAAGTAAAAGCTCCCTTTGATAGAGACAACCTATGGCGCATGTTTGCTGTTTGGGCAACATTAAAAGGTATTAAATTACCAGATTGGAAATATTTTGAATCTACACCAACTAGAAAAATAAAAGGACGTTTTGACGAACTGTCTCAAATTAGAAAATTTAAAGAATCTATTCCGGACTGGATGGACGAAGTTGGAGAAAAAGAACTAGGCAAAGCACTTTGGAGCAAAGAAATTGAAGCTTTAAACCAACAAGCAGATGTTGTTTTACGTGTAAACACACTTAAAACAACTAAAGAAAAACTACAAACTATTTTATTCGATTTAGATATAGAAACAGAGTTTGTACAAAATCATCCTGCAGCTTTAAAACTAAAAGAGCGCGCTAATGTTTTTACAACCGAAGCTTTTAAAAATGGTTTTTTTGAAGTACAAGATGCATCATCTCAATTAGTAGCCGAATATTTAGATGTACAACCAGGTATGCGTGTTGTAGACACCTGTGCAGGTGCTGGCGGAAAAACATTACACCTTGCCTCTTTAATGGAGAATAAGGGGCAAATTATTGCCATGGATATTTATGGCAATAAGCTACACGAACTTAAACGTCGTGCAAAGCGTAATGGAGCACATAATATAGAGACTCGTGCTATTGAGTCTACAAAAACCATTAAAAAACTTTACGATAAAGCAGATCGTGTTTTAATAGATTCTCCATGTTCTGGTTTAGGTGTTTTACGCAGAAACCCAGATGCTAAATGGAAATTACAACCCGACTTTCTAGATAAAATTCGTAAAACACAACAAGACATTTTACAACAATATTCTAGAATGGTAAAAAATGGCGGAAAGTTAGTTTACGCTACCTGTTCTGTATTACCTAGCGAAAACCAAAACCAAGTAGAAGCGTTTTTAAAATCGGAAGCTGGAGAAAATTTCACTTTAGTTAAAGATAAAAAAGTAATGGCTCATAAATCTGGTTTCGACGGATTTTACATGGCATTATTAGAGCGCAAAGCTTAACAACAAACTTATACCTTTTTTAATACTATAATACTTTGTCTTTATACCTAATAAAGGCAAAGTTTTTTTATAGACTACTTCATACTTTTTTCCCATTACAAAGTAGAGTCTTTTAACTCAGCTTAAAAATTAACAATCAACCGTTTTCAATTTTTTAAAAGTAATAGAAAATAAGTCACTCTTTTCACATACATTTTCAACAAGCCCTATAAATAAACTTAACACACTTATTTAAAAGTAATTAACAACTTATTATGTTAAAATAAGAAATAATTCTGTTAAAAACGGTTAAAAACGTTAAAGCAATTATAAAAATAATCTTACATAAATAAAATACATTTGATTTGTTTTAAACAATTAAAAACTTAAAACAATGAAAAAAACACTACTAGTAATGGCTATTTCCTTTTTAGGATTTGCAAAGGTTAATGCACAAGACGTTAATTTTGGAGTTAAGGGTGGTTTAAACTTCGCATCTATAACGGGAGACAACACATCTATTAAAGACGACCCTGTAACTGCCTTTAATTTAGGAGTTATGGCAGAAATTCCTATTTCAGAAGAATTCTCTTTTCAACCCGAAATATTATATTCTGGCCAAGGTTATAGCACGGGTTCTGGAGACGACGATTTAGTAGCCTTAAACTATTTTGACGTGCCTTTTATGGCCAAATATTATGTTACCAAAAAATTTAGCGTAGAAGCAGGACCGCAAATTGGCTTTTTACTATCGGCTAAAGAAGACGATGTCGATTATAAAGATCTTTTTAAAACAACCAATTTTGCTGCCAATTTAGGTATTGGCTACAAACTAGATAGCGGACTTAATTTTGGGGCTCGATACAATTTAGGCTTATCTAACATTAACGATGTTGGCAGCTCAAAAAACAGAACTGGGGTTTTACAGCTTACCGCTGGTTACTTTTTTTAACACCAAAATACTTATTTAATTATTAGTAAAACCGAAGTTTAACTGCTTCGTTTTTTTTTATATGATATAATTAGTATTCAATAACCAATTTACTTATGCTTTATCATAACTACTGCATTAAAACATAGCGCAGATTTGCTCAAACTCTTTTTGTATTGTAATACATATGCAACATAAAAAAGAATCTGCAAAAAACATAATCAACTTTGAAATACCGTTCTAAGCAAAAAACAACATGTTTAAAACCTAGTGGATAACTCGCTATTTTCCGTTTAACATTTAGTTAAAATTTGATTAAAAAGAAGTAAATTTGCTTTTTCTTTTAAACAACACAAACTAACATATAATGATTCATTTCTTTGGAAACGTTACAAGCAAAGTATTTGCAGTACAAACAGTAGAAGAATTATCGACAGAGGACACCTCTAAATTAAACTGGCTTTTTGGTAATAAACCAAAAATAGATCAAGCATCGTTGGATGCTTTTTTTGTTGGCCCAAGAGCAGCTATGATTACGCCTTGGAGTACCAATGCAGTTGAAATTACTCAAAACATGGGTATTAACGGTATTATAAGAATTGAGGAATTTGAAGCTATTGCTGAAGATTTTAATGATTTCGACCCTATGATTTCCGAGAAATTTAAAGGGTTAAACCAAGAGTCTTTTACTATAGATATTGAGCCTGAAGCCATTTTAAACATTGAAGATATTGCAGCCTACAACCAACAAGAAGGTTTATCTTTAAGCGATGAAGAGGTAGATTATTTAAATAGTGTTGCAAAGAAAATTGGAAGACCATTAACCGACTCTGAAGTTTTTGGATTCTCGCAAGTAAATAGTGAACACTGTCGCCATAAAATTTTTAATGGAACTTTTGTTATTGATGGCGAAGAAAAACCTGTGTCGCTTTTTAAAATGATTAGGCAAACTTCGGAGGCAAACCCTAACGATATTGTTTCTGCTTACAAAGATAATGTGGCTTTTATTAAAGGCCCTAAAGTGCAACAGTTTGCACCTAAACGAGCCGATATCCCAGATTATTACACTACACAAGAGTTTGAATCTGTTATTTCGCTTAAAGCAGAAACACATAACTTCCCTACTACAGTCGAGCCTTTTAATGGTGCTGCAACTGGTGCAGGTGGAGAAATTAGAGATAGACTTGCAGGTGGTAAAGGCTCTTTACCATTAGCAGGAACCGCAGTTTACATGACCTCGTACTCGCGCTTAGAAGAAAACAGACCTTGGGAGCAAAAATTAGATGCTAGAGACTGGCTATATCAAACACCAATGGATATTTTAATTAAGGCATCTAACGGAGCTTCAGATTTTGGAAACAAATTTGGTCAACCTCTTATTTGTGGTTCTGTTTTAACTTTCGAGCATAACGAAAACTCGTCTTCTAGCGATGCTAAAGCTAGAAAGCTAGGATTTGACAAAGTGATTATGCAAGCTGGAGGTATTGGTTATGGTAAAATTAACCAAGCATTAAAAGACACACCTAAAACAGGTGATAAAATAGTAATTCTTGGTGGTGAAAATTATCGAATTGGTATGGGTGGTGCAGCTGTGTCTAGTGCAGATACTGGAGAGTTCGCATCGGGTATAGAACTAAACGCTGTACAACGCTCTAACCCAGAAATGCAAAAACGTGCTGCTAATGCGGTTCGAGGTATGGTAGAAAGCAATGAGAACTTTATTGTTTCTATTCACGATCATGGTGCTGGTGGACATTTAAATTGTTTATCTGAATTGGTTGAAGATACTGGCGGTAAAATAGATTTAGATGCTTTACCTGTTGGAGACCCAACCTTATCAGACAAAGAAATTATTGGTAACGAATCGCAAGAGCGTATGGGCTTAGTGATTGCCGAAGAACATATAGACACGTTAAACAAAATAGCAGATAGAGAGCGCTCGCCAATGTACACAGTTGGAGACGTTACTGGAGATAATCGTTTTACATTTCAATCTAAAACCAAAGGCAACAAACCTATGGATTTAGCTATGGAAGACATGTTTGGAAGCTCGCCAAAAACCATAATGACCGATAAAACGGTTAAAAGAAATTACAAAAACCCAAGATATAAAACCAAAAATTTTCAAATCTATTTAGAGCAAGTTTTACAGCTAGAAGCTGTAGCTTGTAAAGATTGGTTAACAAACAAAGTAGACCGTTGTGTTGGTGGCAAAGTAGCTAAACAACAATGTGTTGGTCCGTTACAAATTCCGTTAAATAACGTTGGTGTTATGGCGTTAGACTTTAACGGTAAAGAAGGTGTTGCTACATCTATTGGGCACTCGCCTATTTCCGGATTAATTAATCCGGTTGCAGGAAGTAGAAACTCGATTACAGAAGCGCTTACCAATTTAATTTGGGCGCCCTTAAAGGATGGTTTACAAAACGTATCGTTATCTGCTAACTGGATGTGGCCTTGTAAAAACGAAGGTGAAGATGCCCGTTTATACGAAGCTGTAAAAGCAGTTTCTGAATTTTCTATAGATCTCGGTATTAATGTGCCTACTGGAAAAGATTCGCTATCAATGAAACAAAAGTACCCTAACGAAGATGTTATATCTCCTGGTACTGTTATTATTTCTGCTGGTGCTAATTGTAATGATATTACCAAAATTGTAGAGCCTGTTTTTAAACAAAATGGTGGAGATATATACTACATAAATATATCTCAAGACGATTTTAAATTAGGAGGAAGTTCTTTTCACCAAGTTTTAAATACTATTGGAAACGATGCCCCAAATGTAAAAGATGCTGCTTATGTTAAAAACGTATTTAACACTATACAATCTTTAATTGTAAACGAGCAAATTATTGCAGGACACGATGTTGCTTCTGGTGGTTTAATTACAACTTTACTAGAACTGTGTTTTGCAGATATAAATACCGGTGCAGAATTAGATTTATCTAGCTTAAATGAAGAAGACTCTTTAAAAATATTATTTGCTGAAAATTCTGGAATTGTAATTCAGGCTAAAGACGCTTCAATAGAAACGGTATTAAAAGAAGCTAATATTCAATTTCATAATATAGGACAAGTAACCAAAAGTGATACCTTAAGTGTTATTAATAATGATGAAGTATTTTTATTAACCATTTCTAAATTACGAGACGTTTGGTATAAAACATCATTTTTATTAGATCAAAAACAAACCGCAAATGGTTTAGCAGAAGAGCGATATAATAATTTTAAAAATCAACCTTTACAATACACTTTTCCTAAACAGTTTACAGGAAATCTACCAGAATTAAATGGAAAAAGACCAAAAGCAGCTATTCTTAGAGAAAAAGGAAGCAACTCTGAACGCGAAATGGCTAATGCCATGTATCTAGCTGGTTTTGATGTAAAAGACGTACACATGACCGATTTAATTTCTGGTCGCGAAACACTTGAAGACATTCAGTTTTTAGGAGCTGTTGGAGGTTTCTCTAACTCAGATGTTTTAGGCTCTGCAAAAGGATGGGCAGGCGCTATTAAATACAACGAGAAAGCAAATAAGGTTATAAAAGATTTCTTTGCTAGAGAAGATACTTTATCTGTTGGTATTTGCAATGGTTGCCAACTTTGGATGGAATTGGATTTAATTAACCCAGAACATGATGAGCATGGAAAAATGAACCATAACGATTCTAAAAAACACGAAAGCGCGTTTACCTCTGTAAAAATTCAAAAAAACAATTCTATAATGCTTTCTAGCTTAGCAGGAAGTACTTTAGGTGTTTGGATTTCTCATGGTGAAGGCAAATTTAATTTACCTTACAGCGAAGACAAATATCAAATTGTAGCTAAATATGCTTACAAAGAGTATCCGCACAACCCTAATGGCTCTGATTTTAACACAGCTATGATGTGCGATAAAACAGGTCGTCATTTAGTAACTATGCCACATATAGAACGTTCTACATTCCAGTGGAACTGGGCAAACTACCCAGATGGACGTAAAGACAAAGCTACACCTTGGTTAGAAGCTTTTGTTAATGCTAGAATTTGGCTAGAAAAATAATTAGGAAATTATATACAACTTAAAAAAAAAGCTTTTACCTTGGTAAAGGCTTTTTTTATGCCTAATAACCAACTAAAAACGAAACCATTACCATGTTTAAAAACCTAATTGTTCTACTTTTTATTTTTACACACTACTCAAGCGTATTTTCTTTACAAAGCCAAAACACTCCAATTAATAAAGTAAAACGTCATGTTTATAAAGACGGTATTGTTTCTATGGAAAAATGGTTTGGTAACGATAAACAAATTGATAGTATTAAAACCTATTATACTACAGGAGAGTTAGACGAAGTATTTTATATACTTAATGGTACAACACATGGCAAATGCTATAAATTTAATAGTAAAGGTAAAAAAGTAACAACTTGGGAATACAACAAAGGCAAGCTCGAAAAAAGAACCGATCATATTAAAGAATATAATAAAAAGGACGAAGAAAAAATAAAAGAGTTACACACTAAATTAAATGCATTAAACAACGATTTAAGACAAAACCCTAAAAACAGTGGTAGCTTTGCTAAACGCGCATATATTAGGTATATGCTTAACAACAAGATACTGACATTACAAGATCAAAGCCAATTAGAAAAAAAGATTTTAACCATTCAAAAAGTAATGAAAGGTAAAAACTTAGGCAAACCTTTAGGAAATATTTACGACGTAAAAGGTGCTATTTATTCTTCTTTTGAAATGGAAAACTATGCAACGCATTATAGGTTTAAGGCTACCGAAGCTGACCCTGAAAACGCACGCTTACATTTTAATTTAGGCGCTTATTTATTCAAAATAAAATCTTATCGTCTTGCTAAAATATATCTTAATAAAGCTCTAGAAAAATGGCCTAAACATGCTTTTACACATCGTGTCTTAGCTGCTATGCATAGTGATTTTGAAGATTATGAAAAAGCAAAATATCATATAGATATTGCTTTTCCTAAAGAAGAACACCTTTTAAAACATGGATCGGGTAAGGTAGAACGCGATATTAGAGTACTCAAAGGCTTTATATCTCATAAATTAGGTGAATCAGACTCCGCAATCGATGATTTAAAAGAAGCTATTAATTTAAATAAAGAAAACTCGTTTGCCTATAGAAACCTTGGTGTTGTTTATCACGATATTGGTAACCATAAATTGGCTTGTAAATATTTGCAAAAAGCTAAGGCTCTAGGCTACGAAAAAAAGCATGACAGAAACGATTTGCAAGCCTATTTAGACATATCGTGCAACACTCCAGAAACAGTTATATCTTCTAAATCTGAAGCAAAAAAAGAAATAATAACAAATACAAATCCTTTAAACAAACCTTATGTTTTCCCTAATCCTACAGTTAATATTGTTTCAGTCAAAAACATACCTTTTAAAAATTACGAATACAGCATCTATAATTTTCAGGCTAAATTAATTAGAACATCCCAGGCTTTAAATAACAGTATTAATCTTCAAGATTTACCTACTGGATTGTATATTTTAAAGATTAAAAATAAAGATACCGTGCATAGTTTTAAAGTTGTAAAAAAATAACCCATAAAGATTTAAATTAAAGAAATAAACAATATAGACCTTTTAATTACTTATTTAATTAAATTATAATCGAAACCGTTTCCGAAAATTTAAATGTTTTTTAAAGCTAAATAAATCTTATATATTGACTTCATTATCAAAACAATAATATATAATGAAGATTAATTTTTCGACTAAAAAAGCAAAAAATAAAATTTTATTAACAGCCCTATTGTGCTTTACTTTATGCAGTTACGCGCAGCAATCTGGTATAGAATTAAAAGGAGTTGTTAAAGACGGAACAAACTACACCGTACCTTATGCCTCTATTAGTTTTACAAATAAACCAAAAGGCACTGTAAGTAATGAAGACGGTTTATTCTCTTTAGTAATAGAAAACCATGAGGTTAACGATACTTTAATTGTCAACTCGATGGGATACGAGCCCTTAAAATTTAAAATTCAAGATTACATAAATAAAAAAGAGAACGTTATTTTATTGCAAGAAAGTATTGTAGAGTTGTCTGAAATAAAACTTCTTAGTCCTGCAGACTATGTTAAGAATGCTCTTAAAAACCTAAAGGATAATACCATAAGCAGTTCGCATGAATTAACTTTACTTTACCGAAGAGCATCGAGTGAGGAGAAAAAAGCTAGATTTTTTGTTGAGCATTATATGAAAATTAGAGATAGAGGTCCTTCTGCGATAGGCATTGAAGCTATAGAGATTTTACACTCTAGAAAATCTGCCGACTACCGTTTCTTTAAAAAGAAAGAGTTTAGGCACTCAGTAATTCCAATGACTATTAGAAACCCTGTTAGGCAACACATGCCTATAAAAAAGATAACATGGAAAAAAACAGGAGATTCGTCTTATGGCGATGAAGACGTAGTTATAATAGAAGGCAAACCTAAAGGACAAGCTTCTTTTAAATTATTTATTGGCATAGATACCTATAGCATTTACAGAATAGAAAATAGAGCAAACAACTCGTTATATGTTTATAAAAGAAACAATTCGGGGAAACTACACCTTAGCTACCATAGCAGACAATGGACATCGCAAGAAAAAATACCTTTAGCTATGCAAAAGCAATTAAGAAAAAGCATTAATCAAATACAAGCTACATATAAACACGAAGTTTTTGTTTTAAACGTAGTAACCAATAAGAAAAAAATAAAAGTTAACCATCAAGAAAAAGCAGCCAAAACAGATATGGCATTGTTAAAAGTGGACTATAATGCTAGCTTTTGGAATAATTTTATTGCTCCGCCAGACACCAAATACTTCAAAAAAATAAAAAAAGAAATAGAATCTAACTTTGGTGTGCCACTCGAGAAGCAATTTGAAATAGTTAACTAATATATCAAATTATCATATTCATAATAATAGAAAGGAGTTTTTATCAAAAAACTCCTTTTTTCTTGTATTATTTGAAAATCATATTTAATTTCATACTTTGCAATACTACAAATACGATTAATAGCAAATGACAAAAGTTACCCGAATTTTCGATATCCCGTACTATATGCACGAGACATATAAGTTAAACAAAGCGTTTACAACCAAATACAATGGTAAATGGGAATCAATTTCATCACAAGAATATATAGATAAATCTAATGCGATAAGTAGAGGTTTATTAAAGCTTGGTGTTAAAGCAAATGATAAAATAGCTGTTATTTCTAGTACAAATAGAACAGAATGGAATATTTTAGATATTGGAATTTTACAAATTGGAGCTCAAAATGTTCCCATATACCCTACTATATCATCAGAAGATTACGAGTATATTTTAAATCATTCAGAGTCTACTTATTGTTTTGTTTCTGATAAAGAAATATTAAAAAAACTAAATAAAATTAAAGGAAATACACAATTAAAAAAAGTGTACACCTTTGATGATATTGAAACAGAAAATAATTGGACCCAAGTTTTAAACCTAGGAGAAGACACCGTAAACCAAAAAGAAGTAGAAACCAGAATGGCACAAGTAAAGCCTAATAATCTAGCTACTTTAATATATACCTCTGGAACAACAGGGAAGCCAAAAGGTGTTATGCTATCTCACGACAACTTGGTTTCTAATGTCTTGTCTAGCGAAAAACGTGTCCCTTTTGAGTATGGCAAATCTAAATCGCTTAGCTTTTTACCTATTTGTCACGTTTTTGAACGCATGATTCTTTATTTATACCAATATTGTGGTGTAGAAGTTTACTTTGCAGAATCTATCGAGAAAATGAGTGATAACCTTAAAGAAATAAAGCCTACGGTTATGACTGCTGTTCCAAGGCTTTACGAAAAGGTCTTTGATAAAATTGTAGCAAAAGGAACCGAATTAACAGGCATAAAAAAAGCACTATTCTTTTGGGCTGTAGGTTTAGGTTTAAAATTTAAACCTTACGGACAAAACGGATGGTGGTACGAACTCCAATTAAAATTAGCTAGAAAATTAATATTTAGTAAGTGGAAAGAAGGGTTAGGCGGTAAATTAGACCTAATGGTTTCTGGAAGCGCTGCTTTACAACCTAGATTAACTAGAGTTTTTGCAGCTGCAGAATTACCTATTATGGAAGGTTACGGATTAACAGAGACTTCGCCCGTAATATCTGTTAACGACATGAGAAACGGTGGTTTTCGTGTTGGTACAGTTGGTAAAATAATTGACAACGTAGAAGTTAAAATAGCTGAAGATGGAGAAATACTAGTAAAAGGACCAAATGTTATGCTTGGCTATTATAAAGATGAAGAAAAAACAAACTCTGTTATATCTAATAATTATTTCCATACAGGAGATATTGGAGAGATTTGTAGCGAAGGTTTTCTTAAAATTACCGATCGTAAAAAAGAAATGTTTAAAACTTCTGGAGGAAAATATGTTGCTCCTGCCCTAATAGAAAATCAATTAAAACAATCTCGTTTTATAGAGCAAGTTATGGTTATAGGTGAAGGCGAGAAAATGCCAACAGCTTTAATTCAAATAAATCCAGACTTTGTAAAAGAATGGGCAATTAGGCATAATATAGACTACATCTCTTTAGAAAATATTATAAAAAACGAACAACTACTAGAACGCATTAGCGAAGAAGTTACAACTTGTAACAACAACTTTGGAAAATGGGAACAAATTAAAAAATTCGAATTAACACCAGATATTTGGTCTATTGATGCAGGACACCTTACTCCTACCATGAAAATGAAAAGAAAAGTGATAAAAGAAAAATACGCTGCTCTCATAGAAAAAATATACAGATCATAACATCCTTTTCTACATTTTTGATTTAAACCTCTAACATTTTTTAAATTTATTATGCATGCATAATAAATTTTTCATATATTTGGATTCAAGAACCTCTCATATGAAAGATAAAACGATAGATTATGTTCTAAGAACAACCTGGCTATCAGTTAATAAAATGTATAACGAAGAAGCTGCCAAATTTGAAAGCACAATGGCAACAGGTTTTACACTTTTAAGCATAGACCCAGAAAAAGGCACACCTTCTACTGCGCTTGGGCCTAAAATGGGCATGGAAGCAACCAGTTTGTCTAGAATATTAAAAACGATGGAGAAGAAAAAATTAATAGAAAGACGCCCTAACCCTGAAGATGGTCGTGGTGTATTAATTCACTTAACACCATTTGGTAAAGAAAAAAGAGACTACTCAAAAGAAAAGGTAATCACTTTTAACGACGCAATTAAACAAAACATATCAGAGGAACAATTAAAAAATTTTTATGATGTAGCCGAATTAATAAACAACATGGTTACCAACAAAAAAATATATAATCAAAAGTAATTTAGTTAAATTATTATGAGTAAACGTATCATTAAAAAAATTGCAGTTATTGGCTCAGGTATTATGGGTAGCGGTATTGCATGTCATTTTGCCAATATTGGTGTAGATGTATTATTGTTAGACATTGTTCCTAGAGAGCTTAATGCTATAGAGCAAAAAAAAGGCTTATCTTTAGACGATAAAGTGGTAAGAAATCGTTTAGTAAACGATGCTTTAAAAGCTGCTTTAAAATCTAAACCCTCTCCTATTTATCATCAAAAATTTGCCAATAGAATCTCTACTGGAAATCTAGAAGATGATATTGAAAAAGTAAAAGACGTAGACTGGATTATTGAAGTTGTTGTAGAAAGGCTTGACATAAAAAAGCAAGTTTTTGAAACTTTAGAAAAACACAGAACTCCTGGTACTTTAATAACATCAAACACCTCTGGAATTCCCATAAAATTTATGAGTGAAGGCAGAAGTGAAGATTTCCAAAAGCATTTCTGCGGAACTCATTTTTTTAACCCAGCACGTTACTTAAAATTGTTCGAAATAATTCCTGGACCTAAAACCGATGCCTCTGTATTAGAGTTTTTAAATGGCTATGGCGAACAATATCTAGGAAAAACATCGGTAGTAGCAAAAGATACACCTGCTTTTATTGGTAACAGAATTGGTATTTTCAGCATTATGAGCTTATTTCATGCTGTAAAAGATTTAGATTTAACCATTGAAGAAGTAGATAAATTAACTGGTCCGGTAATAGGACGTCCTAAATCGGCTACTTTTAGAACTGTAGATGTAGTAGGTTTAGATACTTTAGTACATGTAGCCAATGGTATTGCAGAAAACTGTAAAAACGACGAGCAATTAGATTTATTTAAGCTACCAAGCTTCATCAATACCATGATGGAAAATAAGTGGTTAGGAAGTAAAACCAAGCAAGGTTTTTACAAAAAAAACGTATCGGCAGATGGTAAAAAAGAAATTCTATCTTTAGATTTAAATACCTTAGAATATCGTTCTTCTAAAAAGGCAAAATTTGCAACTTTAGAACTTACGAAATCGATTGATAAAGTTGTAGATAGGTTTAAAGTGCTTGTTTCTGGAAAAGATAAAGCTGGCGAATTTTACAGAAAAAGTTTCGCTGCTCTTTTTGCTTATGTTACCAACAGAATTCCTGAAATAACAGATGAACTATACAAAATTGACGATGCCATGAAAGCCGGTTTTGGATGGGAACATGGACCTTTTCAAATTTGGGATGCCATTGGTGTAGAAAAAGGAATAGAAATAATGAAAGCCGAAGGTTTAGAACCTGCTGCTTGGGTTAACGCTATGTTAGCTTCTGGAAGTAAGTCGTTTTATTCTGTAAAAGAAGGCGCAACGTATTGCTACGATATACCAAAGAAAACACAAGAAAAAATACCTGGTCAAGATGCTTTTATCATCTTAGACAACATAAGAAAATCTAACGAAGTCTTTAAAAACTCAGGAGTAGTTATTGAAGATTTAGGCGACGGAATTTTAAACTGCGAATTCCAATCTAAAATGAACACCATTGGTGGCGATGTTTTAGCAGGAATTAACAAAGCTATAGATTTAGCCGAAAAAAATTATCAGGGATTAGTTGTTGGTAACCAAGGCGCTAATTTCTCAGTTGGCGCCAATATTGGAATGATTTTTATGATGGCTGTAGAGCAAGAATACGACGAGCTTAATGGTGCTATAAAATATTTTCAAGACACTATGATGCGTATGCGTTACTCATCAATCCCTACTATATCTGCACCTCATGGTATGTCTTTAGGTGGTGCTTGCGAATTATCAATGCACGCCGATAAAGTTGTAGCAGCTGCAGAAACCTATATGGGATTAGTAGAATTTGGTGTTGGTGTAATTCCTGGTGGCGCAGGATCTAAAGAAATGGCTTTAAGAGCTTCTGATACATTTAGAAAAGGAGATGTTCAATTAAACACACTTCAAGAATACTTTTTAACCATCGGTATGGCAAAAGTGTCAACCTCGGCTTACGAAGCTTTCGACTTAGGTGTACTTCAAAAAGGTAAAGACATTGTAGTTGTTAACAAAGATCGACAAATAGCAACAGCAAAAGCCCATGCCAAATTAATGGCAGAAGCTGGCTATACGCAACCTATTAAACGTACTGATGTAAAAGTACTAGGAAAACAAGCTTTAGGTATGTTTTTAGTAGGAACAGATTCTATGAAAGACTCTAATTATATTAGTGAACATGATATGAAAATTGCAAATAAACTAGCTTATGTTATGGCTGGTGGCGATTTATCTGAACCTACTTTAGTAAGCGAGCAATACTTACTTGATTTAGAACGTGAAGCATTCCTTTCTCTATGTACCGAAAGAAAAACATTAGAAAGAATACAACACATGTTAACCAAAGGGAAACCTCTTAGAAATTAGAAATAAGAAGCAAGACTATAAGATTCAAGATAATACGATTGATTCTTGACTCTTAATTCTATTAATCTTAAAGAAAAAAAATGAAAACAGCATATATAGTAAAAGCATATAGAACCGCAGTTGGTAAAGCACCAAAAGGCGTGTTTCGTTTTAAAAGAACCGATGAATTGGCTGCAGAAACCATCAAATATATGATGAAGGAATTGCCTAATTTAGACCCTAAACGTATTGACGATGTTATAGTTGGAAACGCCATGCCAGAAGGCTCTCAAGGTTTAAACATGGCACGTTTAATCTCTTTAATGGGACTAGAAGTTATAGATGTTCCTGGCGTTACAGTTAATCGTTTTTGCTCTTCAGGTGTAGAAACTATTGGTATGGCAACCGCAAAAATTCAAGCAGGAATGGCAGACTGTATTATTGCTGGAGGCGCAGAAAGTATGAGTAGCGTACCAATGACTGGCTTTAAACCAGAATTAAATTATGATGCCATTGTAAAGGCAGGTCATGAAGATTATTATTGGGGTATGGGAAATACTGCTGAGGCTGTAGCTAAACAATTTAAAGTATCTCGAGAAGATCAAGATGAATTTGCATACAATTCGCATATGAAAGCCTTAAAGGCACAAGCTGAAAATCGTTTTCAAGATCAAATTGTACCTATTGATGTAGAACAAACTTACATTGACGCTAACGGAAAAAAAGCAACTAAATCTTATACAGTAACTAAAGATGAAGGACCTAGAAAAGGAACAAATAAAGAAGCTTTAGCTAAATTAAGAGCAGTATTTGCTGCTGGCGGAAGTGTTACTGCTGGTAACTCGTCGCAAATGAGTGATGGTGCTGCTTTTGTAATGGTAATGAGCGAAGATATGGTTAAAGAATTAAACCTAGAGCCTGTTGCCAGAATGGTAAATTACGCTGCTGCCGGTGTAGAGCCTCGTATTATGGGAATTGGTCCTGTAAAAGCTATTCCAAAAGCATTAAAACAAGCTGGTTTAAAACAAGACGATTTAGCTTTAATAGAATTAAACGAAGCTTTTGCTTCTCAATCGTTAGCTGTAATTAGAGAGCTAAACCTTAATCCAGACATTATTAACGTAAACGGTGGCGCAATTGCATTGGGTCATCCACTAGGATGTACGGGCGCAAAATTATCTGTACAACTCTTTGACGAAATGCGTAAACGCGACATGAAAGGTAAATATGGTGCTGTAACCATGTGCGTTGGTACAGGACAAGGTGCTTGCGGATTATTCGAATTTTTAAATTAATACAAAACCCCAATTAAACTATATAAAACAATATGGAAGCAACAGAAAAAGACTTATTAAGAGGTGGGCAATTCCTTGTAAAAGAAACTAAATGTGAAGATATATTCACCCCTGAAGATTTTAACGAAGATCAGCTTATGATGAAAGAAGCTGTTACCGAGTTTGTTGACAGAGAGATTTGGGCTCATAAAGCACAATTTGAAAAGAAAGACTACGCATTAACAGAATCCTGTATGCGTAAAGCTGGAGAACTTGGCTTTTTAAGCATTTCTGTTCCTGCTGAGTATGGCGGAATGGGCATGGGCTTTGTAGATACTGCATTAGTTTGCGATTATATTTCTGGAGCTACAGGCTCTTTTAGTACTGCTTTTGGGGCACATACTGGTATTGGTACCATGCCAATTACTTTATATGGAAATGAAGAACAGAAACAAAAATACGTTCCTAAATTAGCTTCTGGAGAATGGTTTGGATCTTATTGTTTAACAGAGCCTAGCGCTGGTAGCGATGCCAATTCTGGTAAAACAAAAGCAATACTCTCTGCAGACGGGAAAACGTATAGTATCACTGGGCAAAAAATGTGGATTTCTAACGCAGGTTTTTGTAGTGTAATGATTGTTTTTGCTCGTATCGAAGACGATAAAAATATTACTGGTTTTATTGTAGAATACGATCCAGAAAAACCTAACGGAATTACTATGGGAGAAGAAGAGCACAAATTAGGAATTCGTGCATCGTCTACCAGACAAGTATTTTTTAATGATACTGTTGTACCTGTAGAAAACATGTTATCTACAAGAGGTAATGGTTTTAAAATAGCAATGAACGCCTTAAACGTTGGTAGAATTAAACTAGCAGCTGCTTGTCTTGATGCACAGCGTCGTGTTATTACAGAATCTATTAAATATGCCAACGAGCGTATTCAATTTAAAACGCCAATTTCTAGTTTTGGTGCTATTCGCCAAAAAATTGCTGAAATGGCAACAAATTGTTGGGTTGGTGAAGCTGCAACCTATAGAGCTTCTAAAAATATCGAAGACCGTATTGCGCTTCGTCAAAACAATGGAAAAGACACGCATCAAGAAGCAGAATTAAAAGGTGTAGAAGAGTATGCTATAGAATGTTCTATATTAAAAGTTGCTGTATCAGAGCATGTACAAAATTGTACAGATGAAGGTATTCAAATTTTTGGTGGTATGGGATTCTCTGAAGAAACTCCTGTCGAATCTGCTTGGAGAGATGCTCGTATTGCACGTATTTACGAAGGTACAAACGAAATTAACAGGATGCTTAGTGTTGGCATGCTTATTAAAAAAGCCATGAAAGGTCATGTCGATTTACTTGGTCCTGCAACAGCTGTAGCTAACGAATTAACAGGTATTCCTTCTTTTGAAACTCCAGATTTTTCAGAATTGTTTTCAGAAGAAAAAAGCATCATCAAAAACCTTAAAAAATTATTTTTAATGGTTGCAGGAGCTGCTTTACAAAAATATGGTGAAAAAATTGAGCAACACCAACAACTTATGCTTGCCTCTTCAGATATTTTAATTCAAATATATATGGCAGAATCGGCTATTTTGCGTGCAGAAAAGATGGCTAAAAAACAAGGTGAAGATAATGTTAAAGAGCAAATAGCTATGGCTAAGTTAAACTTATTCCATGCTATAGATGTTATTGAAACTGCAGGAAAACATTCTATTATTTCTTTCTCTGAAGGCGATGAGCAGCGTATGATGCTTATGGGATTAAAACGTTATATTAAATACGTTAACATGCCAAATATTATAGAGTTAAGAAATATAATTTCTGATAAAGTAACAAAAGAAAACAAATATTGCTTTTAAGCAATTACGATAATTTTTGAGTGACTAATTCAATTATAAAAGGCGCTTTTTGCTATTATGCAGAAGCGTCTTTTTATTTTTTATTACATTTAAAGTAAAATTATAGTCATGAAAAAAATTATAATATACCCTATTCTATTAATAACAACTTACCTATTTGCTCAACAAGATAAACAACTAGAGCCTAAATTAGAAAATATAGCTTGGATTTCTGGAAACTGGAAAGGCAAAGCCTTTGGAGGCATAACAGAAGAAAATTGGAGCAAACCAGCTGGTGGCTCTATGATGGCAACCTTCAAATTAATTAACGATGATAAAGTATCTTTTTACGAAATTGAAATCATCCGCGAAATAGAAAACTCTTTACTCCTTCAACTAAAACACTTTAATAATGATTTAAAAGGCTGGGAAACTAAAGATGAAACAGTAGATTTTCCTTTAAAATCCATAACAAAATCAAAAGTAGAATTTGAAGGCATGATTTTTGAAAAAGTTAATGATAATGAAATGAATATTTATGTTGATATTCATAAAAAAAATGATTCGGTAGAAACTATAAAGTTTAACTACAAGAAATAAAATTAACAAATTCTTTTGAAGCTTTTTATTTAATTTTGAAAAAAAATAATCAATGCAAAAACAACTACAATTATTATTAATTTTTATACTCTTTCCTATAGTTTTAATTAATGCTCAAGGTTTACTCAATCAAAAAAATAATTTTACAAGACAAGACACTTTAAGAGGTAGCATAACTCCAGAGCGCGAATGGTGGGACTTGCTACATTACTACTTAGACATAAAAGTAGATCCTGATAATAAATTCATTTCTGGAAAAAACACTATTAAATATAAAGTACTGAGCGCTAATTCTGTTATGCAAATAGATTTGCAAACACCAATGAAATTACTTAAAGCTGTTCAAAACAATAAAGAATTAGACATTAAACATGATGGTAATGCCCATTTTATTACATTAACAGATAAACAAGAAATTGGAGCCACTAATAGTGTTGTGGTATACTACGAAGGCAACCCCAGAGAAGCTGTAAATGCCCCTTGGGATGGAGGTATTTCTTGGAAAAAAGACAGCAATGGTAATCATTTTATAGCATCGTCTTGCCAAGGTTTAGGTGCCAGTGTTTGGTGGCCATGTAAAGATCATATGTACGATGAAGTTGAAGGCATGAAAATTAGCGTTAATGTACCTAGTAACTTAACAAACGTATCAAACGGTAGACTAACTTTAGTAGAGCGCATAGGAGACACCAAAACCTACACGTGGGTTGTAAAAAGCCCCATAAACAATTACGGTGTTAATATTAATATTGGTGACTATGTTAATTTTTCTGAGGTTTTCGATGGCATGGCTGGTAATCTTGATATGAATTATTACGTTTTAAGAGATAACATAGATAAAGCCAAAGAACAATTTAAACAAGCCCCAAAAATGATTAAAGCTTTCGAGCATTGGTTTGGACAATATCCTTTTTATGTCGATAGCTACAAAATAGTAGAAGTACCTTATTTAGGTATGGAGCACCAAAGTTGTGTAACCTATGGTAACAACTACCAAAACGGGTATTTAGGTAAAGATTTATCAGGAACTGGTTGGGGTTTAAAATTCGACTTTATAATTATTCATGAATCTGGACACGAGTGGTTTGCAAATAACATTACCAATAAAGATGTTGCAGATATGTGGATTCATGAAGCTTTTACATCATACTCTGAAGGTTTATATCTAGACTATTACTTTGGCAAAGAAGCCTCGGCTGAATATGTTATAGGAACAAGAAAAAACATTGTTAACGACAGACCATTAATTGGCACATATAACGTAAATAAAGAGGGGTCTGGAGATATGTATTTTAAAGGTGCAAATATACTTCATACCCTACGACAACTTATTAAAGATGACGAAGTATGGCGTAAAATTTTACGTAAAATGAATGTAGAATTCTACCATCAAACTGTAACAACTAAGCAAATTGAAGATTTTTTATCTTATGAAACTAATATTGATTTAACTGCTTTTTTTAATCAATATTTAAGAACAATACAAGTTCCTACACTAGAGTTTTCTCATAAAAAAAAGACTCTAAAATATAGATGGATTAATATTGTAAATGATTTTGCCATGCCAATTCAAATAAAAATTGGAGATGAAGAACAGTGGATTACCCCAAAGGCAGAATGGCAAACTCTAGAAACTCCTTCTAGTAAAATGCCTATTACTATTGATAAAGATTTCTATATTGAAACCAAAGAAATATAACGATTTTGGAACTTACAGAACTTTATTTTAAAACAGATACAGAATGGCGTGCATGGTTACACGAAAACCATAATAACGACCAAGGTGTTTATTTAATTTTTTATAAAGTTGAAAACAAAGAAGCCTCTATGCGGTGGGAAGAAGCTGTAAAAGTAGCGCTTTGTTATGGCTGGATAGACTCTACAGTTAAAAGTTTAGGAAATGGTAAACGCAGGCAACGCTTTTGCAAACGCAAACCAAAAAGTGTTTGGAGTGCTCTAAACAAAAAGTATATAAAAGAGTTAACAGCGAATAACCTAATGCATCAATCAGGATTTGATATTATTTCTATTGGAAAAAAAAATGGCTCTTGGACTGCACTAGATAATGCTGAAAAAGGTATTATTCCTGATAATTTACAAATGGCATTTGATGAGAACCCCAAGGCATTTAAAAATTTTAAAAACTTTGCTCCTAGTTACAGAAAAAGCTACTTATTTTGGGTAAATCAAGCAAAACGAGAAGACACCATAAAAAAGCGCATAAACCAAGTTATTGAGTTATGCGCTAATAATATTAAAAGCAGAGATACTTGGTAATTTTTAATCACGGATTTATAAATAAATCAATCTCTTTTTTAGTTAAATTTGGATTTGCACCGTCACTTTGTGCAACCAAAGCTCCAACTGCACAGGCATAATCTATAGCTTTTTGAGGAGGAACTTTATTACTTAACAAACTCACTAAAGTACCTAAAAAAGAATCTCCTGCTCCAACGGTATCGACTACCTTAATTTGATATCCACTGTTATAATAAAGTGCACCATCAAATAACAAAACAGCACCATGTTGCCCTTTAGTAACGCATATACAATTGGTATTTGTTTTTTGTGCGATGTAATTTAAATTTTGCTCTAAAGAATTATATTTTGAACCTAAATACGCACTAACCTCATAAAGTTCATCGTCATTAAACTTAATAAAATCAGATTTATCCATAAGGTACATTAGGGTATCCTTATCGTAATGAGGTGGTCTTAAATTAAGATCGAATATTTTATATTTAGCAAATTCCAACAGTTTATAAAGCGTGTTTTTAGAAGATTCATCTCTAGTAATTAAACTTCCAAAAAGTAATGCATCAGATTGTTTTACAACTTCTATTAAATCATCATTCAATTCTATTTTATCCCACGCACTAGGATATTCAATGGTATATGAAGCAGACCCTTTATCATTTAAAACAACCTTAACCTCTCCTGTTTTATAGTCTTTTAAAACCTGAATACTAGCCGTATTAATATCATTTTCATTTAAATAATCTAATAACACCTTTCCAGGCTCATCATCTCCAATCGCGCTAATCATAGCAACATTATGCCCGAACGATTTTGCTCTTAATGCCACATTTAATGGCGCTCCTCCTATTTTTTTATGCGTAGGAAATACATCCCACAAGATTTCTCCGAAACTTACAATATTAGACATATAATATCTTTAAAAACCTTAGATTTAATATATATTCGATTCCATAGTTCTTTGATTTATAGAACTTCTAAAAACTTCTAACATACGTTTTGCAATACCTGTCCAACCAAAGTTACGACGCGCAAAACGCGCACCTTCTACCGATAATTCATTACGTAATTTTGGATATAAAAGAGGCATAGCCATCATCGCACCAAATTCTTTAGGTCGATGCGGATCTGCAAATAAACCTTGATTACCAAAATCTATTAAATCGCACAACCCGCCATGAACCGTTATAATTGTTGGTGTTCCGCATGCCATAGCCTCAATAGCCACCATACCAAAAGGTTCGTATCTAGAGGGCATTACAAAAATATTTGCTGAACGATAAACGTTGGCTAAATCTTCATCGGCAATATAATTTTTCCAAGAAATTTTATCTGCTACCCCTAACTCTTCAGCCATCTTTTTGAGTTTGGCAATCCCTTGATTATCCTGCTCAGATTGATCGCCACCAATAGCTGCAACTAAACGCGCTTCAGGACATAATTCAAAAACAGTAGGTAAAGCTTGAAATAACAAATCGTATCCTTTGTTATGCGCCATTCTACCTAAGGCCAAAATATCGGTTGGTTGAATGTCGTACTTCGCTCTAATTTTATCATTTTCTTTGGAAGGTACCGGAAAAAATCTATTCTCGTCTATTCCTGGAGGAATCATACCACAGTTTTTAGGTAAAACATCGTATTGCTTAGTAAGTAAATCGACTTGTGGTAACGTAGTAGCAATAACGTAATTACACATTTGATATACGAAATATTCCTTTCGAATACGTTCTTTAAAACGATAGGTTTTTTCCATTTCTTTTTCGTCCATGTCGCTTCCCATACTGTGCTGCTTCCACCATCCTAAGGAGTGCGGTGTATGCACGTGAGAAATCCCTAACTCTTCAGCTATTTTTTGTCCTGCCCAACCTGCATCCCAATAATGTGTATATACAACATCGTATTTTTTCCGCTCTTTTTTAATGGCAGCCAACGTATTGGTTACAAACTTTTTAAGATGATCGTGCATATCCTCTTTTCTAATAAATTTTTTACCTCCAAAAGGAATTCGCCATACACTATAATTTTCATCAACCACATCGTATTCTGGTTGGTCTTCAAATTGACGCGTTACTAAATCTACACGTTTTCCTAATCTGCTAAAACGTTCTGCTAGCTCTAAAACATATACTACTTGTCCACCAGTGTCTGGCTTTCCTAATTCTGCATTTGCTCCTACATAGCCATGTAAAGAGATCATCAATATTGATTTCATTGTATTTTGTTTTAGTTAATATTATTTAATTAATTTTAAATCGTGACAAGCAGAAATATACTGAGCAGCAGACCAAGCCTGATATGCTTTGCCCATTGGCTTACCTGTTGTACCATGTGCCCATTCTGTAAACTCCCATTCTTCGTTTATACCTTCCTTATTTATTAAGGCAAGCTTGTGTAGTTCTGCTATAGCTATATCTTTAAATCCTAATTTATTTACGAATTTAACCCAGAATCCACCAACAAATGGCCAAATACCACCGTTGTGATAATGGTTTGGTAAGTTTAATAAGTTTACGGTGTAATATGGTCTCCAATCTGGATCGCCAGGACTTACAACTGGGTAAACGTTGGCTATTGGAAATGGGTCGTTAACACCAACACCCCACATAAACTTAAAGGTTTGGTGTGCTTTTTCGGCATCAATGGTACCATGTAAAAAAGCTAAAACATTTCCTAAAGTATCGCAACGCCAACTAAAATCGAAAGGTGTTGTTTGTGCTATTAAATACGAGGTATCTCCAAGAGTAAATTGCTTTTCTGCAAAAGACACCGATTGAAATAATTGTTGTTGTGTAGATGGCCAGAAATTTTGCAATATTTCTTTTTTTATAACTTGAGACCATCTAATATATTCTCCTGCGTCCTCATGGTCTCCTAACATTTCCATCATTCTACCGAAACATACATTGGCACGATACCATAGAATTTCGTCGTAAAGAATGTTATAACTTCTTCCAAATAAATCGGTCCAATCTCCAGCCTCAGGAATTTCTAGTAAAGCATCGTTATTACTATCGTGTGCTCCTAACCAACGCATGGTTTCTTTTATATCTGTAATATGAGTTCTTAAAAACTCAATATCTTTAGTTTCATTTACATATTCATAAAAAGCAATAACTACCCAAATTCCACTATCTATAGAGCAAATACCACCAACCCCAGAATAATCTGGAATATTATTTTTAATACGCACGTTAGATGGAATTTGACCATTACGAGAAATATGCTCAAACAAGGTTAAAAGTGTTTGGCGCGCACATTTATGAATATCTTCATGCTTATGAATTAAAGGAAGCGCTCCAATAACGGTAATAGCACCATCTCTGGCCCAAACACTATAATAATTCTCATCTGTACCATGAGCAACATTATCTTTTATGGAACATGCTGAAAATCCTAATGGCGTAATATTTTTTCGTAAAGCTTCCACTGCTTTATCATAACCTTCAAGAATTAAAGCTACTTTTTCATCGGCACCTTCAGCTGCTAGACTTTCAGATTCTTGTTTTATAAAAAAATCATCAGTATGATCGATATTCGATTCATCGTTCGCTTTATTAGGCAAAATCCCGTAGTATACTAAACCTTCAATAATACCATCACTTTTTTCTTTTTCGGTATGATAAACTTGTCTGTGTTTTGTGTATTGATACAGCTCTTCATGGGCATTAGCTACCACAATACCTTTAACATTTGCCATATCGAACATAGCAGAATCATTACCACTATCTCCTGCTACTAAAACCTCTTCGGTTTTAATACCTAAAGTTTTTGTAAGCCATTGCAATGCATTGCCTTTATTGGCAAATTTTGGTAAAATATCTAAAAATTTATCTCCTGAATACACCACATTAATACTCATGTTAGCATCTTCAAAATCTTTCTCGACACTTGCTATTAATTCTGGACTTGCATTATGAAAAAAGTAACTTCTTTTATAAGCATGCTGAAACTTTGTTGGCTGATCGCTAATGGGATGATCTATTTTTTGAATTAAAGTTTCTACTTCCTCTAAATCCCAACCATCATCAAGAATATTATTAAACTCTTTTACAACACTTTTTTCTTTATAATTATAAATATGAGTTCCAACTCCAGAAATAATATAATCTGGTTCTGGCAAAACACCTTTATCTATTAGAAGAAGTACATCACCAATTAAACGACCTGTGTTATAGGTTAAAAAAACATCTTTAGGTTTATACTTTTTCCATATTTTTCTGAAATTACTTTTATGGGTATGAAAGTCCATTAATGTATTATCAATATCGAAAGAAAGGAGACTAATTTTAGGCTGAATACTATCTTTAATTTTGCTCATGTTTAAAATCTAAAATTTTTATTTTTTAATGATTTTGGATGATTTTTGGTAGAAAATAGATGAATTTACATCAAAAAACAAGAAAAAAAGGCTATTTATGACTATTATTAAAGTTGTAACAATTAGTACGCTGAAGAATAATAAATATGAAAAATAGTACTTTATAAACTGAGCATATGATAATGTTTAAAACAAAAAAGCTTGTAAGAAAAAATATATTTTTCTTACAAGCTTTAATAGTATCCTTTCAATATTTTAGTTTTATAAACCGCTTATAAAACTCCCATAAGGATCTTTAAATTGAATACCCTCGGTAAAGCGTTGTTTACTTAATTGTTTGTATTCTACTAATGCCCAAAGCACAAATTCTTTTACGAAATAAGAATCTTGCGTCGATAAGTTAGGTTGATACTTCGCCAATAAATCATCTAAAGGAGAAATAGCGTTTAGAATATTTTTATATTCTTTATCTCTTAAATCGTCTAGCAACTCAAAACCTTCTTTTTGATTAAAGAACCAAGACACAATATCGTCATAAGGACTTTCTTGATCTTGCTTTTGAAGTTTACCTATTTTTGGAAAAAAGGTTTCAAATAAAGTTTTAACCGCTTCTCCAATTAAATTAAACGCTACTGCTGCTGCTCCTTCTTGCTCGCCTTCGTAAACCAACTCGACTTTGCCGGTTATGGCAGGAATAATACCTACAAAATCTGACAATCTTAATGTTGTTTGTTCGTCTCCATTTATTAACGCACGACGCTCTGCTGTACTTAATAAGTTTTCTAGAGCTGTAATACTTAAACGTGCGCTTACACCACTTTTAGCATCTATATACTCGCTTTCGCGTGCTTGAAAAACAATTTGTTCTAACAAATCTCGAGCTAAATCTGGCACAACTACAGAAGCATTCTGACTTTCTACCAGTTTAGCTTCTTGTTCTGTAATTTTTCTTGCAGTTTCAATATCTGCTGGGTAATGTGTTAATATTTGCGATCCTATTCTATCTTTTAAAGGGGTAACAATACTTCCTCTATTGGTGTAATCTTCAGGGTTAGCGGTAAAAATAAATTGCACATCTAACGGTAACCTCAACTTAAACCCACGAATTTGAATATCGCCTTCTTGTAGAATATTAAATAATGCCACTTGAATTCTAGCTTGTAAATCTGGCAACTCATTAATTACAAAAATACAGCGGTTTGCTCTTGGAATCATCCCGTAATGAATCACACGATCATCTGCATAACTTAATTTTAAATTGGCTGCCTTTATAGGGTCTACATCTCCAATAATATCGGCAACGGTAACATCTGGTGTTGCTAATTTCTCTGCAAAACGATCACTTCTATGCAACCATGTTATTGGTGTATTATCGCCGTGTTCTTTAATTAATTCTGCTGCAAATCTAGAAATGGGTTGTAACGGATCGTCATTAATCTCAGATCCTTCTACAACAGGTATATATTCATCTAACAAATTAAGCATTAAACGTGCTAACCTTGTTTTTGCTTGACCACGCAGGCCTAATAAATTAATATTATGTCTTGATAAAATAGCACGTTCAAGTTCTGGAATTACCGTATTTTCGTATCCATGAACACCTTCAAAAGTTGTTTCTTTATTTTTTATTTTTTCGATTAGGTTATCCCGTAATTCATCTTTAATAGATTTTGATTGATATCCCGATTTTTTTAGTTCTCCTAGTGTTTTTATATATTCTTCTTTCATATTACATCTTTTTGCTATTTTGCTTAGCACTTACTCTTTTATCAAAAATTCTAGAAGCTAATAGCTACTAGTTAAAAAATTATCCTTTAATTCTTTTCTTTCTGTTTGTTTCGTAATCTTCAAAAATCATTTCGCCTAAACCTTTAAGACCTGTATAAAATGCTTTTCCTTGATTTGCATGCGTAAATTCTCTAACAAATTGCATTAGGTAACTGTCTTGAGCTATCATAAACGTCGTTATAGGAATATGCAGCTTTCTTGCCTGTTGTGCCATCATGTAACATTTATTTACAATGTGAGAATCTAGCCCATTACTGTTTTTATAATACTGTCCGTCTGGTAAACGTAAACAACTAGGTTTACCATCTGTTATCATAAAAATTTGTTTATTGGTATTTCTTTTTCGACGTAACAAATCCATCGCCAATTGCAAACCTGCAACGGTATTGGTGTGATATGGTCCCACTTTTAAATACGGTAAATCTTTAATTTCAATTTGCCACGCATCATTACCAAACACCAAAATATCTAGGGTATCTTTTGGATAACGCGTTGTTATTAATTCGGCTAGCGCCATAGCTACTCGTTTGGCAGGTGTAATTCTATCTTCGCCATACAAAATCATACTGTGGCTAATATCAATCATTAACACCGTACTCATTTGAGATTTATGCAATGTTTCTTCAACTACTAAATCGTCTTCAGAAAGTGTAAAGTCTCCAATACCATGATTAATTTGAGCGTTTTTTAAACTTTCGGTCATAGACACTTTATCTAAAGCATCTCCAAATTGATAGTTTCTAAAATCGCCAGTATGCTCGTCTCCTATCCCTGGACTTTTACTTTTGTGATTGCCTTGCCCACTGCGCTTTATCTTTCCAAAAATATGATCTAATGCTTGTTGACGAATAGCACGTTCTGTTTTAGCGGTAATAGCCAAACCTGCGTTTCCTTCGGGATCAATTTCTTCTTTTAAATAACCTTTTTGTTTTAGGTCTTCAATAAAATCGTCTATAGTATACTCTGCTGTTGTAAGTTTATACTCCTTATCAAGTTCGCGTAACCAATCGATGGCTTCATCAAAATCGCCCGAAGTATGTGTAATAAGCTCTTTAAAGATATCGAATAACTTATCGAAAGGCGATTGAAAAGGTGCTTCGTATTTAGTAAACACAAAACCTTTTCTGTTCGTTTTATTATTTTCCATAGCTCTATAAAAATACTATATTTTTATAGAAACAAGAAAACCATATTTAGATTTATCTTTACTTTAACAAAAGTCTTTAAGGTTACTATTCTACACGTTTTAATCCATTAAGATTTTCAATCTTAATAAACTTACCAATTGTAGAGATTAAACCTTCTCTTTTAAATTGGGATAGCACGCGAATAGCAGACTCTGTTGCAGTACCAACAATGCTAGCGTAATCTTCTCGAGATAATAACACACTTAAGGTACCATCTGGGTTTTCGCCAAAGTTTTCTTGTATATAAATTAAAGCTTCAGCCAACCGCTGTTTAACCGTTTTTTGAGCCATATTTACAATAATATCATCAGAATCTTTTAAATCTCTTGCCATATCTTGCAACACATCAAAAGAAAATTTAGGATTGCGTTGTAAATCGCTTATTATTTCATTCTTAGGAATAAAACACACTTCCATATCATTTAAAGCTACAGCCTGAAGGTTAGAACTCTGACCACTTATTATAGAGCGTTGCCCAAGTAATTGCCCTTTTATCACCATTTTTACAATTTGGTCTTTTCCGTTTTCACTTAGTTTAGACAGTTTACATATACCATCACGTATACAATATACGCCATTTAAAACCTCGCCTTCTTCAAAAATAACTTCTCCTTTTTTTATTTTTTTAGATGATTTACACCCAGAAATACGAATTAACTCATCTTTTGTTAACGATTTTAAAGCGTTAAATTGTTTTATTATACATTGTTCGCACTTGCCCATGATTTAAAATAAGTTATAATTATGCATGATTAATGCAGCACTAAAAAAGGAGTTTCTGAGTAATATTTAATTTCTGGAACCGTAGGTTTAAACAATATTTTCTGGAAATAATTTAAATTTCTAGCCAACATCGTAATCAGATTAATATGTTGATTTTCAACAAAATTCTGAACCTGAGTTTCAATTTGTTTATTGGTTAAAAAATGAAAACTGTGCTTATTATCTCCCAAATAATCATCTAAAAAAGCTTTATTTTCTTGCTGCTCTACATTAAGTATTGCTTCCCTATTTTTAATATGTAAAACTCGAACAGAAGCCTTATTGTTAGTTACAATATTGTTTATATTCTCTAAAGTTGCTGGAGAATAAAGCGTTAAAAAATCTGTTGGAAATGCAATTTCTTTAAGCGAAGAAAATTTTGCGTTTTTTGGCACTACAAGAGTTGAACATTTTACTTTGGTAATAACATGACTCGTGTTACTGCCAAGTGATGTTGCAGTAAAATCTGAAGCACCTTTTGTGCCCATAACTATAAAATCTATTTGCTTTTCTTCTACAATATTCCTGATGGATTTAACAAGGTAATTACTGTCTTGAACCGTAATAAATCTATGATTATTACTTTTTGGTAATTCCGATTTAATTCTATTAACGGTTTGCTCTAATTTAAATTTCGCAGGAATTTTTAAAACTTGAGAAATGTTATAATCGAATAACGAATCAACCGTATTTTCTGGAGTTTTCACATTTAAAAGATAGAAATTACAAGGCGATTTTTTAAAAAACCGCACCGCATATGCTATGGCGTTCCACGCATTTTCAGAAAAATCGGTAGGTATTAATATATTTTTCATGCTTATAATAAGTATCTAGGTCACAAATATATAAGCATGAGCGTTCTTGAAATATGACCAAAATCATATCAACAGATAATTCAAGGCATTATTCTATTTTTTGAAGTGCTTTCATGTCTAAAATTCTAATATTACGCCCTTCAATTTCAATAATTTCCATGTCCTTAAAACGAGACAGCGTACGTATTAAACTTTCGGTAGCAATACCTGCAACACTAGCCAAATCGTTTCTAGAAATCCTAATAGCGTCTTCTGGTTTTCTGTTTAATTTCTCAGCAAATTTTAAAATGGTTGTTGCTGTACGCTTTCTTACGGAACTATAAGCCATTTGTAGTAATTGGTCTTTAACACCAACTAAATCTTCGTTTAACAATTGTATTAGCTCTAAAGTTACGTTATGATTGCTGTTTAGCACATCTTTAAGCTCGTTTTTAGAAATACCCAACAATGTAGCATCTTGAATAGCTGTTGCTGTTTCTTTATAGGTCGTGTTTTGTGTAAATGATGTATAGCCAAACAAATCGTCTTCCTTATGTAAGGCTGTGGTTAAATCTTTACCTTGTTCATCTAACTTATGGCATTTAATTAATCCTTTTTCAATTAAATAAATGGTGTTGGAGTGTTCGCCTTCTTCGTAAATATTTGTGCCTTTGCTAAAGGTTTTGGTTTCGCCATTATCATCGAAGAAATTCTTTAAATCGTTTAAAGTTCTAATATCATCTTCAACCTCATCTTTAGATCCCGCCTTGTCTCTAGTGTCTTTTAAAATAGCAGCCTTAGCCAATCTACTTTCAATAGCACTAATTAATTCATCTTCTTCAAAAGGTTTTGTTATATAATCATCGGCACCTAAATCCATGCCTTTTCTAACATCTTTACGCTCCGTTTTTGCAGATAAAAATATAAAGGGAATATACTTCGTGTTTTCAGTTTTAGACAACCCTTGCAAAACGCCATAGCCATCTAATTCTGGCATCATAATATCGCAAACAATAATATCTGGAATCATGCTTAAAGCAGTTTCTAATCCTAACTTTCCATTTGGTGCAGTGGTTACAGCATAGTCTGAAAGTTCTAATAATTCGGCTGTATTTTCTCTTAAAATAGTATCGTCTTCTATTAGTAGTATTCTTTTCATTATTCTGCTTTATTTTTCAATAAAATTATAAATGTACTTCCTTTATTTTCTTCGCTTGTAAAACTTATAGAACCTCCTAAATTTTCTAAATGGCTTTTTACAATATTTAAACCAATACCAGTACCTTGCGTTAACAGTGCATTTTCTGCTCTAAAATACCGATTAAATATTTGTTTTTGATCTGCCTTTGGAATTCCCATACCATGATCTGATACAACAAACTTAGTCTCGGTTTCATTTTGATTGATTTCAATACCAATAACACCATGTTCTGGCGAATATTTAATGGCATTGTGCACCAAATTTGACAAAGCCAATTCCACTATTTTTTCATCTTGATAAAGCGCGTAATCATCAATATTTTCAGGATACTTAATGGTTTGTCCTTCTTTTAAAAGCATATTGGCGTTATACACGACTTCGTCTACAACCTTACTTAATTTAAAGGTGCTGTATTTGTAGTTGATTTTTCCTGTTTCAAGCTTCTCGATAGATAAGAAATCATTTAAAATATTGTTTAAATAATGTACCTTATCGGTAATCGTTTTAATATGCTTATCGCGTTTTTCTTGCTGCTTTTCTAATTTATATTTTCCCAGTAACATTGCCGAGGTTAAAATACCACTTAAGGGTGTTTTAAACTCATGAGATACCAAGGATAAAAACTTTGTTTTTAACTCATTAAGCTCCTTTTCTTTTTTAAGCGCATTGCTTATTTTATCTTGAGCCTCTATACGTTTTTTAATTTCTAAATCGCGCTCTTTATTAACTTCTTTTAATTCTTCAACCGTGGTTATTAGCTCAATAGTTCGGGTTTCTACCTTTTTTTCAAGCTCATTATTTAAGGTTTGCAATTCTAACTCTTGCTTTTTTCTAACAGAAATATCAATAACCAAAGCCATTACAAAGGTTTCTCCATTAATATCCATAGGATTTAAACCAGCCTCTACTGGAAATGTATGACCATTTTTATGAGCGCCGTATAAATCTCGCCCATGCCCCATTTGACGCTTTTCACGATTTTTCATAAAGCCATCAAAATTCTCGCCATGGTTGGCATGGTAACGTTGCGGAATTAAAACATGAAGATGTGCATTAAGTAATTCGCCTTTAGTATAACCAAACATATCTTCGGCAGATTTGTTGGTAGAGACTATTTGCTGCTTGGTATTTACAACAATAACACCTTCTGAAACCGCCTCAAAAAGCACATTAAAAACATCTTTATCGTTTTGAAACATTTGTTTTCTAATTAGAATCAATTTTTAAACTCGAATACCAGTTTTAATTGAAAGTGTTGTAAAAATATACAAAACATGACTAATATCATATTTAAAAGTAGGTTGATTTATGACTTTTGTCTCAGGTATAAATGAGCAAATATTATGGGGCAAAAAACTTGTTTCCACTGTGGGTTAGATTCATCATCGACCGAGATTATTTTTGATGACAAATCGTTTTGTTGTAACGGTTGCAAAACGGTTTACGAAATTTTTTCTGTAAACGATTTAACCTGTTACTACGATTTACAAAATGCCCCAGGAACAACTCCTAAAGAGATTGAAGGCAAATATAATTTTCTTGATAACGATAAAATAGTTGAGAGTCTTCTGGAGTTTAACGACGAAAAAACGCAAATAGCAACCTTGTACATTCCGCATATTCATTGCAGTTCTTGTATTTGGATTCTTGAAAATTTGAATAAATTAAACCCTAGCATTTCATCTTCAATAGTAAATTTTGGAAAGAAAACGGTTCGTGTTAATTATCATACCGAAAACTTTAGTTTAAAAACCTTAGTGCAATTATTAAGCAGTATTGGCTACGAACCTTTTATTAGCTTGGACGATTATTCGGTTGGTAAAAAAAATGTAGACCGATCGCTTATTTATAAATTAGGCGTTGCAGGTTTTGCCTTTGGGAACATTATGTTTTTATCGTTTCCGGAGTATTTTCAATCTACCGAATTTTGGCTAGAACAATATAAACATGTGTTTAGATGGCTCATGTTTGCCTTTTCGCTTCCTGTTGTTTTTTACTGCGCGCAAGATTATTTTATATCGGCATACAAAGGTTTAAAAGCAAAAATTTTAAATATTGATGTGCCCATAGCCTTAGGTGTAAGTGTTTTATTTTTAAGAAGTACAACCGAAATTGTTTTAGACCTCGGCACAGGCTTTTTTGATAGTTTATCTGGTCTTGTTTTCTTTTTATTACTAGGGAAATTTTTCCAGCAAAAAACCTATAATTTCTTATCTTTTGAAAGGGATTACAAATCGTATTTCCCTATTGGAATCACTAAGATTGAAGCTGATGGAAAAGAAACTTCCATTCAAGTTTACGATATTAAAAAAGGCGACCGACTATTAATTAGAAACGAAGAGTTAATTCCGGTAGATTGTATTTTAATAAAAGGTAAAGCACGAATAGACTATAGTTTTGTTACAGGCGAATCTGAAGCGGTATCGAAACAATCTGGCGATAAATTATTTGCTGGTGGAAAACAACAAGATGGCAGCATTGAAGTTGATGTTTTAAAAACCGTAGAGCAAAGTTATTTAACCCAACTTTGGAGTAACGATGTGTTTAATAAAAACAAAGAAGACAGCTTTACAACCTTAACCAATGCTATTAGTAAAAAATTTACCATCGTGGTTTTAAGTATTGCTTTTATGGCCACAGCATATTGGTTGTTTGTAGATTCTACCAAGGCTTTAAACGTGTTTACCGCTGTTTTAATTATTGCATGCCCTTGCGCCATTGCTTTGGCTGCTCCTTTTACCTTCGGGAATTTACTTCGCATTTTTGGTAAGTTTAAATTCTATGCTAAAAACGCATCGGTTATTGAGCAATTGGCAGCTATAGACACTATTATTTTTGATAAAACTGGAACAATTACTGCAAACAAAGAAACATCTATTGAATACGATGGTTCTGAACTTTCTACAAATGAAGAGGCTTTATTGAAGAGTACATTGCGAAACTCTAACCATCCTTTAAGTCGCTCTTTGTATACGCTTTTAGCGGAAAATGATATTGTGACTTTAGATGCTTATGAAGAACATATAGGACAAGGTATTACTGCACAACACCATACGAATTCCATAAAAATCGGGTCTGCTCCTTTTGTTGGTTGCACCACTGATACTGCAACGTTAAATACTGCTGTACACGTAAGTACAAACAATACATACAAAGGGAAATTCACATTTTACAATAAATACAGAAAAGGACTTTCTAAGTTGTTTAACAAATTAAAAAAGGATTATGACTTGGTAATTTTATCTGGCGATAATGCTGGAGAAGCAGAAAACCTAACCAAGTTGTTACCTGCTAAAACGAAGTTGTTTTTTAACCAAAAACCTGAGGATAAACTGGAATATATAAAACACCACCAAAATTCTGGTGCTAAAGTATTAATGATTGGCGACGGATTAAATGATGCTGGAGCCCTAGCACAGAGTAACGTGGGTATTGCTATTTCGGAGAATGTTAATGTGTTTTCGCCTGCTTGTGATGCAATTTTAGACGCCACAAAATTTAATGGATTACATCAATTTATTAAAGCATCGAAATTGGCTATTAAAATTATAAAATGGAGCTTTTTACTATCGTTTATTTACAACAGTATTGGTATTTATTTCGCAGTTACAGGGCAATTAGCGCCCGTTATCGCTGCTATTTTAATGCCTTTGAGTTCTATTAGCATTGTGGTGTTTACAACGGTTTGCACGAATGTAGTAGGCAGAAAACTTAAATAATGATAAAACGGATTTTGGCAGATAAGCGCGTTGGGGATTGTAGTGGATAGCCCACAGCCCGACTTTGGAGGTGCGAGGACTTGTAATGGAAAGCCCGACCCTTGTGGTAACGCCCAATAAAAAATGAACAAAAGAGCCAAACATGACCAATATCATCTTTTAAATTCTAGTATGAAAGTACTTTTGAACCATAACTTCAAATAGGTATGAGTGTTATATATATTTTATTGACTATAAGCATTATAGTGGCTATTGGCTTTTTTATAGCATTTATAATGGCTGTAAAAAGCGGACAATTTGACGATAGTTATACGCCATCGGTACGCATGCTATTTGAAGATGAATTAATTAAAGAGAAACCAGAAAAAACGATACTAACCAAAGAAGAATAACAATTACAATTATGAAAATGGAACAATTTCATTACGATAATAAAATCGTTACAAAGTTTATTTACGCTACCATTGTTTTTGGTGTTGTAGGTATGGCAGTAGGTTTACTACTTGCCTTTATGTTTTTATTTCCAAACTTGACCGATGGCATTTCATGGCTTAGTTTTGGTCGGTTAAGACCTTTGCATACTAATGCTGTGATTTTCGCATTTGTGGGAAATGCCATGTTTGCCGGTATTTACTACTCGTTACAGCGTTTATTAAAAACCCGTATGGCTAGCGACTTGTTAAGTAACATTAACTTTTGGGGTTGGCAACTTATTATTGTTGCTGCTGCCATTTCGTTGCCTTTAGGTTATTCTACATCTAAAGAATATGCCGAATTAGAGTGGCCAATTGATATTGCCATTGCACTTATTTGGGTGGTTTTTGGTGTTAATATGATTTGGACCATTTTAAAACGTAGACAACGCCATTTATATGTCGCTATTTGGTTTTACCTAGCTACGTTTGTTACGGTTGCGGTGCTTCATATATTTAATAGTTTGGAGTTACCGGTTAGCGGTATGAAAAGCTACTCGGTTTACGCTGGTGTTCAAGATGCCTTAGTACAATGGTGGTACGGTCACAATGCGGTGGCTTTCTTTTTAACAACGCCTTTTCTAGGTTTAATGTATTATTTTGTGCCTAAGGCTGCCAACAGACCGGTGTATTCGTATAGACTTTCTATTGTGCATTTCTGGTCGTTAATATTTATTTATATCTGGGCAGGACCACACCATTTATTATACACAGCGCTTCCAGAATGGGCGCAAAATTTAGGTGTTGCCTTTTCTGTTATGTTATTAATGCCATCTTGGGGTGGTATGATAAATGGGCTTTTAACATTGCGTGGTGCTTGGGATAAAGTACGAACAGATCCTGTTTTAAAATTTATGGTTGTTGCTATTACTGGTTATGGTATGGCGACTTTTGAAGGCCCAATGCTTTCACTTAAAAACGTTAACGCTATTGCGCACTTTACCGATTGGATTATTGCCCACGTACACGTTGGTGCTTTAGCTTGGAATGGGTTTATGGCTTTCGGTCTTATTTACTACTTAATTCCGCGATTATTTAAAACTAAATTACACTCTACTGGCTTAGCCAATTTACACTTTTGGTTAGGGACTTTAGGTATTATTATTTATGCTTTACCTATGTATGTTGCTGGATTTACCCAAGCTAGTATGTGGAAACAATTTAACCCTGACGGTACATTAGTTTATGGTAACTTTTTAGAAACGGTTACTGAAATTATGCCAATGTATTGGATGCGTGCCATTGGTGGATCGCTTTACATTATCGGGATGTTTATTCTTGTTTACAATGTTATTGTTACTATTAAAAACGGTAGCAAAGTGCAAGATGAATTGGCTGAAGCTCCAGCTTTAGAGCGTGTAACTAAAAAACGTACCGCAAACGAAGGTTGGCACACGTGGTTAGAAAGACGCCCAATTCAATTAACCATTCTAGCAACTATTGCCATTTTAATTGGTGGTGTTATTCAAATTGTACCAACCATAATGGTAAAATCTAACATACCAACTATTGCAAGTGTAAAACCTTATACACCTCTTGAATTGGAAGGTCGAGATATTTACATACGTGAAGGTTGTGTGGGTTGCCACTCGCAAATGATTCGTCCGTTTAGAAGTGAAGTAGAACGCTATGGCGAATACTCGAAAGCTGGGGAGTTTGTTTACGACCATCCATTCCTTTGGGGAAGTAAACGTACCGGTCCGGATTTACACAGAATTGGTGCAAAATACTCAGACAACTGGCATTTTAACCATATGTACGATCCGCAAAGTACCTCATCGGGTTCTATTATGCCGCGTTACCCATGGCTAATTACAGGGAAAAGTAGTGCGCTTGATAAATCGATGACCGAGGCTAAAATGGAAGCTATGGTAACCTTGGGTGTTCCGTACACAGAAGACGATATAGCCAACGCACAACAAAGCATGTTAGATCAAGGTGCGCAAATTGAAGAAAACCTTCATGCCGATCCTGATTTTGCTAAAACCTATAAAGCTGATAAGGATTACGCTGCAGAAAACGGAGAAGACTTTATAGAAATGAAAAACAGGGAAATTGTTGCACTTATAGCCTATTTACAACGCTTAGGTACAGATATTCATGTTAAACCAGAGCAACAACAATAAAATAGTTAATCGTATTTAGCTATTGGTTTTAATAAACTAAAAACCAATGGCTATTAACCAAAAACAATATAACAACCATGTTGAAATTTGTAAAAAACCATATGGAAAGCATTACAGGTATTGAGATATACCCTATGATTTCCCTTCTTATATTCTTTACCTTTTTTGTAATGCTATTTTGGTGGGTTATTACAGCCAAAAAAGAGTATATAAAATCAGTAAGTAACATACCATTAGATAACCAAAACGACACAACATTATGAGACAATTAGTTCCATCCTGGATACGTGTTCCAGTAGTATTTTTTATCATTTTTGGAGCAGTAGAGTTCTTTGTAGACTCTGGAGATAAACCAGCATTTATAGAATATCCTGCAGTATTATTGTTTCTACTTTTGGTATTACTTATACTTATTGCTACCCAAGCTATTATTGCTGCTCTAGAAAATGTGATGCTTCATAAATTAGATGAAGAAGCTAAAGCACGCTTTTTAGCCGATAAAGAAAAGTCGGTTAAATTTACTTGGATTAAAGAAACCTATTTAAAATTACTTGGCTCTAAACCTATTGAAGAAGAAGGCGAAATTGTATTAGACCATAATTACGATGGCATTAAAGAGTTAGACAATAACTTACCGCCTTGGTGGATTTACTCGTTTTACATTTCTATAGTTTTTGCTGCGGTTTATTTGTTAAGATTCCATGTGTTTAATGGCTACACGCAAATAGATGAATTAGATACTGAATTAGCTGAAGCTAGAATAGCACTTGAAGAGTACAAAAAAACAGCAAAAGACTTAGTGGATTTTAATACAGTAACCCAGTTAACTGATGCTACCGATTTAACAGCGGGTAAAACCATTTTTGAAACCAATTGTGTGGCGTGCCATATGATTGATGGTGGTGGCGGAATTGGACCAAACCTAACCGATGAACATTGGATATTAGGCGGCGGTATTAAAAATGTATTTAAAACAATATCTGAAGGTGGACGTTCTGGAAAAGGTATGATTGCTTGGAAAGCACAACTTAAACCTTCTCAAATGGCACAAGTAGCAAGTTACGTTTTGAGTTTTCAAGGTACAACACCAGCAAACTCAAAACCGGCAGAAGGGGACATTTGGGTTAGTGAAACTGAAGACACTCATGCTGCAAACTAAATAACACTTTATTAACTAAACTTTTACTAAAACTATTTATAGACCTGTCGGGTTTTTAAAACCTGACAGGTATAACTAAAAAAAACTAAGAAATACCTACAAGGTTCTAGAAACCTTGCAGGAAACTGAAGAAACAACAATGAAGTATACGTTAATTGAGTGATAACACTTTATTATCTAAACTATTTTTCCCAGACCTGTCGGGTTTTAAAACCTGACAGGTATAACTAAAAAACTAAGAAATACCTACAAGGTTTTAGAAACCTTGCAGGACAATTAAATAACATGGAAACTCCACAAAACGAATCATTTAGAGACTCGATTGGTACGATTACCGAAGATGGTAAACGCGCTTGGGTATACCCTAAAAAACCAAGTGGCAAATTCTATGACTATAGAAAATATGTGAGCTACTTTTTATTAGCCTTTTTACTGTTATCGCCTTTTATTAAAATAAATGGCAATCAGTTTTTAATGTTTAATGTTTTAGAACGTCGTTTTAATATTTTCGGGTTTCCGTTTTGGCCACAAGACTTTCATTTGTTTGTTATTTCGATGCTAATAGGTGTTGTATTTGTAACACTCTTTACGGTGTCGTTTGGACGTATTTTTTGCGGTTGGATTTGTCCGCAAACCATTTTTATGGAAATGGTTTTTAGACGCATTGAATACTGGATTGAAGGCGACAGAAACAAACAACGCAAATTAGCAAAACAGCAATGGGATGCCGAAAAGATTAGAAAAAAAGGACTTAAAACGGTAATATTCATTATCATCTCGTTTATAATTGCCAATGTATTTTTGGCGTATCTAATTAGCAGCGACAAGCTTATTGAATACATATTAGAAGGTCCTGCCGAAAATATAAGCACTTTAATTTCTCTACTTATTTTTACAGCTGTTTTTTACTTTGTTTTTGCTTGGTTTAGAGAACAAGTTTGCATAATTGCTTGTCCGTATGGAAGATTGCAAGGTGTACTTTTAGATACTAAATCTATTGTTGTGGCTTACGATCATAAACGTGGCGAAGCGGAAAACGGTAGAAAAAAATTTAGAAAAAATGAAGATCGCGAAGCCTTAGGTCATGGAGATTGTATTGATTGTATGCAATGTGTTCATGTTTGCCCTACCGGAATTGATATTAGAAATGGAACACAGCTAGAATGTGTAAACTGTACTGCTTGTATTGATGAATGCGACCATATTATGGAGAGCATTAATTTACCAAAAGGCTTAATTAGATATGCTAGCGAGGAAAACATTGAGAAGAAAACGCCTTTTAAAATCACACCAAGAATTAAAGGTTACATCGCTGTACTTTCTATTTTAATAGGCTTACTAATTGGCATGTTATTTTTAAGAAATGATGTCGAGGCCAATGTTTTACGATTACCAGGTCAGCTTTACGAACATAAAGAAAACAACATTATAAGCAATGTATTTACTTATAAATTGGTAAATAAAACGAGTGATGCAATTGAAGATGTAAGTTTTAAACTGATGTCGCATAAAGGCGAATTAAAATTGGTTTCTACAAGTGAGGATTTTGTTGTGCCAAGTCAAGGTATTACAGAAGGCACTTTATTTATTGAGATTAATAATTCGGCTTTAAGTGGCGATAGAAATAAAATTAAAATAGGCGTTTTTAAAGGCGATGAGTTGATTGAAACGACTACTGCTAACTTTTTGGGACCTAGGAGTTATAAATAGTTTTCAGTCGTAGTCTCAGTAAACAGTGCTTACTCTTGCGAAAAAAAACAGGGTTGTATTAATCCTTCGAGGTTTTGACAACCTTGTAGGTATTAATAAAACAAAAACGGTTCTTACTATTATGATGAAAAGATGTTTAACTAACTCATCGTGCTGAATGAACCAAAAGACCTGTCCGGTTTTTGAAACCTTACAGGTCTAGAAAAGCAAACAAACCTAAAGTTTGAGTTAGAAAATGACTTTGGCGGATGGTGCATTAGGGATTGAAGCGGCATCCTTTTTTGCCATGAAAAGCAAAAAAGATATAGCAGAAAGCCCGACCCGATAGGGTAATGCCATAAAAAGTATAATAATGAGATTTCCACTTTTGCGGAAATGAAAAAAAAATATCAATATGAAATTTAATTGGGGAACTGGAATTGTACTAGCGTTTATAGGCTTTATTTCGTTTATTATGTACTTTATTATTACTATGAATTCGGGTAATAAATACGATCATGATTTGGTTAGCGAGGATTATTATGCCGATGAGTTACAATACCAAAACGATATTAATAAGCTAGAAAACACAAAAACATTAACCACGAATGTGCGTTACGAAAGAACAGATGCGGGCTTATTGATAACCTTCCCAGAACGTTTTGATTACAAGCAAATAACAGGAAACATGTTCCTATATAGACCATCTAACAAACAACTAGACTTTGAAACTGCTATATCATTGTCTAATTCTAATTTGCTCATACCTGACAATCGTTTGGTAGATGGTCGTTGGAACATAAAAATAGATTGGGAATATCATGGAAAATCTTATCTGTTTAAAGAATCTATAAATTATTAGCATGTTAGCATCTGCATTTATACTTGGTTTATTGGGGAGTTTTCACTGCGTGGGCATGTGCGGACCCATTGCTTTTATGCTGCCTGTAGACCGAAATAATGCTGCTAAAAAAATATCGCAAATTACCATTTATCATTTAGGCAGACTTTTAGCCTATAGCCTTATTGGATTAGTGTTTGGTTTAATAGGCAAGAGTCTGTTTATTTTTGGTTACCAACAACAATTATCTATAATTATTGGTGTTTTAATGATTTTGGTTGTTGTTATTCCGCAAAAAACATTTAATAAATACAATTTTTCTAAACCGGTTTATAAGGCTATTTCTAAAGTAAAATGGGCACTAGGTACTGCTCTTAAAAAGAAAACCATGGATACGTTTTTAACCATTGGTTTTTTAAATGGCTTTTTACCATGTGGTTTAGTATATATGGCATTATTTGCTGCTATTGCTAGCGGAAACGCTGCTAGCGGTAGTTTATACATGGCTGTTTTTGGCTTGGGTACTATACCTTTAATGACTACTGCCATTTATTTTAGTCATTTTTTAAAAGGTAAGGCAAGACAGCGTATCCAGAATGCTATTCCGGTTTTTGTAGTGGTTATTGGTGTTTTGTTTATTCTTCGAGGTTTAGGCCTTGGTATACCCTACATCTCTCCTACTCCGGTTTACGATTTGGTGACTAACACTTTGGATTGCCACTAGTAAGTTTCGTTTCTTTTAAATATTAATATGTTATTAATTAGTTAAATTAATAGTCTTATATCTTTATTTAATAGTAACACTATTATATTTGCGTATAAAATAACCAACGATGGACTCATTATTCTCTAACTTAAAAATTTCGGTGCCTGAAAAAATATATGTAAAAGACCCACAATCTTCAGATTTAGGTAAACGCATTATACAACATAGCATTATAGTTATAAACGATATTGGTTTTGATAGCTTCAACTTTAAAAAATTAGGAAAAGCTATTGGCTCTAATGAGAGTTCTATTTATAGGTATTTTGAAAGTAAACACAAACTTTTACTTTACTTATCGTCGTGGTATTGGGCATGGATTGAATATCAACTCGTTTTTGAAACGCACAATTTACAGTCTTTAGATAAAATTGAAAAAGCTATTGAAATAGTTACCAGAACCGTGAAAGAGGATTCTAAATTCTCCCATATTAACGAGGTTATTTTAAACAAAATTATAGTGAATGAAAACTCTAAATCTTTTTTAACAAAAGAAGTAGATCAAGAAAACAAAGAGGGCTATTTTATTATTTACAAACGCATTGTACACCGCTTACGAGACATGATAAAAACTGTAAACCCAAATTACAAATACCCTTCTAGTTTAGCTAGTACTATTTTAGAAGGCAGTTTACATCAGCATTTTTTAAAAGACCATTTTGCATCTATTACAGATTGTAACGATGGGCTTTCCCCAACCATTTTTATAAAAAACTTAGTACTTAACACCCTTAGCGTCTAACTATGGAAAACAAACAAAAAACACCTTGGCAGCGTTTATTAGGATTGCTTCAATTAGAAAAAAGAGATATTTTACAAATTTTCTATTATGCTATTTTTGCTGGAATTGTGGCACTTTCATTACCACTGGGTATTCAAGCCATTATTAACTTAATTCAAGGTGCACAAATATCTACTTCGTGGGTTATTTTAGTTATTATAGTAACTATAGGCGTTGCTTTTTCTGGAGCATTGCAGCTTATGCAATTGCGTATTATTGAGACTATACAACAACGTATTTTTACACGAGCTTCGTTTGAGTTCTCTTATCGATTTCCAAAAATAAAAATGTCGGAGTTACATAACTTCTATCCGCCAGAATTAGCCAATCGTTTTTTTGATACTTTAACCATTCAAAAAAGTTTATCTAAAATATTAATTGATGTACCTACAGCAATTTTACAAATTTTGTTTGCCCTTATATTGTTATCGTTTTATCATCCATTTTTTATCATATTTGGCCTTTTACTTTTGGGATTAATTTTTGTTGTTTTTAAGTTTACAGCACGCAAAGGACTAATTACCAGCTTAAACGAATCTAAAAAGAAATACCAAGTGGTACATTGGATTCAAGAAATAGCTAGATCTTTAATTAGCTTTAAACTATCTGGAAGTACAAGTTTAGGTATTAATAAAAATGACGATTTGGTTAACAACTACCTTAAAGCTAGAGAAAGTCATTTTAAAATTTTAATGTTACAATACATACAAATGATAAGTTTTAAACTTATTGTAACCGCTAGTTTACTATTAATTGGTGGCGCCTTAGTGCTAAATCAAGAAATGAATATTGGGCAGTTTGTTGCTGCCGAAATTATTATTTTACTAGTTATTGCTTCAGTTGAAAAATTAATTTTAGGCCTTGAAGCTTTTTATGACACTTTAACCTCTTTAGAAAAAATTGGACAAATTGTAGATAAAGATCTAGAAAGTCAAACGGGAGAAAGACCACAATTTAACAAAGGGCTACAAATTGAATTAGAACATGTGGCTTTCGAGGTTAATAATAGAGACAAACATATTTTAAAAGACATTTCGCTTAAAATAAATGCCCAAAGTAGAATATTGATTAAAGGTGAAAGTGGCTCGGGAAAATCGACCTTACTAAGATTAATTGCTGGAGTAATTGAACCTACCGGAGGACATATTTATGTAAACGACATGTCTATTAGTAGTCTGCATTTAAATTTTTACCGTTCGCAATTGGGTTTATCTCTATCAGATGAGAGTCCGTTTGAAGCTTCTATTCGAGAGAATTTAACCTTTTCGAATCCGGATATATCTGATGAAAAAATTTACGAAATATTGGAAATCGTTGGATTAAAACCCTACCTAAGAGAACAACCAGAAGGCTTAAACACCATACTTTATCCTGGAGGAAAACAAATGTCTTATTCATTATCTAAAAAAATAGTTTTAGCTCGTGCTATTTTAAAAAAACCTAAAGTTCTTATTCTTGAAGATGCTCTTGATAGGTTTAATAGAACAGAAACCCAAGCTATTGTAGACTATTTATCGCATAAAGATAGGCCTTGGGCACTTATTGTAGTTAGTTTTAGTTCGGTATGGATGGATAAGTGTAACGAAATAATTACGTTAGAAAAAGGAAATATTAAATCTAAAACCGTTTAAGTTATGCTGAATATATCAAACAATCAACTAAACAGAAACATAGATTTAGCTGCTTATAAATCTGGTAAAAAAATTATGGATATTAAGTATTATAAATACTTTAACAGATTTTTACTTGTTGCAGCCATTATATTAATAATAGTGCTTTTCTTGCCCTGGACACAAAATATAACTGCGCAAGGTAAAGTAACTACACTAAAACCAAACCAACGCCCGCAACATATACAATCGCAAATACCTGGTCGTATTGAAACTTGGTATGTACAAGAAGGAGATAAAGTTAAAGCAGGAGATACTATTTTAAGAATATCTGAAGTTAAAAGTGATTATTTTGATGATAAATTGGTGGAGCGTACCAACGATCAAATAAAATCTAAAACCCAATCGGTTACTGCTTACCATGGCAAAGTTAGCGCTTTAAACAGGCAAATTTCTGCTTTAAGAAATGAGCAAAAATTAAAGTTAGAGCAAACTCAAAACAAGTTGTTACAATCTAAATTAAAGGTTAAAAGTGATAGTATTGATTTGGCAGCATCTAAAACCAATTTAAAAATTGCAGAAACTCAATTTAACCGAATAAAAACCTTGCAACAAGAAGGTTTAAAAGCAGTTAAAGATGTTGAGGAAAAACGATTAAAACTTCAAGAATCTCAAGCTAAATTTATCTCTCAAGAAAATAAATTTTTGGCAAGTAAAAATGAAGTTATTAATGCTCGCTTGGAGTTATCTAGAACCAATGCCTCGTATGCCGATAAAATATCAAAAGCAGAAAGCGATATGTTTACTGCACAATCTAGTGGGTTTGATACCGAAGCTCAGGTTTCTAAATTAGAAAACGCATCAACAAATTATAAAAAACGTAACAACTTATTATATGTAACTGCTCCTCAAGACGGTTTTATAAATAAAGTTTTAAAAGGCGGTATTGGCGTTACTTTTAAAGAAGGAGAAGAGTTGGTTGGTATTATGCCTGCACAAATAGATTTAGCAGTAGAAACCTATGTAAGACCCATCGATTTACCTTTATTACATATTGACGAAAAAGTTCGTGTACAATTTGATGGTTGGCCAGCCATTGTTTTTAGCGGTTGGCCCAATGTATCTTACGGTACTTATGGTGCAAAGGTTGTAGCTATTGAGCGCTTTATTAGTGATAACGGAAAATACAGAGTATTGTTGGCACCAGACGAAACAGATAACCCATGGCCAGAAGCTATTCGTGTGGGATCTGGAGCAAAAACCATAGCATTATTAGAAGATGTTGCTATTTGGTTTGAGTTGTGGAGACAAGTAAACAGTTTTCCACCAAATTACTACCAACCAGAAAATGCAAAAACAACCTCTAAAAAGAAATAAAATGAGAAAGCAGTTATTTTATATTCTTATACTTGTTGGTGGTTTTGCCTCGGCACAAGACAGCACCTCAACCATATCTCTTTCTGAGTATTTAGGTTATGTAAAATCTTTTCATCCTATAGTAAAACAAGCTAATTTAGTTATTAATGAAAGTGAAGCAAAACTCATGAAAGCACGTGGTGCTTTTGATCCTAAATTAGAAGTAGATTACGACAGGAAAAAGTTTAAAAACACCGAATACTACGATAAACTTAATGCCTCTTTTAAAATACCCACTTGGTTTGGAATAGAATTAAAAGGAAATTTTGAGGAAAATACAGGCGAGTTTTTAAATCCGGAATCTTATGTACCAACCGACGGATTATACAGTGCAGGTGTATCTGTTCCGGTTGCTAGAGGCTTACTAACCAATAAGCGTATGGCCATGTTAAGGCAATCGCGCCTATATGTTAAACAGGCCAAAGCAGACCGCCAATTACTAGTAAATAACATTTTATACAAAGCTACTGTAAGTTATTTTAATTGGTTAAAAACTTATAACGAAAAAAGGGTTTACCAAGATTTTTTGGATAATGCAAAAATACGTTTTAATGGTATTAAAAAGAGTTTTGAGGTTGGAGACAAACCTGCCATTGATACTTTAGAAGCAAGAATAGCCCTAAATAACAGAAAACTTAATTTAGAAAAATCTAGAATTAAGTTTATTAAATCTACTTTGGAGTTATCCAACTATTTATGGCTAAATAATAATACGCCAATAGAAATTAAACCAGGTATTATTCCAGATGTTAATACTTTTGAAACTATTGATGTAACGCTAAACACCTCTAATTTAGATATTGAGAATTTTGATATTGATAGTCATCCTAAGCTACAATCATTAGACTATAAATTTAAAAACTTAACGATTGAAAAACGCTTAAAACGGAATAATTTATTACCACAAATAGACTTACAGTATAACTTTTTATCGAAAACACCAGAAGTTGCCAGATCCTTTAGTACATCGGCTTATAAAAGTGGGGTAAATGTTAGTTTCCCTTTGTTTTTAAGAAAAGAACGTGGCGATTTAAAACTGGCTAAAATAAAGTTACAAGACACAGAATTCGATATTCAAAATACACGCGTAAGTTTAAAAAATAAAATAAGTGCTATTAATCAAGAATTAGAATCGTACACACTACAAAATTTATATACAAGTACTATTGTAGACGATTATTCTAAATTATTAAAAGCCGAAGAACGTAAATTCTTTTTAGGCGAAAGCTCTTTTTTTTATGTAAACACTAGAGAATCTAAATTAATCGATGCTAAACTTAAAGCTATAAATTTAGAAAATAGCTTTTTTAAGACCAAGGCGAATCTGTTTAATGTTTTGGCTCTATCGAAGGTAGAGCTTAATTAATTTTTATACTGTTATTTACTCTATTATCTTAATATTAATCTAAAAAAAAATTATAAACTTTTTAAATTAAACCTTTACTTCTTTGCTAAATAAGTAGGCCTTATTTTTTTGAAAAACCCACCTATTTAGTAAATGCAAAAATGACAGTTATTTTAATTAAAATAGGCTAATAATGTATTCAGGTGTCAAAATTTCAGAAAATTAAGTCTATTATATTTTGGCATTTAATTTGCTTTAATATTAAACGAAATCGAATAAGATTTCAAGTTTGAAATAATGTTTAATTTAAAATTTTGTAATTATGAGCAATTTAGTTAGTGTTCCTAAAAACGGAAGTTTAGCAAACACAAATTCAAATGCAAACTTCCCCACTCTGTCCAATTTGTTAGATGACATTTTTAACAGAGATTTACCATCGGTATTTAATTCTAATTTTAACACAGGCATTACTTTACCCAAAGTAAACATTAAAGAGACAGCCGATGCTTTTATTGTAGAAATGGCAGTTCCTGGTTTAAAAAAATCAGACTTTCAAATTAATCTCGACAATCAAGTTTTATCTATCTCGACCCAAACTAAGGAAGAAAACGAACAAAAGGGAGAAAACTACACACGCAGAGAGTTTGGTTACTCGTCTTTTAAAAGAACTTTTAATTTACCCGAAAGTGTAAATGATGAAAAAATTAATGCGACCTATCTTGAAGGGATTTTAAGTATTCTTTTACCAAAAAAAGATGAAGCCAAACAAAAGCCTGCAAGAAGTATTGAAATTACTTAGTAATTCTTCTAAATTTTAAAGTAGTATAATTAATGGGATGCTGATTTTTTTTCGGCATCCCTTTTAATAATAGGTTTAACTTAAAACTTGAACTAATGAAAAAGTATATCTTATTATTTATGGTTGCTTGGCTAGGTGTTAGTTGCAATGGGCAAAACAATAAAACAGAAAAAAAAGATGCTGATAAAAACTTAGTTAACAAACCTAAAGGATCTTGGAAGGTTGATAAGGCTTTTGATGAAAATGGTAATTTAATAAAATACGACAGTATTTATTCTTATACGTCTATTAATAAAATTGATGATTTTTCTGCTTTAGATAGAGATAGTATAATTCAAGATTTTAACTCTAGGTTTTTATCAAATTTCTCATTGTTGGACAATCAACGATTTGATTCTATATTTGCTCAAGACTCGCTTTTTACAAAGCATTTTTTTTACGACACTTTTTTTAAAAATTATACAAATCTTGATAATTTAAGGCAAGAAATAATTAGTGGGCATAAAAAAAGATAGAGTTATACCAATCGAAATTAATCAAACAAAAAGGCGTTAACTAATTAGTTTATGCCTTTTTTTTAAATCAAAACCTAGCGGTAATGTCTAACAAATTTTTATTGTGTTTACTCTAAACGGTATTTGTTAAAAACTAGCACTAACAAATATGCCTACTATTTATTGTTTATAGCTAACCTTAGCTAACTTACCTGCGTTAGGGATAGTAGTGGCATCCTTTTTAAAACCTTAATAAAACTTAGTTTTTAGGCTTAAATTTCTATTCGTTGGTTGCTACATGGTTTATACTTTACAATAACGTTTTAAAAAGATATAACGAATAGCCCGACCCTTTTCGGGTAACGCCCAAATTTTTATACTAATAATTGATTTTAATCTTTTTTTGGGGTTAATAATTTCGCAAAAAAAGCGTTAAACCTGATATATTTAACGCTTTTTCTATTAAAAATTAATTACTATTTAAATCTTAAATGTAATAACTGGTAATGAGGAATGATTTGCTACATCCTCTCCTACACTACCCTCGAATAAATGAGCTAAGCCTTTTTTGCCATGTGTTGGTATAGCAATAATATCTGCTCCTATTTTATTAGCAAAATTTAAAATGCCATCTTCTGGCGTGTAGTCTGCCACATAGTGCACATCTTCCATTTTATTTAAATTGCCTTCTGCTTTTGTAAAAAAGTTAACAACACGTCTCTCTATTTCTACAGAGCTTTTAAAATTACTATTAGGTAAATTTACGTATACCATATACATTTTGGTTCTTGTTTTTCCAAACATTTTTACCGCATTTAGATAAGGCTTTATTGCGTCTTCAGAAAAATCGCAGGCAAAAGCGACAACACTAAAATTAACCGTGCTTAAATTATTTTTTACAACCAAAACCGGTATGTCTGAATAACGCACAACGCGCTCTGTATTAGAGCCTACAAAGTATTCTTTTAAACCACTAGCACCATGAGAGCCCATAATAATTAAATCTGCATTATGTTGTTTGGCAATATCGTTTACCTCGCTAAACACTTTAAAATGCTTAATTACCCCAGATACCTTAACACCTTTTAAATAGTCTTTATTTATAAATTTTTCTAACTTCTCTTCTATAAGCTTAATAAAGAACATGGCTTTGGTATTTTGCTCTCCGCCAGAAACAGATAAAATAGTTTCGGACATTTCTAACATATGCAGTACCAAAATTTCTGCTTTGTTATTTTTTGCCAATTCTGCAGCTGTTTTTAAAGCATATTCTGAGTATTTAGAAAAATCGATAGGTACAATTATTTTTTTCATAACAATTACATTTTAAATTTAAAAAAATCAATTAAACAGTCATAGAAAACAACTGTGTATTAGGGGCTTTTCTTTGTAGTAAAACATCAAAAGCCATACAGACGTTTCTAACAAAAGGTTGCCCTTTCTTGGTTACCTCTAGAGTATTTTTATTTATTTTAAGCAAACCATCTGTTTCCATTTCTTTTAATTGCATAAGTGCCTCTGGTAATTCTTTAAAATACAAAGAAACGTCTGCCCAACTGGTTTTAAAACGACACATTAGGTTAAGTATGTGCTTTCTAATAATTAAATCTTCATTGTTTAAAATATGCCCGCGGTAAACGGGTAAAATATTATTATTTACTAAATTATAATAACTCTCTATTCCTTTTACATTTTGAGAAAACCCATACCAACTATCGCTAATTGAAGATACTCCCAAGCCAACCATAGCTTGTGTTTTAGATGCTGTGTAGCCCATAAAATTGCGATGCAATTTAGACTCTATTAAAGATTGATATAAAGTATCTGTTGGTAAAGCAAAATGATCCATGCCTATTTCAAGGTAGCCTACTTTTGTAAGCATATCTTTTCCTAATTCGTATTGCGCTCTTTTTAATTCTGGAGAGGGCAAATCGTTATCATTAAATCCGCGTTGCCCATTACCTTTAATCCATGGCACATGTGCATAACTGTAAAAAGCTAAACGATCTGGCTGTAACTCTTTTGTTTTTAATATGGTTTGCTTTACGTGTTCTAGGGTTTGAAATGGTAAACCAAAAATAATATCGTGCCCTACAGATGTATAACCAATTTCTCTAGCCAATTCTGTTGCTCTTTTTACGTTTTTAAAAGGCTGAATTCTGTGTATTGCTTTTTGTACGGTTTCATTATAATCTTGAACACCATAACTTACACGCCTAAAACCAACATTATAAAGCGCTTGTAAATGTTCGCGGGTTGTATTATTGGGGTGTCCTTCAAAAGAAAACTCATAATCGTTTGCTAATATAGCAGACTTTAAAATTTCTTTAATTAAAAACTGTAAATTTTCTGGACTAAAAAAAGTAGGCGTACCACCACCCAAATGTAACTCTTTAATCATTGGTTTTTCGTCAAACACATCTAAATACAAACGCCATTCTTTTAAAACCGCATTTAAATAAGGAGCTTCTACACTATGCTGTTTTGTAATTCGCTTATTACAACCACAAAACGTACATAAGCTCTCGCAAAAAGGTAAATGAATGTATAGACTAATGCCTTCTTTTGCATTACTCTCTTTAAAAGATTTAACCAAAGACGATTTCCATTTTATTAACGAAAACGTGTTGTTATCCCAATACGGAACCGTAGGGTAACTGGTATAACGTGGCCCAGCCACATTATACTTATTAACTAATTTATGCATACCTAACATTTAATACGTCAAAATTAGTGTACACTTTCATTAAAAAATATGATATATATCATAACTATAGTTTGCTATTAGATTAATATGCCTTAACTTTCGGATAAATAAAAAATTCAATTAATATGAAAAAAATAAGCCTACTATTATTAGCCTTAACTTTGAGTTTTGCATCTTGTAAAAACGAGAAAAAAGAAACAAAAACGGAAACTACTGAAACTGCTGCAACAAAAAAATATGTGGTTAAACCAGAAGGAACATCGGTAAAATGGACAGCTTATAAAACGACGGAAAAGAAAGGTGTTGGCGGAGAGTTTACAACTTTAAATTTTGATGAAAAGTCTGGAGCTACACCACAAGAAGCTTTAAATAATTTAAGTTTCTCTATTCCTGTAAGTAGTGTGTTTACAAACGACGCCACTAACACACGTGATGCTAAAATTAAAAATTCGTTTTTTGGCGCTATGCTAGATACCGAGTTTTTAACTGGTAAAATAAAATTTATTAACGGTTCTTACATTGCATCTATAACTATGAATGGTGTTACAAGTAACTTACCTTTAGACATTAAAATAACAGACGAAAGACGTGTTACTTTAACCGGTGTTATGAATTTAAAAGATTGGAATGCTTTAGATGCCTTAGCATCGCTTAATAAAGTATGTTTCGACTTACATAAAGGCGCAGACGGTGTTAGCAAAACTTGGGAAGATGTTGCCATAGAAGTGAGTACTTTTTTACGCGAAAACTAATTACATAAAAAACATCTCTATTAACCACAAGGGCATAACCAATATATGACACTAGAACAAACTATAATAAAGTTTCAGCAAAAAGACGAAAAGGCTTTTGAAACCCTATACAATATGTATAGAGATAGCATGCATGGAACTATTTATAATATTGTTAGAGACTATAGCATAGCAGACGAAGTTATGCAAGATGTTTTTATAAAAGCATGGCATAAATCCGATACTTACTCGAGCAAAAAAGGACGTTTTTTTACATGGATTTTAAACATTGCAAGAAATGCTGCCATAGATAAAACACGTTCTAAAAACTTTAAGAAAACAAAACAAAACCTTAACTCTGATTTTTTCGTAGATATAATAGAAACCAGTGATAGTTTAGATGACAAAACTGATGCCATAGGTATTAAAAACTTTGTAACTAAACTTGGGCAAAAATGTAAAGATGTTATAGAGCTTCTTTATTTTAAAGGCTACACGCAAAGTGAAGCTTCTGACACCCTAGAAATGCCTATTGGTACAATTAAAACTAGAAACAGAAATTGTATTAAGGAATTAAGAAATATGGTTTTAAATTAAAATGGATATAAAAGCATACATAGAATCTGGAATTTTAGAGCTATACGTAGCCGGTTCACTTTCTGATCAAGAAAATCAGGAGGTTTACAACCTTATGCAACAACATCCTGAAATATTACAAGAAGTTTTAGAAATAGAAGCTGCCATTATTAAACTTACAGCTTCGACATCTCGAGAAGATAATAACAAGATTTTACAAAGCATAAAAGACGCTTTAGGTTTTAATAGTAACACCACCAAAGTGGTATCTATAACCAAGCCTAAATACAACTGGATTACTTATTCTGGATGGGCTGCATCAATTTTATTGGCTGCAGGATTATTTTGGACAGTAAATCAAAACAAGCAATTAGAGTCTGACATAAAAATATCTAAAACTCAAGAATCGCTTTTAGAATTTCAAATAGAAAGCTCTAAAAACAGCTTAAAAGAGGCAAATACCTTAATATCTGTTTTACGCGACGATAATATTACTAAAGTACAACTAGCGGGTCAAGGCAATTTTGCTAATACTTATGCTAAAGTGTATTGGGATAAAGAATCTGATCGTATCTTTTTAGATGCCGCAGGTTTACCAGAACCACCTGAAGGTAAAGTTTACCAAATGTGGTCTTTAAAACTAAACCCATTAGCACCAACTAGTTTGGGTACTATTGACGATTTTAAAGCAGATGCTAATAAAATTTTCGAAATTAAAAATGCTAACGATAGTGAAGCTTTTGGTATAACGCTTGAACCTACTGGTGGTAGCGCTTCTCCAACTATGGAGCAACTATATACTTTAGGAGTAGTAAGCTCGACATAATTTAAACATAGCATTACCATAATTTTAAAAAAAAGGTTTAATTATAGACATATAATTAAACCTTTTTTTATGAGTTTATGTTACTAAACTATTATGCAAAAAAAAACACCCAATTGCATTTCTACAATCAAGTGTTTCAACCTAACAAAATCAATTAAAAAAACTAATCTTCCCTTAAAATACTAGTGTTTTATTAATCCCTCAATTAATTAAAAATATTTATATATTAAAATCTATAAGAAATAGTTCCTTTTATAAAAAATGGTGTGCCAGGTGTAAAATGAATTTCTTCTACAGGTTGCGCTTCGTTTTTAAGTCTAGATTCTGTTGCAAATTGAGTTTCATTCCAATCTACATCAAATAAATTCTCGATTGCAAAACCAACGGTTACATTGCTAAAGCTATAATTAATATTAAAATCTGACACAAAATAACCTTTAGCTTCAATACTATTATCTTGGTTTGCTGGTCTATCATCTATATACCTATAACGCAATCCGCCAGAAAAATTATTTAAATTATTAACAGACAAGCCACCTGCCATTGTAAAATCTGGTGCTAAGGGTATGTAATTTTGTCCTTCTGCATCTTCAATACTTCTTGCATGTGTTAAGGTGGCATCGGTATCCAAAAACAACCAATCGTTTAATTGATATCTAAATCCTAAATCTACACCATAACGCTCTGTTTTTCCGCTAGGTTCTACAATACCAGCATCGCCTACGTAAACAAATTCTTGTTCTAAAAACAAATACCATAATGCAGAATTAACTACTAATTTAGGTGTAGGTTTCCATATATTACCTATATCTAAACCGTAAGACCTAGGTAAAATATCTTTTCCTAAGTTGCTAACTACAACTCTTGTATCGTTTGAATGAAAACCTATTCCAGATTTTAAATACAACTGTAAATTTGATTTAGCATTGTAATAAAAATTAAGTTTAGGGCTTAAAATAGTTTTAGTTTCTGCCTGAGTTGTATAATTTGTTTGAAGCCTATCATTATATAAAAACTTAAAATAATCTATACGTAAAGCTGGAGCTATTTTAAACTTGCCAAACTCAAATTCTGCATTTGTATAAGCACTCATATTGGTTTGATTTAAATCTCCTAGTTGCACATTTTCTAGAGTAGTTGTTCTATTTAATGTTTTAGAAAGCTCTATATCTTTAACTATATCGTGCCTTAAGCTTACACCAGAAGTTAATACCAATTCTGCTTCTCCAATATGGAGATCGTTTCTTATTTCTGAATTAAACCCTAAAATTTGGCGATTTTCCTTTTGTTTTATTTGATCTCCATTGTCTTCATCTTCTAAAAAGAAGGTGAAATTTGAGTATAATTCGAAATTGTATTGCGAATAAAAGGCATTCGTTTTTATAGTAGCTTGATCTGAAATATACTTACTAAACTCTACATTAAAGTTGGTTCGAGATGTGGTACCGCCTTCGGTATCATCAATAGCACCAAAACGTGAAATATTACCATTATCTACCTCGCGTTGCGGAATTTGTCCAGAAGCATCCCAACGACTTGTAAAATGAGACAGGCTTAACGATAACTTATCATTGTTAGGCGAAAAAGACACGTATTTTCCAAATAAATTAAGACGGTTAAAATTTTGAGGCGAATCGTATGGTCCATCTGTTGCAATATATTCTGTTGCTATGTATGCGTTTTGGTTTTTAGTGTTTTCTAACAAATTAAACATTCCTAAAGTACGTAGTGTGTTAAATTGTCCCGCAGTAAAAGAAATACTACTTTCTTTTAAATAATCTTTAGTAGAAAAATCGACATATCCAGCTGTAGCAAAATCGCCCTGATCTGCATAATATGCTCCTTTTCCAAAATCTATTTTATTAATAGTTTCTGGTATTACAAAGTGTAAATCGCTATAGCCTTGCCCATGAGCATGAGATACCATATTTATTGGCATGCCATCAACCGATAGAGAAATATCTGTACCATGATCTATATCAAACCCTCTTAAAAATATTTGCTCTGCCTTACCTCCTCCTGCATGTTGACCAATAATTAATCCTGGTACTTTTCGTAATATTTCTTGAGACGAATTTACCGGATTTGTTTTTATATCTAACCTAGAAATTGTACTTATAGGGTTTAACTCTTCTGTTATAACTAACTCGTTTAACTGAAATGTTTTTTCTGCTAAAGCTATCTTTTGCTTGGTATTAAAACTATCTAAGTTTAGAACAAACACGGTATTTTTAAATCCTAAAAGACCTACTTTTATAGAATCTCCCACATGATTATCATTTAAAATAAAAACACCATTCTCTGTAGAGTGCGCATGACTTTTGGTATTTAAATTATAAATATAAGCGCCTTCTAATGGTTGATTAAGCTTGTTATATATTGTTCCTTTTATTTGCTGTGCATACCCAAAACTAAATTTAAGTGTCACTAATAAAAATAATATATGTTTTAAATTTCTCATTATTTAGTACTTTATGTTTTTATATATTTTTAATTTTCTCAGCCATTAAAGGTCCAAGCTCAAAAGTACTTTCTAATAACTCTTTTTTCAAATTTTTAGCATCATTAAATTTACCATTTGCTTTGTAAACTTTTGCTAAATGAAATAATGTTTCTGGTTCAAAAGTTTTTCCAACAACATATTTTTCCATAACTGCTAAAGCGTCTTTAACATCGCCATGGTTATAATAGGTCCATGCTAATAAATCGTAAGATTGCGGTGTCGGTCTGTTTGCTATTTCTTGGTTTGCAATAGCCAATGCCTTGGCAGATTTTTTTTGATTTTCTGCTAATAATAACGCATTGTACTTATTGTACATGTCTCCGTATAACGGATTACTCACGTCTTTTTGGTACAATTCTAATTCTGTTAATTTTAAATTTTCATCGTTTTTAAATTCTGCAATTTCAGATTTTAAAAGGTGATAATCTGGTGCATTATAACCTTGAGTTACTGCGTTTAAAATACGTAAAGCTTCGTCTGGATTTTTTTCGTAAGAATACACTATCCATGCAATACCCTTTTTAGCATAAGCATCGTTTGGATCTATTTCTAAGGCTTTTAAATAAAAATTATAAGACATCTCTATTAAGCCTGCATGCCCGTAATAATCTGCAAGATTTGTGTACGTCCACTGCTTTGTGCCTGGTAAATTTGATGACTCGGCAATAGCCATTGCTTTATCTAAATACTTTATAGCGCCATCTAAATTACCTTTATGATCTAACCATTTAGACAATCTTATTAAATAATCGAAATCGTTAAAATCTTCAAACGTATTTAAATTTTGTTTAGCCATTTTATAATTACCTAACTCTAAATACACATCGAATAGCATTTTTTGAGTAGACTCTAAGTTTTCGCCAATAGCCTCTGCTTTTTTTAGCAACTCTAAAGAGGATTTAAATTTATGCTGAGAAATATAATTTCTAGCCAGAGCTCTTAAATAACCAGATTTTTTATAGTTGGTAGCTTTATTAGCATCTATTAAATGTTTTTCTGCTTTTATAAGCGACTCTATATTACCAGTTTTGTTAAATAATAAAGATTGAGCTGCTGCTGCTTTAACCAAGTATGGAAATTGATTTGGGTCTTTTTCTAGCTTTTTTTCCCAGAAAGCATAATCTGCCAAAGCAAGTTGCAGCACCTCATCTTTATCTGTTTGTAAATATGTGTTATAATCTAATTGATTTGTAATTTGTTGGTTGTTGTTTTTACAGCTTAAAGCACATACAAACAAGACCATTATTAATATTTTGTTAGGATTCATAATAATAGTTTTTTTAATTTTTGTTAGGTAATAAAAAAAAATCAGAGCATATTAGGTAGTATGCTCTGATTTGAGAGCTTCTACCAAGGTGAAGCTAAATATGGAAATGAGGTCAAAAAGGGTTTATCATTTGCATCTACGTTATCGTCAGACAGTGTTGGGTTTTCAGAGAAATCTTCTCCTCCAAAAATTAATAATAATTCTACTGTAATAACATCGTCTGCTAAAGCACGACCTGTTAAAACGTTAGTCCCGTCATAAAAAGTTGTAGTTCCGTCTAAAGAAACATTTAAAACATCTGTAGCTAAAAGCCCTGTAAATGTTGGAGCATCTAGCATTAATGCATTTTGATCTCCTTCGTTTGCATAAGCAGGACTTAAACCTGTTAAATTGGTTTCGAACATGCTTTGAAATGCTGCATTTTGCTCTGATGGAATTGTAGTGTTAAACGCATCTTTACTATCTGCAGAAACAAAAACAGTATTTACTGCTGGTCTACCCATTTGATCTTCTTGCATATATGTTCCAGAAAAATCTGGTCCGGTTGGCATAACTACATTGTTATCGTCGTCGTTAGAACAGTTAAATGCTAAAACAGAAATAGATAAAGCGAATGTTAATATTTTTATAGTTTTCATAATTTATATCTTAATGGTTATTTATTATTTTCTTTTAGATTCTACCCAAGTATTAATGACACCAGAACCACCAATCATAGATTTTGGAACTTCGACTACGATAGACATAACATTACTTCCTGCAAATGTATCTGCTCCTGGATCGTTAAAGCTAGGGGCATCACCTGCTATTATTTCGCTATATCTAGCAAAGTCCATAAAGAAAGGATCGTCTCTTGGTCCTGCAAAAAATGTCATTCCGTTTAAAGAAGATGTAATAGCATTAGATCCGTAAGGTGTAATATCTACCCAACCACCAGCAGTAGCGGTTGTAGCAATAGTACTTGCTAAACCTGTTTGCGATGGTGCCACTGGCCCAAAAAAGTACATTTTACCATCTCTTGGTATTGCTTGAATAACAAGATCTTCAACCTTATCATCATTGGTATCAATATTAAATTCTACCAATACGTTTTCGTCAAACATAGCTGCACTAGTTGCACTTGGGCTTAATAAACCTTGTACATTAGCTACAAATACTAAATTGTCTTCGTCTTCACCTTGAAAGGCATAAAAATCTGTAATATCACTACTACCTCCTTTTACTGCTGGCGCATCAATATGATCTGCCGCTACTAATAAGAATCCAGCTACCGCTACTATTCCTATTCCTAAAACTTGTTTTAAATTCTTCATAATTTTGAAAATTTTGTTAAATTGTTAATTATTGACTTCACGCATACCTACGAAGTTTTTTTAGGAGCGGTTTTGTTAAAATTATGTTAAAGCGAAAAAAGTGCTAAATATTGGAGATAAAATTTATCTTTACTCTAATTATAATTTGCTAAAAAATGAATCCGTCAGCTAACGGTTGGATAAAAAAACTACTTAAAGAAGTAAAAGGCAAAGATGCTTTTTTTAATTTTAAAGACGATGTGTTTTACAATGCAGCACGGTCTAGTGGTTTTATATATGGTAGCAACATTAATATTATATCGCATATTATTGACAAAGAAGATCTTACAGAAGAAGAAATATGCAAAGTAAACTTACTTATTTCCTTTCTTTATACGCATAAAAACTCAAACTGTAAAGATGATTTTACAGATAGTGTTATTAACTTTTACACTGCTATAAACGAAATAAAAAAATCTTTTTTTAACGATCTTTTTATTGGTAAAAAATCTGAAGAACAGTTAGAAAGAATTATACATAAACGCATTCAAATTGATGCTAACCTTATTACCAAAAACTTTAATTATTTTATAATTAATGCACTTTTATTTGTCGATGTACTAGCTTACAAGCATTATTTAACTCATAAAGACATATCGAAAGATTACATAAAAAATCTAGAAGCTTCTTTAGAGTGCATTACACTTAATGTTTTAAACTCTAAAACGGTTAAAAATAAATATGACGACGGATTAATTAAACTTTTTGAGTCGTCTTTACGTTTTCAAAATAATGCTAATATAGATTATAAAACCGCTATAAATCAATTAGAAACTAGTCTAGAAAAATTTTATATTCTCGATATTGCCTGTATGAGCACTTGGAGCGATCGTGTTATAGACAACAACGAAGCTTTATTTTTAAATATGCTTGGCAAAGATTTAAACCTACATGCTACACGTGTAAAAGAATCTATTGAGGTTGTTAATTATTTTTACTCAACAAACAAAGACAACATAGCCCTTTTAAGCTCTAAAAATATTGTAAAAAGTTTTTACAATAATTCTAGTAAAATGGTAAATAAACTAATTTCGAGAAATAGTAAACGTTTGTATCAAGAGTTAAAAGACAGCAAGGAACTAATGATTCTTATTTCGCAATCTACCGTTAGAGACTTAACCGAAGCCGAAGCAAAAAAAGTACAAGAACAACTACTCGACATTTTTAAATCTATACCAAGTCTAGCCATCTTTTTATTGCCTGGCGGAGCAATATTACTACCACTGGTAATAAAATTTATTCCAAAACTATTACCATCTGCTTTTGATGACAACAGAGTTGAGGAGTAAATAAACTCTTAAAAAAAATCTATTTAAAGGTTATTTTATGTAATTTTCTTGATATAATTTGAAGATTACACATGAAAAACCTGTTAGAAAATAACGAAAACTTAGACCCTGAAGATTGGGAAGCCTCTAAAGCATTAATGCACAAAATGGTAGATGATGCTTTTGACTATGTAAAAAACGTTAGAGATCGTAAAATTTGGCAAAATATGCCTAACGAGGTTTTAGAAACCTTTAAAACTAAATTACCAAAAACACCTAGTAGCAGCGCTTCTGTTTACCAAGAATTACAAGATAATGTATTACCCTACCCTATGGGAAATATTCATCCTCGTTTTTGGGCTTGGTATATGGGAAACGGAACCATATCTGGTGTTATGGGAGATTTCTGGGCCTCTATTTTAAACCCTAATTTAGGCGGAGGCAACCATGCTGCGCATAAAGTAGAAGAACAAGTTATTAATTGGATTAAAGAAATTATAGGTTTTCCTGAAACCGCTAGCGGATTACTTGTAAGCGGTGGCTCTATGGCAAATTACTCTGGCTTAACTGTAGCAAGAAACGTAAAAGCTGGTTACGATATTAGAGCCGAGGGTTTAAAAGAAAACAACCTAGTATTTTATGGCTCGACAGAAGTACATAGCTGCAATACCAAGGCTGTAGAGTTGTTAGGTTTAGGCACAAAAGGCTTAAAAAAAATTAAGGTTAATAATGATTATACCATAAATATTAATGCCTTAAAACAGCAAATTGCTTTAGATAAAGCCAACGGATTGCAACCCATTTGTGTTATTGGTACTTCTGGCACAGTAAACACGGGTGCCATAGACAACCTAAATGCTATTGCAGATATTTGCGAAAAAGAAAACTTATGGTTTCATGTAGATGGTGCTATTGGTGCTATTGCCATGTTATCAAACAAAGTAAAACCGCAACTAAATGGTATTCAAAGAGCTAATTCTGTAGCTTTAGATTTGCACAAATGGCTACATATGCCTTTTGAAGCTGGCTGTGTGCTAATAAAAGATAGTTACGAGCATAAAAACACCTTTTCTTTAATTCCAGAATATTTAGAAAAAAATACACGAGGCTTAGCCTCTGGCGACAATTGGTTTAGCGAGTATGGCTTGCAATTATCTAGACGTTTTAGAGCCCTAAAAGTTTGGATGTCGTTAAAAGAACACGGTAGCGAAAAATTTGGTAGAATGATAACCAAAAACGTAGATCAAGCCTATTATCTAGCCAACCTTATAGAAATACATCCAGATTTAGAACTCTTGGCACCTGTGGGTATGGATATTGTTTGTTTTAGATACAATAATGGTAATAATACATTAAACGAATTAAATGCAATAAATAAAGAAATTAAACTACAAATAGAAGAACGTGCCATAGCACTTCCTGGCTACACCACTTTAAACAACATATATTGTATACGCTGTGCAATTTCTAGCCACCGTGTTACTAATGCAGATTTTGATGACTTAATAACCCACATTTTAAGTATTGGCAAAGCAATTAGTAAATAAGTCATTCACTTTATATTTGAAATAATATAAATTTTGCTTTTTTTCAGTTAGATTTACAACAATATTAACTATCCAACATAAACATACATGAAATCATATTCTATAGAAGACATAAATAATATACTTAATGGTGAATTAATAGGACACACTAGCCAACAAATTGATGGACCAGAACAACTATTAAAAGCTAAAGAGCATCAAATTACTTTTATAGGAAGTAGAAAATATGTTAAACAATGGGCAGACTCTAAAGCTTGTGCTGCTATTATTAACGATAACTTAAATTTAGAACCAGGAGAAAACCGTGCGTTAATAAAGGTAAAAAATGCCGATTTGGCCATGGCAAAAATACTAGAACTTTTTAATCCGCCTGCACCAGTTTTCGAAGCCGATATACATCCTACTGCGGTAGTTCACGAATCTGCAACTATTGGTAATGGCTGTAAAATTGGGGCTAATTGCTATATTGGCAAAGATGTACAATTAGGAAACGGTGTTGTTTTATACCCAAACGTTTGTGTTTTTGACGAGACAACTATTGGCGATAATACCGTAATTTGGTCTGGAACCGTAATTAGAGAACGTTGTATTATAGGAAACCATTGTATTTTTCATACCAATGTTAGTATTGGAGCAGACGGATTTGGGTATAGACCTAGTGATGATGGTCGCGGGCTTGTAAAAATACCACAAATAGGAAACGTAATTATTGGTCATTATGTAGAAATTGGAGCCAATTCTTGTGTAGATCGTGCTAAATTTAGCTCTACTATAATAGGCGATGGCTGTAAAATAGATAACCTCGTACAAGTGGCACATAACAGTGTTATGGGACGTTCTTGTATTATGGCTGGGCATAGTGGTCTTGCTGGTTCTGTAACCCTTGGAGATGGCGTTGTTATTGGAGGTAGCGCATCTATTAAAGACCATACTACACTACATTCTGGTGTTACTGTTGGCGCAGGATCTGGTGTTGTTGGAGATGTGGCTGCAGGAAAAACAGTTCTTGGCTATCCTGCTCAAGATGCTAGAGATATGCTTAAACAATGGGTTGCTGTTCGTCGATTTATGAAAAGTCAGTAAATCTTTAAATACTAAATCTAGTCTTTAAAATTAAAAATAAACATGCAAAAGCAATTATTACTTCATGTTTTTTATAAAGTGCATTATAAATATATTCTTATATTATTTATGTCGCTTTATGGCTGTAATACAAAATTAAAGACTTCTGCCAAGAAAGTGAAAAACCTTTATCCTTCAGAACAATTAAAAATAAAAGATCATAACGATTGGGCTGTTAAACATTACCCAAAACGAATAAAAAAGTTTAAAGAATCTCCTCTTAACTTTGGAGATATTGTGTTTATAGGTAACAGCCTTACCGAAGGCGGAGGAGATTGGAGTAAAAAGCTAAACAATGCACACATAAAAAACAGAGGCATATCTGGCGATAACACCAATGGTGTTTTACAACGTCTTAGCGAAATTGAACACTACAAACCCAAAGCTGTATTTCTACTTATTGGTATTAATGATTTAAATGACAAACTAACCCTTAAACAAAGTCCAAACCCAAAATATGTTGGTCACAATATTTTAAAAATTACAAACAAACTACATAAAGCTATACCAGAAACTAAACTATATGTGCAAACACTTTTACCTGCTGTAGACAGTTTGCTTATGCCACATATAACAACCGTAAACAGCATTATTAAAAATAATGAAAACAAAAACGTTTACGAAGTTATAGATTTACATTCTGCATTTATGGATGCTAATAACACTACCAAAAAAGAACTTTTTAAAGATAGGCTACACTTAAATGCCAATGGGTATAAAGTATGGAGCCATTTTGTAAAAGACTATATCGCAAACTAAAATTTAGAATAGTAAACCATGCCCTCTATTTCTTGGTACTAGAAGCAAAAACTATGTTACTAAACGTTGGTGGATGCTCTGTAATACTACCAGCTCCTTTTTTATTTACCTTAAATGTCACGTCTTTTGTGGTTGTAAATAATAATACAGATAAAAAAGATGTTTTTAAATAAGGTTTTAAGTACATAAAAGCTTCATTTAAAGAAAACTCATTTTCCTGGTCTTCTGTATCTCTAGATTGGTAATGCAATTTAACTAAAACCCTAAAAGCTTCATCAGAATAAATAGGTCTTACAAAAATGTTTTTCAAATTAGGCTTACCTATTGTTTTTGCCATCGTTAATTTAGCAAAACGTTTTTCTTCAACACTTTCTTCAACTTGTTTCCAAAAAAGGATAAACTCATCTTGATACGACATAAACTTATTATTACTAGTAGTATATTTAAGTATCAAAAGTAATACTAATAAATCAATCCTTAGTTATACGAGTTATAAAACCACTATTCACTTTTATTTACTAAATTTAATTGCTTAATTTTCGAATATGAAAAAAGCCCGTTTTATATTATTTATTTGTATTCTAAACATCAATTTTTGTTTCACTCAAAACGAAATAAATATAGATGCTTTAATTGATAACATGACGTTTAAAATTAATTTATACAATTTAAAAACGAATGAAAACATAAAACAACTTACCATAAAACAAACAGATAGTGTTGGTATTAAGTACACCATAGGAGTTTCTACTTTACTAGCTATTGATAATTATCAAATTTTAAATACAGATACGTTTAGTAAATTCCATTACACACCTACTAAACTAGAAACAGATGAATACGTAAAAAATAAAATTAAATACATTATACACAAAGCTGGTTTTCTGGTACCTAAACGCAAAGGCAAGTTAAAAATTAAAGCAAAAACCATTGTTTTAAATATAAAAAAGCCAACGCTAAAAAAAGATATTTTTGGTAGTTCGCTTTACGAACAAACGCTAACCAGAATTAAAATGAAAAATAAAAAGCTTATTTTTCATGCTGAGTAATAGAAAACACCAAATTAAAAAACACATGAAGGTTACAACTGCACAAAACGATAGGATTGCTAAAATGACATTTTCATCGGTTTACCCTCACTATGTAAGTAAAGTAGAAAAAAAAGGAAGAACTATTGAAGAGTTACATCAAGTTATAGAATGGCTAACCGGGTTTAATGTTGATAAAATAAACGAGCTAATAGACGAAAAAGCTACATTTTCGGAATTCTTTAAGCAAGCTAAATTACACCCAAATTCTCACCTTATAAAAGGGGTTATATGCGGGTATCGTATTGAAGATATTGAATTTGAATTAACAAAACAAACAAGGTACTTAGACAAACTGGTAGACGAGCTAGCCAAAGGGCGTAAAATGAATAAAATATTACGAGAAGACAAGTAATACCCTCTACTCCAACCATGTTTTAAAATCTTTAACACGCTCGCGAGCTACAATAACATCCTTATCAGTATACGTTTTTAACTTTATTTGCAATCTAGAATTGGTATAACTTACCATATCTTTTATGGCATTTATGTTTACAAAAAATTTTCTGTTTATTCTAAAAAACGTTCGAGGTTCTAACTCTTTTTCTAAATGCTCTAAAGTAGTATCCAAAAGGTAATTTCTACCTTCGTTCGTGAATAAATATGTACCCTTATTTTCGCTATAAAAACACTCTATATCGTCTATATTTATAAGCTTTAAGTGTTGTCCAACTTTAACCGAAAAACGTTTTTTATAAACTCTATCTATAGGGTTTACTAATAGCTTTTTAATATCGTTAAAATCTAGCGTTACTGCTTGTTTTTGAGGTACACGCTCTTTGTATTTTTTAACAGCTATTTCTAAATCGTCCTCGTCTATGGGTTTTAACAAATAATCTATGCTGTTTAATTTAAAGGCTTGTAGAGCATATTCATCATAAGCTGTAGTAAAAATTATAGCCGATTTAATTTCTATAGTTTCAAAAATCTCGAACGAAAGTCCGTCACTTAACTGAATATCTAAAAAAATTAAATCTGGGTGTTCGTTATTTTGAAACCACTCCAAAGACTCTTCTACAGAATGCAGCATGGTTTCGGCATTTAAATCTAATTTTTTAAGCATACGTTGCAAACGTCTTGCCGATGGTTTTTCGTCTTCTATAATTAATGCATTCATCTTTATAATCCTATTTTTTATGTTCTATTTACTGCTCTACTTGAGGTTTTTATTTACTATTCCCAACGGGTTTTATCTTCGTCTATATATTCTTGTATTTTACGATCTTCCCATTGCCTGCTAAATAGTACATTTTTTCCAAATACACCTATGGCATGGAAACCAAGCCCGATTCCCCAAAAAAAGGCAGTAGAAAAAGTACCAAAGTTCCATATATTTTCTAGCCCATAATTTACCGCTATAACACCTATTAAAAATACATTTACAGCAATATACGATACCAAATGCCAGTAAAAACCTTTAAGTTTGTCTAATCGTTTTTTTGCTCTTAAATATGCATCTTGATTAGAAAATGTACTCGATGTTTTTGATTCTATTCTATGTCGTTTCATAATACCTATGTTTTAGTCCCAGTTTTTTTCTTCTTCTCTAATAAACTCTTCCATTTTACGTTTTTCCCAGCTGTTGCCTAAAAAACGACGACTTACAAAAACTCTAAATGCTTGTATACATAAACCTAAGCCCCAACCAAACATTGGAAACCAAAACCATTGGTAACCCCAGTAAGTATGGTAGTTTATAAATATTAAAAAAGGAATAACTAGGCAGTAAGACATTAGGCTATAGTAAAACCCTTTTAACTCGTCTACATGATTTCGGGCGCGCAAATAAGCATCGTCCATTTCGATTGATGATTGTGTTTTCATAACTGATATTTGTTTAGTAAGCATTGGTATTGACACTGCAAAACTGCTTGCTTCTTTATTAATTAATACTTTTTTATTAGTAAGTAAATCGTAACGTTGGGTAATATTATTTAAACCAACACCGCTACTCTTTTTTACTATTTGTTTAGGTTGTAAATTATTTTGGACAACAAGATTACCATCCTTCTCGTATATTTCTATATGCAATGGTTTACTACTTGTTACCATATTATGTTTTACAGCGTTTTCTAATAATAACTGTAAAGACAGAGGTACAACCTTACTCTCTGCATTAGAGGCTTCTTCTGGCATTTCGAAAACTATACTATCTTCAAAACGCATTTTTAAAAGCGTCATGTAGGTTTTAGCAAATCTTAATTCTTCATTTACAGTTACTAATTCTTTATCTTTTTGCTCTAACACATAGCGATATACTTTAGATAACGAAGTTGTAAACCGTTGGGCGTTATCTGGGTTTTCTTCTATTAAACTTGTTAATACATTTAAACTGTTAAATAAAAAATGTGGATCTAATTGATTTTTTAAAGCATCGAATTTTGCACTTGCAGTACCTGCTATTACTTTTTGTTCTTTTATTCTATTTTGCTGATACTTATTATAAAAATATACAACATGAAATATTATTACTATGGTTAATGTTACCCACATTCCAAAGGAATAATTGCTCCATTTTTGATTTTTTAAAAATATACTAATGCTTTGTTCTTCTAGAGTTAAAGCTGTTAAGAGTCTTAAAACAAACAGTCCCATTAATGTTATAATGGCAGATCCCGTAATACCAATTACAACACGCTTTACTACATCTGTTTTTTTCCATTGGCGCTGCTCTAAATAATCGAAAAAGAACATATTAGAATAACCTAAAACAAAAGAATACAACTGGCAAAAACCAAACTGAATTACAAACTCGCTAATACTATTATAAGAAAACCCGTTTGTTAAAAAACTACTTAAAACAAATATAACACAGCCAATAATTAATGTTATAAAAATATGTTTAACTGATTTTGTCATGGTTTCTTTATTAATTAATTTTAATTTTAATTTTAAACTAAAGTTATTCTTGCTTTAAAGTTAGCAAAAAGTTGTAATGTTTGTGCTAATCTTAAATTAAATAGCCTTACTTGTTTAATGATTATTGCTATTTAATTTCTTATTTTATTCTAGGTAATTTTTAAGGCGGATTTAATGCACCAGAGCCAAATAATATTAAGCTAGACTTTAAAGTTTTCATACTGTTCGTTTTTGATTGATTGATTGATTGATTGATTGATTGATTGATTGATAATTACACTACAAATATCTAACAGCAATACAGATTTAAAAAAAAGGAATACCCCAACTGTAAAAAATTATACCTGAATTGTAAAAACCACATATACAAATATAAAAACAGGTAGCATATACTTATTAAAGTATGTGCTACCTGCTTAATTAAAGACTAAAAAAATAATTAAACTATTTCATTTTAAAGTTTATTGGTAAACTAAATGGTACACGAACGGGTTCGCCTCTCTGCTTCCCTGGTGTCATTCTTGGTAAAATGCTAACAATACGGTGCGCTTCTTTTTCTAGTACTTTATCTGGACCTCTTGTTTTTATTTTTTTAATAGATCCGTCTTTTTCTATAGTAAAAATTACGAATACCCTACCGCTTATCCCCATATCTAAAGCTAATTGAGGGTATTCGAAATTTTTACTTACATGCTGCATAATCATTTTTTGAAAACATGCTCTACGCTGCGATTTTTTAACACCTTCGCAACCAGGAAACACGGGTACATCTTCAATTATTGCAAATGGCACTTCTACATACTCATCGACCTCTGCAACTTCAACATCCGAAACACTAACAATACGTTCTTCAACCACATCTTCTTGACTAATTTCTGTGCTTTCTATAACCGTTTCTTCAACTTCAATTAAATCTTCTACAACTTTAATTTGTTCTGTAACTACTGCTGCAGGTGGTGGTGGCGGAGGTGGCGTATTTAAACTAAGAAGAGGTATTTCTTCTTCAACAACTTCTTCCATACTTAACACATCCAATACAACATCTCTTTTCTCGTAAGTTTTATACTCTAAAGCTTGCCATGATATAAAAAGCATGATATTTAAACCGATAGCGAAATAAAGGCTGCTATTCCTTCCAACCTCTAATTCTGGATTCTTTTTTAGTTTCATAACTCTAACATTTAATACATTAAAATTATTGGAATTCTTAGAATTTAACCATGATAATTATCATATTACCAAAAAATCTATTTTATAACAGTCATATTTATACAAATTACAAATGTGCTACAATAAAAACATATGGTTTTATAATTAACTAAAAACCTAAAAATCAGCTAAAATCAAGTTGTTCTACATTTTATTTAAAAAAATATGTTATAACATTGTAACATATTTAAAGTTTAATATACTTATACAATAACTAAACCACACCATTGAATAAAGAGCTTGAACATAGTTTTGTAGAATTGCTAGAAAAGCATCAAAATATTGTGCACAAAGTTTGCCGACTTTATACAAACAATTATGATGCGCATAACGATTTATTTCAAGAAATAACCATACAATTATGGAAGGCGTATCCAAAATTTAGAGGCGATGCAAAATTTAGTACTTGGATGTATAGAGTTGGCTTAAACACTGCCATTACCCTTTACAGAAAATCTAAACGAACCATTAAAACTCAAGATTTTGAAGGCGTGTCTTTTAAAATAAAAGCAGAGGATTATGACGATACACAAGAAGAACAATTAAAAGTACTATATAAAGCTGTACACCAACTAAATGATATTGAAAAAGCTCTTGTTTTCTTGTATTTAGAAGACAAGGACTATAAAGAAATTAGTGAAACTTTGGGAATTAGTGAAGTGAATGCCCGTGTGAAGATGAATAGAATTAAAACAAAATTAAGAACCATTTTAAATCCGTAAGCCTATGGATGAATTAGACCTATTAAAAAAAGATTGGAACAAAGAGAGTTCTAATCACACCAAAGTATCTGTAAAAGATATTTATGGTATGTTACATAAAAAATCGTCTTCTATTGTAAAAACCCTTTTTTACATAAGTATTGCAGAACTTGCATTTTGGATTATTATTAACACTATACCCTATTTTACATCGGATGATTATCAAGAAAAATTAGATACCATGTTCCCCAACGAATATGTATTTATGGGTATTACCATTTTTAGTTATATAGTTATATTAGTTTTTATCTATTTTCTATATAATGCTTATAAAAACATCTCTGTTACAGATAGTGCTAAAAAGCTTATGGAGAATATTTTAAAAACACGTAAAATAATTAAATACTACGTGCTTTATAACCTTATAATGATGGGTGTATCGCTTGCTTTTGGTTTTTACCTATCGCTGCAACACGATACAAATGTTATTAATAGTATAGAAAGTTTAGGCGAAAATGGCTTAATTATTATTATAACCATTCTTGCTGTTTTTTCAATTATTTTTCTGGTTATTTTCTGGTTATTTTACAAGTTAATTTATGGTATTCTTTTAAAACGTTTAAATCGCAATTACAAAGAGTTAAAAAAGTTAGATTTATAAGTAAATCTTTATTATTAGAAGTGCTAAATAAGTTTTATTTAACTTACAATACTTTTAAGTTTAGTTTTTAAATACAGTTACTAAAAAGGCTTATTTGTTTTCTTTTTTATATGTAAAACCAGCTAAAGCCTCTTTAAAAACACATACAGTATTTTACCTTAAGATAAAACATAAAAAAGCCTGTTTACAATATGTAAACAGGCTTTTTTATTATAAAATTTAAGGGTTACTCCTTCCCTTTTCCTTTTAATTTATTTACTGTATCAAACATAATTGGAGTTGCAATAAATAATGATGAGTATGTACCTACAACTACACCTACAATTAATGCAAACATAAAGCCTCTAATAGATTCTCCTCCAAAAATAAAGATAGCTAATAATACTACTAATGTTGTTAAAGAAGTATTTAACGTTCTACTTAGTGTACTACTTAAAGAAGAATCTACTACTTTTTCGAACTTCCAGTTTGTGTGTTCGTTAAAAAACTCACGAATTCTATCGAAAACAACCACGGTATCATTTAAAGAGTACCCAATTACAGTAAGTATTGCTGCAATAAATGCTTGATCTACTTCCATATTAAATGGCATAAACTTATACGTTAAAGAGAAGATACCTAATACAATTAATACATCGTGAAATACTGCTGCAACTGCACCAAGAGAATATTGCCATTTCTTAAAACGGAATAATATGTATAAGAACACAACAATTAAAGACCCTAAGATAGCCCAGAAAGATGCTTGTTTAATATCATCTGCAATGGTTGGACTTACTTTAAAAGACTCCATTAAACCTACTTGTTTGTTTTCATCATTTAAATCTAAAAACTGCTCGTAGCTAACACCAGCTAAATACGGGTGTAATGTGTTATATAATTTTAATCTAATTTCTTCGTCTACTTCAGCGCTAGCTTCGTTTACTTTGTACTTGGTAGTAATTTTTAATTGGTTAGCATCTCCAACAGTTTTTGCATCGGCACTACCAAAAGCATCTGCCAATTCGTTAGAAATCTCTGAAGCACTTACATCTTGTGCAAAACGCACTTGGTATGTTCTACCTCCAACAAAATCTACACCTTGATCTAATCCTGTAGCAATTAAAGAACCTAAACTAACAAGAATAAAAACACCAGAAATAGCATAAGCAATTTTACGCTTTTTCAAGAACTCGATACTCATGTTTCTAAATAAGTTTTTAGTTGCTCCTGTAGAGAAGTTTAACTGTCCGCCTTTATTTACATACCAATCGATTAACAATCTTGTTATAAAAATAGCTGTAAATAATGATGTTGCAATACCAATTAATAATGTAGTTGCAAACCCTTTAATTGGCCCTGTACCAAATACAAATAAAATTAATGCTGTTAAACCAGTAGTAATGTTGGCATCTAAAATAGATGATAATGCATTACTAAATCCGTCTTTAATAGCTTCTCCTTGTGTTTTACCTTTAGATAATTCTTCTCGAATACGCTCAAAAATAAGTACGTTCGCATCAACCGACATACCAATGGTAAGAACAATACCAGCAATACCAGGTAATGTTAATACAGCACCTAATCCTGATAAAATTCCGAAGATTAATAAAATATTAAATAGCATAGCGATATCTGCAAATCCACCTGCTTTTCCATAATATAAAATCATCCAAACTAATACTAAAGCTAGAGCAATTAAGAATGACATAGAACCGCTATCTATAGCTTCTTGACCTAAAGAAGGTCCAACAACTGTACTAGAAATAATATCTGCAGACGCAGGTAATTTACCCGCACGTAATACGTTAGCTAAATCGATAGCCTCGTTTAAAGTAAAATCTCCAGAAATAGAAGAACGCCCACCAGAAATTGGCCCAGTAGTTACACCTGGAGCAGAATATACTACGTTATCTAAAACAATAGCAATTTGTCCTTGAGTGTTATAAGCTCTACCTGTCATTTCTTCCCAAATCTTAGCACCTTTAGCATTCATTTGCATAGATACTTCAGACTCTCCAGTAGCTCCAAATTCGTTACTCGCATCTGTTACCACTGCTCCACTTAATTCTGGCAAGTTATCTCTATTACCTTTTAAGGCATATAAATCTACTATTTCGCTTCCTTTTTCTGGCTTACCAAAAGCAAATTTTACATAACGTAATTCTGAAGGAATTAAAGCTTTTACTTCTTTAGAGTTTAAATACTCCATTATTGTTGCTTTATCTTTTATTTCGAACTGAGCAACAACTGGTCCGCCTCTATAGCCTTGACCTCTCATTAAATCTAAAATAGGATTAACTGCAGCTACAGCTGTAGAGTCTGTAGTAGCATCACCTAAAAGATCGCTAATTTTAGCATCTGCATCATTTTCTTCATCTGCAGACTCTGCTACCTCTTCTACGCTTTTTGCTGTAACGGTTTGCTTTAAAACTTCGTTTGCTTGGTATAAAAATGGTAAAAATTGTTCGCCTTTATAAGCATCCCAAAATTCTAATTGTGCTGTACTTTGTAATAAACTTGTTGCACGTTCTACATCTTTAACTCCTGGTAACTCTACTAAAATTCGACCAGAATTTCCTAAACGTTGAATGTTTGGAGAGGTTACACCAAACTCATCAATACGTTTACGTAATACTTCGAAAGCAGAAACAATAGACTCGTCTATTTTAGTTCTAATAATTTCTTTTGTTTCGTCATCAGACATATTTCCGTTAATTTCTCCATCTAATGCTTTTGTGTAAAAGATATCTGGAGACGCTAACTTCTTATCACCTTTAATAGCATCAAAAGCCACAAAGAAATCATCTAAATATGTATTCTGGCTATCTTTTTGAAGTTCTGAAGCATCATCTAAAGCTTTATTAAAAAGAGGATCTTTACTGTAATTAGCCAATCCTTTAATAATATCTTTTACAGATACTTGTAATATTACGTTAATACCTCCTTTTAAATCAAGGCCAAGGTTCATCGCTTTTTGTTTTACATCATTATATGTATATTTTGCTATACCAATGTTGTAAACTGTATCTGTTGCAATTGCAGATAAATAATTAGCCTCTTCTGCACTTCTTTTAGAACGGTAATCGTTTTCCGTTTCTGCTATTGCGCTAATAGCTTTTTCTTCTGCTTCTTTTTGAATTTGATTTCCTTTGAATGTAAATGATAATTGGTAAATACTAACCAACCCAAACAAAAGAGCAAATAATTTTACTAGTCCTTTATTTTGCATGTTTTAATTGTTTATTGCCATTTTTTTTAGGCGAGCAAATATAAAATTTACTTTACCATTTGGCACTTTTAATATGTAAAAATGATTTTAAAAACCCAAATAACAGATAGTATTGGGCATTATTTTAAGGTTTGCACTTCTAAATAAAGCACTTACCCTAAGTTTTTAGTTTTGTTATTAGGAATAATTTTTAGTTTATACTAATTAGCCCTTTTAGCATTTAGGGCCTGCTCTAACTTCTGGAATAATATGTAAAGCATCGCTAATTTGTATAGCTATATTTCTAGATACTCTGTAAGCTACTTTGGCTATATCTCCGGTTTGTTTAATATTTATTACCGGTAACGAAACGTCAAAATTAGGATTAAAACTTCTATCGTTTGTATATTTAGGTTCTAAAACAAACTTGCCATCTATATCTAAAAGAACATCGTTTGCTTTTTGAATTTCGTAAACATCTAGATCGTAACCTATTTGGATATCTTTTGAAGGAAACTTAGACTCTTTTTTCTCTTGATTTAAAGTATAATCAAGCGCTAATTCTTTTTCGTTGGATAGTTTTTTCTGAATGCTAGCAACATCGGCATCACTATAATACGCTATTTTTATTTTCCCGTTACTACCTTCTTTTATGCGCAAGTTGCCAACTCCAATGGCTTGTAATTGCCTTTTAACCATGGCAATTGTATGTTGTGCCGCGTCAGATGTTAATTCAACATCTGTAAACTGCAATACAATTTCTTGGTTTGGTAACGTTGTTTGATGCTGATTAACAACACCAAATAAGGTTAGTATAAAAATTATAGCACTAATGCACCATCTTGCTTTCATGCGCCAAATATAAAAAATAAAGGCTGTATTTCTACAGTCTTTATATAAATATCTAATTTAATTCTAATTACACCTATTATTTTTAAATAAAAAACCTGCTAGTTTTTTAAACTAGCAGGTTTTAGATATTTAAAATTTTACTTTGTATTATAGTTCTAACAATCCGTTAGTCTTTTTAACACCTTCTGCAGATTCTGCTAATTTAGTTTTTTCAGCATCAGATAGGCTAATGTTAACAATTTGCTCAATACCGTTAGCACCTAATACACATGGTACACCTATTGATAAATCGCTTAAACCATATTCACCATCTAATAATGCAGAGCAAGGAAAAATCTTTTTAGTATCGCATGCAATGGCTTGAACCATTCCAGATACTGCAGCTCCCGGAGCATACCAGGCAGAAGTACCTAATAAACCAGTTAATGTAGCACCACCAACTTTAGTATCTTGCACTACTTGATCCATTCTTTCTTCAGATAAAAACTCAGAAACTTTTACACTGTTTCTTGCAGCTTTTTCTATTAATGGCACCATACCTTTATCGCTATGTCCTCCAATTACCATACCGTCTACATCGCTAATAGGAGCGCCTAAAGCTTCTGCTAATCTGTATTTAAAACGTGCAGAATCTAAAGCTCCACCCATACCAATAATTCTGTTTTTAGGTAAATCTGTTGTTTTATGCACTAAATAAGTCATTGTATCCATTGGGTTACTAACCACAATAATAATAGTATTTGGAGAATGCTCTATTAAGCTAGAAGATACCGCTTTAACAATTCCTGCATTAATACCAATTAACTCTTCGCGAGTCATCCCTGGTTTACGAGGAATACCAGAAGTAATAACACAAACATCACTACCAGCAGTTTTACTATAATCGTTAGTAACTCCTGTAATTTTTGTATCGAATCCGTTTAAAGATGCTGTTTGCATTAAATCCATCGCTTTTCCTTCTGCATAACCTTCTTTAATGTCTAATAACACAACTTCTGCTGCAAAATCTTTTATTGCGATATACTCAGCACAACTTGCGCCAACTGCTCCTGCTCCAACTACTGTAACTTTCATAAGATAATATTTAAATTGTTTTTATTTTTTTGAGTTTTATATAAAATCGCACTTTACACGAAATTATTGATGATTAAAGATCGTATTTTATACGACTGAATTTTATGATTTTAGTCATACAAAACTACAAATTTTAATACTCTAAACGAAGAAAGTGCAAGATAAAAAATCTTGCACTTTCTAAAAACTAACAACTAACTAAAACTATATGAAAAAAATTAACTAAATTTTCTATTAAAATGATTTATTATCTGAATCCGAAATTAATTCCTAAAGAAAAAGCATCGAATTCTGATATATGATATTCTGCATTAAGCCTAAAAAAACCTAACTTTAATTTTGTGCCTATAGTACCACGTACAGCCGATACTTCGCTAGATACAGAAAATGGGTCTGTAACTGTTTCTGAAAAAAATGGCCCGTTTGATATTCTATAAGTACCTAACAAATCTGATTCTGATTTACCCTTTATATAACCAATACCGCCATAAAAATTAATAACTGGTAATTTTGTTGATGCTATTAACTGTGCCAAAATTGTATTGGTATCGTTCTCTAAGCGTTGGTCTTCTCCATCTATCCCAGAAGACTCTGTTAAATCGTAAGAACCATCTATATGTGTATAGGCCACTAAACCAGATATGGCTACAGGCAATATTTTATCTGCAGGTAACCACTTTGTAAATTCTACTTGCAAACCAGCGCCATACATACTTAAAGACACCTCGTCGGTTTCTATTTTTGGCACAAAACGCCCCTTAACCTCTATACCTTTACTAAGCCCTAATGCGCCTTGTATAAAAGCGGTTGGCAGTAAATTAGCGCTAGATTCTCCTATACCACTTGGCAAAGTAATGGTTTCGCTTTGCTCGCCTAAAAGAGCATCTTCATAAGTAACAATTATGTCTACATCCGGATCATTTTCGCCTAAAGCTGTAGCTACGTTTTTACTTGCCACACCATCAGGGAAACTAATTTCAAAATCTTGATCTGGATCACTATTATAATCTGCTATGCTCATTAAAAAAGATTTATTATCATCTTTTATAGTAGATGCATTGGCAATAATAGAAATTTCGAAACCTCCCAATGGTTTAGCTTCTGCAGTATTAAACCAATTGGCATTCATACTATGCATTAAGCCATTGGTTCCTGGCGCTAAATAATCGTTGGCAAAACGTTCTGCATTATCTACTCCTGCTACTAAAAGAGCATCAAAATCGTTTTGAGCGGTTAAAGACATTGTTGCCATACTAAGCAACATAAATAAGGGGGCTTTTTTCATTTTCTTACTTTGATTATACAAATATATAAAAAAAAACATACAAAAATACACTTTATCGAAATAAAAGGGTTTTTAACGATTTCTTAATATTGAATTTGCTGATTAAAATTGAACTCTAAAACTTACATTAGGTGTTAAACCCAATGAAAAATTATCTATTTGAATGGCTTTTTCTGAATTTTCTTGACTCACTTCGTAATATCGATTAACTGTATTTTTACGGTCTAAAACATTTAACACTCCTGCTCTTAATGTGCCTAAAGTCGATTTAGAAATATTAAAATTATAGTTAACTGAGGCATCAACCCTCATAAAATTTTCAAGATTTTCGCTATTTGGCGCCTCGTAGTTTACAAAAGTATTATTACCATCTTGTACTGTTTCGTTACCTTCTACTGGTTTTGTATATGGTTTACCCGATCTCCAAACGCCTCCTACAGAGATTTTTAAGTTTGAAAGCGCATCATAATTAAAAGCCATAGATACAGAATGTCTTATATCTACATTATTAGGAAAAACTGATGGTTCTAGAGTTTTAAATTCATAATTGTTTACACTATAGGCATAACTTAGCCATGCACTATAATTGTTTGCTGTTTTATTAATTAAAAACTCTACACCTTTGGCATTATAACTTCCTGCTGCATTTATATATTGAAAATTATTATAAAACCCTTGATTAGATACCGTAACTCCATCTACATTTTTATAAAAACCTTCAACATCTATCACTAGGTTTTTATAATTATACTCTAAACCTAGAGAAACCTGCTTACTTTCTGAAATTGGAATATTTTGCTCGTTAGCTAAAATCCAACGTCTGTTTTCTACACCTAAAAAATCGTCTTGAAAATCTATAATTTGTGTAGCAGATTGATTTTTAAACTCACCCTGTAACTTTATGGCATAACGATTAAATACTTTTTGTCTAAAATTTAAACGTGGTTCTATAATTAATTTATTAAACTTTTGGAAATAATTACCTCTACCCCCAACTCTTAAATAGGTATTGTTTTTATTAAACTCTATTTCGCCAAAAAGCGCATGATTTAATAATACTTCTTTCTTTGTTTTATCGTAAGATGGCGCACTAACATCGGTAGCATTTAAAATACCTATTTCGCTAAATTGATAACCATTTAAAACATTAATAGTATTGCTAACTTTAAACGTTGTTTTTAATTTAATACTGGTTTCTAAAACCTCGTTAGCCTGTATTAACCTTTGGTCTGTTTCTACTCTATAATCTATAGCATCTACATTATATTGAGAGTAAAACGCTGTGACCTCGGTATTAAATTTAGTATTCCATAAAGCGTTCCAACTCGCACCAAAACCTAAATTTTCTTGTTTTAAGTTGCTTGTTTTAGATTCCTTTTCATCTTCAGAATTTTTAAAACTTTCTCTATAATCTAAATTATTATTAATACCTATTATGTTGGCTCTAAACTTGTGGTTATCATTTAAATCGAAAAGTAATTTCGCTGTATAATCATAAAAGAAAAAATCTGAAGAACTTTTACTGTCGCTTGTATCACCACTATTAGTAGTAAGTTTACTATCTTGAAAACTACGCTCAAAATAATTATCGTAAGTAGGCGAATTTAAAACATCTGTAAAAGAGCGTCTGCCCGAAACATGCAAAGCCAGTTTTTTAGTTAATGGTATTTCTAGAAAAGCATCGGCATGAATTAAACTAGCTCCTGCTCCGCCAGAAAAGGTATTGGTAATCTTGTTTTTAGTAGACATGTTTATGGTACTAGAAACGCCTTCGTTAAACTCGCTTGAAGTACCGTTTTTAGTAACCACCACTTTATTTGTTAAATAAGGATTATAAGCCGATATAAGACCAAAAAAATGTCCTGAATGGTACATTTTTATACCATCCCAAAGCATTAAATTCTGATCGTTTGTACCACCACGAACATTTATATTTGCTATACTTTCGTTTACACTTTCTACACCAGGTAGAGCTTGAATGGATTGTAATATATCTGGATCTGTAAGTCCAGGAAGTATACCAAACTTATTGGTATTTAAAACCGTGCTACCATCAATATACTTTTGCAAACCTGTGGTTAAAAACTTAGATATTAAAATTTGATTTAAAGCTTCATTCTGGGCATCCATATTTAAGGTTTTACAAGACTTACTATTAAACCTTAAATGGGTAGCTTTAATTTCTATGGTTTTAAATCCTAAAAAAGATATATTTATGGTATCGTTAATACCAACATTAGTAAGCTCAAAATAACCATCTTTATCTATTATGGTACCTTTAGTTGTATTTTTTACAACTACAGATGCCCCAAAAAGAGGTTGCTTATCTGTACTAGAAATTACAACACCACAAATACTAATAACTTTATTTATTGTAGATATTGTAATATACCGCTCTGTTAAAAATTTAAAATTAAAAACGGTTGCATTGTTTAGCTCAGCAATAACAACTTTTAATGATGCATCTTTGTTTGGCTTACTTACTAAAACCTGAGCAAGCTCGTCTCCAGAATACGAAAACTTGACATCAAACTTTGCTTCTAATTGCTCTATAAGGTCTAAAAGGTCTATTTTTTCTTGAGCCTGTGCTATAGCTTGAAAAGAAAAACTAAAGACTATAAAAAGTAAGGTAATTATAGAGTTAGTTCTATTCATAGTTATAAAACTTAACGTTTTTACCCTCTATTTTATAACTCAGTTTTAATGGTATGGTTACAGCTTGTAGTGCTACATTTTTATTGCTATGTGTAAAACTTCCAGAAAATAATTTTGATGTATCTACGTCATCAACAGAAATTACAATATCGTATTGCACTTCCAATTCCTCTATAACCTGCCAAAGCGGTACATTGCTAAAACTAGACTCTTTTGTTAACCACGACGGACTTTCTGCATTAAAATCTTTAGTAACAACAACAGCTCCATTTACCAATCTAAAAGACTTTCCTGGTTTTAAAACCACATTACCTTGGCTACTTGTAACCTTTACAGAACCTTCGTAACATTGCACTTCAAAATAATTATCGCGCTCTTTTACATTAAATTGCGTACCTAAAACTTGAATATTTCCTGCATCGGTATGCACAGTAAACGCCTCGCCTTTGGTTACTTTAAAAAAAGCTTCACCATCTAATTCTAAATTTCTATTTACTTTCCATTCTTTTTTATTAAAAGATAGTTTAGATTGTGCATTTAATATAACTTGAGAATTATCGGGTAAATTAAATGTTTTGGTTTCTGCTATTTGAGTGCCAAAAGATTTATCGTTATTAAAAAACAAAAAGTAAGACGATGTAAGCATAACCACAAAAATCGCTGCTATTTTTAAAAACGATTTAAAATTTAATGGTATAACTTTAGGCTTATTCTTTTTAACCTGTTTTGCTTTAAAATCTGCTAAAGCTTTTTCTGCATCTACCTTTGGAGCTTTTAATTGTTTAGAATAAAACCCCAACTTCTCTAACGTAGAAAAATCTTCGTTTGGATATTTTTTCTTTAAGTCTACAGAAGACATTTCGCCTTCAAACCATTTTAATATGTCGTTTTCTTTATTCATCTTCTTGTCCTTTCTGTATTTAAGACACCTACATGTTAATTTACCCTACCCTTTATATCAATTAAATATTTTCGATATGTTCTCGTATTGTTTTTAAAGCTGCAGACATTCTTTTTTCTACTGCTTTTTGAGAAACCTCTAACAATTCTGCTATTTCTCGATATTTTTTACCTTCTATTCTATTAAGTAAAAAAACTTCGCGTTGCGCATCTGTTAATAAAGATATGGTCTTTTCGAGCTTATTTTTAAACTCTTCTTCTTCTAATATGTATTCTGGACTTTCGTTTGTTTGGTCTATATAAGGTGCTGCTTTAGCGTATTCTAAAACCACTTTATTATGTTTTACCTTATTTAAAAACAAGTTATTAACCGATGTAAACAAATACGTTTTTGCTTTAGTAAAATCTATTTTAGAACAGTTTTCCCATATTTTAGAAAACGCGTCTTGCACCAAATCTAGCGCATTGTCCTTATCGCCACATTTATAATATGCAAAATTACTTGCATGCTGTATATGCTCTAAATAAAAGGTGTTAAAGTAAGTTTCCTCACAAAGATTTGGCTTGCTATTGCTCATTATAAAGTAGGTTTCTAAGTCTAAAAATAAAAAAATCAAAAACAAAAGTAGGGTAAATTTATTTTTAATTGTCTTAAGCCCGAATGAAAACAAAATGCATTAAATCTATTTACATATAACTAAACAGATTAACTGCATTTTTAATCATATCAAAAAAAAAACATTAAAACGAGGTAGGGCAAAATAAAATAGGGTTGTCTTACCTACAGAACGCAAAAAATCAGAATTAAAAATTAAGAACCCAAAAAAATTATTATCATGAAAAATTTAAAACGTATTACAGCAATCTTATTAATGTCTCTTATTGGTTTTACATCTTGTCAAGATGATGACGATGCAGTAGTAGAGCAAAACCCAGATGCAAACTCATCAAACTCTCAAACCGCACAAAACATAGAACGTTCTTCTATGTATAATGGAAGTTTTGACGATTTTTTAGATGGCGTATCATGTTCTTCTATTTTATTACCAGTTACTGCAACAGTTAACGGAACCGATGTTAACGTTGCTAGCGAAGCAGATTACCAAACAGTAATAGATATTTTAACAGAATACAATAATGATGAAGATACTATTGTTTTACATTTCCCTTTAACTATTAAAATTAGCAATTACACACAAGTACAAATAGTTAATCAAACGGAATACGATGTTATTTTATCGGCTTGTTCACAAATAGAAAATGTAGCAGAAAGTGCTATCAACTGTTTAGATATAGATTTCCCTATTACTATAGTTACATATAATGTAAATTTTGAACAAACGGGAAGTATTGTTTTAGAGTCTAACCAAGAGTTATACACTTACATAAACGAACTTGGTAACGATCAATTATTTGCTATTAACTACCCTATAACAGCTACTTTAGCAGGCGAAAACACTATTAATATTGCTAGCGATTTAGATTTACAAACTCAAATTACAGCATGTTTAGGAATAGAAGATCAAAAAGAGGAAGCTAAAGAAAACGCCAAAGCACTCGAAACCATTTTAGTTGAAGGTGCCTTTAAAGTAGAATCTTTTATATACGAAGGTGCAGAAAAAGCAGAAGATTATGCAAACTACACCATCGATTTTGCTGGAGATTTAACTTGCGAAGCAGAAAACACAACGCTTACAGGTATGGATACTGTACAAGGTACCTATGGAGTAACCTCTGAAATAGAAGTGAATATAAACCTAAGTTTTTCTGGGAATGCCTCTTTCGAATTATTAAATAATTCTTGGGAGATAGCTAGCTATTCTCAAAGCTCAATCTCTCTAAAGAGCACTACAGATGCAGCAGTTACAATAGTTTTAGCCCAAATATAAACTAGAAGCCTGCATGTGTTACTTAAACTTAGGTGGAACAGCTATCATATAATGGTAGCTGTTTTTTTATTATAAAATATTACTTTTGAAAACCAATTAAATGTATCGCACTACCTTTTCAATACTTTTTAACTTATTTTTTTTTAAACAAGGTAGGGTAAATTTAAATAGAGTTGTCTTAACCATAGAAAGTGTAAAACACACTACTAAACCAAGGTAATTACAGCCTATAAAATTTAAAATCATGAAAAAATTAAAATTATTAATCGTTCTATTATTAACAGCTATATTTAGTTTTACATCATGCCAAAGTGAAATTGATAGCGAAAACGGAAATAGAGAAAATACTAACAACGCAACATCGCCAACAGCAAACAACCTAGAGCGCACATCGATGTACGATGGCAGTTTTGACGATTTTTTAGATGGTATGTCTTGCTCTTCAATATTATTACCTGTTACAGCGACAATAAACAATACAGAATTAACCATAATTAGCGAATCTCAATACAGTTTGGTTTTAGATTTACTTGGAGAATTTACTAACGATAATGATATCATCTCATTTCAATTCCCTCTATCTGTAAAACTAAGCAACTACACAGAGGTACAAGTAGCAAACCAAACAGAGCTAGATGCTTTAATGGATGCTTGCGAAACTGCAGAAAACGAAGCTAAAAATGCTATTAATTGTTTAGACATCGATTTTCCTATTACTATCTTAACATTTAGCTTAAATGCAGAACAAACAGGAAGTGTTGTTATAGAGTCTGAGCAACAATTATACACTTACATGAACAATTTTGAAAATGATCAATTATTCTCTGTAAGCTACCCCATTACTGGCACTTTAAGCGGAGACACTGTGGTTGAAATTACAAGCGATATGGATTTACAATCTAAAATAACAGAGTGTTTAGGCACAAACGAAGTAATGCAAGAAGCAGAAGTCAATGCTAACGAAATAAAAGATATATTAGTAGAAAGTGCCTTTAAAGTAGAATCGTATGTAGTATCTGGTATTAACAAAGCTAATAATTATGCAGATTACACTATAAATTTTACTAATAATTTAAGTGTTACAGCTCAAAACACAATAAATACAACTATTAACAATGTAGAAGGTACTTACGAAGTAGCCTCAGAACTTAATGTGTTTTTATCGCTAACATTTTCTGGCAATGCCTCTTTCGAATTATTAAATAATACTTGGCAAATAACAAGCTATTCTCAAAACTCTATTAGTCTACAAAGTTCTACAAATGCTGCAACAACCTTAGTTTTAGCTCAAATATAAAACTAGAAAAGCATTTGTTACGTATGTAAAATAGAACAGCTACTACAAATTTGGTAGCTGTTTAAAAAACAAATTCCCTAAATAAAATGAAACAATACACATTAATAGCAATAATGTTTTTAACTTTAATCTTTGGTTGTTCTAACAACGAAACAGTAACTACTGAAGACAGAGAAAACACAGAAAACAACCAGACTACCACAGTAAATAAAAACATAAATAGACAAGCAACAGGGAGTTCTGCAAACGACTTACTATCTGCCAACACCTATAAAAGTATGGTAATAGAAATGGTATATGTTGAAGGTTTTGAACCAGAACAAGCTAGTGTAGATAATTTTGTTTCATTTTTAAATAACAGAACTTTTAAACCTAATGGCATTACGGTAGAAAAACGCGAAATACCATCACTAGGTCAAGACACATACACAATAGAAGAAATCGCCAATATAGAAAAAGACCTACGCAAAAATTACAATACAGAAAACCAAATAGCTGTTTGGGCTTTATTTATAGATGGTAAGTCTAGTAACGATTCAGACTCTAACGTTGTACTAGGAACCGCTTATTGGAATACCTCGTTTGTAATTTACGAAGAAACCATTCAAAGATTTAGCAATAGCCCTTTTGAACCCAGTAGAAACCTCTTAGAAACTACCGTAATTACACATGAATTTGGGCATATTCTCGGACTTACAAATTTAGGATCGCCATTACAAACCGACCATGAAGACGACCAACACCCAAAGCATTGCGATGTAGACAGCTGCTTAATGTATTGGTCTGCAGAAACAGGAGCAGGTATTAGCAACATGGCCAACATGAGTACTGCACCTCAACTAGATGCGCAATGTATTGCAGATTTACAAGCCAATGGCGGAAAATAACATCTTTATTAAACCTCAATAAATTATATATGAAAACTACTTTTTTAACAACAATAACTATGCTATGCTTTATATTTAGCATAAATGCACAAGACAAAAAATCTAATGCTGGAATAAAACTAGGCTATAATTTAGCTGCTGTTAGTTTTGATGGCGATACAGAAACAGGACAAAGACACGGATTTCATGGCGGTTTTTACGGAGAATCTTTTGTATCTAATGCAATCGCTTTTCAAGTCGAGCTTTTATACTCGCAACAAGGTTACGAGTTAAAAGATAATAGTGGCACATTTACTCAAAAATTAGATTACATTAATTTACCGTTATTACTAAAAATATATCCTAGCAATAACTTTTTTCTAGAAGCAGGCCCGCAAATTGGCTATGCCATTTCTCATAAAGAAGAGTTTGACAGTAGCCTATTTAATGCCTCTCAAGAGTTTAATCCAGAAAGTTTCGATTACGGTATAAACTTCGGTACTGGTTTTAAAACCGACTCTGGTGTTAGCTTTGGTGTTAGGTATCATTTAGGGCTAGGCGATATTTACGACGAAGGAAACCCGCAAAATAGAGTATGGCAATTCGCTTTAGGTTTCGATTTTTAAACCTTATAGACTCTAATAAAAAAGGCTAGTTTAAACGTTTAAACTAGCCTTTTTTGTTTCAGCTTAGTTTGCAAACAAATCATAATAAATTGTTAAAGCATATAAAAAACAAAACCGCTCGATTTTTAACTTCGTACGTATGCCTAAATAACAAAAACCTAATAATTTATGAAACGATTTAAATCTCAATCTATTTTAGCAAGTATTATTTTAACGTCTTTAGTTACCTTTTCTTGTAGTGATGATGATAGTAACAAACCAGGTGCTATGAGTACCACAACAGTTTACGCTTCAAATAACGCTAACGGAAATATTACAAGTTACGATGTTACCGATGCTTCAAATATTACAACAAAAACACTATTAACATCGTCTACTATGGCAGATGGTATTTATTACGATAGCTCTTCTGATGCTGTTATACAAGCATCGCGTTCTGGATTAGGTCTTGAAGGCTTTTCTAACATTTCTAGTTTAATGTCTGGCGCTTCTGTTACAGCCGATATTTCTGGAACAAACGATATGTCTAGCCCTAGAGAACTTGCAGTAAACGGAAATATGTATGTTGTAGCAGATAATGCAGATGCAGATGGAAACGACACAACACCAGATGGTAAATTATTTATTTATACTAAAAGTGGCAATACATTTACTTTAAGAAACACCATTACTACCAATTTTAAATTATGGGGAATTACTTTTGATGGAAACGATTTATATGCCATTGTTGATACAACTAACGAGCTTGCTGTTTACAATAATTTTTTAAGCAATACAACTGATGCAACCCTAAGCGCATCTAAGCAAATTAAAATAGAAGGTATAGTTAGAACTCACGGATTAACTTACGATGCAGGATCGGACGTTATGATTCTTACCGATATTGCAGATGCTGCTAATAAAGAAGACGATGGTGGTTTTCATATTATAGAAAATTTTACAAGTAAATTTGCTAGCACAGCAAACAATGGCACATTGGCATTATCTAATCAAGTAAGAGTTGCTGGGTCGTCTACACGCTTAGGTAACCCCGTAGATGTTGCTTATGATGCCGATACAAAAATGGTATTTATTGCTGAAGCAGGAAACGCTGGCGGAAGAATATTAGCCTTTAACAACATTGGTTCTGGCGGTAATTTAGCCCCCGCAGTAAACAACGATTTAGCATCGGCTTCTTCTGTTTTTATTACAAAAAACTAAATAAAAACACATCATAAATACATTCAAATTAGTCACAAAAAGGTCAACTATAAAAGTTGGCCTTTTTTATTTTTTTTAAATTTTAAACTTTTGGTAGGGTAAAAAAGATTTTAGTTGTCTTAATAACGAAAGCTCTTTATTGGGTTAAATAATAAACTTAAAATCAAAATCATGAAATTATTAAAAACAACCATATTTATTTTAGCTATTAGTTTATCTTTTACTATACATGCACAAGAAACAGAAACTACAACAAAACTAGATAAAGAATCGTATTACAAAAAACGTGCTGCCGAAGATGCCAAATACGAACAACAATTTAAAGCCGAAAACAAGAAAGAAGATAAAGTTTTTTGGGAAGACCAAGCAGCCTACGAAAAAGAACTAAAACAAAGCGATAGAAAAGCCTATCGTGCCTACATGAAAGGTAAAAGAGATGCATATGCAGAACATTATGAGCACTGTAATTCGCACTGTCATCATGGAGACCACTATTACAGCCATGCATCATTTTATTATTACAGATACGATAATTACCATTACAACAGGTACCCAGAAAGAAGAGCAACCATACGCTCTAATGTTAGAGTTAACACACCTAGCCTAAGAGTTGGCTTAGGTTTATAAAAAAGCATTAAACGGGTTAAAAAAAATATATGATTTGAATTAGTCTCCAAGTCTATAAATAAAAAATGCCGCTTAAAAAAGCGGCATTTTTTTACATTACATATTATTATCTATGCATCAATATTTGCATACACAGCATTTTTCTCGATAAAATCTCTACGTGGCGGTACTTCGTCTCCCATTAGCATAGAAAAAATTCTATCAGCCTCAGTTCCATTTTCTATTTGTACCAAACGCATAGTTCTAAATTCAGGATTCATTGTTGTATCCCAAAGTTGTTCTGCGTTCATTTCTCCAAGACCTTTATAACGTTGTATTTTAGATCCGTCACCAAACTCAGACACGATTTTATCTCGTTCTGCGTCAGACCAAGCATATTGCTTTTTAGCTCCACGTTTTACTAAATACAGTGGCGGTGTTGCAATATAAATATGTCCGTTTTCAATCAATTCTTTCATATATCTAAAAAAGAACGTTAAAATTAAGGTTGCAATGTGGCTACCATCAATATCGGCATCACACATAATTACAACTTTATGGTAACGTAATTTAGACAAGTTTAAGGCTTTACTATCTTCTTCGGTTCCAATAGTAACACCCAAAGCTGTAAATATATTTTTAATCTCTTCGTTTTCAAAAACTTTATGAGACATTGCTTTTTCAACATTTAAAATTTTCCCACGTAGTGGAAGAATTGCTTGAAACGCTCTATCACGACCTTGTTTTGCAGTTCCACCTGCCGAATCTCCCTCAACAAGAAATACCTCACATTTTTCTGGGTCTTGCTCAGAACAGTCAGATAATTTACCAGGTAAACCACCAATACTCATTACAGTTTTACGTTGTACCATATCACGCGCTTTTTGGGCTGCATGACGTGCTTGAGCTGCTAGTATTACTTTTTGCACAATGGTTTTAGCATCGTCTGGGTGCTCTTCTAAATAGTCTGTTAACATTTCGGAAACCGCTTGACTTACCGATGCCGAAACCTCTCTATTTCCTAATTTTGTTTTGGTTTGCCCTTCAAATTGAGGCTCTTGAACTTTTACAGATACAATAGCAGTTAACCCTTCACGAAAATCATCTCCAGCAATGTCGAACTTTAATTTATCTAACATTCCAGATTCGTCTGCATACTTTTTAAGGGTATGCGTTAACCCTCGTCGAAAACCAGAAAGGTGCGTACCTCCTTCGTGTGTATTAATATTATTTACATAAGAGTGTAAATTTTCGGCATACGATGTGTTGTAAATCATAGCAACCTCAACAGGTACACCATTCTTCTCACCTTCAAAAGAAATAACATCTTTCATTAAAGGCTCTCTCGTTGCATCTAAGTATTGAATAAACTCAGACAATCCATTTTCAGAATGAAACGTTTCACCTTCAAACTCTCCGTCTTCTTTCTTATTTCGTCTATCAACTAAATGTACTGTAATACCTTTATTTAAGTAAGCCAACTCACGCAAACGACTCGCTAAAGTATCGTAGCTATACTCTAAAGTTTGTGTAAAAATAGTAGCATCTGGTTTAAAAGTAACCGTTGTTCCTCGTTTATCGGTTTCACCAATTTGCTTTACAGGATACAAAGCTTTTCCTCGCTCGTACTCTTGCTCGTATATTTTTCCTTCTCTATAAACCGTTGCCTTTAAACTATCAGATAGTGCATTTACACAACTAACACCAACACCGTGCAGACCTCCAGAAACCTTATAAGAGTCTTTATCAAACTTACCACCAGCACCAATTTTAGTCATTACAACCTCTAGTGCAGATACGCCTTCCTTTTTATGTAAGCCAACAGGAATACCACGACCATCATCTTCTGTAGTAATCGAGTTATCTTCATTAATAATAACTGTAATATTATTACAATGTCCAGCTAAAGCTTCATCAATCGAGTTATCTACAACCTCGTACACTAAATGGTGTAAACCACGCACACCAACATCGCCAATATACATCGAAGGACGCATACGTACGTGCTCCATTCCTTCCAAGGCTTGGATACTATCTGCCGAATAATTATGCTCGTTAAAAGCTTCTTTTTCTTCGCTCATATTATTTATATTGTTAATTTCAATTATTTATTCTTTATCTACTAAAAAATCTTTGGGCGTTACCACAAGGGTCGGGCTTTTTGTTGCAAGTCCTCGCACCTCCTACGTCGGGCTGTGGGCTATCCACTTCAATCCCTAACGCGGGCTTATCTGCCATAGTTATACCTTAAATTTAAGCCAACTAACTACCACAAAATTATTGCACAAAAAAAGACGCTTAGTAGCATCCTTTTGAATACAAACAAATATACGAAATACAAAAGCTATTTAAAAGCGACTTAACGAGTTTATCCAATAATTATTAACAATTATTAGTTTCTAAAAAAAGCGCTTAAAACGTCTAAAAACAGCTTTAAATTAAAAAACAGCATTTTAATTTAAAATCACAAAATTAAAAAACGAAAAAAAACAGCTTAGAATGCATTTTTTAATTTCTCCTTTTATTATTTTCACCATACTAAAAACGTTATTTCTGCTAATACATTAAAAACATTTCAAATTAATATTAGCTTTTTTAATAATATGATAATATAGAATAGGTTATCGCTAAATAATAGTGGATAGTCTATTTATTCTATTTATATTTGGGCAGCAAAAAAAACATGATAAATAATAACAACAATAATAATTTCAATAATCCTAATTACTAGGGTTGGAAGGTTGTTGTTTAAACATATATAAATAAAGCCTTCCTAAAATGGAAGGCTTTTTTATTAACATAAAAGATTAAAGACATGAGTAAAATTATGACAGTCGACATTTTGTCGAGTATTAAAGGCGCAGAACCGTCTGAAGCGGTAAGCAAATTATTTGATGTAATTAAAAATGCGCATCCTACAAATAATAATGCAGCCAATAATACTAATAAAAATGCAGTGTCTTTAAACGATTTAAGAGACGATATTATTATAGAAAGCTCTGCAATAGAAAAACAAATTATTAAAGAAAACTTCCCTAACGAAAAGAATGGTTTTCTAGTAGTATCTAAAGTTATAGAAGAATAATATGGATTCTCAAATAAAACACATACACCAGCAATTGGTAAATAAGGAAATAACTTGTACTGCTTTAGTACAAGACCGATTAAACCTATTAAAACAAAACACACATAATACCGTAAATACCTTACTAGATACTTTAGCACTAGAACTTGCTGCAAAGGTAGATGCTAAAATAGCAAACGGAGAAACTATTGGTTTACTAGAAGGTATCCCTTTTGGTATTAAAGATGTGTATATGGTACAAGGTACAACTACAACCGCTAGTTCTAACTTATTAAAAAATTACAAATCTGCTTACACAGCCACTGCTATTCAAAAATTATTAGATGCTGGGGCAATTCCCTTAGTTAAAGAAAATTGTGATAGTTTTGGGCATGGCTCTTCTAGTGAAAACACCATTTTTGGTGCAGTTAAAAATGCTATAAACCCCGATTTAGTTGGTGGTGGGTCTAGTGGAGGTTCTGCTGTAAATGTTGCAAAAAATTATACTGTATTCTCTATTGGAGGAGATACTGGTGGTTCTGTTCGCCAACCTGCAGGGTACAATAATATATATGGTTTAAAACCAACTTATGGTCGCATTTCGCGTTACGGATTAATGGCTTACGCCTCGTCTACAGATTGTGTTGGCCCGTTAGCCAAGTCTATAGAAGATGTTAGAATTGTACTAAATATAATGAGTGGTAAAGATGTTAAAGACCAAACCACTTATGCTTCGGCAGAAATAAACGAAGCTTCAATTTTAAATACCGAAGGCATAAAAACCATTGGATACTTTAAAAACTTTATAGATAATGATGCTATTGATGCTCAGGTAAAATTGGATTTCTTAGCGTCTATAGAAAAAATAAAAGCAAAAGGCATAGAGGTAAAAGCGCTAGATTTTTTCGAATCTAACACACTAGTGTCTACATACTACACATTGGCCATGGCCGAAACAGCCTCTAACCTATCGCGTTTAGATGGTACAAATTACGGTAATCGTATAGAGTCTGGTAGTTTAAAAGAAACATACTCGGTAACACGATCGGAAAACTTTTCGGAAGAAACAAAACGCAGAATTGTTGGAGGAAACCAAGTACTATCTCAAGGATTCTCTGATGCTATTTACCTTAAAGGTTTAGCACTTAGAGATCAAATTTCGGCTAATTTTGAAAACGATTTTAACGAAGTAGATATTATACTTTCTCCTGTTACACCAAGCACACCACCAAAAATTGGAGATAGTTTAAAAGATCCGCATGCCATGTATTTAAGCGATGCTTACACGGTTGGTTTTAGTTTAGGACAATTACCTACACTTACCATACCACAGGGAACAGCTACTGGCTTGCAAATTAGTGCTGCAAAAAATAATGATGAACTTGTTTTGAAGTTTGCTAACTTCTTAAAAGACACAATATAAATGGAATTAGAACAATTAAACGACGCTTTAAAAGCTAACGACTTAGAATTGGTAATCGGGCTAGAAACTCACGTACGATTAAATACTAAAACCAAATTATTCTGTTCTTGTCCTAACCAAGAGATAGACACACCAAACGAAAATATTTGCTCTGTTTGTACAGGGCAAATGGGTGTTTTACCTGCCATTAACAAAGAGGCTATTAATAAGGCCATTTACTTTGGTAAAGCTGTAAAATCTACCTTTAAAAACGAGGTTATTTCTTGGGACCGTAAACATTACGAATATCCAGACAACCCCAAAAACATACAAATTACGCAGTTTCATAACCCTGTAATTCCAGACGGACAAGTGTCTTGCTACCGTAACGATGGGTCGCAATTTACTGTAGAGCTAACTCAAGTACATATAGAGGAAGATGCTGCTAAATTAATGCACGAAAAGAAAACCTCGCTAGTAGATTTTAATAAAGCTGGTGTACCATTAATAGAAATAGTTACAGAACCTTGCGTGCGTAATATCGAAGATGCATCAACATATGCACAATATATACAACGTATTGTACAAAACTTAAAAATTTCTGAAGCTAATCTTGAAAAAGGGGAGTTTAAATCGGATGTTTCTGTTTCACTTCGTAAAATTGGAAGTAACGCTTTAAACCCACGTACAGAAATTAAAAACTTAAACTCGTTTAAGTTTATGGTCGATGCTTTAAAAGAAGAAATTGAAAAACAATTAAACTATTTTTTAGAGCATAAAGAGTTTAGACCAGACCAAACTACAGTTTTATGGGATGCCGAGTTAAAGCAAACCAAAACCATGCGTAAAAAGGAATTTGAGGCAGATTACCGTTTTATATCTGAACCAGATTTACCTTTTGTTGCCATAAAAGAGGTTATAGAATCTATAGATGTCGATTTAAGCACATTGCCTTTCGCAGTAGAGTCTATTTTAATTGAAGGTGGTGTTTTACCGCAAGATGCCAAATTTTTTACAGCAGATGCCTTAAGGTCGGAAACCTTTGTTACCATAAACAACAAAATTCAAGACCCGTCGTTTGTTGCTAAAACCCTAACAAACAATATTAAAGCAGAACAATATACTAGTATTGAAAACATTGAGAATTTAACCACTATTTTCTCTTTACTTAAAGATGATAAAGTAACTGTTGTTTTAGCTCAAAATGCTATTAAATCGTTACTAGAAGATGCTTCATTTAACTTTAAGGCTTATTTTGAAGCTAATACTATTTCAACATCTCAAATTGAAGATGCTATTAAAAAAGTAATTTCAGAAAACGAAGCTGTAGCCAACGATATTAAAAACGGTAACCAAGGAAAAGCAGGTATACTTGTTGGAAAAGTTATCGCTATTATTGGCAAAGGTGCTTCTGGAAAAGTGATTCGTCAAGGAATAATTGATGCGGTTGCTGGAGGCAATGGTGTTGAAAACGGGAAAACTATTGAAACAAACAACACATCCCCAAAAGCTAACAACCAAGAGCAAAAAGCTAATGAAGAAGAAGTGCTTCCTGAGATTCCTTTAATTATTAAAGACGAATATAGAACACATAAAATTTCTGATTTATCTGAAGCATCAATTTCCGAAACTGTTACGCTTGCCGGTTGGGTATCTAGTGTTCGCGATCATGGTGAATTAATGTTTATAGATTTACGCGATTCTAGTAACGAGATTTTTCAAGTACGTTTAAGTAGAGAGTCTTTTGCAAATCTAGACGATCTTGTAAAACTAAAACCAGAATCTGTAATTACAGTTACAGGAAGGGTTGTGCAACGAAAAGAAGACGATTACAATGCATCTTTAAGAGCAGGAACTATAGAGTTAGAAACATCTAACTTAGATATTTTAAACCTATCTAAAACCTTGCCTTTCGAAATAAAAAGAGCTACAAAAACAAACGAATCTGTTCGTTTTCAATATAAATACTTAGACCATAGAAATGACGATGTACGTCGTGCCATGATTAATCGCCATAAAGTGATTAAATTAATGCGTGACATTTTAGACGATCAAGACTTTATAGAAGTAGAAACCCCAATATTAACAGCGGGAACCGATGAAGGCGCTAGAGAGTTTATTGTACCTACACGTAAAAAAGCGGGATCATTCTATACACTGCCACAAGCACCTCAACAATTCAAACAAATTTTAATGGTGTCTGGATACGAAAAGTATTTCCAAATAGCACGTTGTTTTAGAGATGAAGATTCTCGTGGCGATCGCCAACCAGAATTTACACAATTAGATATTGAAATGGCTTACGCCAGCATGCAGCAAATTATAGACTTAAACACTAAGATGTTTAATAATATTGTTTCCAAAATATACGGTAAAAAATGGATTTTACACCCATTTGAAGTAATTACCTATAAAGATGCTATGGATAAATATGGTTGCGACAGGCCAGATTTACGTTTTGGTTTACAAATGCAAGATATTACAGAAATTGTAAAAGAAACAACCTTTCAAGTTTTTAGTAAACCTATTGAAGATGGTGGTATTGTAAAATGCATTAAAGTTTCGAAAGCAGAACAAGGTAATAAGCGTTTATCTAAAGGACAAATAGAAAAACTTACAGGCACAGCACAACAAAATGGCCTAGGTGGTTTAGCATATATTATTGTTAATGAAAACGATTTACAATCGCCAATTATTAAATTTTTAGGTGAAGAAATAGCTGCAGGAATTATTAAAGCTACAAATGCGCAAATAGGCGACATTGTATTCTTTTCTGCTGCCGATTATGAAACTGCTAATAAAGCTTTAGATGCTGTTCGACAAGAATTGGGAGCTATGTTACGTTTAATTAATCCTAAAGAATTAAGACCTGCATGGGTTATAGATTTCCCTATGTTCGAAAAAACAGACGAAGGGCGTTGGACATTTACACACAACCCATTTTCGATGCCTGCAACCTACGATATTAATAAACATATGGATGGTAAGGAAGACGAAATTGGAAGTATTATTGCCCAACAATACGATTTAATTTTGAATGGTTACGAAATTGGAGGTGGTTCTGTGCGTGCGCATAAACCAGAAATTTTAGAAGCTACCTACAAAAACATGGGATACAACAAAGCCGAAATGTTAAAAAGTGTTGGCACCATGTATGAAGCATTTCATTATGGCGCGCCTCCGCATGGTGGAATTGCTTGGGGTGTGGATAGGTTAATGATGATTTTAGAGAAAAAAGCATCTATTAGAGAAGTTATGGCTTTCCCAAAAACAGGAACAAGTGAAGACTTATTATTTGGCTCTCCATCGCCTCTATCAGACAAGAAAGTTGAAGAAATGAATGTGAGGGTGATGCGTAAATAAGCACCCTTTACTTTATTATAAAAACTAAAAGCTTCAGGAAATTACCCTGAAGCTTTTTTTTATCAATCAATATTAAAAACTTATTTCGACTTTCTAATAATTAATATCTCATCGTTAGAGAATTCCATCCAAGCAAAATCATAAACATAGTAATACACTTTACCTTTGCTATTTATGTGCTGATGTGTATGGTATTTAAATGTAAAATTCTTTTTTTCTAACATCATTCGCTCTACAGTAACTTGCACTTTGTTTTTACCCAAAACCTCTAAAAGAATACTTCGGTTTCTATGCAAAATAGAATCAATTTTCTCCACCTCTATCGCTGTTACTTTACGTAAGTTTACATGATAAAAGTTCTTGCATTTAACAGAGCAGAATAACTTATCTCTTCTTCCAACTAATTGCTTACTGCAAATTTTACATTTCATTTTATATCACATTAATTTATTAAAACAAGACTTATCAAACATACAAAACACTAGCTTACAAGTCATTAAAAATAGTCGTTTCTAACGGTTAAAATACCACTATTTTTACTACAGTATTTATAAAACGACTCTTTTTTACTACTTTTAATATTATTGGATTTTAATAAAAAAACCTACAAATGCAAGCCACTATATATCAACCTCTTAAAACTGCTAAGCGTATTAAAATATTTATTCCTTTTGAAAATATTAACCTGAGAATAGCGGTAAAAAAAATAGATAGTAGCTTTTGGCATCCTCACCAAAAATTATGGTCGGTTATAAATACAGACGAAAACTACAAAACCCTAAAAAGTATTTGCAAAGGCAATTACATTATTAAGAAAGATGTAAAATTTTCTCCAGTACCTAGTGTAACCTTAACTCAAAATGCTCTAGATGCCTTATATAATTTAGAAAAAGCTTTAGTATTAAAGCAGTACAGCGCTTCTAGTATTAACGTTTACAAAAAAATGTTTACCGTTTTTTTAGGAAAATTTATGCAAAGAAACTTAAGAGAAGTGAGCAAGGAAGAAATAGAAGGTTTTGTATACGAGCTAATAAAAAAGAGTAAAATTAGCGAAAGTTACCAAAACCAACTTATTAATGCCATTAAAGCTTATTACGAGCACGCCCTAAAAATGCCAAGAGAATATTATGATATTCAGCGTCCAAAAAAAACACGTAATATACCTAACGTATTAAGCAAAGAAGAGGTTTTAAACATTATTCAAGCTCCAACAAACATAAAACACAAAGCTATTTTATATACCATATACAGTTCTGGATTACGAATTTCTGAGCTTATAAACTTACGAATAGCAGACGTACACTCTAATGATGGATATCTTTTTATAAAAGATAGTAAGGGTAAAAAAGACAGAAAAACTATTTTATCCCAACAGTTAATATTACTACTAAGAGCATATTATAAAGCATATAAACCAGCATATTGGCTATTTGAAGGGCAACAAGGTGGTAAATATAGCACAACAAGTATACGATCTATATTTAGAAAGGCAGTTAAAGACACCAATTCGAATCCGTGGGCAACAGTACATACACTTCGACATTCATTTGCAACACATTGCATAGAAAACAATATAAGTATGCGCCATATACAGAACATGCTCGGGCACAACTCGCCAAAAACTACCGAAATATATACTAAAACAATAGAAATAAATAATAAAACTATAAAAAGTCCTTTGGATGATTTGTTGAATAATAGTACATTGCATCTATAAACGATATAACTGCTATTGAATATGAAAAATGGTGGTTATACAATTGTTACCAGCAAGCAAAACACAACAAAAAGTGACTGCCAAAATATATTCACAGAAGTTTTTAATAGGAACAGCCGAATTAATTATCGGAGATAAATCTATGGGAGCTGTTTATGGAAATTTTGAACCTAATGAATTGTATTTTGAAAAGATACAAAAGCACGTTTGGAAATTTTGGAAATCAAACAAACCTGATTATGAAAAATGGTATTCATTAAGATTTAATGTAAAACTGGAAAATGGAATATTCTTATCTCCACAAGGAGGCTACACTTTCGACGATATTGAAGATTTGAAAAATGAAACAATAAGAATTGACATAGCTGGAATTGATTGTCAAATTATAGAAGATAATTTCTTATCAGAATCCACTAAACCTTTTGTTGAAGAACCTTGGAGTGAAATTGACATAAAACAAAAAATAGCTTTTGAAGATGAATTAGTTAAAGAACTCGGAAATAATAAAAAAACTCTATTTAATATTTTTAAGAGAACAACTAAGGAGCATATACAGACAGGAACAGAATTTTCTGCATTTTGCCACGACCAGAGAAACGATGATGTTTTATTTGAAATTCAGAATTCTGACAGAGATTATAAGTTTGTTTTAGTACACTTAACTTGGATTGGAAAAAAGGAACAACAAGGATATCCTAAAATGGAATATTTTAAAGATTATAATGAGTTTGTAACTTCGAGAATGATACCTGATAAAATAGATTGGGAGATTTGAAATATGAAAGCCAGCTGGTAACACGGTGTATAAAACATAGCTAATAAGTGCTTAACCGAAAGGTTTGTGTATATTTATTAAGTCCGCCAAATTTTTAATTTGGCTTTTAAAAAATGAGAAATTAAAAACAAAATATAAAAATTCGGCTCTGTGTTAATCCGAAAAGTTAGTGTCTTTTTACACGCTACGTTTCATACACAAGTCCGTTGGCATTCATTGGCGGAACGCACTCAGAATGGAAAAATTATGATTAAAAGAAATTTTTCAATGATTTTAGTTATCATAGCTATGATATTAAATATCTTGAATTTTGGTTATTCAAATATCAGTATCGAATCATTTGATTTTTGGCTATCTTTTTGTGCTACAATTGTACTTATTGGAGCTATTGTGAAAATAATTATTAATGAAAATAAAGAAAAGAAAAAATCGATATCTGACTAAATAAGGAATAATTTTATGTTGGAATTTTAGCTTGTTTGCGGAATCGAAAACTGAATTGAAAACCAAATCTCGAACTGAATACGGAATTTAGCAAGTTGCGGAATTATTCACTCAATTGGAATTGAAAAATTTTGCGGGATAAAAACAAAACGAATAATGACAAAAAAATATTTCATCTATTTCATAATCATCGCAGGCATTGTACTTATGATTTACAACATTTCCGAACTTGATTTTGATAATCTTAAAAAAGGACCTTTTGCTGGAGTTGTATCAAATATCCTTTTAATTTTGGCAATGTTACTAACAATAAGAGATATTAAGAAAAAAGAACAGGAAAATAAATAACCTGAATAAAAACAACGAAATGCCAACACCGTATAAAATTAATTGCTGGTTTTAGCCTACTTACGAAAGTCCTCACGGACTTTCTATTTGGTTTTTATTTGCTATCTTTAGTGCTTAATCAACGCAACTAATCTTATACAATTCCGTTGTGCGTCAGCTGAAAACAATCTCACGATAAAAAAGAAAATGAACCAAATTTTTGCAATACTAATTTTATCATTGACACTTTTTGCTTGTAATGGGCAACAAAATTCCAACTTGACAAATCTAGAGAGTGGTTTTTCTCTTATTCAAGACACAATTTCAATAAGTGTAAATGGCAGAATGACTCACGCATTAGAATATAGGGACAAATATTATGTGCTTTTTGAACAACGATTAATGAAATATGGTGGCTACGGAAAAAGATGGCTTTATATTTTTTCAAATAATCAATTAGAAAAAGTGATTGACTGCCCCGAAGAAATGAGAACAGTCTACTTGGATTTTTATGTACAAAACGATAGCATTATTTTGAAGCCGTATATGGACAAGCAAAGCTATTATCTTGATACTACAAACTTAAATTGGAACAAGATTGACAAAACGGACGACTTAGTATGGGAAGATTCAGACTTTTATGTCTACTCTTTAGACTTTGGTGAATGGGGTGGAAAAACGTGGTTTAAAGACAAGAAAACAGACAGTCAATATGTTTTGGAATCCACAACACCATTGATAAACAAAATCGACAGCACTTATTATTTGACTAATTCCTTTAAAGTTCTGAGAATCAATAACCCTAAGAAGCTAACAAAATGCGATAATGATGTGACTTATGAAAACATAGAGAAGACAGGTAAGAACTACTCTTGGTACAGTGAATCAAAAGGCTATGAAGTGATTTATGAAGATGAGAATGCAGACTATTTTGATTTTTCATATCAGCCTAGCATTGTCAGTTCCTTTGTTTATAATGATGAACTTCTACATATTTTTGAAACAGACACAGCTTCGTATCTCTCACGGATAGTGAATAACAAAATACAGCCTTTTGAGAAGATATTTGATAATGTAAAATTTTTCAATTGGCACTTCTCTTATCGTTGTAAAAACTTTAATAGCTCTAATGAATTGCTCAAATTCAAAACATCGAATGACCAAATTTATGGTCTGACAACAATTAAGGGTAACAAGATTTATGCAACCTTTTTAGTGAATGACTTTGAATTAAAACCGAAAACATTAGGAAAAGAAAGGTCAAACGAAATTTTTGAAAATAGACTAAAAACAATCCTTGTTGATTTTTCAAAACTGCCACTTACCAAAGTGGAGTCGAAAGAAAAGGAATGGAAAACTTTTGACATTACACCAAATCACAAAATTGGAATTGGAGACAGTTGGAACCCTAAGAATTATGATATCGACATTAACAAATCTTACCTTGTTGTAGAAGATTCGATTATCTCAAACTCAATTATGTATTATGCTACTAAAAAGACTGATTTAGTTAGAGCCATAACAATTAATTGGGAAAAAACACAGACCGATAGAATTGAATTTGGAAATGATAAGTCGGAAAGTGAAGTTTTTTTGACAAGATTTAATGAGCTTGTATTGATTCTAACTAATGAACTAGGCGAACCCAATTCGATAGTTAAAGAAAAGAAAAATCAATCATTTGTTTGGACAACAGAGAACAATATAAATGTTGAAATTAAGCTATCGAGACAGGACAACTATAATAACATTAGAATGGTGGTATATGAGAGAAAATGAAAAAGCCGAACGCACAACAACGGCTATACGTAATGCGGGTTTTGGTGCTAAATTGAAAGTGAATGAATATTAACAAACATATCGGTAAACTGAAAGTGAAGTGCATATTAATCCCGCACTACGCATAGCCAAACCGTTACCCAACATTTGAAAACTGATGTACGAAAAAACAAAATATATAATTCTGATTTTATTTTTGATTGGAACAATGCTCTTTTCATATGACTGCTTTCAAAACTTTAGTGGAAATAAAATTTGGGGAATTTCTGAATTGAGAATAACAGCATCCATATTCATTATTATTCTAATAACTATCTATTTCTTTTTACCAAAGAAATTTAAACAAACTCAGAATAAACTAACAATTGGAATTATTGTAATAACATTGTTTTTATTGAGCTTTAATATCAATCCAGTATTGAAATACTATAGAGAATTTCGTTTTGAAAAAATTATGACCGAATATAAAAATACGGATTGTGAAAAAATGAGTTTGAAATTTGATTCGGATATTGAAAAAAATAGATTAAAACTATTTATAAGTGGTGGATTGTATAATACGGAAGTTGCTAAAAAACACGAAATTGAAATTTTTAATAATGGTACTTATGATTTAATTATAGGGGTTGGAAAAAATCTTAATTGCTATAATGATTTAGTGGAGGAATATTTTTTAACAGAATTTGCAGTTGATTTAAAAGCGGAATTATATAAAAATATTACAACTGAAAATATGAATTAAAAACGTTGGGTAACACCGTATATAATTTATTGCTAGTTCTAGCCTACTTACGAAAATCCTCGCGGATTTTCTATTCGGTTTGTATTTGCTAAATTAGGTGTTTAAACACGCAACAAATCATATACAAACACGTTACCCAACATTAGAAAAAAATGAAGTTACCTGAAAAAATCAATGAAGTTTCAATAAATCCAGAAATAGAAATTGGAGTTTATCCACCAAACGGATTTTTACAATTTAATGAAGCTAATTTAGGAAACGGAGATTATTTTGGTTTTTATTGGGAATTTGGAAAAGAAAACCAAGAACCAATTATTTGTGAAATGATTCACGATGAAGGAATTATTGTTCCAAGATTTTCAAACTTGAATAAATTTCTGGAATGGTATGAATTGAATGACTTTGATTGGGGAGAAGAAGAAATTGATGATGAAAAATTCTACGACTTTTACTCAAAAAAAGGGAATGAATATTTGAAACAAAACAATCCTGAAAAAGCCATCGAATATTATAAGCAAAGCACAGAAAGTTTTGGAGAAATTAGTGAGAATTGGTTCAAACTTGCATCACAACAGAAAAGAATCGGAAATGAATTAGAATTTCAAAAAAGTATAATTAAATCTATTTTTTCAAATTGGGCAATTGAATTTCCTTCTCAAAATGCTATAAGAATGTTTAAAACTTTAAATCCTGTTGAGGAATTAGAAAATCATCCTTTATTAAAATACAGAGAAAATCTTGAATTTAGTTTTGGAGGCAAAAAAGAAAATAAAGACTACGAAATAATTACTCAAATCATCAAAGAACTTTACGAAATTGGAGACACAAAAAATGCACTATTAATGGAACAGAATTATGCATTAATGATGTATTGGGAAACATCATCTTTTCAAGAGCGAAACAACTTTGACATTACAAAATGGAAAAATGAATTTAAACAAAAAACTAAAGGCAGGATAAATAACGTTGGGTAACACCGTATATAATTTATTGCTGGCTTCTCTCCTTCTTACGAAAGTCCTCGCGGACTTTCTTGGTCGGTAAATATTTACTAAATTAGTTGCTTGAAACACGCAACAAACCATATACAACAACGTTACCTACAATTTATGAAAACAACGAAACTTATTATTTATATTACATTAATTTTGACTTTAACTAATTGTAAAAACGAAACAAAAGTTGAAATCAAAACTAAACCTGAACAAACCAAAATAATAGATTCTACTCTGAATGTAAAGGCTATAAATAAACAAGCTAAAATAAATATTCCCAAAAATGTTGACTCAGAATTTGAAATCTTTATTAAAATTTTTAATACAGATTCGATTTTTCAAATCAGTCGTGTTAAATTCCCACTCAACTCAACTGAAATAAATTATGATAATTATGAAACTATTGAAAAAACAATAAATCTTGATAATTATGAAATAATTGACTTGACAATCGACCCAACTTCTGAAACAAAAGAATATGATAAATACACACAAAAGACTATTTTAACAGAGTCTAAAGCTATAATTGAATTTCGTGGAATTGACAATGGAATCAATTGCGAATATGAGTTTGAAAAAATAGAAGGAAAATGGAATTTAACTTCTTGGAAAAATTTATCAACATAAAAAACTGTAGGTAACATTGTATAAAAATAATCGCTTGGTCTTTGTGTACTCGGAAAATCCTGCGGATTTTCCTCTGGCTAGTTTTTGTTTGCTAATTTAGTAACTTAACCACGCAACTATTCTTATACCAACCGTTAGGCAAAATTAAAAACCAACGACAATGACAAGAATTTACAGAAGTTATTCAGAACCTGATAGAGAAAATCTGACTTGGGAAGAAACTTGGAGACAAGAAGACAAAGGCTTGATAAAAAATTATGAAGTTGGTAGAGCATTAGCAATAAAAGAACCTGAATTAGCAGAAAAAGCGAAAAGAGGAGAATTGCCAGTTCTTGGATATAAAGGCGGAGTTGATAAAGCTTTAAAGAAAAAAGAAAAAATTGGAGCATTGAATTACATCGCTAAATGGCAAGCACTTCGAGGAGAAGATTTGAATATTGATATGAATGAGGAATTGGTTTTGACTTGTACAAAAACAAAAATGATAGTAACATTTACAATGGATTTAGAAAAATTAAAAAATGCTAACTAATGGACTTTTTAGCTATTGACGTTGAAACTGCGAACTCTGATATGGCATCAATTTGTCAAATTGGATTTGTGATTTATGAAAATGGTCAAATAAAGAAAGAATGGTCGAGTTTGATAAATCCAGAAGATTATTTTGACTTTTGGAATGAGTCAATACACAACATTACCGAAGATGATGTAATTGAAAGCCCAAAATTTCCTGAAATATATGAGGTACTTAAACAAAATTTAGAAAATTACGTTTGTGTTTGTCATACTCATTTTGACAGAGTTTCAATAAATAGAACTTGTGACAAATATGGACTTCCTGCAATCCAAAATAATTGGATAGATACAGCAAAAGTTGCTCGAAGATGTTGGAATGAATTTGCATATAAAGGTTATGGACTTGCTAATGTTTGTGAAAAATTAGGCTATTCATTCAATCATCACGATGCTTTGGAAGATGCAAAAGCTTCAGCTCATATTTTAATTTCTGCAATTAAAGAAGAAAATAACACAATTGACGAATGGATAATAAGAGTTAATAATCCTATTTTAGCTAATGCAAAAACTTACAGTAAATCTGTTTCAAAAGAGGGAAATCCTGATGGGAATTTATACGGAGAAGTTCTAGTTTTTACAGGTTCATTACAAATTCCGAGAAGAGAAGCTTCTGTGCTCGCATCTGAAATTGGTTGCAATGTTGTAAACAGCGTAACGAAAAAAACAACACTTTTAATTGTAGGAGACCAAGATATTAGCAAACTTTCAGGGAAAAAGAAAAGTTCTAAACATTTAAAAGCAGAAGAATTGAAAATAAAAGGACAAAATTTACGAATATTAAAAGAATCTGATTTTGTTGCATTATATGAATCGAATAAAGAATAAATAACTTTGCCTAACACCGTATATAATTTATTGCTAGTTCTAGCCTACTTACGAAAATCCTCTCGGATTTTCTATTCGGTTTTTATTTGCTAACTTTAGTGCTTAAACCACGCAACAAACCATATACAAACACGTTGGCAACCATTTGAAAAAAACCTATGAATACTAAAGAAGGAGATATTTTTATTACAAAACTTGAACGTGATTTTTACGGAGCGTTTAAGATTATTAAAAAAGGCAAATCGTTTTTTAGTGAAAAAGATGGAGATTTATTAATGATTGCTGTCTTAAATTATATTGACAAAGAAAAACCTAAAATTTCTGATAAAAGATTAAACAAAGTACTTTGTTGTGATAGATTCTTTTGTTCTAATGAGTATTGTATTAACTTTTTTACTGACAATCCGAAATATAATAGACTGAACGAATATGAATATTTGGGAAATAATCCAATAACAAGTTTTGAAAAGGAAATAGAATTCAAGTTAGGAGATGGACGAAGCGGAAAAAAAGGTGGTTTTCCTCTTTCTGGAGTTATTGAACCTCACATTGTGAATAATGCATTTTTGGAGTGGCGTTGGAATAATGAAAAAGAGGAATTTCAAAAAGAAGTCGAAATCCAAAATGAAAAATCACGAATTGCAAGAGAGGAATATCGAAAACGTTCAATGAAACCTAAAAAAATGTTGGAAGACAATTTATTTTGGGAAGTAATTAATAAAATAGATTGGAAAAAAGAAGAAGATGAAGATAGAATGAAACCAGCTATTGAATTTTTAAGTAAAAAAAAGGTTTCTGAAATTAAACAATTTCAAGAAAGTTTGAGTTATAAACTTTATCAATTAGACACGAAAGAACACGCAAAGAATATTGGAGAAAATTTTTACAAAAATGAAGAAACTCACTTTTCAGTTGACTATTTTTTATATGTTCGTTGTTGTGTAATTGCAAATGGTAAATCTGTTTTTGAAAGTGCTTTAAAAAACCCTAAAGAAATGCCTAAAAACATAGATTTTGAAGCATTATTATATTTAGCAGAAGAAGCATACGAAAAACGAATGAATAAAGAATTAGAATACGAAACTGGATGCGATTATGAAACATTTTCAAATATTAAAGGTTGGAAATAAAAATCGGTTGCCAACACCGTATATAATTTATTGCTAGTCCTAGCCTACTTACGAAAATCATCGCGGATTTTCTATTCGGTTTGTATTTGCTAAATTAGGTGCTTAAAACACGCAACAAACCATATACAAACACGTTGGGCATAATTAAAAAACAGAACTAAAATGAATGAAATAAATATTGAACAACCATTATTATTTGATTTTGACGATGAAACGGAAAATGAATCAATTGATTTTAGATATGTTATAACTAGTTATGGTGCTGACTACCCTGTAGATAGTTTAATGAAAAGAATTCAAGATAAAGTTATTTTCATACCTCCATTTCAAAGACAATTTGTATGGAGTATTAATGAAGCTTCAAAGTTTATCGAATCTTTGATATTAGGCTTACCTGTTCCTGGTATTTTCCTCTCAAAAGAAAAAGATACAAATAGACTGCTTGTTGTTGATGGTCAACAAAGGTTAATGAGTCTTTATTATTTTTACAAAGGTTACTTTCAAAGTACTCCTTTTAAATTACAAAATGTTCAAGAAGACTTATTAGGTCGCTCTTATGCAACACTTAAAACGTCTGACAGATTAAGGCTTGACGATTCTATCATTCACGCAACTGTAGTTAGACAAGATGAGCCAGATGACAGTGAAAGTAGCGTTTATCAAATATTTGAACGATTGAATTCTGGAGGTCGAGCTTTAAAACCACAAGAAATTAGAGCTTGTATATATTATGGAGAGTTTAATGAACTTTTAAGTGAACTTGTCAAATTTCAAAATTGGAGAGCTATTTTTGGAAAAAAATCTGATATAAGATTAAAAGAACAAGAATTAATATTAAGATTTTTTTCATTGTTATATAATCGAGAAAATTATGAAAAACCTTTAAAAGGATTTTTAAATGCGTTTATGTCTGAACACCAACATTTGGAAAAGATACCAAAAGAAGAATTTGAAAGTACATTTAAAAATACATTCAGTTTTATAACTCAAACAGTAGGAACTAAACCATTTAGAATAAAAAGAAACTTAAATCTAGGTGCTTTTGATTCAATCGCTATTGGAGTAGCTGAAAGATTAAAGTCTGGAGAAATAAAAAATAAATCTGAATTTGTTGAAAAATATCAATTACTAACAGAAAACGAAGAATTTATATCAATTGTTCAAGGTGGAACATCTGATGAGAAAAATGTAATTGCTAGGATAAATATGGCAATCGATACTTTCAAAAATGTAGACTAATGGGTTTATATAAGCTTAATATCTTTGAAAGACAATTAGACAATCTATTTGCTCAAGTTTCTACAATCGATGAAGGAGAAGAAACAAAAGCCCATTTATCTAGATATTTATGTGTTAGAACATCTGGTTATCTAGAAAATGTAACAAGAATTTTAATTTCAAATTTTTGTGATGGAACTTCTCCACAACCAATTTCAAATTATATAGTTAAACGAACAAAATATATAACAAATTTAGACTTTAAACGGATTAAAAATTTATTATCAGAATTTAATACTGATTGGAGTGTGGAATTTGAAAATTCAATTACAGACCAACAAAAAAGTTCTATAAATTCAGTTGTATCAAATAGAAATAGCATTGCTCACGGAAATAATGATAGTATAACTTTCCGAGATATGTCTCAATACTATAATGATACGAAAGAAGTTTGCGAACTGTTAAAAAACATCATAAAAAAATAACTATGCCCAACAATGTATAACCGCAATTACGGCGGATTCGACTACGTCCGAATCCACTCGGAATTGCTAACGTCTGTGCTAAACCGAAAATAATCGCTAATTTAACCCGTAACTGACGGTTATACGAGACCGTTGTAGCCAATTTGACAAAATCGAGAATTTAAACAAAATGAAAGAATTAACTGAACTAATCAATTTAAATGAGCCTGGTTGGGATTTAGTCAATGAGTGGTTAAGTGAAGCGACTAATGAATATGAAATTTTACCGAAAAACGATAAACGGGCTGAAAGAGAATTGATAAATACTCAAGTGACTACACGCTCACCAATGGGAGCTATCATTTACGAAACAGGCGGAATTTTGATTAGTAATGGCTGGCTCAGAATTTTGGGTTCTGGAAGCGAAAAACTTGACAGAGGATTGAGCGAATGGAATAAAGGAAAAACTTTTGAAAATTATGGAGAACAACCTTCTCATCTATTAATAGCTGATGACATTATTGGAGGTTATTTTGCAATCAACGCAGGTGGAATTGGAACAGAAATCGGAAAAATATATTATTTACCACAAGACACACTCGAATGGGAATGTTTAGACATTGGATATTCGGACTTTTTATATTGGACATTAACTGGAGATTTATATAAATTTTATGAGCTATTCCGATGGGAGAATTGGGAAAGAGATATTCAAAAAGTAAATGGAAATCAAGTGTTTTCTTTCGTACCTTTTTTATGGACTAAGGAAGGGAAAGATATAGAAAAAGTCGATAGAAAACTAGTCCCAATTGAGGAAAATTATAGCTTGACACTTGAGTTAAAAAGGCAACTAAATGGATAATAAAAAACTGGCTACAACAATGGCTATAAGTAATTGCTTGTTCTCGTCTACTTTGGAAATTCCTGCGGAATTTCCAACTTGGTGTGTACTTGCAAAGTTAAGTACTAAACCACGCAACTACTCATAGCCGAGACCGTTAGCATACATTTATGAAAAACGCAATTACAATTCTACTTTTGACTTTACATTTAGTAAGTTGTGGACAATCAAAAACCGAAAAAGGAACTGAATCTAAAAAAGATTCAACAGATGTTGGCTTTGGAAGTATTTGGAAAAATATGGATGAAGAGAAGGCTGAAAAAGATTATAAAGAATTCCTTGAAAAACGTGAATTGAAAATTAAGTTTGACCAAAAAGAATGGTTAAAACATAACGATGATAGCAATCATAAAAGTCCGAGATGGAATATGCTTACGGATTTACGAGAAAATTATCTGAATAAAGAACTGAATAAAACTCAAATAATAAATCTACTCGGAAAACCATTTGAATTGGAAAAGCGATATGTGGAATCGACAAATGACACATTGAATTTAATGCTGTATCCTGTTGGCGCATATAGCGGATTTGGAATGGATTTTGACTTTTTAGTTATCTCTCTTGACGAAAATGACAAGAAAATTAAAGTTTGGGTAGAACAACACTGAATTAAAAAAACGTATGCTAACAACGTATAAAAATAATTGCTATTTTGTGCTTAAACAAAGTTAGTTGCATATTTGCTACATCTGAATTTCCTGCGGAAATTCCTCGCACGCAAATACGCAACTATTCTTATACATCAACGTTGTAGCACATATGAAAAAAATGACGTACACTTTTGATATTAATCAACTTCATATTCTAAATACTCTGATTTTTGATTCGAGTATTGAATACTCTGACCTAAAATCAGAATTAAAAAATGGTACTGTAGAATATACAATAGAAAGACGAACTTTTGAAAACGTTACGAGAGAAAAAAACTTACTCGGAACTAAAACGAAATACAGTGGAAAGAGTTCCATTTTAAAATTTAGCGGAATAAAATCAATTTCTATTTCTAAAGGAAATGACATTTTCAAAGACAATCATTTTATCCAAAATATTGAGTTGAATTCAGAAAAAAACGTGGTTGAATTAACTACTACTTTCGGAATTACAGTTAAATTTAATGTTTCTGATTTATTTAGTTTGGAACTAATTGATTTGAATGACTCTGAATTTGGAAAAGGAACAAGCTCTGGAAAACACGGATTTACGAAAGAGGAATGGAACGAATATTTGAAAAAAGAAAAATACGTGCTACAACAACGTGTATAGCTCATTGCGGCTGAATTCCTAATCGGAATTCATTGCAATTTGCTATCTTTCGGTCACGGCGGAAAATCATAGCTGATTTTCCGCAACGAGCCATACACAAAACCGTTATGTGCAAGCTAAATTGGTTCGTGAATATTTAAATCTAAATGAAATGAAAAAAATTATTTTATTATTTGCAGTCTTATATGGCTCAATTATTTACAGTCAAAGTCTTAATGACATCGTAAGATTTAAAACTATGAATTTAAATCAAATCGAGGAAACTTTAATTTTGGCTGACTGGAAATTTGTGAGTTCTGAAAGTAAAAAAGCAAATACAAAACCGAAAAATGTATGGGAATTTGAACCTGAAACTTATACTTCGAGAACTTATGAATATATAGGATATGCAGGAGACAAAACTTTGTTTACCGTTATCGATTATGCTGATAAAAACTCTAATGAAATAAAAATTAGAAGTGAAAACAGGTTAGTTTATAAAAATGTACTTCAAGACATTTTATCTTCAAACTTTGAATTGACCGATAAAAAATGCCCTTATATTTCTGCATACTTGGGAGATTTCAAAATAGGAGAAAAAGTAATTATGGAATCGAATGGAAAAGTTTATCAAAAAGGCAATAACAATATTCATATTATTATAAATAGATACGCTATCATAACAGGTAAAAATAACGGGAAATTTAGTTACGATGAAAACGCAATGATTGATGAATTTAAAATAATTGTCGAATAAGATTGAAAGAAAAGCCAGCACATAACACCGTGTATAATTAATTGCTGTTTTCTAGCCTACTTACGAAAATCCTCGCGGATTTTCTATTCGATTTTTATTTGCTAACTTTAACGCAAAACCCACGCAACTAACCATACACAAACACGTTGTGTACCATATAAAAACAGACTGCAAAGAATGAGCTTTTGGAAGAAATTATTTAGTAGCAAAAAAGATAACCCTAAAACTGAATCCCATTTTGACAAATATCGAAATGAACTAAATGAATTGAATTTAAAAACGCCTTCTGATTTAGAGAATTTAGTAAAACCTATAATTAGAACTGCAACAAAAATTGAGGTTTTGAAAGCTTCAAGACCACCTGAGAACTCTCAGTTAATTTCACATTTTGGCGGACAACCCTATTTTGAAAAAGGCGAATTATGGCCAACAAGTAAAAAAGGAAAGAATTTAGAATTCATTTTTCAAGTATTTAATTCTACTGATTTACAACTACCGAAAAATATAGAACTCATTCAATTTTATTATGATTGGGATGAGTTTCCTTGGGACACTTCAAACGATGGGTGGTTAGTGAAAATTTATAAGAAAATTGAAAAAGAAAATATTGCGTTTATTTATAAACCAAGTGAATTAGAAAAGTCTAAATATTGTAAAATAAAGTTTAGTTCGACCAAATCATTACCAGACTGGGAAGGAATAGATTTACATTGCTATAATGCGTCCAAATTATCTTGTATTTTAGATAAAGATGAACCTTGGGGGAATTATGACCAAATTGTCACTAAACTTATTGGAGAACAAGACTATCAAAGCCAACTTGGAGGTTATCCAAAATGGGTTCAAGGAGAGTCTACACCAAAAGATATCGAAGGAAATTCAATGAAACTTTTATTTCAAATAGATTCAGAAGATAATGCTGGATTAATGTGGGGAGATGTTGGACTAATTTATGTTTTCTATGACGAAAAATCAGAGAAAACAGAATTCACTTTACAATGTCACTAAAGAAAAAATACGGTACACAACACGGTGTATAAAACATAGCTAATAAGTGCTAAACCGTAAGGTTTCTGTATATTTAGAAAGTCCGCCAAATTTTTAATTTGGCTTTTAAAAAAGAGAAAATTAAAAACAAAATATAAAAATTTGGCTCTGTGTTAATCCGAAAGCTAGTGTCTTTTTACACGCTACGTTTCATACACAAGTCCGTTATACAGCAGTGATCGCTCAAAAAAATCACAACGCAATTTTAGCGGAATAAAAGCAAAACACTCCTCTATTCTGAAACTGAAAATCATTTGCGGAAACAAAAATCACTCTAACGGAAATGAATTAGTTTGCGGAAATTAAAAAATCACTCTAGCGGAATTAAGCTCGGTTGCGGAAATTTTTCCAATCTGAACCTCTAAAAAAAAATTATTGCAGAAATAACAAAGCGCACTTTAAAAAAGTAATAAAAATCTTAAAAAATTAAAACCGCTGTATAACAATGTGTAAAAAAAATACTATTTTTAGTCATTAATCGTAACGCCTGTACTTTGTTTGCTTACTTCTGATTTTCCTACGGAAAATCCTCGTACACAAACCCGTACTTTAGTTACACGCAACGTTAGCTGTAATGCGAAAACCGAAAATTTGAGAAACCTTCTTTTAATCATATTGACAATGAATTTATTTAATCTTTTCGGACAAAATGGACCGAAAAATGACCCATATTGGAACTTTGACGAATCGAAACACTTCAGACCGAAATTAGATAAAGGAGAGTTTTTCAAACAGACTGGATTTGATTTTGGTTGGTATGTTCTTGAACCTATTTCTGAATATATCAAAGACGAAAAAGGAGAACTAAAAAAAGGAAACACACTATCATACGGACAGAAAGCACTATATTATTGGTGGTATGTGGATGCCCAAGTTACAAACGGTGGATTCACACAGTTTTACTATAATGGATATGGAAAATATGTGCCTACAATCATAAAAGGATTAAAGCATATTGGAGATAATAAAATGGCTGGACTTGTAAATAGGTCTTATGAAATATACTTAAAAGAAAACAAAAAAATAAAAGACGCAAGAAAAGGTGGATTACAAGAATTTAGCAATCTGTATAAAGAAATTGAAGATTTTGATGAATTAGACGATGAATATTATGACCTCAATGAAAAGACTATGAAAATCATAGAGAAATATGTTCGTAAAAATCCGAATGAAATTTGCCTTGATGAAGATGGTAATGAATTTGACCTAAACTATTCTGGTGAACTTAAAACTTACCACTCAAATAAAAGTGTTAAAGAAATTATTCCACTTGAAAATGGAACTATATCTGGCACTTTCAGAAGTTACTTCGAAAATGGACAACTAAAAGACGAAATCCACTATTTAAATGGAGAACAAACAGGCGAGAGAACAGAATATTATGAAAATGGAAACAAGAAATTTTCATTAAGTAAGTCCCAAAAACCAAAAGGAATTCTTAATTCTTATTATTATGAAAACGGAAATTTAAAATCCACTGCAATTTATATCTCAGAACACGAAAGAGATGGTAAATGGATACAATATTATCCTAATGGACAAATGAAAAGTGAAGCCGAATTTATTGATAAGGAATTTTTTGTTCAGAATTGCTGGAGGGAAAACGGAACCCAAATAATGAAAGACGGTACGGGTCTTTATATTAATGAATATTCAATATTTGATGGTGTAATTGACAGAAACGAACAAGAGTATAAAAATTACAAACGACACGGAAAACAATATTCTTACAGTAATGATAAACTGACTCTATATCAAGAAATGTTTGAAGGAAAAGAACACGGAATAACTAAAACTTATGATGACGAAGGGAATATTAAAGAAGAAATAGTTTATGAAAATGGAGTTGAAAAATCAAGAAAAGAATATAAAAAATAGAAAAACACTACAGCTAACACGGTGTATAAAACATAGCTAATAAGTGCTAAATCCAAAGGTTTGTGTATATTTAGAAAGTCCGCCAAATTTTTAATTTGGCTTTTAAAAAGAGAAAAATTAAAAACAAAATATAAAAATTCGGCTCTGTGTTAATCTGAAAAGTTGGTGTCTTTTTGCACGCTACGTTTCATACACAAGTCCGTTGTAAGCAATTTGAGAAATGACATTCTGGAAAACTGAAAATAGTATAGAACCGAAGAAAAATTTCTACACAGAAATTGAGCAATACTATACTGGGATTTCTAACAACAGAATTCCGACTGAATTGCTGACCGAAATAATCGCAAAAGCGACGGATAAAATTTACGCAGATTACAAACGATTTTGGAAACAATATCCGAAATCCAGAAAGCGATACTCAAAGTTGCTATTAGAGGATTTAGAACACGATTTTGTTTACTTTTTGATTACGGAATTTATCCAAAAAACAGAACTGAATGAATATCGGAATTATTCAAAAGTGTTGCTAAAAATGAACGATGAGGAATTTGACAAATATGAGGAAAGAAAATATTGGTATGAAAATAAATAAAAACTGCTTACAACACCGTATAAAAAAAATTGCTAGTTTTAGCTAAACCAAAGTTAGTTGCTCGTTTGCTAGCTTCTGATTTTCCTTCGGAAAATCCTCGCACACAAACACGCAACTTTCCTTATACATAAACGTTGTAAAACATTAAAAAAAAATTGTAACTAAAATTAAAAATGGCGAAATATTTAAGAACTTCAAGCATAAGTGCTGAATTAGAAAATTTAATCAGAGACGCACGAAAAGAACTTTATATAATTAGTCCATATTTGAAACTTTCTGATCAAGTTAGAGAACTTTTGAATGACAAAGAAAGAGAAAAAGTTGATGTCCGAATAATTTTTGGGAAACAAGAACTTGCGCCAACTGAAATGAGTTTTTTAGAAGAGTTGAAATATGTAAGACTTTACTTTTCTAAAAACCTTCACGCAAAATGTTACTTGAACGAAAGTAAAATGATTATTGCATCAATGAATCTTTACGAATTTTCTCAAGTAAATAATCGAGAAATGGGAATTTTAATTGATACAGAAAATGAAGAAGACAAAAAAGTCTATGAAGATGCAACAAAAGATATTGATTCTATAATTCATAACAGTGAAGATTTTTCTTATGTAAAAGCACCACAAAAAAGATTACAATCTGAAAAACCTAAAGCTGAAAAAAATACTAAACTTAAATCGAATTTTTCAAAATCTGACTATAAAACAACAAAAGAATTATCTCAAGAAACTGAAATAAGTAGTAGAAAAATTAATTCTATTCTTGTCGAAAAAAAATTGATGTATAAGAAAGAAGATGACTGGTTTACAACTAAAAAAGGAAAAGAATTTGGAGGTATTGAGAAAGAAGGACAATATGGACAATTTGTAATTTGGCCAGAAAAAATAAAAAATGAAATTTAGGAATAATAACATTTTACAACACCGTGTATAATTAATGGCTGGTTCTCGCCTACTTACGAAAATCCTTGCGGATTTTCTATTCGGTTTTTATTTGTTAAATTAGTTGCTTTAAACACGCCACAAATAATACACAAACACGTTATACAGCAGTGATCGCTCAAAAAAATCAGAACGCAATTTTAGCGGAATAAAAGCAAAACACTCCTCTATTCTGAAACTGAAAATCATTTGCGGAAACAAAAATCACTCTAACGGAAATGAATTAGTTTGCGGAAATTAAAAAATCACTCTAGCGGAATTAAGCTCGGTTGCGGAAATTTTTCCAATCTGAACCTCTAAAAAAAAATTATTGCAGAAATAACAAAGCGCACTTTAAAAAAGTAATAAAAATCTTAAAAAATTAAAACCGCTGTATAACAATGTGTAAAAAAAATACTATTTTTAGTCATTAATCGTAACGCCTGTACTTTGTTTGCTTACTTCTGATTTTCCTACGGAAAATCCTCGTACACAAACCCGTACTTTAGTTACACGCAACGTTGTGCATAATGCGAAAAAAGGCTTAGACACCAACATTTGAACTAAAAAAGCCAACCGCACAAACAGCACATTTATTTTTTCCAGCCACAAAAGCCAACGCTTAAAAAAATAAAAGAGCTGTTTTCTTCCAACGCTCAAAAACTGAACGAAAACAGAATTGAGAAATAACTTTGCAATACCATTGCATAAATAAATCTCTATCTTTGACTTAATGAAATTTATTACAATCATATTATCATTATTAATACTTTTTTTGTCAATGAAACCTTGTTCTGACGGAAATAATTTCGAAGAACAACATCAAGACGAAATAAGTGCTGAACACAATCACAAAAATGATAGTGATGATATGTGCTCAATGAATTGTGCTTGTAGTTGCTGTGGAATTGCAATTACATATCAACAAATTCAAACTTTTGAATTAGGTTTAAATAACCAAATTACCACAGAAATGATATCTATTTACAACTCAATTTATAGATTTGACTTTCATTCTAATATCTGGCAACCGCCACAATTAATTAGCTAAAACATAGACTACAGGTCAAAAATTTAAGTTAATTAATAGTTACATTTTCAATGAATAAATACATATTGAGCACAATGCTCACAATTATAATGTGCTTTTCTGTAAAAGCGCAAACAACTGATATACAAATAAAAGTCCTTTCAGAATCCGAAAACGAACCATTATTTGGAGCAACAGTTTATTTTGAGGAATTAGAAAAGGGAGCAGTAACCGATTTTGACGGAATTGCTACTTTTTCAGAAATTCCAAACGGAGAACATAATGCAATAATTTCTTTTTTAGGCTTTGAAACATTAAAGACTAAGATTAAAGTTCCAACTAATTCAGATTTAATTTTCAAATTAGAAAGTAGCGGAAATGAATTAGACGAAGTTGTAATACAATCTTCAAGAAGTTCAAGAACTGTAAGAAAAATACCAACAAGAATAGAATTCATTGGAACAGAAGAATTAGGTGAAAAGGCAATTATGAACCCAACAAATATTTCAATGGTACTTCGTGAAAGTACAGGAATTCAAATGCAACAAACCTCTTTAAGTAGTGGGAGTACAAATATTAGAATTCAAGGACTTGATGGTCGTTACACACAACTTTTAAGAGATGGTTTTCCTCTTTATGGTGGTTTTTCAAGTGGCTTAAGTATTTTACAGATTCCGCCTTTAGACTTACAACAATTTGAAATCATTAAAGGAAGTTCTTCAACACTTTATGGTGGTGGAGCAATTGCAGGATTAGTTAATATGGTTTCAAAAACACCCGACGAAGAACCAGACTTAGATATTATGCTAACGCAAACCCAAGCATTAGGTAGTACAGCAAATGTATTTTACAGTAAACGAAATGAGAAATTTGGTGTTTCACTTTATGGTTCTGCTCATTCTCAAAAAGTATACGACCCAGAAAATGATGGATTTAGTAATTTACCAAAAACAACTTCTATCTCATTCAATCCGAAATTCTTTTATTATCCATCAGAAAAAACAACCTTTTGGATTGGTTTAAATGGAACTTACGATGACAGAATAGGTGGAGATGTAACAAAAATTGAAAACGGAGAAAATGGGATTCATCAATATACAGAAGAAAACAATTCAAAGAGATTGAGTAGTCAAGCAGTTTATAAAACTCAATTAGATTCAATAAGCTCTTTAAATATTAAAAACAGTATTTCTTTTTTCGATAGAAATCTTACTATTCCAGACTATAATTTTGATGGTAAACAAATTAACACGTTTACAGAAGTTACTTATGAAAGAATAAACTCGAAATATAATTGGATTTTTGGAGCAAACCTATATACTTCAAACTTTGACGAAAATGATACTGCAATTGTACAACGTGACCAAACCGATATAACTTATGGAATGTTTGCTAACAACATTTTCGATATATCAGATAATTGGATTTTAGAAACTGGATTTCGAGCAGATTATAATACGGATTTTGGTTTTTTTCCACTTCCAAGAATATCATTACTGTACAAAAACAACAACGGATTTTCAAGTAGAATTGGTGGTGGTTTAGGATACAAAATTCCTGATATTTTTACAGAAGAAGCAGAATTAATAAATTTTGAAAATGTACTTGGTATTGATAAATCAAGTTTAAAAGCTGAAAGCTCATATGGTTTAAATCTTGATTTTAATTATCAAACACGTTTATTTGAGACTATGAATTTTTCAATTAATCAACTTTTCTACGTTTCTGCAATAAACAACGGTTTATTATTAAATAGTACAGATAATGGTTTTTTTGCATTTGAAAACGCAAATGACAAAATTTTAAGTAAAGGTGCTGAAACAAACATAAAGTTCACTTACAAAGATTTTAAATGGTTTTTAAATTATGCTTTAATTGATACAAAATTGAATTATTTAACTGGTAATCCACAAAAACCTTTGACTGCTAAACATAACGCAGGAAGCGTTTTAATGTACGAATCCGAAAAATGGAGAATAGGTTATGAAACATATTATACAGGGAAACAATTTTTATCAAACGGAACAGAAACAACCGACTTTGTAACGATGGGATTACTTTTAATGCGTAATTTTAAATTTTGTAGTGCATTTGTGAACTTTGAAAATTTCACTGATAAGAGACAAAGTAGGTTTTCACCATTAGTTTTACCACCTCACGAAAACCCAACATTTCCAGAAATATATGCACCTACTGATGGTTTTATATTCAGTATTGGAGTTATTATTAAACCTTTTGGAAACGAAGACCACCATTAATTATGCAAACAATAGAAGAATTATTAGAATCTAAAGCTATTCGTGTAACAGCAATGCGTTTGTTGATTTACAAGTTCCTTGCTGAAAAACAAGTTGCTGTTACATTAAGCGATATAGAAAAAGCTTTTGAAAAAGCAGATAGAACAACATTATATAGAACTATTAAAACATTTGAAGAAAAAGATATTGTTCATCAAATTGATAATGGGACTGGAATTATTAAATATGCGTTGTGCGAAAAAGGTTGCAGTTGCGAAATTGAAACCGATTTACATTTACATTTTCACTGTAATAATTGTAACGAAACTATTTGTTTAACTGAACACAAAATACCTCAAATAAAAGTACCTGATGGATTTGTTTCAGAAAATGTGAATTTAGTTGTAAAAGGTGTTTGCGATAAATGTAGTGGTCAATAATTGCACTTCCATTGCATCGACTTTTATTATACTTTTATTTAAAATTAAATAGATATGAAGTTTAATACTAAAATGCCAAAACAACTTAAACAAGCATTTCAAAAAGAATTAAAAGAATACTATTATTTTTTAGAGAATAAACAGTTTAGTAATGCTTGGCATCATTTAGAACGCAGTCATATAATAGGACAATCTTATCCGATTGAGCACACGTATTCACATTGGTTAATGCTAAAGTTTGGATTTAGGCAAAAAGATACTAAAGAAGTATTTGGTCAAATTATTAGGTTACTTGTTGGTGGTTGGAAATCATTTATTGACCACATTCCTATTGGTAACCCTGGTGGAGCTAATGTTCCTCCATTAAAACCGTTTCCAATAGAAGTTGAATTAAAGGACATTTTTATTAAAGCAGGTGTTTCGATTAAATAAAGTGATGTAATTGCCAACGCTTAAGCCATACACATTTCCAGTCGCTTCACCCAAGCTTCACCAAAACTGTAAAAGAGTATGGCTTGCCAACGCTAAGTTTTGAACTAGATAAAAAACGGACAAACCAGTGTAATGAAAAACACTATGCACAACATAGGCTATAATTAATACGGGATTAGTTTTTTAATCCAAAGTTTAGTGTATTTTTAAGTCCGCCAAATCTTTTTGATTTGGTTTTAAAATGAAAAAATTAAAACAAAATAAAAAGTTTTGGCTAAGTGCTTAATCGGAAGTTAATCGCTGATTTATTCCCGTACTAATCATAGCCGAAGCCGTTGTTACCTGCAAGCTGAAAAACTATGTTCCAAAATCATATAACAGTTAAAAACCGACATAAGAAGTTCATAAAAACAGTATGTGAAACTGAAATAGTTTACGGATTGAAAAACAAAGATGGATTTGCA
>NZ_BAABCA010000008.1:0-14072 GCF_039538365.1 Postechiella marina
TAGTTTCACCGTTATCCCAAGAATAAGTATAGTTTCCATTACCACCAGCAGGTGTTACAGTAGCAGAACCATTAGCTTCTCCAAAACAAACCACAGGACTATCTTGAGCAGCAGTTGCAGTTAAGGCTTTAGGTTCATTTACAATTACATCTGTAGCAAATGTAAACAGACATCCAGAATCATCTGTGATATCTACATTGTAACTTCCGGACGGAACACCTGTAATATCTTGTGTTGTTTCTCCGTTGCTCCATAAATATGTGTAAGGAGGATAACCACCGCTTACATTAATATCAATACTACCCGTAGCTTCTCCATGACAATCTACAGGAGTATTTGAAACAATTGTAGCTTTTAAAGTTTCAGAGGTAATGGTTGTAGATATAGAAGAACTTTCGCAACCAGTCATAACATCTCGAATAGTAAAGTTATATGTTCCAGGTGTTAAATTTTCAAAATCAGGAGAATCTTGGTAAGCTCCTCCATTAAAAGCATCAGCTCTATATTCGTACTGAGATCCAATAGGACTTGTAATTTCTACATTGTATTTACCAGTTGTACTTCCACAAGTTATTTCTAATTCAGGATCTTCTGGTAACGAGTTAAATGTAAGTGTTACGGTGTTGGTATCTGTAATATTATTGTTTGGAGTAGGAAGCCTAACAAGATACTTAAAAGTTACATCTCCTACAAAATTAGAAGTTGGAGTATAAGTATAAGAACCGTCAGGATTTAGATTAAAATTTAAACCAGTTGGAGAAGGAGGAGAAACCAACTCATAAGTAGAACCTTCTGGAGCACTAGATTCGTTGTGTATTTGTCCATTAAATGTTCCTTGTCCAAGGCATCCAAGATCTATTTGAGGTTGAGCATAACGTTGTAATACAAAAAACTTTCCATCTCCATCATCTCTAGAAGCTGAAATAAATCTAATTTTCGATATTTTTGAGCCAGTAGGTGCAATTGTATTTAAATTAAAAAGAGCAATGGCAATATCTTGATCATTATCTTGCTCGCGTCCTGATGTCCAATAATCGGTATTATTGTTCTTTGGAGCCGCAAATCCAACACCTCTGTTGTCTCCATTGCTTCTTACAAAAGTATCACCAAGAGGTTGCTCTGTAGTGCTTCCAGGAAGTGTTCCAAACAAACGAATATAGAAACAGTTATTTCCGCCTCTTTCTGTAACAGCAAGTAAACCGCCTTCGTTAGAAGGTAATGCAGGGCTGTAAATAAGTGTTTGTATTTGGGCATCTGTTTCTACAGCTCCATTTATCCCGTTTGCTTTATTAAAGTTACCACAAATATTATCACCATTACCATTAGATGTATAGTAACGGTTCAAGTTTTTAGATCTAAACGTTTCTAATGCGGTATCATCCCATGTGTTTGAGTCGGAAGTATCTTGAGTTGCAGAGCTGCTATTATAGACCAAACCGTTGCCGTTTTCTATTATTTGATTAATAAAATTACCTCCAGGTCCTAATCTAGTAAGTTGATAACCTGATGGTACAGCAAATGTATTGTAAACAGCGCCATTTACAGTAATCGATTCGATTGTTGCAGGGCGGTTATTTTCAGTAGCCGATATGATTCCATCGTTATTGATGTCTTGGATATTCGACCATTGAAAGGTGACATTTTCTCTAATGGAAGGAGATTGCACCCCTATCTGTGCAAAAGATGAAAATGTGGTTAGCAATAATAAAGCCATAACCCTCAAAGCTTTATTTTGTATTGCTAATTTTAGTAAGTAATTTACTTTCATAATAATTGTTTTAAAGCAACTTTCTATTTTAATAATTTTTAGATATCATAAATCATGATTTTTCAATTTAATAGGAGGGATTAAGAAGGGTCTTTGTTTTTTTTAGATTTTCTTCTTGGTATCTCTTATTTAAAATTTATGATATTCTATTTGTCATTTTATAAACTCATATAAGTTTTATATAACCTTGTTTTTAAAATGATGTTGTTATAATTATTTTGATTATAGTTTTAAATCTATTCCAAAATTTTATAATATTTTCTTATAAAAAACTCTTAATTATATATAGACTTGTATTTGGTTTTAAATGACAAGTTTACAATAATATAGACACTTTTCTTTTTTTTAAGTCACGATAAATAATTAAAAAACGATAAAAACCATATAAAATAGTCTACATAAAAAAAAATATAAGTTTTTGCCTACGGAATATTTTGTTTTACTCATAATTTATATTTTATAGGTTCTTCAAAGCAAATAAATTGAATTTCAACGATAAAAACAACATTTAAAAGATAAAATAGTCTTTTTGTCGAATAAAAATGATTTTAATCGAGTTTTTTTGAGGCTAAAGATGGCTTAAAGGTTATTGAGTGTCTATAACGTTTTTTTTGAGTTGTTTTTTTTTTTTTTTTTTGAATTTTCTAAAAACTAAGGTCTTAATTTTAGATTATTTAAATAGTAATTGAAAAGCTTAGATAGGCGCATAAAAAAACCTGATTCAAATAATGAATCAGGTTTTTCTTTTATAATTTAAAAAGAAATTAATCTTCTTTTTTATCGTTTCTAGGTTTTCTGTCATCACGACGGTTATCTCGTCCGCGATTGTCTCTTCCTCTGTTATTATCACGTCCTCCAGAACGTTTATCATCTCTTGGCGGTCTTTCAACATAACCTTCTGGTTTTGGTAAAATAGCTTTACGAGATACTTTTTCTTTACGTGTACGTTTGTCTATCCCAAAGTATTTTACATCAAAAACATCTCCCATGTTTACAACATCGGTAACATTTTCTGTACGTTCCCATGCTAACTCAGATACGTGTAATAAAACTTCGTTTCCTGGAGCTTCAGTATATTCTACAACAGCACCAAAGTCTAACATTTTAATAACTTTTACTTCGTAAACGCTACCAACTTCTGGCTTAAATAGTAAAGCGTCTATTTTAGCCATAACAGCATCAATACCTTTACTACCAACACCTAAAATTTCAACAATACCTTCTTCTGTAACAGGGTCTTCGTTAATAACAATAGTTGTTTCAGTTTCTTTTTGCATTTCCTGAATCACTTTTCCACCAGGTCCAATTAAGGCACCAATAAATTCGTTAGGAATACGTCTAGATACCATTGTAGGTGCGTGATCTTTAACATCTGCATTAGGAGTTTCTATAGTTTCGGTAATTTTACCTAAAATATGTAAACGACCATCACGTGCTTGTTTTAAAGCATTTACAAGAATTTCATAAGACAATCCTTTTACTTTAATGTCCATTTGGCAAGCTGTAATACCATCTGCAGTACCGGTTACTTTAAAGTCCATATCACCTAAGTGATCTTCATCACCTAAAATGTCAGAAAGTACAGCGTATTTTCCAGAATCTGCATCAGAAATTAATCCCATTGCAATACCAGAAACAGGTTTTTTTAATTGTACACCAGCATCCATCATTGCCATTGTACCTGCACAAACTGTTGCCATAGAAGAAGAACCGTTAGATTCTAAAATCTCAGACACTACACGTACTGTGTATGGACAATCATCTGGAACCATACCTTTTAAAGCACGTTGTGCTAAGTTACCATGTCCAACTTCTCGACGAGATGTTCCACGAATTGGTCTAGCTTCACCTGTAGAAAAAGGAGGGAAGTTGTAGTGTAAATAGAATCGCTCTTCACCTTCGTAAGATGGCATATCTATTTGATTTGCTTCTCTGCTAGTACCTAAAGTAACTGTAGCCAAAGCTTGAGTTTCCCCACGTGTAAAAATGGAAGAACCATGTGTAGAAGGTAAATAATCAACTTCACACCAAATTGGTCTAATTTCATCAGTTTTACGTCCATCTAAACGTAAACCTTCATTTAAAGTTAAATCTCTAACAGCAGCTTTTTCAGCTTTAGAATAATATTTAGAAATTAATCCTCCAAAATCTTCTTGCTCTTCCTCAGAGAAAGAAGCTTTAATTTCTTCTTTAATTTCTCCAAAAGCAGCACCTCTTTCATGTTTAGATGAAGCTGCTTTAGCTACAGCATACACTTTATCGTATGCCATATCATGAATTTTCTTTGCTAAATCTGCATCTTCTCTTTCTGGCTCGTACTCACGAGTTTCTTTTTTACCAAAAGCTTCAGCTAATTTAACCTGCGCAGCACATTGTACTTTAATAGCTTCGTGCGCAAACTTGATAGCCTCAGTCATTTCTTCTTCAGAAATCTCATCCATTTCACCTTCCACCATCATAACAGAATCTGCCGAAGCTCCAATCATCATATCGATATCAGATTCTTCTAATTGAGCACGTGTTGGGTTGATGATGAATTCACCATTAACACGACCAACTCTAGCTTCAGAGATAGCACATTCAAATGGGAAATCTGATAATTGAATAGCTGCAGAAGCTGCTAAACCAGCCATAGCATCTGGCATAACTTCAGGATCGTGAGACATTAATTGAATCATCACCTGAGTTTCAGAGTGGTAATCTTTTGGGAATAATGGTCGTAAAACACGATCCACTAAACGCATTGTTAATACTTCACCGTCACTTGGTCTAGCTTCTCTTTTAAAGAAACCTCCAGGATAACGACCTGCAGCAGCAAATTTTTCTCTGTAATCTACCGTTAACGGTAAAAAGTCAACATCTGCTTGTTTGTAGTTGGAAACAACTGTACATAATAACATACATTTTCCAGACTGAACCACAACGCTACCATGCGCTTGTTTTGCTAATTTTCCGGTTTCGATAGAAATTTCTCTACCGTCACCAAGGTCTATAACCTCTTTAAATACCTTCGGAATCATAAATTTTTAATTCTAATTAAACAATGGTCGTTGTGTTGTAGTAGTAATTAAAAGTTGTGTGCGACCAATGAAAAACTATTAACCCTAAACTCGTTTCAGGGTTTGCTTATTCATAATTTACGTTGTTTATACTCTTACGATCGAGTAGTGTTATAAAGGTAATATTTTATTATGCCTTATAGTGTGTTTGTTCTACATTTTGCATTAATAACTTATGCTATAATTTGTAGTGCAAAAAAAAATAAAAAACCACGCTAAAAGCGTGGTCTTTATAATTTAGATTATTTTCTTAATCCTAATTCTTTTACTATGGCACGATATCTTAAAATATCTTTCTTAGTTAAGTAATCTAGTAAGCTTCTTCTTTTACCTACTAATTTTACTAAAGAACGCTCTGTATTATAATCTTTACGATTATTTTTTAAGTGTTCTGTTAAGTGATTAATTCTTTCTGTAAATAAAGCAATTTGTCCTTCTGCAGAACCTGTATCGTTCTTTCCCTTGCCGTGTTTTGCAAACAATTCTTGTTTTGCGTCTTTTGATAAATACATTCTAATATTATTGTAAATGATTGTTATGTACACGAAAGCCTTTCTTTCGAGCTGCAAATATAATCAATTTTTGGTTTTATTATATTTTTTTGTAGCTATTTAATGTTTTTTTAGTTTATAAAGTAAATAAATAGTTTGTAATTAGGTAATAAAAGTATGTGTTAATTTTTTTTGCTTCTATACACAACTTAGTTGTGTATTATTAATTATGTAAATAACTGGGGCTATAGCCATAACGTTCTTTAAATTTTTTGCTAAAGTAAGAAGGGCTGTTTATACCTATACTATATTGTATTTCTTTAATTTTTAAATTAGTTTCTTTAGATAATAGTTCGTAAGCTTTTTTTAATCTTAATTCTAATATTAGTTTAACAGGAGTCATATTAGTTTCTGCTTTTATAATTCGGGCGAGTTGCCTTTGGCTATAACCTGTTTTACAAGATAGGGTCTTAACATTAAATTCTTCCTTATATAGGTTCTCGTTTATATGATGAAGCACTTTGTCAAACACGCCTTGTTTTTTTTGGTTATTTTGAAAAGGAGTAGTATGATTTGTAAAAAGCTTGAATTTAGATATTATTTTTTTTTGATTTTTTGGTTTTATTACATAACCGTGTTTGTTAAAATTAGGTGAAGTTAATTCGTTATACCCAATATCTCTAGATGTAATAATTAAAAAAGGATAAATATTGTTTGTTGGTAACGTGTATTTATTTTTTGTTAAGTTTTTTTGGTTTGTTAACCATTCAATAATTTTATCAAAACCTAAGTCAAATTTTTTTTCGTTTAACTTTTCTATAGCATCTATATTATTATATGAAAATGCATAATTAAAGTGTGGACTTAAAATTTTGTCATAATCTTGGTGTAGTTTTAAATTATCGTTTATAATTAAAACATTTATTTTAAAATCTTGTAGATGTATATAGTGAGAGACATTGCTAGAATTTATATACGCCATAACTTCAGAAAAATCTGAATTCTTGTTACTTTGTTTAACTTTCAAATTCGATATAATTAGTAGGGTTTCTAATATAGGATTAAATATAATGATTTTTTTTAAAAAGACAGAATAAACTTATTTTTTAATTACGTTTTAGCTTACTTTTTTTGTGTTGGCGTGTATTTTTTAATTTATATGGTGCCATACCATTCATCTAAAGAGAGTAAAACTTAAAAGGAGAATCGTATCCATCCGTCTACACGATTATGTATTTCGTCGAAAAAACAAATAAGTTTTTCGTTTTCATTTTTACTTTGCTTCATACTAGGGGGTTATTAAAATTCATAAAATAATTCGATAACATAAGCTTTGTAAAAATAATAAAAATGTCCAATTTGAGCTATGATTATGTCTTTTTAAGCAAGACAAGTTTTTTTAACCAATGTACTTTTGTTAAAAGAAGTTAATTTTTTTTAGCACACGTTAAAATTTTAACAATCTAAAAAGTGACTTAGTAAAATTAAAAGTGTCATAATTTAATAATGCTTAATTTATTATTAAAAATAAAACAGGTGTACTAGTAAAGCGTTGTTACATTTTCCTTAAATCATAATTAGTTAATAGATAGTTTATATGAAATCAAAATTACACTACTTAAAATTTGATAAGATTAACCCTAAAAAAGCTCAAAACTCATTATTGTTTTTAGTTTTTTTTATGTTTACAATTGGTTCTGCTTTTGCACAGTACGGAATAGGAGGTGCAGATAATAATAATGGAGATGTACGTTTAATCTATGTAGGTGGAGCTCAAAATAGTGTAACTGCATTAAGCACAGTAGGTACAACAAACGAGATTTCTGTGCAATCAATTAAAGCTTCTCCGCAGCAATTACACTCATTAAGTGTGAAAATGCAACTACCACCGGGTGTGGAGTATGAAGTAGGCTCTGTTGCTATAACAAATAATAATGGAACCGGTTCTCCTATTGGTACTTATGTTATTGGTGAGCTAGATATTACTGATTTAAACGCTCCTGTTTTTTCTATTTATAATGGAGGAGTAGATGTAGCTCTTTGGGGAGCAGGAGATTATGTTAATTTTTCTTTTGAAAGAACAGCAGATTGTGATGCTGTTGCTTATAAGGAAGAATTTAATGAGGCTTTTAAGGATGTGGCTGAAATTACATATGTAAAAACAGGTTTTCCAGGAACTCAAACAGCAGTAGATGTTAATAGTACAATCGGGAATTACGATTTATTAGCTGCTTCTTTATCTGTAGAGTCAATACTTGCCGAGGAGGGTATTGTTGGTGGAAATGTGCATACAAGAACTATTTCCGATCTTAATGGTGGTAATTCTGGTGTTTCGGAGGTTATTCATACAGTTGAAATAGGTAGCAGTGTTAGTAATTATTCCTTCTCGTACTTTCGTGCATCCGATGGTGTAACAAATACAATTCTACCTACAACAAGTACTATAGACGCATCTACAGGAGTAACAACAAACACCTATCTGGTAAATTTAGTTTCTGATGCTAATTATTCAGGAGGAGGTACATCAGAAAATGGAAATGGTGTTTTAGACCCTGGAGAAACTTTGGTGTTTACAGAACAATTTACATTAATAGATTGTGAGGAAACTGATATTGAACATCAAGTAGAATGGACTTGTCAGTCATCTCAAAAAACAGCAGGAGTTATATTATTTGGTGCAAATAGTCCGGAATTAGATATTAATGTTTTAGAAAATCATAGAAATATTTCAGGTATAAACCATGTTCGTATTGAAGTAACTAATACTTCGACAGCTCCTGCCGGTTTTGCAAAAGATATATTAATTAATTTGGCTTTAGGATCCAATGGTCAATCGGCAACTACATCTTATACCAATAATCCACATTGGGGTACAGCTTATAGAGGGGTTAGAGGTTTTTCAAATTTTACATTGGGAGATGGAGTTACTCAAACGCCATACTCGCCAGAGGCATGGCCGTCTGATAGATCAGGGCCATCTGGGGTAGCTACTACAGATGCAATGTTGCCTGATATACATCAAACAGATATAGATGGTCCAGGTGGATTACAAGATTATGATGGTGATACGTATGTAGATGATTTAGCACCTGGAGGTTCTTTTGTTATTGAGTTTGACTATCAGGCTTTTCCAAGAGACAATAATTGTGGTACTGGTCGATTTGATTACATGAATTGGGAACATGTGTTTTTTGATGCGCTTACAAAAGACCAGTGTGATTCTCCTAGACCAGCAAAGGGTGTAGATTTAGGTTACAATAATTTTATAAGAGATTATAATAATGCAACTGTTTTTGAACAAGATACCGATATAGAAGAATTAGTGCCTTTTGAGGTTGCCTTAAGACCTTATTTATATTCGAATTTTACACACAACGATCATGCTATGCTAAATAGTAATGGTGATAGTGAGTTTACCGTTTCTATAGAGGTACCTAGGGGTGTAGATTTGGTAGCTGGCGCTCCACCAGAGTTTACCCAAGTTAATGGGGCTTATACAGTGGGTGTTGCTGGAGCAGGTACAAATATTATTTCTTTTAGTACAACTAATATATTGAGTGGTTTTGTAGTTAGGGACTTTGCAGACTTTTTTACACGTTTTCCGCTTGTAATGAATTGTGCAGAATTAGAATTGGGTGGCGTACAAAGCGTTATTAATATTTCTTACGAAACAAATTTGAAATTATATGATACAGCAGGAGGGGCAGTGGTTTTTGAAAGAGATATACATTGTGGTAATTTCGAGCCTATCATAGAGCATTCTTGTAATCCACCATGTGCTGGGCCTAATATTACAGGTTTAGATGCTTATAGAATAACTGCCGGTTGGACAGATAATAACATGACTGCTAAGGTTGATTTAACAGAAACTAATCCAGATGGTTCACCAAAATATGAGTTAGACAAATATTTAGCTGGAGATGAAATGGTTGTGGAAACCTCTGGATTTATGTCTAATCTTTCTTCAGATAATTTACATTTTATACAAGATTATACAACAGATGGAACCACTGCTGGGATAGATGACATTGAGTTTATCTCTGGAACTATTGTAATTAATAAATTTGGAGGAGGTACAACTTTAGAGTTGCCTGTAAACGATCCAGTAAAGAGTTCTAGTGGAAATAATCATTCATTAGATTTCGACTTGTCAAGTGCGCTTAGCGATGCTATAGTAGGTGGTTTAATCGAGGATCAAGATACATTTGAAGTTAAATTTAAATATCAATTTACTACAAATACATATACCAATTTTGGATATCATATTTTATCTGGTTTTAGAGGGCGATATTATATTGATGAAACATTACCTGCAGGTGCTAATGCAGGGGCTATAGATAACGATAATGATAATGATGGTATTCCAAATGAAAGAATTAGTTGTTTTGATTGGGGAGATCAAGTTGCTTATCTAAGACCTGATAACTTAGCTTATACAACAGCAAATAGTACTTTTAAGTACTGTGAAACGCCATGGGTAAATATTATTAACGATTATACACGGTCAAATTCGCCTCATTTACATACTGGTGAATATAGGCCAACAACAATGATTCAATCTACGGAACTTATAATTCCTGATGGTGTAAAAGTATTAGACGTTAGGCAATATAATAATCAAGGTTATTATTATGTTAGTTCAGGAGAGTTAGATATATCTCCTGCTCTTGGTACTCCAGGAGTAAATACCTATACGGTAACACCTAATAGAGCTGCAGGATATAGAGATCAAGATCAAACGTCTTCTGTAAGTTATAGAATGCAAGTATTAGTTAAAGGAAGTTGTGAATTAAAGGATGCTAGCGAAGGGGCACCTATTCCAACAATTACATCTACAAGTATTGTGCAGCACATGGCATATACAGAAACTCCTCTTGCTGACCAATTACTTACTAGAACACCTTCTTCAACATTATCTTATACTAAACCAACTTTTATATTACAGCCTTTGGTTAGTACTATAGTTGTAGGTTCTAGTCCGGAGGCTAATTTCGACCTTAGGGTTGTAAATAATAGTGCCTCTGGCGGTGATGTAGGTTTTAATTGGATAAAAGTTCCATCAACTCCAAATATAACTATAGTCGGTGCCGATGATATTACAGGGGCTCCAATAGCACTTAATGTGGTAAATGTAGGTGGTGATAGTTATATTGAAATTGGTAGTTTAGCAGCTGGAGATACAAAAGATATTAGAGTAAGAGCTACTTATGATAGTTGTACAGATATTCCAGTAGATTTTAGTTTAGGATGGGATTGTGATGCTTATCCAACTAATTATGGTGATGTTACATCTTCATGTTATGATGATACAACAGAATTAACGTTGCAGCCTTCGGAAGCTCAGATCCAACAAATTATTTCTTCGCAACCTACAGGTCCTGTTAATATGTGTGATGCTTTTGATGTTCAGTTAGAATACAATAGTGCTCAGGTGGGAACAATTGTAAATCCTATTTCTACATTAAAATTATTTAATGGAACAGGTGCAGTAGTTATCAATAGTATTTTAGTTGAATATCCTGCTGGTTCAGGAAATACAGAAGATATTTTAAGTCTAGTTACAAATTTAGATGCAGATACTTATTCAGTTCCTATAGTGCATTCAGGAATGACTCCTGTTTATGGTGGTATACCTGGAACAGGAGCTGTAGGAGCTTCAGTTAATGATAGAAAAGTTATAGTTACATATAACTTGTCTGCCACGTGTGATTTTGTTTCAAACTCTCCTGTTTCTTTTTCTGTTTTTGGAGATAGAACTTGTGGAGAACCTAGTATTGGTAACGGAAGTAAATCTGTTTCTAATGGTATTAAAGTTAATGGCTTAGAACCTACTTATGATGCATTGTCTGTTATTTCTTTACCAGATTTTGCAAATCCTGATGGAGGTCATATTGACGGTTGTACAGCTCAAGAAAAAATAATTGTAAATACAACAATCTCGGAGTTACCTACTGTGCCAGGAGCAACTACTGGTGATTTTGATTTTGGTAGAGTAGAGTTACCTTTTGGAGTAACATATGTAGATGGTACATTTAATAGTACAGGAGTTAATGCAGTAACTTTATCTAGCTCAACACCAAATCAATTAATTATTAAATATCCTTCAGGTTTGGCAGATCAAGATACTACTGAATTTGAATTTGATATTATTCCTGAAGCTGGATATTGTGAAGATGATGCAGCGGTTAGTTATATTACTTATGTAGAAGATAGTGCAGGAGTTAGTTGTGGTGGGACCTCTTGTGGGGGGAATTTAATAGCTACAGGAACTACTAGTGAGGACTTAGATATTAAAAAAGCTGCAGTTGATATTAATTTAGATTCGGCTGTATCTAGTGTGTCTTTTTCAGATGAAGTTATTACAGCAGGATTCACTATTGATAATACATCTGATATCGAAGTAACCGCGCCATCAACTATTGGAGCATATTTTGATACAAATAAAGATGGTATATTCGATGCAGGAGATTTATTGCTTGGAAGTCACCAAATTACATCTGCTATACCAGGCGGAACATCAATTACAGAAAGTATAGAGTTTACTGCTACTCCTGCGCAAGCTTGTAATATTTTATTAGTAATGACAGTAGATGATAATCCATGTATTTGTTTACCAGCAAGCGTTAGTATGGGAGCTCCAAGTACATTAATTGGAGTTGGAGGAGAAGATACACCTGTTTGTGAGGCTTTTGAAGGGAGTAGTGTAACTCTAGGTTCTCCTAATAATTCAGGTTATACTTATTCATGGACGGGAGTAACTGCGAACGATGATATTTCGTACTTAGATGACGCAACAACAGCTCAACCAAACTTTGTTTACTCTGGCCCAAGTTTAACAGCAACAACTACATTTACATACCAAGTTGAAGTTACACGTATTCCGGAAGGTTGTACGTCTACAGATACAGTAGATGTAACAGTAGTTTATACAGAAGAACCATCAATAGGCTCTAGTGAATTAGATGTTTGTGATGATGAGTATTTATCAATCACATTCGACAATGTTCTTAGTGGTGATCAAGTTATTGAAATATGGAAAAATGCAGCATTAACAACATCAGCAAATGCACCAAATACTAGTGGTAATTGGACATCAACTGAATTATTCTCAGCTGGAACAGGCAATTTATATGCTACAGTAAGGAATACAGTTACAGGTTGTAGATCTGCTGCGGTAACTATACCATATACAGTTACAGATTGTGCAACAGATTTAGTAACAGTAAAATCGGTATCACCTACTACAGCATCAATTGGAGATAATGTCGTGTTTACTATTACAGTTAGTAATATTGGGGCTAGTGTAGATAAAAATGTAACCTTATCAGATGTATTACCAAGTGATGTTACATTTGTAAGTGATAATAGTAGTGGAGCTTATAATCCTGTTTCTGGTCTATGGACTATAGGAGACATAGCGAGTAGCGGTTCTGCTAGTATAGAGATAACAGCAACTATCAATTCTCAAGCAGCAGGCGGAACTGTTACTAATACAACTTCGGCAGCTTCAGGAGATTATACAGATGATTCGTTAACTAATGGAGATGATCTAACAGCTTCGGTTACCGTAAATAATTTAGTAATAGCAGCTGCAAACGATAATTATCCAGCAGTTAATGGTTTTGATGGAGACACAAACCTAGGAAATATATTAACAGGTACAGGAGACGATTCCTTAAATGGTAACCCTGTTACAACTGCAGATGTGGCGATAACATATCCAAATCCAGCAACTGTAGATGGTAATCCTATAACAGGAACTTCACCAGAAATTAATGCTTCTGGAGATGTTAGTGTGCCAGCAGGAACACCTGCAGGAACATATTCTATTCCATATACTATATGCGAAATAGGAAACTCTAATAATTGTAGTGATGCCATAGTAACAGTAATTGTTAATGCACCTGCAATAGTAGCTGTTAATGACGATTATACTTCAAATCCAGTGCTTAGTGCTGATGGAAATACGAACTTAGGTAATATATTGGTTGGCACAGGAGATGATACGTTAAATGGAGATCCTACTGATATTAATGAAGTAGATATCAATTTAACTTCAGGAATGTTCTTTGATAATGGTTCAGGACCAGTTGCAGCAACAGGCACAATACCAGATGTAGATCCTTTAACAGGAGATGTTAGTGTGCCAGTAGGAACACCAGCAGGAACTTATACTATCAATTACAATATTTGTGAAGAATTAAATCCTACAAATTGTAGTACTGATGCTGTTGTTACTATTTTAGTTGTAGAGCCACCAGTTGCTAATGCAGACAGTAATTCAGGGAATACAACAACTCAACCAAGTGCGCCAATAAATATTTTATCTAATGATTTATTAGGTGACGGAATAACTACCGCTACAGTATTAAATACAACAGTAGATTTAGACCCGAATACTGCAGGAGATCAAGATGTTTTAGTCGTACCAGGCGAAGGAACTTGGAATTATAATACATCTAATGGAGAACTTATTTTCACTCCAGAAACGACCTCAGGCGGATTTGGATCAAATTTCACAGATGATCCAACCCCAATCGATTATGTTTTAACGGAGACTCAAACGGGATTAACAGATACGGCAACAGTAACGGTAGATTACGTTATTGAAGCCCCAGTAGCAGAAAATGATTCGAGTTTAGGTAATGTAGCCGGAGCAGTAACCATCGATCCATTAATAGCAAATGGCGGAGGAGTAGATGCCGATTCAGACGGTACTATCGATCCTACTACGGTAAGCTTAGTAGCACCAAC
>NZ_BAABCA010000008.1:14168-55101 GCF_039538365.1 Postechiella marina
CAGACGGTGATGGCGATCCATTAACATTAGTAGTACCAGGCGAAGGGACATGGACTTACGATCCAACAACGGATGATTTAACGTTCACTCCAGAAACGACCTCAGGCGGATTTGGATCAAATTTCACAGACGATCCAACGCCAATCGATTATGTTTTAACGGAGACTCAAACGGGATTAACAGATACCGCAACAGTAACGGTAGATTACGTTATTGAAGCCCCAGTAGCAGAAGATGATTCGAGTTTAGGTAATGTAGCCGGAGCAGTAACCATCGATCCATTAATAGCAAATGGCGGAGGAGTAGATGCCGATTCAGACGGTACTATCGATCCTACTACGGTAAGTTTAGTAGCACCAACAAATGCAACAAGTATTGTAACGGATGCCAATGGCGATGTGACAAGTTTCGCAGTACCAAACGAAGGCTCATGGAGTGTAGATGAAACTACAGGAGCGATAACATTCACACCGTTAGCAACGTTTACAAACGATCCAACCGTGATTAGTTATAATGTAGAAGATAACGATGGCAATGTATCTAACGATGCTACGGTAACGATTACATATGTTATTGTAACGACTGATGCTATTAATGATGTTAATAATACATTTGTAGATGTTGCAGTAAATGGAAATGTAATAACGAATGATGAAGATGCTGAAGGCGATACACAAACAGTATCAAGTTATGATCCATTAAGTACATCAGGAGGTACAGTAACTATGAGTCCAAATGGAGATTATATTTACACACCACCAACTGGTTTTATAGGAACAGATACGTTTACATATACTGTATGTGATGATGGCACGCCACAAGCTTGTGATACAGCTACAGTAACTATAGATGTGTTTGAAGATCCAAATGCAGATGTTAATGAAGTTGTAGCAAACAATGATACAGCTACAACAGAGTCAGGTAGCCCGGTAGATGTTGTTGTGTTAGCAAATGATTTAGATCCAGAAGGCGATACTTTTACGGTAACACCAGGATCTGTAAGTACACCAACTAACGGAACAGTTGTAGAGAATGCAGATGGAACAATTACATATACACCAAATGCAGGATTTGAAGGAGAAGATGTCTTTACTTATGAAGTATGCGATAGTGGAAGTCCACAAGCTTGTGATACAGCCACGGTAACTGTAACAGTAGATCCTGCAGATGCAGATAATGATACTTATGCAAATGATGATGCCTATAACGGGAATCCAAACGCAGATATCACAGGAAATTTATTAGATAATGATACAGATCCAGAAGGTAACACGCAAACAATAACAAGTACACCTGTTGATGATGTAGATAACGGTACGTTAGTATTAAATCCTGACGGAACATTTACTTACACACCATATCCGGGCTTTACAGGAACAGATAGTTTTGTGTACGAAGTATGTGATGATGGAACGCCAACGGTATGCGATCAAGCAACAGTTTATATTACAGTAAATCCTATTGTTAATCCAATGATTGAACTATTAAAAACTGCTAGTGTAGATGCTGGAATAGATAATCACATTAATGAAGGTGATATTATTACCTACACATTTACTGTTGAAAATACAGGGGATGTAACAGTGAGTAATATTACGGTAACTGATGTTATGTTAGGCGTAACAGACTTACCAGTAATCTCTGGAACTTTAGATCCTACGGAAACTGGAGTTGTAACTTTTGATTACACAATAACAGCAGCAGATATTGCAGCAGGAAGAATAGAAAATACAGCAACAGCAAACGGAGTAGACCCTTATGGAGACCCTGTTACTGATATTTCTGATGATCCAAATGATGCAGATACAACAGATACAGAAGGTGACGGAGAAGCAGATGGACCAACAATAACAGCATTGCCAAGTCAATTGTTAGAATTGACTAAGGATGGTGCTTATATTGATGGGGATTCAGACGGAGTTGTTGAAGTAGGAGAGATTATTACTTATACATTCACTGTTGAGAATATTGGTAACATAGACGTAACCGGTATTACAATAGACGATGCTAGAATAGGCGTTGCAGGATTAGCGATAGACCCAATAGATTTAGCTCCAGGCGAGACAGGTACAGTAACATTTGATTATTCTATCACGCAAACAGATATTGATGCAGATGCTGTTTATAATACAGCAACAGCAAATGGAACAACATCAGAAGGGCCAGTATTTGATGATTCTGAAGATCCAACACCTTTAGATCCTTCGCATACATTATACGATGCAACATGTCCAGATTGTACAGTAACACCATTAACAAGTCCTCAAATAGAGTTGTTAAAAACTGCAGATCTAGATATAGGAGATGATGGCGTTGTAAAAGCAGGAGAAATAATTACATATACATTTACTGTTGTTAATACAGGAAATGTTACTGTAGAAGGTATAACGGTTACAGATAATATGTTAGGTGTAACAGATGCTCCAATAGTATCTCCATTATTAATACCAGGTCAAGTAGGTGTTTACACTTTTGAATATGAAATTACTGAAGCAGATATTGCAGCAGGAAGTATAGAGAATACAGCAACAGCTAATGGTGTAGATCCATCAGGAAATCCTGTAAGTGATATTTCAGATGATCCAAATGATACGGATACTACTGATGTAGAGGGAGATGGGGAAGCAGATGGACCAACAGTAACGTTTATACCAAGTCCAATGGCAGATATTGTAACTGTTAAAGACGATGGGTTTGATAAATATTTACCAGGAACAGATGTTGTATACACAATTACAGTAACAAATAATGGGCCGAGTGATGCTGTTAATGTTATAGTAAGCGATCCAATGCCATCAGGAATTGTTGATGTTACATGGGTTGGCGATAATGGCGCAAGCGGAACAGGTGATTTAGACGATACAATAGCCATATTAGTAAATGGTGACACTGTAACTTACACAGTAACTTTAAGCGTGCCATTTGAGTTTACAGGAGATTTAACAAACACAGTAACTGTAATAAGTGACACCATTGATCCAGACCCAACATGTACAAGTTGTTCTGATACTAATACTTTAGAGCCGGTAGCAGATATAGCTATTACAAAAGAAGCTAGTGTAGAATCAGCCCTTGTAAACGATGAAATAACCTTTACAATCTCGGCAGAGAATAAAGGTCCTCAAGAGGCAACTAATATCTTAATAGAAGAGATGTTGCCTAGCGGATATGAGTACATTTCACACATAACAACATCTGGAGTTTATAATGAAGATTCAGGATTGTGGACCATAGACGCCTTAGCGTTTAACGATGTAGAACTTTTAGAGGTAACTGTTAAAGTGCTAAATGCTACAGATTACACCAATGTAGCATCAGTATTAAGTTTAGATCAGGTAGATTTAGATGATAGTAACAATGAAGATGAAGTAACTTTAGGTGTTGTACTATCTACAACATGTATTGAAGTATTTACATCATTTACACCTCATAATGTAGATGGAATTAATGACTTCTTTACTATAGATTGTATTGAGAATTATCCAAAAAATACCTTAGAGATTTATAACAGATGGGGTTATTTAGTTTACTCTGCCGATGGTTATAATAATACTTGGGATGGAATTTCAAACGGACCAAGAACCATTAACGACGAAGACAAAGTACCAGCAGGAACTTATTACTATGTGTTAGATTTAGGTCAAGGTGATGAGCCAAGAGTAGGATGGATTTATATAAACTAATTAAAGCAGTTAGATAAAAAAAATAAAAGATAAAAAATGGAAATACAATATAACATGTTAAAATGCATAGTTCTATTTAGCTTCTTCTACTTAATAGTAGGAGAGGTTGGAGCTCAACAAGATCCACATTACACACAATATATGTATAATACAATGACGGTTAATCCTGGTTATGCAGGTACCGGAGGCGATTTTACAGTAACTGGGTTGTACCGAACGCAATGGGTTGGAATAGATGGCGCTCCAAAAACAATGACGTTGGGTGTAGAGTCTCAATTAGGAGAACGTGTTGGTATAGGTGTTAATGTTCTTCAAGACGAGTTAGGTCCATCTAATGAAGTTTATTTCGACGGAAACTTTTCTTATACCATTCCCGTAGGATACGAAACCAATTTATCTTTTGGTCTAAAAGGTGGTGTGAGGTTTTTAGATGTCGATTTTACTAAAGCAAGTGCACAGCAGCAAAACGACCCTAATTTAGTTAATATAGACTCAAAACTTTTACCAACTTTTGGAGGTGGACTTTATTTACACCACAATACCAAATGGTATGTAGGCTTATCGGTTCCTAATATTTTAAATACAGAACATTATGATGAGCTAGAACAAGCTGTTGTTAGTGAGCGTTTGCATTTCTTTTTAATAGGTGGTTTAATATTTAACTTAAACGATGATTTAAAGTTTAAACCTGCTTTTATGGCAAAAGCTGTTACTGGAGCGCCATTAGCCATAGATTTATCTGCTAATTTTTTACTTAAAGAAAAACTTACTCTCGGTTTGGCTTACAGATGGAGTACTTCGGTAAGTGCCTTAGCTGGTTTCCAAATCTCTCCAGAGTTATTTATTGGTTATGCTTACGATTATGCAAGAAGTCCATTAAATGAATTTACAAGCGGATCGCACGAAATTATGTTAAGATTCAACATCTTACAACCAGGAAAAATTAAATCTCCAAGATTCTTCTAAAAAAATATATTATGAATAAAATTAAAATACTATTAGCTATATGTGTATGTTTTACTTTTTCCGGTATGTTTGGGCAAAGTAAAGTTGTGGCAGAGCGCTATTTTAAAGAATATGCTTATGTTAAATCTGCAGAATTATACAGTAACATAGTTAAAAAAGGAGATTCGTCGCAAGTAGTTTTACAACGTTTAGCAGATTCATATTATAACAACTTTAATGTTGTAGAAGCTAATAAATGGTATACATTACTTTTTAATAAGTATAAAGTTGTTGTAGATAGTGAATACTATTACAAATATGGTTTAACATTAAAAGCTGTTGGAGAATTAGACTCGGCAAAAGAAATGTTTGCACAATACGCCTCTTTAGAAAAAGACGATGTAAGAGCTAAATATGTAATTTCTGGTTTAATCGAAGATAAAAGTAAAGAGTTTATTTACGATAATATTACAAATTTAGCTATTAATACTAGCTATTCAGATTTTAATGGTTTTGTAAAAGATAGTTTACTTTATGTGTTTTCTACACAACCAACTTCTGGTCATGGAAAAAAAATATATAAGTGGAATAAACAACCTTTTTTAAATGTTTACACAGGAAATATTAAAGATGAAAATCAAGTAGAAGAATTAAATATCGTAAAAGGAGATGTAAATTCTAAATACCACGAAGCCACCTTAGCAATTACTAAAGATGGTAAAACAATGTTTTTTACAAGAGATAATTACTTAAATAGAAGATTAAGAAAAGCAAAAGATAGAACGACTAACTTAAAACTTTATAGAGTAGATTTTGAAGATGGTAAATGGAAAAATGAAAAAGAATTACCCTTTAATAGTAACGAATATTCTGTAGGTCATCCTACTTTAAGTCTTGATGAAAAAGAATTGTATTTCGTTTCGGATATGCCAGGAACTATTGGAGGAACAGATATTTTTAAAGTAGCTTTAGATGTAAAAAATAACTTATACGGTGAGCCTAAAAACTTGGGTGAAGTTATTAATACGGAAGGGATGGAAATGTTCCCTTATATAAACGAAGATAATACCATGTATTTTTCGTCTAATGGACGTTTTGGTTTAGGACTTTTAGATGTTTATAAAACATCATTAAATTCTAATGATAAAGAAGAGAATAAAGTTTACAATTTAGGAGATCCTATTAATAGTAATATGGACGATTTTGCATTTACTTTAAAAGGCAAGAATAGTGGTTATTTCTCTTCAAATAGAGCAGGAGGTAAAGGAGACGACGATGTTTATAGTTTTAAGGCAGCAGAACGTGAGTTGCCATGTATTCAAAGTATAATTGGTGTAGTTACAGATAGTTATACTAAGCAAATATTACCAGAAGCAACAGTTAAGTTAATAGATAAAAATGGAAAGGTTTTAAAAGAAATGCTTAGCGATATAGATGGCAAGTATAGCTTTGTTGATGTGCCATGCGATAGCCAATACACTATTGTTGGTTCTAAGTTAGATTATGTTTCTGATAAAGAAAACGTTATTACAGATTTAGAACGCGATAAAGAAAATAAAACGGATTTAGTTTTACAACCATTAATAGTTGGAGACGAGATTGTAATTAATCCTATTTTCTTCGATTTTGATAAGTATATTGTTCGAGAAGATGCGCAATACGAACTAGAGAAAATAGTTACAGTTATGGGGAATCACCCAGAAATGATTATTAAAATAGAGTCTCATACAGATAGTCGTGGTTCAAAAGAGTATAACAGGTCGTTGTCAGATAAAAGAGCGAAATTTACAAGGTTCTACTTGTATTCTCGAGGCATTAGAAAAGAGCGTATTGTAAGTGCTATAGGTTACGGGGAAGATCAGTTGTTAAATAATTGTGATGATGCCAATACAAATAATTGTACAGAAGAAGAACATCAACGTAATCGTAGATCTAAGTTTATTATAGTAAGTGGCGCAAACGATGTTAAAGCAACCGATCCAAGTGTGGCTCCTTTACATAAAATAGATAAGAAGCCAGGAAGGAATTAAGAACTGTTAACGGTTTTTAAAAGTAAAAAAAGTGATATAAAGAAAAGCTAAATAATATTTTATAGTAGCTTTCTTAATATCACTTTTTAAGATTAATTTAGTTTTTTTTGATTATAAGGTATTTTTTGTTTAACTTTTGCTAAGCCTTTTTATTCCCTAAGAGCATATATTTATAGTTTGTGAACTGTTTATGATTTGTAATTTGGTAATGCATGAAAGATTCTTATTCTCAAAATAATTTCTCTAATACATATGATTCGTTTGAGAAAATATTTAATAATACGTATAATGGTATAGTTATTTTATCGTTAGATGGCGATTGGATAAAAGTTAACAATAGCATATGCAATTTATTAGGTTATACAAAACATGAATTGTATAACATGAAAATTGAAAACATAGTATTTAGAGACGATTTAGGCGTACATGCCACAAAATATAACCGTTTAATTCAAGGTAAAATAGATAGGTATAGAGTTAGGCAACGTTATTTTCATAAAGACGGATCTATTGTTTGGGTGTTAATATCTGCATCACTAATATTAAGTAAAGATGCAAAACCCAGTCAATTAATATGGCAATTTTCAGATATAACAAGTAGAAAATTAAATCAAGATAAATTAAAATTAATGCTTGGAGTTATAAGGGAGCAGAATGAAAGACTCATTTCATTTGCCGATATAATTACTCATAATTTAAGATCGCATTCTGGAAATTTGTCAACCATAAAAGGCTTTCTAGAAGAAGAGTTTAGTTGGTTAAGTAATAATGAAAATTTTATTCTTTTAGCAAAAGCGATAGAGAATTTAGAAGAAACAGTTTTTCACCTAACACAGGTATCTAAAATAAAAGTTGTAGAAGAAACTAAATTACATCTATTAAATTTATGTGCATACATTGAAAAAGCCATTTATAATGTCGCAGCAATTGCTAAAAATACCAATACCACAATAATAAATAATGTAGAAGATGATTTACTTGTAAAGGGACTTCCAGCATATTTAGATAGTATAATTTTAAACTTTTTAACCAATGCTATAAAATATAGGTCAGAAAAAAGAGCTCCACAAATTATATTAAATTCTAGGTTGCAAGGTAATTTTACAGTTTTAGAAATAGTAGACAATGGTTTAGGAATAGATTTAGAAAAAAATAAAGACAATCTTTTTAAAATGTATAAAACTTTTCATGCCAATAAAGATGCCTTGGGTATAGGCTTGTTTATAACAAAAAACCATATAGAGTCTTTAGGTGGTAAAGTAGAAGTTATTAGTAAAGTAGACGGAGGAACTACGTTTTCTGTGTTCTTAAAAACAGCTATTTAAATTAAAAATTGGTATTAATATATTTTATGAGAAATTGTTTTTTTAATGATGTTGTTTGCTTTTTTATTTTTAAAAAAGGAATTATTTTTATAAAATAAAATGAGAGAGATGGGGAATACAGTAGGGCTTTTAAATGAAGAATTATTCGAAAATATTTTTAATTATGCAGTTGGAGGAATAGCCATAATAAGCACTAAGGGTGAATGGATTAGAATTAACGACAGCATAGTATCTCAATTAGGCTATTCTAAAGAGGAGCTTTATAAAAAGACATTTCAAGATATTACTCATAGAGACGATTTATCTAAAGATTTAAATTTGATGCATGCCTTATTGCGTGACGAAATTTCGAATTACGAAATTGAAAAACGTTATTTTCATAAAAATGGTACTGTAATCTGGGCATTATTATCTGTTTCTCTTATTAGAGATTCTACTGGAAATCCTAAATATTTTATTTCTCAAATAAGAGATATATCTCAGCAAAAAAAGGATAGAGAAGAACTCGAAGTTATGCTAAATGTAACTAAAGAGCAAAACAGTAAACTAAGTGATTTTGCAGATATTATAACCCATAATTTACGAACACACTCTTCTAACTTAACAACCTTAATGGGGTTTATAGCAGAAGAAAATGAAGATTGTGATTTAGAGAAAAGCGAAAATTTTGGTTATTTAAAAGAGTCTGTCGCAAACTTAAATGAAACGGTAAATCATTTAACAGAAATTTCAAAAATAAAGTCTTTAAAAGTAGAAGACGTTAAGTCTCTAAATTTATATGCTTATGCATCTCAGGCTATATATAATGTTAGTGGTTTAGCAAAGCATAGCAATTGTTCTATAATAAACGAAGTTAATAAAGATCATTTTTTATGGGCAATTCCTGCTTATTTAGATAGTATTATTTTAAACTTTCTGACAAATGCTATAAAATATAGGTCAAACAAAAGACAGCCTATAATAAATCTTTATAGTGAGGTAGAAGATGATTTTGTTGTTCTACATATTAAAGATAACGGTATAGGGATAGATTTAGAGCAGTTTGGAAGCGAAATTTTTAAAATGTATAAAACATTCCATAAGTATGAAGACGCTAGAGGAGTTGGCTTATTTATAACCAAAAATCATATAGAGTATTTAGGCGGTAAAGTATCTGTTACCAGTAAAGTAGATCAAGGAACTACTTTTTCTGTGTTTTTAAAGAAATGTGTATAAAAAAAAGCGAGCCATTTGGCTCGCTTTTTTTTATGCTCTTAAAGGTTGATTTGTAATTAAATCGATATATTGATTAACCTTATTTTTTAATTCTCTTCTTTGGGTTATAAAATCTAAAAAACCATGTTCTAATAAAAACTCTGAAGTTTGAAAACCTTCAGGTAATTCTTTTCCTGTAGTATCTCTTACAATACGAGGTCCTGCAAAACCTATTAAGGCTCCAGGCTCACTAATATTAATATCGCCTAGCATGGCAAAAGAAGCGGTAGTTCCTCCTGTTGTTGGATCTGTACATAAAGATATATATGGAATGCTAGCATCTGCTAACTGTGCTAGTTTCACAGATGTTTTTGCTAATTGCATTAAAGATAATGCAGCTTCCATCATTCTAGCTCCTCCAGATTTCGAAATTACCATTAATGGAATATTATTTTTTAATGAGTAATCTGCAGCACGTGCAATTTTCTCACCAACAACACTTCCCATAGATCCGCCAATAAAGGCAAAATCCATACAAGCAATTACTAAATCTTTTCCTTTAGATTTACCAACAGCTGTTTTTACAGCATCTTTTAAATTTGTTTTTGCTTGCGCAGCTTTTAATCGTTCTGGGTATTTTTTTGTGTCCTCGAATTTTAAAGGATCTTTAGATTCTAAATTGGCATCTAGTTCTTTAAATGTATTATCATCAAAAAGAATTTCGAAGTATTCTTTACTGCCAATACGAACATGGTAACCATCTTCTGGGCTTACATAAAAATTTTGTTCTAATTCTTTTGTGTCAACTATTTTACCAGTTGGCGATTTGTACCAAAGACCTTTTGGAGTGTCTTTTTTTTCTTGTGTTGTTGTTTGTATTCCTTTATCTTTTCTTTTAAACCAAGACATAGTGTTTACGTTTTATAATCCTTTTTGTTTAATTGTTTAAGGATTGGTTTTCGTTTTAAGATTTTATATCGTAAAACGTATTTTTTGTTAGGGGTGTTATATTACCTTATTTAAAAGTAATAAAACCTTTTGCTTTGATTAGGATAAACTTTATTCCTAGCTACAAAATTAACCCTTTTTTTAATTTTGGGGTAACACCAAAGTAATTTTATTAATAAAACTCTTGAAAGTGCCTTGTAATATGGCGTGTTGGTATGTTTTAAACTAAAAAGATCTTGCTATATAGCAAGATCTTTTATGTGTTTTTGTAATAAAATACGTTATTCTATAATGTGTTTACGTTGTTTAAGTCTTCAAAAGCTTTCTTTAAACGCTCTACAAATGTAACTTCTCCAGCACGTAACCATACTCTTGGATCGTAGTGTTTTTTGTTAGGTACATCTGCACCATCTGGGTTACCAATTTGAGCTTTTAAATACTCAGATTTAGCTCCCATGTAATCACGAATACCAGTCATGAATGCATATTGTAAATCTGTGTCAATATTCATTTTTATTACACCGTAGCTAATTCCTTCTCTAATTTCTTCTACTGTAGATCCAGATCCACCGTGGAATACAAAATCGATATGGTTTTCTTCAACACCGTATTTTTTTGTAATAAATTCTTGAGAATTTTTTAAGATTTTTGGAGTTAACTTTACATTTCCTGGTTTGTAAACACCGTGTACGTTTCCAAAAGCTGCAGCAATAGTAAATTGATCGCTAACTTTACTTAATTCTTCGTAGGCGTAAGCGACTTCTTCTGGTTGAGTGTATAGTTTAGAATCGTCTACATCTGTATTATCGACACCATCTTCTTCACCACCTGTAATACCTAATTCTATTTCTAAAGTCATACCCATTTTAGACATTCTTTCTAAATAAGTTTTACAAACTTCAATATTTTCTTCTATTGGTTCTTCAGAAAGATCAATCATATGAGAACTGAAAAGAGATTTTCCTGTTTCAGCAAAATGTTTTTCAGAAGCATCTAATAAACCGTCTATCCAAGGTAATAATTTTTTAGCACAGTGGTCTGTGTGTAAAATTACTGGAACACCGTAAGCCTCTGCCATAGTGTGTACGTGTTTTGCACCTGCAATAGCACCTGCAATAGCAGATTGTTGGTTCTCGTTACTTAAACCTTTTCCTGCGTTAAATTGAGCGCCTCCATTAGAAAATTGAATTATAACTGGAGCGTTTAAAGACTTTGCAGTTTCTAAAACACCATTAATAGTATCAGATCCAATAACGTTTACTGCTGGTAAAGCATAACCATTTGCTTTTGCGTGGTTAAATATTTCTTGAACTTCTTTACCTGTAGCTACACCTGGTTTTATGTTATGTCCCATTTTTATTTTTTAGATTAATTAATATTTTCAATCCATCAAAAGTAATCAATTTTTAATTATATATAACTGATTTGGCGTGCAGAAAACTCTAAAATAAGCGAAAACGTTATAGTGTTATTTTTATTTTTTTTGAGAATTAAAAAGGATAGTTAATACCTATATTATACACAGCATGGCCAAAATTGTAATCGTTAAACCAACGATTTTTGTCTTGATAAAAAGGATCGTAGGTTTTAAATCCAACATCAAGTCGGAAGATAAAAAAGCTAAAGTCGTAGCGTAAACCAAATCCAGAACCTATGGCTATATCTTTTAAAGAATTAAAATTGGTAAAAGTCGCTTTGTCATCTTCAACATCGTCTAGAGCATTCCAAATGTTACCAGTGTCCACAAAAATAGCACCATATAAATCTTCGAATATATTAAAACGTTGTTCTAAGCTTAAGGCTATTTTTAAGTTAGCTTCGTTAAACTCGTTAGTTGTTTCAGAGCTTCCTGGTCCCAAACTATATGCAGTCCAGGCTCTATTGTCGTTAGCTCCACCTGCAAAAAAACTTTTAGAAAATGGTATATTTGAAGAGTTACCGTAGGGTATTGCTATACCAAAATAGCTACGCATAGCAAATACGTTTTTTTTTCCTAAATCCCAATGTTTAACATAGTCTAACTCTGTTTTTATATACTGCGAGTATGCAACATTAAAAAGTTCGTAACGGTCGTTACTATCTTTTTTTAAACCTAAAAGATTTGAAGCATTGGACAATAAATTACCTGCTGCTTCTACTTTAAAACGAAAAATAGAGAAGTTTTCATCAAATAAATTTGTGCGTTTATCTTTTGTAAAACTAAAACTAGAAGATAATATTAAGTTGTCTTCTGTTAATCGGTTTTTACGCTCGTTAATTGCAGAAACCGTTTGGTAATCTTCATCGTTAGACGATAATGATGTATTTCCACTAAGTACATCCGTAATAAAAGCATCTGTTTGTATAGGATAATCTAGATTATTATCACCATTGTAGTTTAAAGATTCTGCAATACCGTTTAATGTATTATACGATGTACTATAAACTCCAAAGTAATTATTAGGGTTTAAGTTACGTACGTATTGTGCGTTAAATAAATCTAGTTTATTAGTTACTTTACTATTTGGTCTCCAATTGTAATTAAAAGTACCCGAAAAGGTTTGCTTATCTAGACCTATGTTTTTTTGACTAGAAGCAGATATGCTAATTCTAGTGCTAGGCGACATGTATTTTGGTATTATTTTATTGGTGTTAAATGGAGAAAATAGGCGCGGAATAGTTAGATTAAAATCTATACCTAATTCGTTAATATCAAAAAATTGCTCGCGTTCGTTTTTGTTATCCTTTGAAGCACCTATAGATCCAAATGCAGAGATTTCTAGAGTCTCGGCACCTTTAAAAATATTTCGAATTTGTAAACTAGGGTTTAACGAAAAACCTACAGACTGAATGTTGCTTTGCGATGCTTCGGCATCAAAGCCTAAGCTAAACTTTTTTAAAGGTGTTAAGTAAATATTAGTAGTTAGGGTAGAGTCTGCATGTTCTATGTTTTCAATATTAGGGTATTTAAATGTTCTTAATTCACTAATATGTCTGTATGTTAAAGTTCTATCTATATCTTTATAAATAGTGTTAGGGTTAACAAAAATAGCATCGGTAAGCGCTTTAGGTCTATAGCGCATTTTATTATAACTGTAAAGGGTGTAACCCTTGTAAGCAATAGAGTCTAAATACGGTTTCCCTTCGTTAGCATAAGAGTTGTCTGTAAAAACATTAACTTTCTTTATTTTGTAAATTTTAAAAGGTTCTCTTCCAATAGAGTCTTGATACCTTACCGTTTTATTCGATATTTTAAAGTCGACATTTACTTTTTTATTCGTACCAATGGTATCTATTTCTACACTTACATAATCCTGTTTAAAGTGATAAACACCAAGGTTACGTAGCTCGTTAGTAATACGCTTACGCTCTAATTCGAAATTTGTAGTTTTATATTGCTCGTTAGGTTTTATAAACGATTTGTTTTTAAAGGTTTGGTATAACGAATCTACAATAGGTGTTGCTATGCTAGAAGATATAGAGTCTATAATAAAAGGCGTGCCTGTTTCTGTTTTGTATGTAATGTAAGCTCTTTTATTATCTTTTCTATCTATGGTATAAGACGATTTTGCGTTAAACCAACCATTGTTTATATGATAGTCTTGTAATCGTTTTACAGTTTTTTTAGTTTTTTGCTCGTCTACAATTACAGGAGCTTCTCCTGTTTTTTTTAACCAATTATTAAAATCTATAGAAGACTCTTTAACTTTTAAAAGTTGTTTTTTAGATAGTTTTCGCTCTAGTCTTTCTCTACGTTTTGGCTTTTTATTTAACCAAACCTCAAAAAGGGAATCTTTGTTGGGTCTGGCGGTATTATAAATGTGTAAGCCTAGTGGTGTATTAAGTATTTTTTTATTTGGCTTTTGATGTATAAGGCTGTTTATTGTTTCAGAGTTGTCTTTTTCATCATTAATTAAAACCGTATTTTTATCTAATAAGTATTCGCCTTCAGTAAGACGTTTTGTACTATCGCAAGCTGTTAAATTCCAGATAGTGAAAGCGAAAAGCAGTATTTTAAGATGTTGTTGTTTCAAATGAAATTATAATTAATTCAAGTTTTTTGTTTAAATACTAACTTTATTTAATGTGATAATATATTTTGAGGTCAAAAATACTAATATTTAATGTGAAAAAACATTTAAATAATTATAGCTAATATAACTACAGCAATTATTTTTTCATTTTCTTTATAATCTAATTTTAAAGCATTAATTTTAGCTTAAATGATATCTAAGAATCAAATAAAATTAATAACAAGTTTAAAGCAAAAAAAGTATAGATTAGAGCATAAACTTTTTGTTGTTGAAGGTATAAAAACAATAAAAGAGTTGTTAAAATCGGACTTGATACTTGATGCGTTATACACCACAGAAACCTTCAATATTGATGCCAAAGACGAAGTTTTAATTAAGGAAACCGATTTAAAACGTATTAGTTTTTTAACAACGCCTAATAAAGCTTTAGCGGTGTTTAAAATTCCGAATGCTAAGCCTATACATAACAACGAATTAATAGTAGCTCTTGATGATATTAGAGATCCGGGAAATTTAGGTACCATTATACGATTATGCGATTGGTTTGGTATTAAAGACTTGGTGTGTAGCAAAGCTACTGTAGATTGTTTTAATCCTAAAGTAATACAAGCTACAATGGGTTCTATAACAAGAGTAAATATAAGCTACGTAAATTTAGTAGATTATTTAAAAACAACCAGTTTACCAGTTTTTGGGGCTTTTATGGAAGGAGAAAATGTATATACAAAGCAAATGCCTAAAAAAGGTATTTTGGTAATGGGTAACGAGGCCAATGGCGTATCTAAAACAGTAGAAGGTTTGGTGAGTAATAAAATATCAATACCGCGTTTTGGAGACTTACAAGAAACAGAAAGTTTAAATGTTGCCACAGCCACAGCTATTTTACTAAGTGAGTTTAAAAGAGGGTAGTGCTTTTTTTTATTTTAAAACCAACTGCTAGTAGCAAGTAACCAATAACTACTGAAACGTAAAATTAATAAACACACCACGAGTTTGCATGCTTTTTATGTTGCTAGTCCAAGGGCTATTAGGGTCTTCGTCTCTAACTAGCTCGTCGCCTAGACCAAATAGACCACGAATAGAAGGTGTAAATTTAAAATTGTATAAGTAAAAATCTATACCAAAACCAAGCTCGTAAAACAATGAGTTTTTTACCATTCTAAACTGGCCATTACTATTGTCTTCTGGGTTATCTTCGTTACTAGATAGGTTTAAAGCGGTAGAAATACCACCAACAATAAAAGGTTTAAAATTATTTATACGTTTTGTAGATAGTTTAACTAATAAAGGAATGTGAATGTAAGTAGATTTAACTTCTCTTAATAAATCTCTTTGTTTTACATCTGTTAGGCCTTCAAAATAAGATTGGCTGTAGTGTAAATTTCTTGTAGTAATCATTAAACCTGGCTCTAAGCGCAGATCTATAAAACTATTTACACGTAAATTACCAATTAACCCTACGTTAAAACCAGGACTACGCTCTACGTAAACATCGCGCAAATCTTCGTAATAGTCAAAATTGAAATCGTAATTACTAAAACCTAAAAAATAGCCCCATCTTAAAAACTTATAATCTGTTGTACCTCGACCTTGGTTGGCATCGTAGGTAATTTTTTCTTTTTTAAATAGTTGGGCTTCTGCTGTTTGTACAGCAAAAATAAAGGCTATTAAAACAAGTAGGTTTTTCATTTTATTATTTTGATGACACATAAATGGTGGCTACACCAAATGTTTGCGGAAAATCTTCAACATTAATAAACCCCGTTTTTCGTAAAATATTGTTCAAAGCTTCTCCGTAAGGAAAAACAGATGCCGATTCGCATAAATATTTATAAGCTGTTTTATCTTTAGAAAACGTTCTGCCAATAAGTGGAAGAATGTTTTTAGTGTAAAAATTATAACCTTGTTTATAAGGCGCTTTATCTGGCATAGAGGTTTCTAAAATAACAAAAGAACCACCAGGTTTTAATACACGTAATATTTCTTTTAAACCGTTTTCTAGAGTTTCGAAATTACGAATACCAAACGATACGGTTATGGCATCGAAGGTATTATCGTTAAAAGGCATGTTTTCAGAGTCTCCTAAAACCATTTCTATTTTAGAGTTTAGGCCTTTACGGTTTATTTTTTCTTTACCAATTTCTAGCATACCGCTACTAATGTCTAGTCCTACAATTTTAGAGGCATTAGTTTCGGCTAGGTTAATGGCTAAATCGCCTGTACCTGTAGCGATATCTAAAATAGATTCAGGTTGTTTCTCTTTTACAATTTTAACAACTTTTTTTCGCCATTTAATATCTATTCCAAAAGAGATTACACGGTTTAAACCGTCGTAATCGCCAGAAATAGTATCAAACATTTGGGTAACTTGTTCTTTTTTACCTAAATCGCTGTCTTTGTATGGTTTTACTTTTGACAAATCTTCAATGTTTTTTTGCGAAATTACATAATTTATTTTGACTAGGTAAATGATTTTTTTAAAATCAAAACATGGTTTGATGTCTTCTGTTCACTGATAAAACAGACTTTAACAGTAATGCACCGCGTGAGGGATTGTAGTGAAAAGCCCACAGCGTAGGCACGAAGCGAGGACTTGTAGCGTAAAGCACGACCGTAGCTACTTTTACAAGGTTTTTTACCTTGAAAGAGTAGCGTAGGGCACGCCCAATTTATGGTGTTAATTTTTAATGTTAGTATTTGAGTTGCCTACTGCGTATTGTAATATCTATTTTATAGTTATCTTTGCTCTACTTTTTATGATGATTAAATAATGAAAATAATTATTGCTGGAGCTGGTGAGGTAGGATTTCACTTAGCCAAATTATTGTCTTACGAGTCTCAAGAGATTACGTTAATAGACACCAATAAGGATAGCTTAGCTTATGCAGATACTCAGCTAGATATTAAAGTTATTAAGGGAGATGCAACATCTATTGCTATCTTAAAAGAGGCGCGTGTTAATAATAATGATTTGTTAATTGCAGTTACAGCGTCTGAAACTACAAATATTACCGTGTGTGTATTGGCAAAGCAATTGGGCTCTAAGCGTACTATTGCTAGAATTAGTAATACCGAGTTTATAAACCATAAAGACGAGGTTGGTTTTACTAAATTTGGTATAGATGAGTTAATTTCGCCAGAGGCTTTGGCAGCATCTGAAATTGAATTGTCGCTTAAACAATCGTCTTTTGAAGATAACTACGAGTTTGAAGATGGCGCATTAACAATGGCGCGTTTAACCTTATCTAAAAAGGCCTCTTTTGTAGGTAAAACGGTTAAAGAAGCAGCACAGATTTTTCCAGAAATACACTTTGTACCCATTGCTATACAGCGCGCTGGCACACAATATACGTTAATACCAAGAGGCGATACCGAATTTAAAGAAGGCGACAGTGTTGTGTTTATAACATCGGAAGGTGGAGGTGGAGAGCTTTGTAAACTGTCTGGTAAAGCCAATCAAGATATTAAAAATGTTATGATACTTGGAGGGAGCCAAATAGGTTATAAATCGGCTAAATATTTGAGCAATAAAGGTTATAATATTAAACTTTTAGAAAAAAATAAAGAACGTGCTTTCGATATTGCAGACGAGCTGCCAGATGTGCTTGTTATTAATAGCGATGGTAGAAATGTTAATATTCTAGACGAAGAAAACATTTGCGATATGGATGCTTTTATTGCAGTTGGCGATAACTCTGAAACCAATATAATGTCTTGTTTAGTTGCAAAATCTAAAGGGGTTAAAAAATCTATAGCTTTAGTGGAAAATATGGACTATTTCGAGCTTTCACATTCTATTGGCATAGATACTTTAATAAATAAAAAATTACTAGCTGCCAATAATATTTTTAGATATATACGTAAAGGCGAGGTGGTTGCCATGACTAAACTTAGTAACATGAATGCAGAGTTATTAGAGTTTGAAGTTAAAGCAACATCGGTAGTTTGTAATAAAAGAATAAGACATATAGATTTTCCAAGGTCTGCCATTATTGGAGGTGTAATTAGAGAAGGCGTAGGATTAATAGCGCTTGGTAGTTTTAGAATTCAAGAAGGCGACCGCGTTGTTGTTTGCAGTTTACTACGTTCTATAAAAGGTGTAGAAAAATTATTTCTTTAAGATTTACAGATGAAGTTAAAACTGAATTATAAAATAATTTTTCACTTTTTAGGATTGCTTATTCTTTTTAACGGAGGCTTTATTCTATTATCGTCTTTAGTAAGTTATTTTTATAAAGATGGTGTGGCAACACAATTGTTTATAGCAGGTTTTGTTACACTAATTATTGGTGTAGTATCTATGTTTTTTACACGACGCCATAAAAAAGAAATGAATAAACGCGAAGGTTACATTGTTGTAAGTTTTGGGTGGGTTATTATGGCGCTTTCTGGTACCATGCCATATATGATAACTGGAGCAATACCAGATTTTTCGAGTGCTTTTTTCGAAACCATGTCTGGATTTACAACCACAGGCGCATCTATTTTAAACGATATAGAAGCTGTGCCAAAAGGTGTTTTATTCTGGCGAAGCTTAACACACTGGATTGGTGGTATGGGTATTATCGTGCTAGCCATTGCTATTTTACCGCTTTTAGGTATTGGTGGCATGCAGCTTTTTGCAGCCGAGGCGCCAGGACCAAGTGCAGATAAATTACACCCCAGAATTACAGATACAGCAAAACGTTTGTGGCTTATTTATTTTGGCTACACTGCAGCCGAAACTATTTTGTTACAAGTTGCAGGTATGTCTTTTTTCGATGCTATAAACCACTCACTATGTACCTTGTCTACCGGTGGTTTTTCTACCAAAAATGCTAGTGTTGCTTATTGGAATAATGAGCCCGTAATACAATACATTATTATTGTTTTTATGTTTTTAGCAGGAGCAAACTTTGTTTTAAGTTACTTTGCTTTTAAAGGTAAAGTGCAAAAAATATTAGGAGACGAAGAGTTTAAACTTTACTTTAGGTTTGTAGCTATTTTTACAATAATAGCAGCATTAATAATTTACTTTAGGGCCGATTTAAGTGTGTCTAGCATAGAACACCCTATGGTTTGGGGTAAAGCCGAAAGTGCTTTTAGGCATTCTTTATTTCAAGTTTTAGCCATTATTACTACAACAGGTTTTGTAACCGCAGATTATACATTATGGACCCCCTTTTTGGCTGTTTTCTTTTTCGGTCTCATGTTTCTTGGTGGCTCTGCGGGGAGTACCTCTGGAGGTGTAAAAGTAGTGCGCCATTTATTACTTATTAAAAACGGATTTATAGAGTTTAAACGAGCCTTGCATCCTAATGCTATTTTACCTGTTAGGTATAATAAAAAAGCGGTTTCTGGCGATATTGTATTTAATGTTTTGGCCTTTTTTATTCTATATATGCTCTCTTTTATTATTGGCTCTTTGGGCTTTTCTATGATGGATATCGATTTTGAATCTTCTGTAGGTTTGGCAGCATCTAGTTTAGGTAACGTAGGTCCTGCTTTGGGCGAATTTGGACCTGTAAATAATTACGCAGCACTGCCTGCCATTGGTAAGTGGTGGTGTAGTTTCCTTATGTTAATTGGACGTTTGGAACTTTTTACTGTACTCGTTTTATTTACACCATTCTTTTGGCGAAATAGATAATTTAAAATTAAATTTTTTGGCATTACCTAAAGGTCGCGCTTTCCACTAAATCTTTTTAAAAGGTCGCGTATAAGTACAATAAAAACAAATGTTTGTTAAATTTAGTACTTACCAAAGTTATAGGTTTCCATCTTTTAAAAAGGATACCGTATCAATCGCTAATGCACTAGTTTGTTAAGCCTTTTTTTAAGTTAAAGTATTTTTTTTACTTGGTAAAATATTAGCTTTTTTAGATAAATTATCTGCCAAATGCTGGCTTAAAGCAACCATGGTAAGTGTAGGATTCCACGATGCTCCTGTAGGCCACAAACCTGCGCCTGTAACATATACATTGTTAACGCCTTTTGGACGATAGTCTAAATTAACAACACCAGCATCATCGTTAGTAATACATAATGTAGATGCTTCATGCACTAATAAAGGAGCTCTTCTGTTTTCTTTCTTTGGACGTTTCTTAGACCACGAGTTTGTATTAGCATCCCAATATTCAACAGCTTGTTTACCTTTTGGCGAAAGTATGTGTTCTAGCGTTTCAAAAGTAGATGCATCCATAGCATCCCAAACTTTGTTGTCATTTTCGTTGGCAATAACCTGTAATGTAGAGTTAGCTGTAATATCTTCGTCTTCATTTTTAACAAAATAGTTTTTAGAATTATTAAAATCTATTTCACCAAGAGACGCACAAACAAAAACAATATAATCTTCAGAGCTTTTTAGTTGATCGCTACTTGCAGTTGCAACAACATCGGGCATATTCATTAAAGCTGTTTTAGTGTTTTTTTCTGGGTTTTTATCAGATAATGCGGTTAACTGAATATGAAATTGTCCTTTATGGTCCCTTTCCTTATCAACCCCAGCTACATAAAAAGCACCTAATTCTAACTCGGCTAACTCCTTAGAAAATTTATAATCTTCCATAGGTACTCTAGCATAAATAGAGCTAATAAAATGGGATGTGAATCTTTTGCCAATAGTTTTTAACTCAGAAAAAGAATTATGTAACAATGTAGTAGGAGGCAATGTTCCCATAGCCAAAATTACTTTAGCATTACCAATATTAACAATACCTCTAGAGGTTTTTAATGCAATAGCATGCCCCTTTTCATTTATAATTTTTTCGACATTACAATTGGTAACCATTTGTAATTTATTGCCTTTTTTTAGTTTTTTAGAATCGCAATTTATATGGTCTTGACCGTCTTGAAACGTTCTCGATAATTCTAGTTGTTTATCTAATAATTCTAATAATTTACCAGGAGTTGAAAATTTAGCAAAATCTATGTCGCCAATCATAGGCTCTTTTACAGCTAAAGGAGCAGGAATAACTCTTGTTAAGCCAGAAACCTTTTTTGTGTTTTTAATTAGTAAATCTTGAAGCTCTTTTTGCAATGTTCCGTAAATGGGCTTCTTTTGGTTTGTAGATTCAATCTCATCTGCATTAACAACATTTAATAGCTTTTCTGCACTCGTAAAGTATTTTTCGGCAGTATCAATTAGGCTTTTTGGCCAGTTTATCATTTCCTGTCTTGTTGGTCTTGGGCACCAACCGCTCCATAATGTAGATCGACCGCCAAAAAAGGGAACCATACCTGCTTGCCATTTAATAAATTCTCCATCGTTTGTTTCTTTTGTTAAAGACCACGGGAAGGTTTCGCTCATACCACCTAAAGTATCTCGGTAAGGAAGTGGTAAATTCTGAAAATGTTCTGGTAAAAAAAATGGACCTCTTTCAAGTACCAAAATTTTTGCATGCGGATTATTTTCTAATGTCTTGTCTATAAAAGCTAGGCTACAAAAACCAGTACCTATTACAATAAAATCGAATTCTTGATTTTCTCGAATGTCTTTCCATTCAGTTTTAGAAGCAAAAAAAACATGATCCATTACATCTTGACTTGTTGGAGACTGTGGTCCAGGTGTAGGATAACCATGATTAAAGTTTTTTGAGGCAGAATATTTTCCCATCTTTTAATAGTTTAAGAATGTTTGTAATAACCTAAAATGCTAATTATAGATAGAAAATATATTGAATATTTTTTATCCTACGCAAAACGAATTTAGTTGAAAAATTTTACAAAATCAAGCTTAAAAAAGATGTGAATTGAAATATGAAATGTATTTTATTTAAAAAGCATTTTATGCTAAATTTATAGGTAGACAAATTAAAAGTGCTATTAGGGTTTAGACAGAGTCCTGTCTACAGACCAATAACCTCCTCCTTTAATAATAAGAAATATGCTACCAAGGAGCATGGCATAATCTGTTCGTGCACCATGCACCATTACCCAAAAACCATCATTTATAAAAATTTTTAATTTGGTTGTTACAAGTGCAGTTATCATTATAACAAGAGTAACGCTACTAGCTAACCTTGTTAATATGCCTAGTAAAATTAAAATACCGCAAAGTATTTCGAAGGTTCCAACAAGATCTCCTAAAAAGATAGGATTAGGCAAACCTATTTTGGTAAATCTGCCTGTACCACGAATGGCAGGAAAAAGAAATTTTTGTAAACCTTCAGACAAGAAAACCATACCAACCATTACACGAATAATTATTGTTGTTTTTGCTTGATCTGTATTAATAATATTTTTTAACATTTTATTGTTGTTTTTAAATCACAAAATTAGATAGCAGAATGTTAAAATAATGGTCTATATGGAAAATGTTTGGTCTTTAAAATTAGTGTAACATTTTTATATAATATGCTACACATATGTAAAGTAAGTAGCTTTTAATTGGATTGTTAACTAATAATTTTGACGTTTATCTCAAATCAACCTTTTATTTATTTAATAATTGAGTTTGTAAAGCATGTTTTAACAAGTTATCAATTTTTATCTCTTAACATTTGAAAAATGTTGAGTGTTTATTAAAAAAAAACAGAAATTATGGGAGGAGAAGGCGCAATGCTGGCTATGGCAGCATCACTAAAAAATAATAATAATTTAAAATTAAAAAGGAAAGAACGTATAGGCTTGTCTGGTTTTTATGCTGGTGTAAAAATGCAAGATTTTCCAAGTGCAACTCCAGAAATGTTAGAGGCTATAAAAGTTAAAACTATAAGAGAAAACAAAAAGATACATATTAGGCAAATGGTATGGCTTTTTGTATTAGCTCTAGTTTTTACTCTAGCTTATGTTTATATTATTAAATAACTATTAAAGTTCTTCAATTTTAAAACCTAGACCTTCAATAGTAGGAATAATATCTGTTTTATTGTCATCATCTAAATTAACCTCTAAAATTTTATTTTGATGATTAAGATCTACTTTCCAAAAATCAACATTATCCATTTTATTTAATGCTGGTGTAATTGTTTTTATGCAACTATTGCAATGCAGGTTTGTTTTATATTTAACTGTTATCATAACTTTTATATTTTAATTAATTATTGTGTTTTTTAATCTTAAACTATTAGCTAAAACAGATATGGAACTCATAGACATAGCAGCACCTGCGATCATGGGGTTTAATAAAAATCCATTTATGGGGTATAATAAACCTGCAGCAATAGGAATAGCGATAAGATTGTAAATAAATGCCCAAAATAGATTTTGTTTTATAGTTTTCATGGTGACTTTAGATAGTTTAATGGCATTAACTATTTGTTTTAAATTGGAATGCATCAAGGTTATTCCTGCACTTTCCATAGCAATATCTGTTCCGCTAGCCATGGCAATGCCTACATGTGCTTGTGCAAGAGCATTCGAATCGTTTATACCGTCGCCTGCCATAGCAACTATTTTACCTTGATCTTGTAATTGTTTTACATAAGCACCTTTACTGTCTGGCATAACATTGGCTTTAAAATGTTTTATACCAATATTATTTGCAATAGCTTTTGCTGTATGGGCATTGTCTCCTGTAAGCATGTGTATCTCTATACCTATTTGCTGTAATTTTTGAATGGCAAATAAGGAGCTTTCTTTTATCTTATCTGCAACTGCTATAATGCCAACAACATGGGTTTTATCGCTTACATAAACAACTGTTTTTGCTTCTGTTTTTAAATTGTTGGCTTTTGTAGACATCGTTTTAGGAATGATAATATTATTTTGAAGTATAAGATTTTTGTTACCAATTCTATAAGTAATGTTTTTATATTGGGCTTGTGCGCCTAAGCCTATGCTACTTTGAAATGATTCTACCGCAATTTTATCAATGTTTTTGTTTTTTAAATGTTTAGCAATTGCTTCTGCAACTGGGTGTTCTGATTGCGATTCTATAGCTAAAATAATTTTTTTTAACTGAAGAGAATTTGTGTTTTTACCCCAAAATACATCTGTTACTTGCGGTTTTCCTTCGGTAATAGTTCCTGTTTTATCTAAAATTAAAGTGTCTATTTTATAGGCTGTTTCTAAAGCTTGAGCATCTTTTATTAATATGCCTTGTTGCGCGCCTTTACCAATACCTACCATTAGTGCGGTTGGTGTTGCTAAGCCTAAAGCACATGGGCAAGCAATTATTAAAACCGTAATGGGAGTAAGCAGAGCATAGGTTATATTGGGGCTTAAAAAATACCATAATGCGAAAGTTATTATAGCTATACCAATAACAATAGGAACAAAAATTCCAGCAATTTTATCTGCCATTTTTTGTATTGCGGGTTTGCTAGATTGTGCTTGTTCTACTAATTTAATAATTTGAGATAGGAGGGTGTTATTTCCTATTTTATGAGCTATTATTTTTAGAGAGCCTTTTTGGTTTATTGTTCCAGAAAACACCTTGCTGCCTTTAGTTTTTTCTACAGGCATAGGTTCGCCAGTAATCATGCTTTCATCAATAAAAGAATGTCCTTTTTTTACCTTGCCATCAACAGGTATTCTATCTCCTGGCTTTAATATAATAAGCTCACTTTCCATAATAGCATCAAAGGCTATAATTTGTTCTGCTCCGTTTCTTATGGCGGTTACTTTTTTAGGCTTTAGTCCTATTAATTTTTTTATTGCCGATGAGGTTTTGCTCTTTGCCTTTTCTTCAAAAAAGCGACCCAACAGAATTAGAGTTATTATTATAACTGCCGATTCGTAATACACATGAGGTACAAGACCTTTATTAATAAAGTACTGCGGATTTAAAGTGTTAAATAGGCTAAATAAAAAGGCAATTCCTGTACTTAGCGCTACAAGGGTATCCATATTGGTAGAAAAATGTTTAAGCTTTTTTAAAGCTATAATAAAAAACTCGGCACCACTATAAAACAATACAGGTAGAGCTAGCAGCAGCATTACCCAATTTTTGTATGCTATTTTTTCTGGCAAAAACATAGCCATAATAAAAATAGGTGTAGAAAAAACAATAGCAATAATTAGCTTTTTTTTAAGTAACTCTAACTTCTTTTTCTCTAGTTTTTCAAATGTATTTTGAGATGTTTTATGTTCGCCTATAACAAGAGTATATCCTATTTGTTTAATTTTTTCTTCTATGGTTTTAATAGACACTTTACTAGTATCATAATCTAGTGCAATAGATTGATTTGGGTAGTTTACAGCAACATTATAAATACCGTCTTGTTCTTTAATGTAAGACTCTATGCTCATGGCACAAGAGGCGCACGTCATACCAGCTATTTTATATTGGTTTTTCATAATGTACTTTAATTTGTACTACAAAAGTATGACTGTAATTTGTGTTTTCTATTACATAATTAGGTCTATAAGTTATAGAATTTTGAAGCGCTGTAAAATAGGTGTTAAATCGAATCTAGAGGTTTGTGTTTTGGCTCTTTTATTTTTTTGAATTGTGACGGAGACATACCTGTTTCTTTTTTAAACTGAGAAGAAAGATGTGCTACACTGCTATAATTCATTTGATATGCTATTTCAGACAATGTATATTCTTTGTAAAACAGAAGTTCTTTTACATGTTCTACTTTTTGTTTAAGGATATAGCGCTCTATAGTTGTGCCTTCTAAAGACGAAAAAAGCCTGCTAAGTGAAGTATATTTATGGTGAAGTGTTGTAGCTATGTACTCTGAAAAATTTGTAGATAAAGATGCTTTAGAATGATGGATTTGTGTTATAATTAAAGATTTAATTTGCTCTACAATTTGTTTATTGTTGTCTTCTAGTATTTCAAAACCTCTTTGTTTTAAAAGTACGCCAAGTTTTAATTTTAAATCTTCGTTTATTTCAGAATAACTTTCTAGTTTACCCAATTTAATATCTTTTATATCTATATTTAATTCGTTACTAATATTATTTACCACCTCTATACAGCGTGGGCAAACCATATTTTTAATGTAGATTGTGTTTAAGTCCATTTAAAAAAGGGGGCTTTAGTCTATTTTATGTGTTGTTAGACGAAGTTAAATATGTTTTTTTACAAAGTTAATTTTAAAATATAAAAAAACCTGTCTTGTAAAAAACAAGACAGGTTTTTAATATAATGTTTAAAGAGTATTGTGTTAGCTTACAGCTTCTTTAATACGTTTAATAGCTTCAATAATTTGTTCTTGAGATGCAGCATAAGAAATTCTAATACAGTTAGGGTTTCCAAAAGCTTCACCAGTTACGGTTGCAACAAGAGCCTCTTCTAATAAGTATAAAGAAAAATCTGTAGCATTATTTATTGTTTTTCCTTTTAATGTTTTTCCAAAGAAATGCGTAACATCTGGAAATACGTAAAAAGCGCCATCAGGTGTGTTAGATTTAAAACCTTCAATATCTCCTAATAAATCCAAAATTAAATCACGACGAATTTTAAATTCATCAATCATATATTTTACAGAAGAAGGGTCTGCGTTTAAAGCTGTAATTACTGCACGTTGTGCAATACAGTTGGCTCCACTTGTCATTTGTCCTTGTAATTTATTACAAGCTCTAGCAATTTTTTCTGGTCCACCAATAAAACCAATACGCCATCCCGTCATTGCAAAGGCTTTAGATACACCATTTACAGTAATAGTTCTGTCATACATATCGTCAAACTCAGCAATACTTGCATGACCTTGTCCGTAGTTTATGTGTTCGTAAATTTCATCAGAAACCACATAAATATTAGGGTGTTTTGCTAATACATCAGCTAAACCTCTTAACTCTTCTTTAGTATAAACAGATCCGCTTGGGTTACAAGGCGAGCTAAACCACATCATTTTTGTGTTTGGAGTAATAGCTGCTTCAAGTTGATCGGGCGTCATTTTAAAATCGGTATCAATAGATGTTTTAACTTCTACAGGAGTACCGTCATTTAACTTTACAATATCTGAATAACTTACCCAGTAAGGACATGGTAAAATAACCTCGTCACCTTTATTAAGCATAACACCAGCAATGTTAGCAAGTGCTTGTTTAGCTCCAGTAGATACTACTATTTGAGCAGGTGTATACGTTAAATTATTGTCGCGTTTAAACTTGGTAATAATAGCTTCTTTTAAATCGGCATAACCATCAACAGGAGAGTACGAGTTGTAATTGTCGTTTACTGCTTGTATCGCTGCATCTTTAATAAAATCGGGAGTATTAAAGTCTGGTTCTCCAAGACTTAAACCAATAATATCTTTTCCTTCGCCTCTAAGCTCTCTAGCTTTAGCAGCCATTGCTAACGTTGCAGACGTTGCCATGTTTAAAATTCTATCAGATAGTAATTGCATTGTATATAATTGTTTATAAATGTAAATTTAAATTTAGGCTAAACTAGGTTTTTTACCTAGCACCTTTAATTGGTTGTAGTGCTCGCTAACAGCTCCCCAAAACGTATTATATTCGTTATATGGTAGGCTAAACTCTTTTGCTGTTTCTTTAACTATTTTTGCTATTTTACTGTAGTGTACGTGACTAATATTTGCAAATAAATGGTGCTCTACTTGTCTGTTTAATCCACCAGTATAAAACTCGGCTAACCAACTTTTAGGCGAAAAGTTAGAGGTTGTAAATAGTTGATGGATAGCCCAAGTATTTTTCATGTTTCCTTTAGCATCTGGTAAAGGCATTTCTGTATTAGGCATAACATGGGCTAACTGAAAAATAACACTTAAAATAATACCCGCTGTATAGTGCATAATTAAAAAGCCTATTAAAACTTGCCACCAAGCAAAACCTAAAGCAAGAGGTAAAACCACCCAAACAGAATAGTAAACTATTTTACCAATAATTAACTTAGTCCATTGTGTTGCTGGGTGCGGTAATTTACCGTATGCTAATTTTCTTTTAAGGTAAACGTAAGTTTGCTTAAAATCTGTAGTAATTGCCCAGTTTGCAGTTAATAAACCGTATAAAAAGAAGGCATAATATTTTTGATATTTATGAATACGCATCCATTTGGTATGCTTAGAAAAACGAATAATTCTTCCTGCATCAATATCCTCATCATGTCCTTGAATATTAGTATACGTGTGGTGTAAAACGTTGTGTTGTACTTTCCAGTTGTAATCGTTGCCAGCTAAAATATAAATGCTGCTTCCCATTAGTTTGTTTACCCATTTTTTACTGGAAAAAGAGCCATGGTTTGCATCGTGCATTACATTCATGCCAACACCAGCCATACCAATACCAACAACAACCATAAGTAAAGCTTGTGCCCAACCAGGTAAGTTAATAGTTAAAATTAAAACTGCTGGTACAATTAATAAAGCAAACATAACAATTGCTTTGAAGTATAATTTCCAGTTTCCAGTGCGCTTTATATTATTTTCTTTAAAGTAATTATTAACACGTTTATTTAGTGTTTTAAAAAACTTTGCAGAATCGGTTCTGGAAAATGAGAGTGTTTGTTTAGTCATGCTATTAAATTTAATATGATTAAAAAATAAATTATTGATCATACCTGAGGCAAAGATAGGAATAAACCAATTCAAGTAATAACGTTTTTTTGTAAAAATATGTGTGCAAAAAGTATATTTTTGTTGAAAATTTAACAACCTATGGAACTAATATTAAAATACTTTCCAAACCTTACCCAAGATCAAATTGATAAGTTTGAAAAGCTAGAAGCACTTTACCAAGATTGGAATTTAAAAATAAATGTGGTGTCGCGTAAAGATATAGATGAGCTTTATTTGCGCCATGTTGTACATTCTTTGGCAATAGCAAAGGTTATTGAGTTTAAAGATGGGAGTAAATTAATGGATGTTGGAACAGGTGGCGGTTTTCCTGGTATACCTTTAGCTATTATGTATCCAGAGTGTTCATTCCATTTGGTAGACAGTATTGCAAAAAAACTCAAGGTTGTAAATGAGGTTGTTACTGGGCTAGGTTTAACTAACGTAAAAACCACCCACAGTAGGGTAGAGGCTATTAACGATACTTACGATTTTATAATTAGTAGAGCGGTTGCTGCTATGCCAACCTTTGTACATTGGGTTAAAGGTAAAATAGCCAAAGAACAAAAACATGAATTAAAAAATGGTATTATATATTTAAAAGGAGGTGATTTAACCGAAGAGCTTAAAGATTATAAAACCACAACTATTTACGATTTAAAAGATTTTTACGAAGAAGATTTTTATGATACCAAAAAAGTAGTGCATTTACCTATGAAGTATCGTGGGTAGTTTAAAAAGAATATGTTACGATTATTACAGCTTAATTAATTCTGAACAAACTTGATTAAAATAAAAATAATGATTTTGATACCAGTAAGAATTTTTAAAGTCTTCAATTTTAACAGAATTTGTTATTAGTAAAATATTTTTTGCTTTTAGAAAATGCTTTTTTGCTTGTTCTAAATTGTTAGATTTTAAATAGGATATAGCTAAGCCTAAATGTGCATCAAAATCTAAAGAATCATTAGCAATAGAAACATTAAATGTTGAAATTGCTGGTGCATATTCACCTAAAAATAAATGTGAAGCAGCTAAATAAAAATAAGCAGGAATATTATTTTTGTTAAGCTTAATTACTTTTAAAAAATCAGACTTTGACTCTTTAAAATATTTTACATCTAATAAAGCAATTCCTCTTTTATAATAGGCATTGTCGTTTTTGTTAATTAAAATGCTGTATCTAAAATTTTTAAAGGCCTCTTTGTAATTTTTAAGTGCCATATAACATTGCGCTCTTAAAGTATAGGCGCTAGCATCACTAGGAAAAAATTTAAGCACTCTAGTTAGGTCTGTTATAGCGCCTTGATAGTCTTCTAAATAAAATTTTGTGCGTCCTAAATTGTAGTAAGCATCAATAAGTTCTGGGTCTATTTCTGTGGCTTTGGTGTAATCGTCCAAAGCACCTTTATAATCTTCCAAATTAAATTTAGCATTTGCTCTATTGTAGTAAGAATCGGCATCGGGTTTATAGAAAATAACTTTAGTAAAGTCTAGTATGGCTGCGTTGTAATCTTCTAGATTAAATTTTTCAAGACCACGATAAAAATGAGCGTCAAGATTTTTTGAGTCTATTAAAATAGCTTGGTTAAATAAGGCTATTTTTTCTTGGGGAGTAGACGCTCTTAGGCCTTGCCTGATAAATTTATTGGCTTGAGCACTACAAAATATAGGAATAAAGGTTATTAGTAGGATGAGTTTTCGCATAATTCAAATATAAAATTAAATGTATATTTAATCTACACCTTTAACTTTCATTTTTAGAGTATAAATAGATTTTCGTGCTGTTATAAAAAGGGTCTTTCTTTTTTTACCACCAAAACAAATGTTAGCAGGTTTTTCAGGGCATTTAATTTCTTTAATTAATAGTCCTTTTTTATTGTAAACCCAAACTTTTTCAGATGTTAAATATACATTACCTTTATTATCAATAGTCATACCATCACTACCATGTGGAGCAAAAAATGTTTTGTTTGTTAAAGTTCCATCTTTTTGTATATCGTATTTCCATATTTTTTTATCTTGAATATCGGCAACATAAAGTGTTTTTCCATTTGGTGTTCCTATTATTCCGTTTGGAGTTTTAAAATCGTTTATAACCCTAAAAATTTTTCCGTTAGTATTTAAAAAGTAAACACCACGAGTGTCTTGGATTTCTTTATGGTTTTTTGTCCACCACTTTCTGTGATAATATGGATCTGTAAAATAAATGCCTCCTTTTGGAGTAATCCATAAATCGTTTGGAGCATTTAAGTGTTTGCCATTATAGTTTTGATGCAAAACGACTAGCTGTTTATTCTTGTTAAAATAGCCTAGTTGGTTTTTCTCGTCTGCACAAGTAACCAGTTGATTTTTGGCATTAAAATACATTCCGTTAGATCTGCCTGTGCCTTCTAAATATAGAGAAACACCTTTGTTTTCGTCCCAAATGTAAATTTTGTCATTGGGTTGGTCTGTAAAATAGACACGTCCATCTTTAGCAACTGCAGGACCTTCTGTAAAAGCAAACCCGGTTTTTATGCGCTCTATTTTAGAATTTTTGTCTACAATTTCACCTCTGTTTTGTGCATATATATTAAAGGTGTTAAGCAACAGTATAATAGTTGTTAATTTATTGAAAGTCATATTTTAATGCGGTACTTTTTCGTAATGTTCTCTTATTAAATCTCTGCCAAAGTCGCCATTAAAATCTCGCCAAACTACATGTATATGTTTGGCATTATTTTGTAGGTTATCGAATTCTGCTACAAAAGATTTTCCTTGAATTCTATAATAATGGGGTTTATTAACTTGGTAGGCGCCAGACCAAGAAAAATGAATTGCATCTAAACCTTCTTCTTTTATTTTGTTTAATTTATTTGCTGCTTTTTCTTCAGGCATATATGCTATATGTACAGTAATTAATTGCAGTAATTCTTTTTGTTGCTCTTTATTTAAGTCTTTAAAAGAAATACCGGTAGTTTTTAAAGCTTTAACTTTTGATTTGTTTTTGGTGTAAATATCTTTAAAAGTTCTGTTTTTAAGAGAAGCTTGTTGTTTTTGATCTTTAGAAAAGGTGTTTATAAGTTTTAATGCAAGGTCGTCTTCTTTGTAAAGTGTACGTTCTCCTTTTCTTTTTCCGGTGGTTATTGTAGCAGGATTAGAACCAAAAAAACGAGGAGAAAAAGATGTTTTTTTACCAGATATTGTAAAGTTTAAAGATATATGGTGGCCTTCAAAAGACCAACTCCAAATTTTATCTGTAGCAGGATTACCGTAAAAAGTAGCATAATATTTTTCGGAATCTCTATAAACTGGGTCTCCAGAAATTTTAGCTAAAACATTTTCTAAATCTATTATTTTACGTGTTTTATTGTAACCAGATTTACTTAACGATGTTTGTAATAAATTAAATAAGAGTTGTTTTTGCTCATGTTGTAGTTCTTTTATAGAAATACCCTCTCTAACAAACATACTGTGTGGTAAATAATGCCATTTATCTTTTAAAGGGTCGTTAAAGTCGAGTAAGGCTTTACTTTTTTGTTCGTTATTAAGTGCATTTAAAAATAGTACAGCAGGGTTAGTTTTTAGAGTTTTAAAAGCAAAAAAACTAAGAGACATAAGTAATAATATAATTTTGGAGGTATTCATGTTACTTTCCTTTGTATAGTTTGTAAACCTCAGAACCAGCGCTTAAAAAAGCTCCAGTACCATAAACCTCTGTTTTATCTGGCCATGCTTTTCCGGGAGCTGCACCAATAGGTTGCACATAACCTAACATACCATCTTTTGTTACATAACCTGTCAAGGCGTTCCATCCTTTTTTAACCGCATTGCCATAAGTTTTTTTGTCAAGAATATTATTGTTTATTCCCCAGGCTAAACCATAGGTGTAAAAAGACGATCCGCTAGTTTCTGGTGTAGGGTAAAATTCTTGACCTAACAAACTCATAGCCCAATGGCCTTCTTTTGTTTGTATTTCAATAAGCTTTTTAGCCATTTTTTTATAAATTTTTAAAAAGTATTTGTATTCTTTTGTATTGGGGTTAAGCGCATTCATAATATTAGTAAGTCCAGCAAATACCCATCCGTTTCCTCTAGACCAAAATATTTTGGTGCCATTATCTAATTTGCCCATATAGCTTTCGTCTCTATAGTATAAGTTCTCTTTTTTATCAAATAAAAAATTTGTAGTAGTCTTATATTCTTGCATTAAAAAATTTAAATACTTTTTATCGCCAGTGGTTTTATAAAGATTAGCTAAAACAGGAGGAGCCATAAAAAGGGCATCGCACCAATTCCATCTATCTTGATGATAAGGCGTTTTCCAGTTTAATTTAGATTGAGAAGGGTGATAAATAATATAATCGAAAGCTTTTTGAGTAGGCTTAATCATGTTTTTATCACCATATTTTTTATACAGTTCAAAATATAGTTGCCCTACAGTATGGTCGTCTGCATGGTATGGTCTGCGGTATAATTTCCATTGGTTGTCTTCGCCAATTTTTTTAAGCCAGTTGTAATATGTATTGTTATCAGACATTTTTGCCCATTTTGCCATGCCAACATAAAGAGCACCGTTGGTCCAATCTAAAGGGTGATGCGGTTTTTTTCTGTTACTGTAAGTATCTTTAAAATGTTCTATTTGCCAATCGGCAACACGTTTCATTATTTGTTTTACTTCTGTAGGTTTAATGTCCTGTTGCGCTTGATTTGAAATAGAAAACGTTAAAATAGAAAAGACAAAAAAGGCTTTTAAAAATGTCATTGGTAGTGGTTTAGTTGGTTGATTGTAATGTTTGTGCTTTAATTTTTACACGTTTAAATTTATAAAATTTAATTGAAGTGAATAGGTCTTAAGCTAAAATTAAAACATTTGTTATGTATATTTAAACCCATGCCTAGGATGTAAATAAAAAATGGAGCTACTCGTTACCTTCTATATCGCTAATATGATGTTCTAATGCTTTTACAGATATCTGAATTTCTACAATTAAAAGTGAAAGCGATATAATTAAAAGGAGTAACGCCAAACCAAAAGTCCATGTAGCAATTGTATGCTGTTTAATATAAATTAAAAACATAGTTAAAACGCAAAGTAATAAGCTAGAAATACCAAATATTTGCATGGTACGTGTAAGGTAAAGGCGTTGTTTAATATTTTTTATTTGTTTAATTAAAACTGTTTTTTTGTTTTTAGAATACTTGTCGTGCAAATTTCTTACTACAGCAGCGTAGGCTAAAAACCGGTTGGTATAGGCTAGCATAATTAGAGATATAGCAGAGAATAAAAGGGCAGGTGTAGTAAGTGTGAGTTCTTGCATAACTAAATTTTATTTAAAGTTATAAACTTAAAACTTATTTTAGTATATAAAAAAAAGAGAACTTATAATTAAGTTCTCTTTAAAATGTAATTTAAATGTATTGTTGTTTATTTTTTCTTCCAATAAGCATTCATAGCTTTAAATTTTTCTTTTCCTACTATTTTTTTAATCTTATTTGAAGCAGCTTTTTTTACTTCTTTTATCTTTTCTTTTTCTACGTCTTTAGCTAATTGTTGTTTTCTAATAGCTTTTATTTGGGTTGTTTTTTCTTTGTTAATAGCTGTTGCTTCAACTGTTTCTTGCTTAGTTAATCCAGCAGCAGCAGTAGCGCCAGCAAAATTCTTTTTTTGTTGAGCACTAACAGAGATTGTAAGTAATAAAGCGAAAAATAATAATGCTAATTTTTTCATAATAATTTAGTTTATAGTTATGTAGTGTTTAAAACAAAAATATAATAAGAACGCTTAAGTTAAAATATTAAATGTTCTTCGTAACAAAACAAATGGTCTAAGTTGCTATATCTTGAAGCTTTTCATATTTTAGAAGCATGCAAGAAGATTTTTTACACTATTTGTGGCAATATAAAAAGTTTGATATTCTTAATATAAAAACATCAAACCAAGAGTCTATCTCTATTCTGTCAGTAGGGCAACACAATTTAAACTCTGGACCAGATTTTTTTAATTCAAAATTAAAAATAGGCGATCAGCTTTGGGCAGGAAATGTTGAGATTCATATTAATTCATCTGATTGGTATGTGCATAATCACGAAAATGATGCGGCTTACGATAACGTTATTTTACACGTAGTTTGGGAGCACGACACAGATGTTTTTAGAAAAGATAACGTAGTAATACCAACATTAGAGTTAAAATATTTTGTAGAAAAAAAAGCTCTCGCTAATTATCATAATTTGTTTTCTAAACCAGGAACTTGGGTTAATTGTGAAAGCGATTTTATTAATATTGACGATTTTACGATTAAAAACTGGCTTGAACGTTTGTATTTTGAACGATTAGAACGAAAGGCTTTCGATATTAATGCCTTATTATTAGAATCTAAAAACGATTGGGAAGCTGTATTATTTAAAATGTTAGCCAAAAGTTTTGGTTCTAGAGTTAATGGCGATGCTTTTTTAAGTATTGCTAAATCTGCAAATTTTTCTGTAGTTAGAAAACTGCAAAGCAAACAAATGCAGTTGGAGGCTTTGTTTTTTGGTCAATCTAATTTGTTAGATAAAGAAGTAGAAGAGGCTTATGTTAAAGAGTTGCTTAAAGAATATACGTTTTTGCAGCAAAAGTTTAAATTGCAAAAAGAAGGCGTGTCTCCAATTCAGTTTTTTAGGTTGCGACCTCCAAATTTCCCCACTATTAGGTTGTCTCAATTAGCCCGGTTGTATTGTAGTGAGCAAAATATATTTTCAAAAGTTATAGATACCAATACGCTGTCAGATTTTTATAATTTGTTTGCAGTATCTACTTCTGCTTTTTGGGAAACCCATTATACATTTAATAAAGTGTCTAAATCGCGTAAAAAGATAGTCGCTAAACCGTTTATAGATCTTCTGTTAATTAATACCATTATCCCTTTAAAGTTTAGTTATGCCAAGTATCAAGGTAAGCAGATAGATGATAGCATTATCAAATTAATAAGTGAATTAAAATCAGAAAAAAATAATATTGTTAATAAGTTTAACTCTTTAAAAAAAGTCTCGTTTTCTGCTTTAGATTCGCAAGGTTTAATTCAGTTAAAAAACGAATATTGTTCTAAAAACAAATGCTTACAGTGCGCTATAGGAAGCAAACTTTTAAATAAATAAATTTTTAAACAAAAAAACTTAGCAGTAAATTGCAGCATGAACATTTTTTACAAACCATTACTTTATTTCCAGAAGCACGGTTACTACGTTTGTCAGCGTATTGCCGATAGGTTTGGAATACGAGCAAAAGTTGTAAGAACATCTTTTATGTATGTAACTTTTGTAACGGTTGGTTTTGGTTTTGCGCTTTATTTGTTTTTAGCTTTTTGGATGCGAATTAAAGATTTAATTTATACAAAACGCTCGTCTGTATTCGATTTATAAAATAATAGGCTTTTAAATAATTAGCTAAACAGGAGTGTTTTAACATGAAGCTTTAATACGTGTAAATATGAATCCAGTTGTAAAATTTTTTAGAACGAAAATATACACAGCTATTTTACTGTTAGTAATAATTTTGCTAATAGGCGTATCTGGATATATGATGATTTCTGGATATTCGTGGATAGATGCGCTATATATGACGGTTATTACCATGACAACCGTAGGTTTTGGAGAGGTTGTTCCGTTAGATGATCAATCAAAAATATTTACTATTTTTTTAATTTTAGCTAGCGTTGTAATTGTAGGTTATGCGCTATCTGTTATTACAGAGTATATTTTAAGTAAAGATCATATTGAAGAATTAAAACATAAAAGGATGCAAAAAAAAATTGATAGTTTTAATAATCATGTTGTTGTTTGTGGTTACGGGCGAAATGGTAAGCAAACGGTAAAAAAATTATCAGCCCATAATAAACTGTTTGTTGTTATAGAAAAAGACAAAGAGATGGAAGAGCGTTTGCAATTAGATCATGTACCATACGTAATTGGTAATGCAAACGAAGATGCTATTTTAATACAAGCAGGTATAGAAAGAGCGTCAAGTTTTATTTCGGCTTTACCAAGTGATGCCGATAATTTATTTGTGGTGCTATCTACAAGACAATTAAATAAAGATATAAATATAATAAGTAGAGCATCTCACGAATCGTCTTACGATAAATTAAAATTTGCAGGAGCTAATAATGTTATACTTCCAGATAATATTGGAGGCGACCACATGGCATCTTTAGTAGTGGTACCTGGTTTAATGGAGTTTATCGATAATCTTTCTATAGTTGGTAAATCTAATATTAATATAGAAGAGGTCGCTGTAGAGAAGTTGCATAGCAACAACGCTATTAAAACAATTAAAGATTTAGATTTACGTAAAAAAACAGGATGTACCGTTATTGGTTATAAAGACGAAAAAGGCGAATATATTGTAAATCCAGAAGCAGAATTAGAACTTGCTACAAATTCTAAAATTATTGTTTTAGGAAGACCAGAGCAAATAGAAGCTCTAAATTCTGAGTACGATATACACTAACTGTCTTGCTATTTTAACAGCTTTCTCTTTAAAAAACCATTTTTTTTTAGCATCTTGCCATATTCTAATAAGAATCTTTCAATAAACACAAAAAAATTTTATGATTTATATGAAGAAATATCTTCTCTCAGCACTTGCATTAATAGTTCCATTTTTAACTTTTGCACAAGAAGTGGTAGAAAAAGGAATGGATGAAAAATTTAATGATGCTTTTAAACCCATATCCGATGCTTGGGGCTCTTTTGTTTTTTATCCCATAAAATTTTCTGAAAATTTAGGCATGCCAATAGTTATAATTATGCTGTTGTTAGCAGGTTTAACATTTAGTATATTATTTAAATTAGTAAATGTTAGAAGATTTCCAGTATCTATAAATATTGTTAGAGGTAAGTATGACGATGTAGATCATCATGAAGTAGAGCCTAAATCTATGGTAAATGTAGTAGATGGCGATATAGTAGATACTATTGCTGTAGAAGGGCAAGAGGGTGAGGTGTCTCATTTTCAAGCTTTAACAGCAGCCTTATCAGGCACTGTTGGTTTAGGTAATATTGCAGGTGTAGCAATTGCTATTTCGTTAGGAGGACCAGGAGCTACATTTTGGATGATTTTAGCAGGATTGCTAGGTATGTCTTCTAAGTTTGTAGAGTGTACTTTAGGTGTAAAATATAGAGATATTGGCGAAGATGGTACTGTATTTGGAGGTCCAATGTATTATTTAAAAAAGGGACTTGCAGATGTTGGTAAAGGTACTTTAGGCAAAGTACTAGCAGTAATTTTTGCAGTAATGTGTATAGGTGGTTCTTTTGGAGGTGGTAATATGTTTCAAGCTAACCAAGCAGCACAACAATTTAATACCATGATAGGAGCAAACTCTACAGCAGCAGGTGTTGTATTTGGAATAGTAATGGCTATAACAGTAGGAGTTGTAATTATTGGAGGCATTAAAAGAATAGGAAGCATAACAGAAAAGGTTGTGCCTTTTATGGTAGGTATTTATTTTTTAGCAGCCATTGTTATTTTAGTATCTCACTTTAGTTTAATAGGCGATGCTTTTGGGCAAATATTTGATGGAGCTTTTAATGCTAAAGGTATAACTGGGGGTGTTTTAGGTGTTTTAATTATTGGTTTTCAAAGAGCAGCTTTCTCTAACGAGGCAGGTGTAGGTTCTGCAGCTATAGCACACTCTGCAGTAAAAACTAATTATCCAGCATCAGAAGGGTTAGTGGCATTACTAGAACCGTTTATAGATACAGTTGTAGTTTGTACCATGACAGCCTTAGTTATTATAATTACAAACGGAGACGGAAGCATTATGGAGTATGGAGTAAAAGCACCAGATGGTGTTTTAGCAACATCTAAAGCTTTTGCATCTGTTTTACCGTGGTTTCCTTATGTTTTAACATTAGCAGTGGTTTTATTTGCATTGTCAACAATGTTATCTTGGTCTTATTACGGACTTCAATCTTGGATGTTTTTATTTGGACGATCTAAAGCTTCAGACTATTCATATAAAATTTTATTTTGTATATTCATCGTAATTGGGTCTGCAGTAAGTTTAGGAGCTGTAACAGATTTTTCAGACGCAATGATATTCGCCATGGCAGTGCCAAACATAATAGGGTGTTTCATTCTATTTCCAAAGGTAAAAGAAGAGTTATCAAAATACTTAAAAGCCATTGGAGTTCAAAAAAGTAAATAAAATTTAAACACTTATATTATGAAATCCCATTTCACGTTTTCTAAAGAACAGCGAAATGGGATTTTTTTATTAGTACTTATTATAATTATTTTACAAGGTGTATACTTTTTTATCGATTTCTCTTCAGAATCAATAATTGTAAATAAAGCAGAACTTGAAAAATATACTAAAGAAATAGATTCGTTAAGGTTAGTAAAACTTAAAAATAACGAACCTAAAATATATCCTTTTAATCCAAATTATATTACAGATTTTAAAGGCGAATCTTTAGGTATGAGTAATAAAGAAATAGATAGACTTCACGCTTTTAGAAAACAAGACAAATGGATTAATTCTTCAAAGCAATTTCAAGAAGTTACTCAAATATCAGATTCATTATTAAAAAAAATAAGCCCTTTTTTTAAATTCCCAGAATGGGTTACGCATCCAAAACCTGTTAAGCCTGTTTCAAATTACAGGAATAAGCCTAAAACATTTTCGCAAAAACAAGATTTAAATAAAGCAACAGCCAAACAACTTCAAAAAGTATATGGTATTGGTGAAACTTTTTCAAAAAGGATTATAAATTATAGAGAAAAACACAAAGGTGGTTTTATAGCAGATGTGCAATTGCAAGACATTTATGGCTTAACACCAGAAACAATAGAATATATTTTAAAAGATTTTACAGTAAAAACACCACGTAAAATAAATAAAGTAAAATTAAATACAGCCTCTGTAGACGAGTTAGTAACTGTGAAATATATAGATTATGATGTGGCATATTATATAGTAGAATATAGGCAGCTAAGAGAAGGGTTTAAATCTTTAGATGAATTAATAAAAGTTAAAGACTTTCCGTTAAATAAATTCGATATAATTAAATTATATTTGTCATTAGAATAAAAACTAACGGTATGAATAATATGTACTTCACAGAAGAACATAATCTCTTTAGAGAAAGCTTAGCAGATTTTTTACAAAAAGAAGTGGTGCCTCACATAGATAAGTGGGAGGAAACAGGAACAATAGATAAATTTATCTGGAAAAAGTTTGGAGACATGGGTTTTTTGGGTATCAATTATCCAGAAGCCTACGGAGGTTTAAATTTAGACCTCTTCTACACCGTTATTTTACAAGAAGAATTGCAAAAAATAAATTCGGGAGGTTTTGCAGCTGCAATTTGGGCGCACGTATATTTAGCTATGACGCATCTTAACGCAGAAGGAGACGAAACTATAAAACAAAATTATTTAGTACCAAGTATAGCTGGCGAAAAAATAGGTTGTTTGTGTATCTCAGAGCCTTCTGGAGGTAGCGATGTTGCAGGAATGCTTACCACAGCTGTTAAAAAAGAAGACCATTATTTGCTTAATGGTTCTAAAACATTTATTACAAACGGTGTTTATAGCGATTACCTAGTTGTAGCAGCTAAAACAAAACCAGAATTAGGTAATAAAGGTATGAGTATTTTTGTAGTAGATAGAGATACAGCAGGAATTACAGCAACAAAATTAAATAAATTAGGCTGGAGAGCATCAGATACTGCAGAGATAGCATTCGACAATGTTAAAATTCCAATAACAAATATTTTAGGAGAAGAAAACCAAGGCTTTGCGTATATTATGCAGCATTTTGCATTAGAGCGTTTAGTAATGGGTATTAATGCCCATGCAAGAGCAGAATTTGCTTTAAACTATGCATTGAACTATATGTCCGAAAGAACCGCATTTGGCAATCAGTTAAACAAATATCAAGCATTAAGGCATAAATTTGTTGATTTATATGCAGACATGGAAATTTGCAAACAATACAATTATACTGTTGCAAATAGGCTAAATAATAAAGAGTATGTTGTAAAAGAAGCAACCATATCTAAGCTAAAATCTACAAAAATGGCAGATGAGGTTATTTACGAATGTTTACAATTTTTAGGCGGTTATGGTTACATGGAAGATTATCCAATGGCAAGGCTTTTACGCGATAGTAGGCTAGGGCCAATAGGTGGAGGTACCTCTGAAATTTTAAGAGAAATTATCGCTAAAATGGTAATAGATAAGAAAGCATACAAACCAGCGACCTAAACTTGGTTAATTACTATTTTAGCGAAAATTGTTTTTTCAATCGCTAAAATGGTAATAGATAAGAAAGCATACAAACCAGCGACCTAAACTTGGTTAATTACTATTTTAGCGAAAATTGTTTTTTCAATCGCTAAAATGGTAATAGATAAGAAAGCATACAAACCAGT
>NZ_BAABCA010000008.1:55198-203392 GCF_039538365.1 Postechiella marina
CAATCGCTAAAATGGTAATAGATAAGAAAGCATACAAACCAGCGACCTAAACTTGGTTAATTACTATTTTAGCGAAAATTGTTTTTTCAATCGCTAAAATGGTAATAGATAAGAAAGCATACAAACCAGTTAAACAATTTTTTAATTATAGCAAATTACGCTTGGGCGTAACCGTGCTTTCCACTATATCTTTTTTGAGAAAAACAAAAAAGGATGTCGTATCAATCACTTTTGCAGGTCTTATTAGTATAGAGTGTTAATAACAAAAAAGGGCTGTATTTTATTAAAAAGGCTAAAAAATTAATTTGTAATAAATAATTGCAAACTTTAAATTAGTTTCTATCTTTGCGCCCACAAAAATCTTAAAAGAGAGGAGGTTAAGACACTATGTTAATTGTACCAGTTAAAGAAGGAGAAAATATAGAGAGATCGTTAAAACGATATAAGCAAAAGTTTATTAAAACAGGAGCAAAACGTCAATTAAATGCACGTAAGCAGTTCAATAAACCTTCAGTTACACGTAGAGCTTTAGTTCAAAAAGCACAATATGTTCAAAGATTAAGAGATGCAGAAAACAATTAAAAGATTCTAAATTAAATAATCAAAAAAAATCCCGCATTTAGCGGGATTTTTTTTTGATTCAAAATTAAAAGCTAGTAACACTATAAATAAACAATTAAGTTGCAGTATTAACTTTTAACTTTTAACTTTAAGCTTTTAACCTAAAAACAATATGACTTTCAAATCGTTTACAGATTATTTATTGCTAGAAAAAAACTATTCAGCATTAACTATAAAAGCCTATCAAAACGATTTAGAAACATTTTCAATCTTCATATTAAGCGAATACCAATCAAACTCTATTAATCAAGTTAATTATTCTCAAATAAGAAGCTGGATTGTTTTATTAGTAGAAAGTAAAATATCCAACAGAACAATTAACAGGAAAATATCTGCACTAAACACCTATTATAAGTTCCTATTAAAAATTGGAGATATAAAACTAAATCCATTAGCAAAACATAAAGCGCTTAAAACAAATAAGAAGCTTCAAATTCCTTTTTCGCAATTAGAAATAGAAACAGTTTTAAATCAGTTAAACTCAGCCGATGATTTTGAAAGTATTAGAAATAAATTAATTGTAGAATTATTTTACTCCACAGGTATAAGGCGTATAGAATTGGTAGAACTAAAGCTAGATGATGTGAGTTTAGATAATAAAATGTTAAAAGTATTAGGTAAGAGAAATAAAGAAAGATTGATACCGTTATTACCATCTGTAGTTAAAACAGTAAAAGACTATATACAGATACGAACAACATTATCACATATAGAAGATTCTAGGATTTTGTTTTTAACAAAAAATGGCGTTAAAATTTACGAAACACTTGTATATAGAGTAATAAATAGTTATTTTAGTAAGGCATCTGCAAAGGTGAAAAGAAGCCCACATATATTAAGGCATTCTTTTGCAACACATTTGCTAAATCAAGGTGCTAATTTAAATGCTGTAAAAGAACTTTTAGGACATTCCAGTTTAGCTGCTACTCAAATATATACACATAATAGTATAGCCGAATTAAAAAAGGTGCAATTAAAAGCACATCCTAGAAGTAAAAAATAATATAGTAAATAAATTATTGTCTAACCAAATAATTAGTAGAGTATGAAAGTGAACACACAATCAGTTAATTTCAATGCAGATCAAAAATTGATAGATTTTATCCAAAAGCGTATGGATAAGTTAGATATGTTTTACGACAAAGTAATAAAATCAGATGTTTATTTAAAGGTAGAAAATACAAGTGATAAAGAAAATAAAATTTTTGAAGCAAGAGTAAGTGTGCCAGGAGATAGTTTTGTTGTAAAAAAGCAATGTAAAAGTTTTGAAGAAGGGGTTGATAGTGCAGTTTCGTCGTTAGAAAGGCAGTTAAAAAAGCGAAAAGAAAAATTAAGAGCACATTTATAGAAAAATTATCAAAAAAATGTTTTGAATAATTAAATAAATATATACATTTGCAGTCCGTTAGAAATAGCGGGCTTTTTTTTATGTGTAAAAAAGAGAAAAAGCCGATGTAGCTCAGCTGGCTAGAGCAGCTGATTTGTAATCAGCAGGTCGTGGGTTCGAGTCCCTCCATCGGCTCAAAAAAAACAAAGCAAAATGCGATAGCGTTTTAAGTTCTTTAAAATATTGAAATAAGTTTAATTGGGGAGATACTCAAGCGGCCAACGAGGGCAGACTGTAAATCTGCTGACTACGTCTTCGCAGGTTCGAATCCTGCTCTCCCCACTTTTTTTAAAATTACTAAACAGTTTTAATAAAAGATAATTAAGCAAAATTAATGCGAGAGTAGCTCAGTTGGTAGAGCGTCAGCCTTCCAAGCTGAATGTCGCCGGTTCGAACCCGGTCTCTCGCTCAAATTCCTGCGGAGGCAGGGACACTCTTCTTTTATTACCCGTTTTAGGCGAGTAAAAAAAGAATAGGGAATAAAAACTTTACGCCGGTGTAGCTCAGGGGTAGAGCGTTTCCTTGGTAAGGAAGAGGCCACGAGTTCAAATCTCGTCATTGGCTCTATAATTAAAGAGTAAAAAAAAAGAGTATTAAATTATTATATAACTAAGATTAAATTATTTTAAAACATGGCAAAGGCAACTTTCGATCGTTCAAAACCACACTTAAATATTGGTACAATTGGACACGTAGATCACGGTAAAACAACTTTAACTGCTGCTATTACTAAAGTATTAGCTGATGCAGGTTTATCAGAAGCAAGAGATTTCGATCAAATTGATAATGCTCCTGAAGAAAAAGAAAGAGGTATAACAATTAATACATCTCACGTAGAGTATCAAACAGCTAACCGTCACTACGCTCACGTTGACTGTCCAGGTCACGCCGATTACGTAAAGAACATGGTAACTGGTGCTGCTCAAATGGATGGTGCTATTTTAGTGGTTGCTGCTACTGATGGGCCAATGCCACAAACTCGTGAGCACATCTTATTAGGACGTCAGGTAGGTATTCCTCGTATCGTTGTATTCATGAATAAAGTGGATATGGTTGATGATGAAGAGTTACTTGAATTAGTAGATATGGAAATTAGAGATTTATTATCTTTCTATGAGTATGATGGAGATAATGGACCTGTAGTTGCTGGATCTGCATTAGGTGCACTTAACGGTGAGCAAAAATGGGTAGATACAGTATTGGAATTAATGCAAGCTTGTGATGATTGGATCGAAGAGCCATTAAGAGAGGTTGATAAAGATTTCTTAATGCCTATCGAGGATGTATTCTCTATTACTGGTCGTGGTACTGTTGCAACTGGTCGTATTGAGACAGGTATAGCAAACACAGGAGATCCTGTAGAGATTATTGGTATGGGGGCTGAGAAATTAACATCTACTATTACTGGTATCGAAATGTTCCGTCAAATATTAGATAGAGGTGAGGCTGGAGATAATGCAGGTATCTTATTAAGAGGTATTGAAAAGTCTCAAATCTCTAGAGGTATGGTAATTTGTAAGCCAGCTTCTGTAACACCACACGATAAATTTAAAGCTGAGGTTTATATCCTTAAGAAAGAAGAAGGTGGACGTCACACTCCATTCCATAACAACTACCGTCCACAGTTTTACGTACGTACAACTGACGTAACAGGTAACATCGCACTTCCTGATGGAGTTGAGATGGTTATGCCTGGAGATAACTTAACTATTACTGTTGAGTTAATTCAACCAATTGCAATGAATGTTGGTTTACGTTTCGCTATCCGTGAAGGTGGTAGAACTGTAGGAGCAGGTCAGGTAACTGAAATATTATAGTAAGTAATATATAAAGTTAAGGTATTTCTATAAAATGAAGTGCCTTAACTTATATTTACGGGCGTAGCTCAGTTGGTAGAGCACTGGTCTCCAAAACCAGGTGTCGGGAGTTCGAGTCTCTCCGCCCGTGCAAATAAAAAAGAAGTATACTTAGAAAAGAAACTTCTTGTTAATACAAAAGATAAAAAGCCTCTTTTTTAAGTAGGGCTTTTTATTCAGTTTAAAACAAAATATAAATGGCTGGAATAGTAAATTATATAAAAGAATCATTTGGAGAGCTAAAAAACAATGTAACTTGGCCTACATGGGCAGAGTCTCAAAGTTTAACAATTTTAGTTGCTGTATTTTCAATTATATTTTCTCTTGCAATATGGGGAATAGATACTGTTTTCAGTAAAGTTATTACAACTTATTTTCAGTGGATTAACGGTTAAAACGAAGAATTATGTCTGAAATAAGTGAGAAAAAGTGGTATGTAGTTAGAGCTGTAAGTGGTCAAGAAAATAAAATTAAAACTTATATAGAAAACGAAATCGCTCGTTTAGGTTTACAAGATTATGTAGATCAAGTATTGGTTCCAACAGAAAAGGTAATTCAAATTCGAAACGGAAAAAAGATTCAAAAAGAAAAAACTTTTTTTCCAGGATACATAATGGTGCAAGCCAACCTAACTGGAGAAGTACCACATATAATAAGATCGGTTACAAATGTAATTGGTTTTTTAGGAGAAACTAAAGGAGGAGATCCTGTGCCATTAAGACAATCTGAAGTAAACAGAATGTTAGGTAAAGTTGATGAATTAGCTGTAGAAGAAAATGTTAATGTAGTAATTCCTTATACAAAGGGAGAAACCGTTAAAGTTATAGATGGTCCTTTTAATGGATTTGACGGTACTATAGAGAACATAAATGAAGAAAAGCGTAAACTAGAAGTAATGGTTAAGATTTTTGGAAGAAAAACACCATTAGAGTTAAGTTATATGCAAGTAGAAAAAGTATAATATTAGTGTTACAGTAAAGATAGATGTGTTTTTCGCTTCCAATTGAAGAATAACATCAAAAATTAAATTATTAAAAATGGCAAAAGAATTAGGTAAAGTAGTTAAGTTACAAGTTCGGGGAGGTGCTGCGAATCCATCGCCACCGGTTGGACCCGCTTTAGGAGCTGCAGGTGTTAACATCATGGAGTTCTGTAAGCAATTCAATGCTAGAACCCAAGATAAAGCTGGTAAAGTGTTACCAGTTGTTATATCTGTTTACAAAGACAAATCGTTTGACTTTGTAATTAAAACTCCACCAGCAGCTGTACAGTTATTAGAGGCAGCTAAGTTGAAAAAGGGTTCTGGAGAGCCAAACCGAAAAAAAGTAGCTAAAGTTTCTTGGGATCAAGTTAAAACAATCGCTGAAGACAAAATGGTAGATTTAAATGCATTTACAATAGAGTCTGCAATGAGAATGATAGCTGGTACAGCAAGATCAATGGGTATAACCGTAACAGGGCAATTCCCTTCTTAATCTATTAAAGACATTAAAAAATGGCAAGATTAACAAAAAAGCAAAAAGAAGCTTCAGCGAAAATAGAAAAAGGAAGAGTTTATTCTGTTGAGGAAGCATCAGCATTAATAAAAGAAATTACCAATACAAAGTTTGACGCATCTATTGATTTAGCTGTGCGTTTAGGAGTAGATCCTAGAAAAGCTAACCAAATGGTAAGAGGTGTAGTATCTCTTCCACACGGTACTGGTAAAGACATGAAAGTACTAGCATTAGTAACTCCAGACAAAGAAGCAGAAGCTAAAGAAGCTGGAGCAGATTACGTTGGTTTGGATGAGTACCTTGATAAAATCAAGAGTGGTTGGACAGATGTAGATGTAATTATTACTATGCCAAGTGTAATGGGTAAATTAGGTCCTTTAGGACGTGTATTAGGTCCTCGTGGTTTAATGCCTAATCCAAAAACAGGTACAGTAACTATGGATGTAGCTAAAGCTGTTACAGAAGTGAAAGCTGGTAAAATTGACTTTAAAGTTGATAAAACTGGTATTGTTCACGCAGCAATAGGTAAAGCATCATTTAGTGCAGATAAGATTGCAGGAAATGCAAACGAATTATTACAAACATTAATGAAATTAAAGCCTACAGCTGCAAAAGGTGTTTATGTAAAGAGCATATTTATGTCTTCTACAATGAGCCCGAGTTTAGCTGTTGATCCTAAAATTGGTTAATTAGTTAAAAACTTTTATTATGACTAGAGAAGAAAAATCACAAGTAATTGAAGAATTAACTACACAATTAGCTGATAATGCAAATATCTATTTAACAGATATTTCAGGATTAAACGCTGTTGCAACGTCTAACTTACGTCGTGCTTGTTTTAAAGCAGGTATCCAGTTAGCTGTAGTTAAAAATACATTGTTAGAAAAAGCAATGGAAACTTCAGATAGAGAATTTGGAGAACTTCCTTCTGTATTGAAAGGAAACACTTCGGTTATGTATTCTGAAACAGGTAATGCACCTGCTAAAGTAATTAAAGCATTCAGAAAAAAATCTGAAAAACCTTTATTAAAAGGAGCTTTTATTGAAGAAGCGGTTTACCTAGGAGACGATCAATTAGATATGTTAGTTGATATCAAATCTAAAGAAGAATTGATTGGAGAGATTGTTGGATTATTACAATCTCCTGCTAAAAACGTTATTTCTGCACTTAAATCTGGAGGAAGCACAATAGCAGGTATCATTAAAACACTATCTGAGAAAGAAGGATAGTATTAAATAGTACGCACTTTATTACAAATATATTATTACAAAATTATTAAAACGATAGAAAATGGCAGATTTAAAAGATTTCGCAGAACAATTAGTTAACCTTACTGTAAAAGAAGTAAATGAGTTAGCAACTATATTAAAAGACGAGTATGGTATCGAGCCTGCTGCTGCTGCTGCAGTTGCTGTTGCTGGTCCTGCTGGTGGTGGAGATGCTGAAGAAGCTCAAACTGAATTTGATGTTATCTTAAAAGCAGCTGGTGGTTCTAAATTAGCAGTTGTAAAATTAGTTAAAGAATTAACTGGTTTAGGTTTAAAAGAAGCTAAAGGTTTAGTTGATGATGCACCAAGTGCAATTAAAGAAGGTATTACTAAAGATGAAGCTGAGGCTTTAAAAGCATCTTTAGAAGAAGCTGGAGCAGAGGTAGAGCTTAAGTAAGCTTAACAACTCAAAAACATAAAGGTTTAGGTCTGGAGAACGTTCTTCAAGACCTAAACCATTTTGTGTATATAATAGTTTATATACGCTATTAATTTTTTTTTAATCATAATTCCGTCCATTGATGTTATTAACACAAGCTGAAAGATTAAATTTCTCATCTATTGTAAATAGAACGGAATATCCAGATTTCTTGGATATTCAGATAAAATCCTTCCAGGATTTTTTCCAATTAGAGACAAAATCTGAAGAAAGAGGTGATGAAGGTTTATACAATACCTTCATGGAGAACTTTCCAATAACTGATTCACGTAATCAATTTGTTTTAGAATTTTTAGATTACTTTGTAGACCCACCACGTTACGCCATAGATGAGTGTATAGAAAGAGGGCTTACTTATAGCGTTCCGCTTAAGGCAAGGTTAAAGTTATATTGTACAGACCCTGAACACGAGGATTTCGAAACTATTGTTCAAGATGTGTACTTAGGAACTATACCTTACATGACACCTTCTGGTACTTTTTGTATCAACGGAGCAGAGCGTGTAGTAGTATCTCAATTACACCGTTCGCCAGGGGTTTTCTTTGGTCAGTCTTTCCATGCTAATGGAACAAAGTTATATTCAGCTAGAGTAATACCATTTAAAGGATCTTGGATTGAGTTTGCTACAGACATCAATCAAGTAATGTATGCTTACATTGATAGAAAGAAAAAATTACCTGTTACAACGCTTTTCCGTGCTATTGGATTTGAGCGTGATAAAGATATTTTAGAGATTTTTGATTTGGCTGAAGAAGCTAAAGTTTCAAAATCTGGTTTAAAAAAGTATTTAGGAAGAAAATTAGCTGCACGTGTATTAAATACATGGCATGAAGATTTTGTTGATGAAGATACTGGTGAGGTTGTATCTATTGAGCGTAACGAGATTGTGCTTGACCGTGATACAATTTTAGACAAAGAAAACATTGAAGAAATTCTTGAGGCAGATGTAAAAACAATTCTTTTACATAAAGAAACTGCAGAACAAGGCGATTATGCAATAATACATAATACACTTCAAAAGGATCCAACAAACTCGGAAAAAGAGGCTGTTGAGCATATCTATAGACAATTACGTAATGCTGAGCCACCAGATGAGGAAACAGCACGTGGTATTATAGATAAATTATTTTTTAGCGACCAACGTTACTCTTTAGGAGAAGTAGGTCGTTATAGAATGAATAAAAAATTAGGTCTTGATATTGGAATGGATAAGCAAGTGCTTACCAAAGAAGATATTATTACTATTATAAAATATTTAATTGAGCTTATTAACTCTAAAGCAGAGATTGATGATATTGATCACTTATCTAACCGTCGTGTTAGAACTGTTGGAGAGCAATTATCGTCTCAATTTGGTGTTGGTTTAGCTCGTATGGCTCGAACTATTCGTGAGCGTATGAACGTTCGTGATAACGAAGTATTTACTCCAATAGATTTAATTAATGCAAAGACCTTGTCGTCTGTAATTAATTCTTTCTTTGGTACAAACCAGTTGTCTCAGTTTATGGATCAAACAAACCCATTAGCAGAGATAACTCATAAGCGTCGTTTATCGGCTCTTGGACCTGGAGGTCTTTCGAGAGAAAGAGCTGGTTTCGAGGTTCGTGATGTACACTATACACACTATGGTCGTTTATGTCCTATTGAAACACCAGAGGGACCAAATATTGGTTTAATTTCTTCACTTTCTGTATATGCTAAAGTGAACTCTATGGGATTCATTGAAACACCTTATAGAAAGGTAACAGATGGCGTTGTAGATATTCAAAATGAGCCTACTTACTTAAGTGCAGAAGAAGAGGAAGAAAAATTAATAGCTCAAGCAACTGTTAATGTTGATGAAAGTGGTAAAATTTTACATGATAAGGTAATTGCAAGAATGGAAGGTGACTTCCCGGTAATAGATCCGAATGAATTACATTATACAGATGTAGCACCAAACCAAATTTCATCTATATCTGCATCTTTAATTCCGTTCTTGGAACATGATGATGCCAACAGAGCCTTGATGGGATCGAATATGATGCGTCAAGCAGTACCATTATTAAGAGTAGATTCTCCAATTGTAGGTACAGGTTTAGAACGTCAAGTAGCTTCAGACTCTAGAGTATTAATTAATGCTGAAGGCGAAGGAGAAGTATTATATGTTGATGCTAATGAAATTAAAATTAGATATGGACGTACAGAAGATCAAGCTGCTGTAAGTTTTGATTCTGATATTAAAACATATCAATTAGTAAAATTTAGAAAAACTAACCAAGGTACTTCTATTAACTTAAAACCAATTGTGGTTAAGGGGGATAGAGTTTCTAAAGGACAAGTTTTATGTGAAGGTTATGCAACTCAAAAAGGAGAGCTTGCTTTAGGTAGAAACATGAAAGTGGCCTTTATGCCATGGAAAGGTTATAACTTTGAGGATGCGATTGTAATTTCTGAAAAAGTTGTTAGAGAGGATATATTTACATCTATTCATATTGATGAGTATTCATTAGAAGTTAGAGATACTAAATTAGGTAACGAAGAGTTAACTAACGACATTCCTAATGTTTCTGAAGAAGCTACAAAAGATTTAGATGAAAACGGAATGATTCGTGTTGGGGCCGAAGTTAAACCTGGAGATATTCTTATTGGTAAAATTACACCAAAAGGAGAATCTGACCCAACACCAGAAGAAAAATTATTACGTGCTATTTTTGGTGATAAAGCAGGCGATGTAAAAGATGCTTCTTTAAAAGCATCTCCATCATTACACGGTGTTGTTATCGAAAAGAAATTGTTTGCAAGAGCAGTAAAAGACAAACGTAAAAGAGCTCAAGATAAAGACGATATCTTAGCCTTAGAAGCTCAATACGATAGAAAATTTGACGATTTAAAAGAAGTTTTAATCGAAAAATTATTCAATATAGTAAACGGTAAAACTGCTCAAGGTATTTTTAACGATTTAGGAGAAGAAGTATTACCTAAAGGTAAAAAGTTTACTCTTAAAATGTTAAATGCTGTTGACGATTATGCGCATTTAGTATCAGGAAAGTGGACTACAGATGATCGTACCAATAGTTTAGTAGCCGATTTAATTCACAATTATAAAATTAAAGAAAACGATTTACAAGGTTCTTTAAGACGCGAGAAGTTTACAATTTCTGTTGGAGATGAATTACCAGCAGGTATTATAAAATTAGCAAAAGTTTATATCGCTAAAAAGCGTAAATTAAAGGTAGGTGATAAAATGGCAGGACGTCACGGTAACAAAGGTATTGTTGCACGTATAGTTCGTCAAGAAGATATGCCTTTCTTAGATGATGGAACACCTGTTGATATTGTATTAAACCCACTTGGTGTACCATCTCGTATGAACATTGGGCAAATATATGAAACAGTTCTTGGTTGGGCTGGTCAAAAATTAAATCGTAAATATGCGACTCCTATTTTTGATGGGGCAACTATAGAACAAATTAATGGTTATACAGACGAAGCTGGAATTCCTCGTTATGGTCATACTTATCTTTACGATGGTGGGTCTGGAGAGCGTTTCGATCAGCCAGCTACTGTAGGAGTTATCTATATGTTAAAACTAGGACATATGGTTGACGATAAGATGCACGCACGTTCTATAGGACCATACTCTTTAATAACACAACAACCATTAGGTGGTAAAGCACAATTTGGAGGTCAGCGTTTTGGAGAGATGGAAGTATGGGCACTTGAGGCTTATGGAGCATCAAGTACTCTACGTGAGATTTTAACAGTAAAATCTGATGATGTAATTGGTAGAGCTAAAACTTACGAAGCTATTGTTAAGGGAGAGCCAATGCCAGATCCTGGACTACCAGAATCTTTTAATGTACTTATGCACGAATTAAAAGGTTTAGGATTAGATATTAGATTAGAAGAATAAAAAACTAGTAATCGGTTATCAGTCTGCGCTAATACTGCAGACTGAATACTGAGTACTGAATACTAGAACAAATGGCAAGAAAACAAGATAAGAATCCAGTAAAGAGATTTAATAAAATCTCAATTGGTTTAGCATCACCAGAGTCTATTTTAGCAGAGTCTAAAGGTGAAGTTTTAAAACCAGAAACTATTAATTATCGAACACACAAACCAGAAAGAGATGGTTTGTTCTGTGAGCGTATTTTTGGTCCTGTAAAGGATTATGAGTGTGCTTGTGGTAAATATAAAAGAATTCGCTATAAAGGTATTGTATGCGACCGTTGTGGTGTAGAAGTAACAGAAAAGAAAGTACGTAGAGATAGAGTAGGGCACATTAATTTAGTTGTTCCTGTAGCTCATATTTGGTACTTCCGTTCTTTACCAAATAAAATAGGTTATTTATTAGGCTTGCCTTCTAAGAAATTAGATATGATTATTTACTACGAACGTTATGTAGTAATACAGCCTGGTAATGCTAAAAATGAAGAAGGAGAACCATTACAAAAAATGGACTTCTTAACAGAAGAAGAGTATTTAAATGTTCTTGAAACACTTCCTCAAGATAATCAATATTTAGACGATACAGACCCTAACAAGTTTCTTGCTAAAATGGGGGCAGAATGTTTAATTGAATTGTTATCTAGAATTGATTTAGAGAAATTGTCTTATGAATTACGTCATAAAGCAAATACAGAAACATCTAAACAACGTAAAACTGAAGCGTTAAAACGTTTACAAGTTGTTGGGTCTCTAAGAGAATCTAATCAAAATAGAGAAAATCGTCCAGAGTGGATGATTATGAAAGTTATTCCAATCATTCCGCCAGAATTACGTCCATTAGTACCATTAGATGGAGGTCGTTTTGCAACGTCTGATTTAAATGATTTATACCGTCGTGTAATTATTCGTAACAACCGTCTTAAAAGATTAGTTGAGATAAAAGCACCAGAGGTGATTTTACGTAACGAGAAACGTATGTTACAAGAATCTGTAGATTCATTGTTTGATAACACACGTAAATCATCTGCAGTAAAAACAGATTCTAACAGACCACTAAAATCTTTATCAGATTCACTTAAAGGTAAGCAAGGGCGTTTTCGTCAAAACTTACTAGGTAAGCGTGTTGATTATTCTGCACGTTCTGTAATTGTTGTTGGTCCAGAATTAAAGTTATTTGAATGCGGATTGCCTAAAAATATGGCAGCAGAATTATACAAGCCTTTTGTAATTAGAAAATTAATTGAAAGAGGTATTGTTAAAACTGTAAAATCTGCAAAGAAAATTATAGACAAAAGAGAGCCAGTTGTTTGGGATATCTTGGAGAATGTTCTTAAAGGACATCCAGTATTACTAAACCGTGCTCCTACATTACACCGTTTGGGTATTCAAGCTTTCCAACCAAAATTAATTGAGGGTAAAGCAATCCAGTTACACCCATTAGTGTGTACTGCATTTAATGCCGATTTTGATGGTGATCAAATGGCGGTTCACTTGCCATTAGGACCAGAAGCTATTTTAGAGTGTCAATTATTAATGTTGGCCTCTCATAATATATTAAATCCTGCAAACGGATCTCCGGTAACAGTACCTTCGCAAGATATGGTACTTGGTCTTTATTACATGACCAAGCTACGTAAATCTACTCCAGAAGTGCCAATTAAAGGAGAAGGCTTAACTTTTTACTCTCCAGAAGAAGTAACTATTGCTTTTAACGAAAAAAGAGTTGACTTAAATGCGGGTATTAAAGTTAGAACTATCGACATTAATGAAGATGGTAAACTTGATAGAATGATTGTAGAAACTACAGTTGGTAGAGTATTATTTAACCAACATGTACCACAAGCTGCAGGATATATTAACCAAGTATTAACCAAAAAGTCTTTAAGAGATATTATTGGAGATATTCTTAAAGTTACTTCGGTTCCAGAAACTGCAGATTTCTTAGATGCTATTAGAACATTAGGGTTTAATTTTGCATTTAAAGGTGGATTATCATTTAGTTTAGGAGATATTATTATCCCGCCAGAAAAGCAAGGAATGATTGATAAAGCCAATGGTTTAGTTGATGGTATTACCGGAAACTATAACATGGGACTTATTACTAATAACGAACGTTACAACCAAGTTATTGATATTTGGACTTCAACAAATGCTGAATTGACAGAATTGTCTATGAAGCGTATTAGAGAAGATCAACAAGGATTTAACTCGGTGTTTATGATGCTTGATTCTGGTGCTCGTGGATCTAAAGAACAGATTCGTCAGTTAACAGGTATGCGTGGGTTAATGGCAAAACCTAAAAAATCTAATGCAGGTGGAGGAGAAATTATTGAAAATCCAATTCTTTCTAATTTTAAAGAAGGTCTTTCAATTTTAGAATACTTTATCTCAACGCACGGTGCACGTAAAGGACTTGCAGATACAGCACTTAAAACTGCCGATGCAGGGTACTTAACACGTCGTTTAGTTGATGTTTCTCAGGATGTTATTATTAACACTGAAGATTGTGGAACATTAAGAGGGGTAGAAGTAGAGCCATTAAAGAAAAACGATGAAGTTGTTGAAACTTTAGAAGAAAGAATTGTTGGTCGTGTATCTTTAAACGATGTTCATAACCCATTAACAGATGAATTATTAGTATCTGCAGGAGAATTAATTGACGATGATATTGCTAGAAATATTCAAGCATCACCAATCGAAACATTAGAAGTACGTTCAGCTTTAAGTTGTGAAGCTTTAAGAGGTATTTGTGCTAAATGTTACGGGCGTAACCTTGCTACAGGTAAAATGGTACAACGTGGTGAAGCTGTAGGTGTAGTTGCTGCACAGTCTATTGGAGAACCAGGTACACAGTTAACATTACGTACTTTCCACGTGGGTGGTATTGCTGGTAACATTTCTGAGGATAATAAATTAGTTGTTAAGTTTGATGGCGTTGCCGAAATTGAAGACTTAAAAACAGTTAAAGGCCAAGATAACGAAGGAAACGAGGTTGATATTGTTATATCTCGTACTTCTGAAATTAAATTAGTAGACAAGAAAACTGGTATTGTATTAAGTACAAACAACATTCCTTATGGTTCTACTGTTTCTGTTAAAAATGGAGATACGTTGAAGAAAGGAGATGTAGTATGTCAATGGGATCCTTATAACGGTGTTATTATTTCTGAATTTGCTGGTAAAGTAAAATACGAAAACATTGAACAAGGTGTTACTTATCAAGTTGAAATTGATGAGCAAACAGGATTCCAAGAAAAAGTTATATCAGAATCTAGAAATAAAAAATTAATTCCAACGCTTCATATTGTAGATGGAAATGATGACGTGATACGTTCATACAACTTACCAGTTGGGGCTCACTTAATGATTGACGATAACGATAAGATTCAAGTAGGTAAGATTTTAGTTAAAATACCTCGTAAATCTGCGAAAGCAGGTGATATTACTGGAGGTCTTCCTCGTGTAACAGAATTATTTGAAGCACGTAACCCATCTAACCCTGCTGTTGTTTCTGCAATTGATGGAGTCGTATCTTTTGGAAAAATTAAAAGAGGTAATCGTGAGATTATTGTAGAGTCTAAAACTGGAGATATTAAGAAATACCTAGTTAAGTTATCTAATCAAATTCTTGTACAAGAAAACGATTTTGTAAAGGCAGGTATGCCATTATCAGATGGTTCTATAACACCTAATGATATTTTAAATATCAAAGGTCCTTCAGCTGTACAACAATACTTAGTAAACGAGGTACAAGAAGTATACCGATTACAAGGTGTGAAAATTAACGATAAACACTTCGAAGTTGTTGTTCGTCAGATGATGCGTAAAGTTAGAATTATAGATTCTGGTGATACTATTTTCTTAGAAGATCAATTGGCTCATAAAGCAGATTTCATTTTAGAAAATGATAATATTTTTGGAATGAAAGTTATTGAAGATGCTGGAGATTCTACAACTCTTAATGCAGGGCAAATTATTTCGCCTCGTGAATTAAGAGATGAAAACTCGATTTTACGTAGAGAAGATAAGCAGCTTGTTGTGGCTAGAGAAGCTAGACCTGCAACTGCAACTCCAATTTTACAAGGTATTACTAGAGCATCGCTACAAACGAAATCATTTATTTCTGCAGCGTCGTTCCAAGAAACTACTAAAGTACTTAACGAAGCAGCTGTAGCTGGTAAAGTTGATTCTTTAGAAGGCCTTAAAGAAAATGTAATTGTTGGACACAGAATTCCAGCAGGTACAGGTATGCGTACTTACAAAGATATTATTGTAGGCTCTAAAGAAGAGTTTGACGAAATGATGCAAGTAAAGCAAGAATTGAATTATAACTAATATTTAAAATTCCCGCGAAGGCGGGAATTTTAATTTCCACTACAGTGGCAATCATAATAAATTAAAGCCTTCAAGTATAAATTACTAGAAGGTTTTTTTTATTTAATAAATTATTAAAATAACTTATTCCACTTTTTGTGGATATTAAAAAAATAATACTCAATGGCAGACGAAAACGAAAAACCCAAACAAGGACAAATAAATATAGAGCTTGATGAAGCAGTAGCAGAAGGTACTTATTCTAATCTTGCAATTATCAACCATTCAGTTTCAGAGTTTGTAGTAGACTTTGTTAATATTATGCCAGGAGTACCTAAGAGTAAGGTTAAATCTAGAATAATATTAACACCACAACACGCTAAGCGTTTGCTTAAAGCGCTTGCCGATAATGTAAATAGGTTTGAGAATTCTCATGGAGAAATAAAAGATTACGAGCAGCCTCCAATACCTTTAAATTTTGGACCTACTGGCCAAGCTTAAATAAAAAAGCCTTTGATTCTATCTGGAATCAAAGGCTTTTTTTATAGTGATAATATCTATTCGAATTCAGACACAAAATGAAACTTAATATTTGGATATTTTTGCTGTGTCATTTGTAAAGAAAAAGATGAGTCTGATAAAAATACCAATTGCCCGCGTTTATCTTTAGCTAAAAAGCGTTGTTTTACTCTAACAAACTCTTTGTATTCTTCACTCTTAGAGTCTTTAGGGTCTACCCAACAGGCTTTATAAACATTCAGGTTTTCGTAAGTACATTTAGCACCATATTCATGTTCTAATCTGTATTGAATAACCTCGTATTGTAAAGCACCAACAGTACCAATAACCTTTCTTCCATTTAAGTCTAAAGTAAATAGCTGTGCTACACCTTCATCCATTAACTGGTCAATACCTTTATATAATTGTTTAGATTTTAATGGGTCTGCATTATTAATATATCTAAAATGTTCTGGCGAAAAGCTAGGCACTCCTTTATAGTTTAAAATTTCGCCTTCGGTTAATGTATCTCCAATTTTAAAAGTTCCGGTATCTTGTAATCCTACAATATCACCAGGATAGGAAACATCTACAATCTCTTTTTTCTCAGCAAAGAAAGCATTTGGACTAGAAAACTTAACTTTTTTATTATGTCTAACGTGTAAATAAGGTGAATTTCGCTTAAACTCTCCCGAAACAATTTTTATAAATGCTAATCGATTTCTATGATTAGGATCCATATTAGCATGTATTTTAAAAACAAAACCGCTAAATTTATTTTCTTCAGGTTTAACTAAACGTTCTTCGCTTTGTTTAGGTCTTGGTTTAGGTGCGATTTCTACAAAGCAATCTAGTAATTCACGAACACCAAAATTATTTAAAGCCGAACCAAAAAATACGGGTTGTTGCTCTCCGTTAAGGTAGGTTTCTTTATTAAATTCTGGATAAATACCCTCAACCAATTCTATTTCTTCTCGAAGGGTATTTGCAGAATTTTCACCTATTAGCTTGTCTAATTCTGAAGATGATAAATCAGATATTTCAATAGTTTCTTCAATGTCTTTTCTACTATCTCCGCTAAATAAGTTTACGTTTTTCTCCCATATATTATAAATACCTTTAAAATCATATCCCATACCAATAGGGAAACTTAAAGGAACCACTTTTAATCCTAGTTTTTGTTCAACTTCATCCAATAAATCGAAAGCATCTTTACCTTCTCTATCCATTTTATTAATAAAAACAATCATCGGGATGTTTCTCATTCTACAAACTTCAACTAATTTCTCAGTTTGTTCCTCTACACCTTTTGCAACATCAATTACAACAATTACACTATCTACAGCGGTTAAAGTTCTAAAGGTATCTTCAGCAAAATCCTTATGCCCAGGTGTGTCTAAAATATTTATTTTAATACCATCGTATTCAAAAGCAAGTACAGATGTGGCTACCGATATTCCACGTTGGCGTTCTATTTCCATAAAGTCACTTGTAGCACCTTTCTTTATTTTATTACTTTTTACAGCGCCAGCTTCTTGTATGGCGCCACCAAATAATAATAATTTTTCGGTTAGTGTTGTTTTACCTGCATCGGGATGCGATATTATACCAAAGGTACGTCTGCGTTGTATTTCTTTTAAAAAACTCATATTATGAATGTGCAAATGGGTTGCAAAGATAGTATTATTAACCTCAATAGAAATAGCAATTTTAATGCTTTTTAATTTTTATAAATTTTGATGTAACTATTAAAATGTTGAAAATTTGTATTTGTATTGAAAAACAATGTTGTTGTTTAGTTAAAAATTTAATAGAGCTTGAATATATTATAGATTAGGTAGGTATATTTAAAAACAGGTTATCTGGTAAAGGGTATGGAGAAACTCAACTAACATACCATTGTTCTAAAGGTGTAAATGTTCTGAAGTAGAACATCAAATAAACATAAGAAGCGAGTTTATGGTGGCAGCAAATTAAAACTTTAGTTTAAAAGATATTTTAAAGCATCCAAATAAACATTTAGTTGCTTTTTTATTATTATAAATGACATTTATAAATGTTATAATTTGTTTGTATTTTTGTTGACTATGGAAGAAGAAAAAGTAATTTTAGTAAATGAAAAGGATGAGCAAATAGGCTTAATGGGTAAACTAGAAGCACACGAAAAAGCATTATTACATCGAGCATTTTCTGTGTTTGTTTTTAATGATGAAAAAGAGTTGATGTTACAACAAAGAGCATTAGGCAAATACCATTCGCCAGGGTTATGGACAAACACATGCTGTAGCCACCAAAGAGATAAAGAAAGTAATATTGAAGCTGGAAAACGTCGCTTACAAGAAGAAATGGGTTTTGTTGTAGATTTGCAAGAATCTATTTCTTTTATTTATAAAGCTCCTTTTGATAATGGTTTAACAGAGCACGAATACGATCATGTTTTACTAGGAAAATATAATGGAGAACCAGAAATTAATAAAGATGAAGTTGCTAGCTGGAAATGGATGCCTTTAGAAGCTGTAAAAACAGATATAGATTTACAACCAGATTTATATACAGAGTGGTTTAAAGTTATATTCGATAAATTCTACGAACATATAAACATTAAATTATGAGGGTAACTGTTAGCAGAAAAGCACATTTTAATGCAGCACATCGTTTGTATAGAGCAGATTGGAGTAATGAAAAAAACCAAGAGGTTTTTGGTAAATGTAATAACGCCAACTATCATGGGCATAATTACGAACTAATAGTAAGTGTTACAGGAGAAATAAATCAGGAAACTGGTTTTGTAATAGATCTTAAAGTTTTAAAAAATATTATAAAGGAAGAGGTCGAGTATAAATTTGATCATAAAAATTTAAACCTAGATTTAGATTATTTTAAAGCATTAAACCCTACCGCAGAAAATATATCTGTTGTTATTTACAACATAATTAAGTCTAAAATCCCTTCAAATTTAGATTTAGAAATTACACTTTACGAAACACCTCGTAATTTTGTTACTTACTCTGGAAGCTAAAGGTAATAAATAATGCTATTCTTATTAAAGATAGATTTGTAATAGCAATTAATTACTTACTTTTGCAACAATATAAATATAGAAATTATGGCAAATGTTAGAAACCTAAAAAAAGACATTAATTATGTTTTAGGTGATATTATTGAAGCAGTATATGTTTGGGAATACTCAAATACAAACAAAGATACTAAAGGAAGTGAAGCTATTATTGATGAAGCTATTGAGACTTTTGATGTATTAATAGCAAAGGTAAATAGTAAAAATGTTGAGGATAAAAAATCGCATTTTAAATCAATTAAAAACGAGCTTGAAGAAAAAGGAAAGGCGTTAATTGAAAAAATTAATAAATTAAGTTAAAAAAAATGGTTTAAGAGTTTGTATATATCATTCTAAGGAGTATATTTGCCAACTCTTAAAAACGCCGATGTAGCTCAGCTGGCTAGAGCAGCTGATTTGTAATCAGCAGGTCGTGGGTTCGAGTCCCTCCATCGGCTCTTTAAAACAAAAAAAACCTTTCGTATAGAAAGGTTTTTTTGTTTGATATTGTTTTGTTATTCGGGCTTTATTTCATCTACAAAAGCTTGTAATTCTTTACCGTATTTAGAAGCCTTCACTTTAGGAGTAAGCATTTTATTAATAGTATCTAAAAAGGTATATTTAGCATTGTATATTTCTGTTAGAGCAAGAAAAGGTGCAACTTCACTATCGTTATTATTTAAAGCAAAATTTACTGTGTATAAATATTTACGCTTTATAGAGTTGTCGTATTCTTTTTTTAATGCTTTTAGCTTAGCTGTATCGTTTACAGTTTGTGCTTCAAAGTTTTCTTTAATTAATTCTAGATTTCTATTAGTAAACCTAGTCATCATTAGTCTATAGTCTTCTAAAGTTTTTTGTTGCTCAGACCCTTTTATTTTAGCATCAAAAACAAAATTCTTTAAAGTAGTATTAATTTCTGTAACACCTTTGTCTGCAAAAAAGGTAATTCTATCCTCTTCTTTAGAGTTTTTATCTAGATATAAATAAAAAACCTCTGGAGAATCTAATTCACTATGCAATTCAAAAACAGTATTACCATTAATAACTAAAGAGTCTACAGTTACTAGAAGTGTATCTTCTACTTTTTTTAGATATAAGGTACCTTTTTGTAGACCTTTAATTGTCGTTTTTACAGTTAAATCGTGTGTTTCTTTACTGCACGACATAAAAAGGATTAAGAATAGTATACTAAAAATTGAAATGTTTCTCATAAGTAAATAGATTTTTTATAATCGCAAATATCCTATAATAAAAGTATAAATACTAGTTGTTAAATTAATTTTCTAGTTTTTGAAGTTTTCTGGTTCATTATTATAAAATTTTACATTTTTTTAAAAAAATTACAATAATAAATACTTTATATTTTGTTTTGGCACGATACTTGTGTTTAGTTAAATAACATTCTTATTATAGTTTATTGAGTGGTTACTTTAAACTTTAGAATGTTATAATCATATTTTTGGTTAGTTAGTTAAATTAGTTAGTTAGTAAAAAAAGCATCCTATTAAGGGTGCTTTTTTTGTTTGTACTATTTAAAAGGATGTTTTTTTTTTTTTTAATAGACTATCGTGTATTTCATCGATAAAATACAATATTTCAGCAATAAATGTTAAAAAAACATGTATTTCATCGATTTAAATGGTTTTTAGTCGTTGTATTTTTAGAAGAGTTATATATTTGAAGTGTACTAGATAACATACTTTTTAGTTCAATGGATTAATTAATTAATATTTGCATTATGCTGTTGATATGGTAACCCCGAATCTAACTTCGTAATATAAAAAGCAAATTATAAGAAGACCGAGTTTGAGGGAACTCGGTTTTTTTTGTGCTTAATATTTAATAAATATTTTTTTTTGCTATAAATTAGCTTTCAACTTTTATTCATGAAAAATTATATAACTCTATTTGTTTTATTTTTTGCACTATTTTCTTTTGCTCAATTACCAAAAGGATTTGTTTATGTTCAAGATAGTATTCCCACTTTAAATGTAGAATTACGTTATTATACAGCTAATAATTTTTTAGGTACTAGAGTAGATGGTTATCGATCTAATAGATTAATTCTAACAGATAAGGCAACACAGGCTTTAAAAAAAATACAAGCAGCTTTAGAAGATAACAATATGTGTTTAAAAGTATACGATGGGTATAGACCCCAACGTGCGGTAAACCACTTTATACGTTGGGCAAAAGATTTAAACGATACCATAAATAAGCATATATTTTATCCAAGGGTAAAAAAAGCGCATTTATTTGCACAAGGGTATATAGCATCTCGATCTGGACATAGTAAAGGAAGTACTCTAGATTTAACTATAATTGATGGTAATACAGGCGAGCCTTTAGATATGGGTAGCATTTTCGATTTCTTTGGTCAAGAATCGTGGGTAAATTATCAAAATATTACAGATAGTCAAAAAAGTAACAGACAATTGCTTCAATCTATTATGCTTAAAAATGGATTTAGAAATTATCCTAAAGAATGGTGGCATTTTACTTTACGTGGCGAGCCATTTCCTGGTACTTATTTCGATTTTGAGATTAAGTAAATGTAATTTAATACCAACGTTTTTTCTTCTTTTTAGAAGCTTCACTTTTTCTACCTTTTTTATATTTACTTTTATTAGGCGACTTATGAACTTCTTTTTTTGCCTTTGGATCTAAAGGATAAGGGTGATCTTCTATAACATCTAATTGAATTTGAATTAGCTGTTGTATAGTTTGCACGTATGTTTTTTCGTCTGCAGAACATAAAGAATATGCTATACCATGTTTTCCTGCTCTAGCAGTTCTACCAATTCTATGTACGTATGTTTCTGGAATATTTGGTAAATCGAAATTTATAACAGCATCTAAGTCGTTAATATCTATACCTCTTGCAGCAACATCTGTAGCTATAAGTATATTTGTTTGATTGTTTTTAAAGCTTGCTAAGGCTTCTTGTCTAGCTGTTTGGCTTTTGTCGCCATGAATACTACCTGCTTTGTAACCATTTTTTAATAAGGTTTTTTCAAGTTTATCAACACCAAATTTGGTACGTCTAAAAATAATAATATTACCTTTAATGGTATTTCTTAATAAATGTAAACACAGTTCTATTTTGTTTTTTTTAGGAACATAATAAAGCGTTTGATTTACATTTTTTGATGTTGAAGCATTTTGGGTAACCTCAATACGTTTAGGGGTGTTTAAAATGGAAAGTGCTAACTGTTCTACTTTGTAAGGTATGGTGGCCGAGAACAAAAGCGTTTGTTTTTCTTCTGGGCACAAGCGTTCTATCTTTTTTACATCGTCTATAAAACCCATATCTAGCATTAAATCGGCTTCATCTAAAACTAAGGTTTCAACATAATCTAAATTAATAATGTCTTGTTTGTGTAAATCTAATAAACGTCCTGGCGTGGCAATTAAAATATCAACACCTTTTTTTAAAACATCTTTTTGTGGTTCTATAGATGTGCCTCCGTAAATAACAGCAGTTCTTAAATTGGTGTAGGTGCTATAGGTTTTAAAGTTTTCTGCAATTTGAATAGCCAATTCTCTCGTTGGGCTTACAACCAAAGCCTTTATTTTTTTTCCTTTTTTTGATGCGTCTTGTTTATCAAACAGTAATTTTAAAATTGGAAGAGCAAAAGCTGCAGTTTTACCTGTACCGGTTTGTGCAGATACAATAATATCTTTTTTTTCAAGTACAAATGGAATTGTTTTTTCTTGAACAAGTGTTGGGTTATCGTAACCCGCTTCTGCAACAGCTCTTAGAATAGGTCTGTTTAATTGTAAGTCTTTAAAGGACATGTGTATTATTTATTTAATGCAAAGATAATGTAATCTCCATCAATTAGATTTTAGAAATTTTTTTAATTTATTTCTTTTTCGTTCTGGTAATGCATTGTTGTTTATAGCTCGTTTAAGTAAGTGTTCCTCTTTATTTTTAGAGTACAATAAATTGAAAAGTTGATGGGTTGTTAAGCTGTTTTGTGCTTGTTCTGTGCGTATTAGTTTGTCTCCTTTTTTAACAAACCCTGGTTGTAATACACGAACATAAGTGCCAGGAAAACCATGCGATATAAACTGTGTTAAAGCATGCATAGATTTAAATTTAACGCCAAATTTAAAACAAGGTTCTCTAGGTTGGGTTATTTGTACCAAAGCTTCACCTAGTTTGTAAATGTCTCCAATGTAAATTTTAGTTTCATCTAAGTTAGAAATAGTTAGGTTTTCTCCAAACATGCCCCAATTCCATGATAAATCTGGGTATAGGTTTTGCCAATATTTATAATGTTTTTCAGAAAATAAATAACATGCTTTAAATTCGCCACCATGTACTTTTTTGTCAGATACCTCATCATCTTTAACGCCATCTTTACCTAAATAAATACCATGTGCTGTAGGTGTTTTATAAATACCAGTGGTTACTTTTTGGTCTTTCCAAATAATGGTTGTTGGTTTTGCTAAATTGGTCGATATTATTTTCACTAGATTCTTTATTTAATACAGATAAAATTAAACAAAATAAATAGAGAAACTTTAATTTATAGCTTTTAATACAGATTTATACGACCTATGTTTATAGGTAAAAAAAAAATAAGGCTTTACCCAAAAATGTTGTTTTTTTGAACATATATAACCTTTATTTAAGTGTTTGAATTATAAATTGCAAGAACAAACTAAACTAATTAAAAACTAAAACAAATGAAACTAAAATTACTAGCATTATTATTACTGTCTTTATGTTTTATAATGTTTTCGTGCTCTAATGATAAGGAGGAAACATTTAATAAAGAAGATTATCAAATTGTAAAAGAAGAACCGGGAGGAGAAGAAGAGGAAGAAGAAGAGGAAGAAGAAGAGGAGACAGGTGAGACTACTAAAACAGTAGATGGTATTAAATATGGGGCAGATTTTGTTTTATTTGAGCCCGAGGTTACCAAATCTGATTTAGGACTTTGGGTTAAAAGAACACCAACCGATTCTAAGTATTATGTTGGCTCTGGTATAGAAGCTATAAATAAAGGGTATTTAGAGTTTACTGGAAATAATCTTAATGGAGGCTCGGCCAAATCGCCTATAGAATTTAAATTTACCTGTCCAAAAGATGGGAAATACAGAATGGTAATGCGTATGTATCAACCTTTATTAGATGGAGAAGCGGGAGATAAACGAAACGATGTTTGGGTAAAACTAACTGGAGATTATACAACAGCTTGTGTATATCCTACAGAAGAGTTGAAAAAAAATCATAAATTTTGGGGTAGAGGTGTTCGTAAATGGGGATCTGCACATAATTTAGAAGGCCATGTAGATGGTGTTAAAAAACTAAATAAAGTTGTGTATAATTTAAAAAAAGATGAAGAATATACTTTTACAATATCTGGTAGAGCTCAAGGTTGTAGCTTAGATTATATTTTGTTTTACGACGAAAGTTTAGGTTTGAGTGTTGCAATACATGATGATATAGCAGCAACATTACCAGAGTTGTACAGACCAGATATTATAGATTAATAGCACTTTTTCTATTAAAACAAAAAACACTTCTGTTACAGAAGTGTTTTTTTTATTTTATAATATTATAAATTATTTAATTTACAGCAATTAAATTTATATCGAAAATTAATACTGCGCCTCTAGGTATGCCATTTCTTCCAGAATTACCGTATGCTAAACGAGAAGGTATTAATAATTTACCGCTTCCGCCTTCGTTAAAGTAGGTAATGCCTTCTGTCCAACCTGCTATAACTTGTTGTAAATTAAAAGTAACACCATCAGCATCACTTTCATCAAAGACAGAACCGTTAGTAAAGTACCCTTTGTAGGCAACTGTAACATTGTCTGTAAAAGTAGGCGCTTCACCAGTACCAACTTCTTCTACAATATAGTACAAACCAGAACTGCTTATTTGTGCAGTTAAATTGTTTGTAGCTATATAAGCTTGAATTTCTTCTTCGTTTTCTGCGGTATAATCTTTAACACTATCATCAGAGTTACAAGCTGTAAATAAAATTAAAGCAAAAGCAATTATTGTGTTTTTCATAAACTAAATTTTTTCTAGCAAATATAGTAGAATAAATTTGTCTAAATAATGTTATTTTTCTTTGTAGGAGCAAGACTGAAAATAGTCTAGCAAGTTAAACTTTCTATCTTCAAATATCTGAGGTAAAATTTTTAAGTGCAGAATTCTATCAATTCTAAAAGCTCTGTAATCTTCTCGTAAATAGCACCAAGCAATTAGTATCCATTTATGGTTTGTAGAGTAAAAGGCGTAGGGTTCTATTTTTCTAAAAGAAATAGATGTATCGTTAGCCTTACGGTAGTTAATTTCTACATAATTAAAATTTGTAATTGCAAGCTGAATATCAGAAAGTGCGTTACTTGCAATAGCTTCATAGTTGCTATTAAAAACATATATTTTGTTATTAAGTATTTCGCTCTTTTCTTGAATAGATGTCTTAAAAACAGATTTTATTTTGGTAAGTGCATCATCAAAATTAGTAACAAACGAGGCGTCTTTTGTCTGTTTTACTAAGTGTTGCGCTGTAATTAATGCGTTGGCTTCCTTTTCTGTAAATTGCATAGGTGCTACTTGGTAACCTTCCATTAAAGAGTAGCCTCTACCTTCTATGCTTATAACAGGTACACCGGCTTCTTCTAATTTTCTTATATCTCTGTAAATGGTTCTTACGCTAACATTAAATTTTTGAGCAAGATCTGGTGCAGTTAAAAGTCTTTTAGATTTTAACAGGGTAAGTATAGATATAAGTCTAGATAGCTGCGACATATAAATTAAAGATAGCGAATCATTTTACAATTCGCTATCTTAAATAAAACTGTTTGTTTTTTGATTTTGATATTCTTTTTTTAGTTCCAAGAATGTAGCGCCATTCTGTTTCCTTCGGTATCAGTAAATTGTGCCATAAATCCGTTTTCACCTATGTCTGTTTTGGGCATAAGTATTTTACCGCCAGCAGCTTCAACTTTACTTAAGGCTATACTTAAATCGTTACCACCATTTAAATATAAAGTGGGGCCATTTGTTGTAGGTGTTTGCCCTTCCATTTCAATAAGCCCACCACCAACGCCATTATTATCCTTGTCGTAAGGTAGCATACCATATTTCATATTTTGTTCGGGCATATGGTAATCTGTAATTTCAATGTCTAGCACTGTGGTATAAAATAGTTTTGCTCTTTCGTAATTGTTTACAGGTATTTCGAACCAGTTGATTGCGTTTTTCATTTTTTAATTGATTAGATTGTTAAACTTATTATGCAAAATTATACTGTTAAGTGTCAAAATATGTCAGGGGTACTTTTTTTGTTTAACTTTTTTATAGTTGATAGCTTTTTTTGAATTCTAAAGGTGTTAATCTTGTTTTTTGTTTAAAAACTCTAGAAAAATAAGCGTAATCTTGATAGCCTAAAATTAATGAAATATTTTGTAATGTATTGTTAGAGTGAGTTATAAGTCTTTTTGCTTCTAAAATAACTCGGTCTGTAATTAAATTGGTTGTTGTTTTGTTTAGTGTAGTTTTTGTTATTCTATTTAAATGTTTTGGTGTTATGTGTAGTGCATTGGCATAAAATGCAGCCGACTTTTCAGTTTTAAAATAACTTTCAATAGTGCTTTCTAGTTTTCGTAATGTTTTTATATAAGTGCTAGATGTTGTGCTTTTGGTTGAAGTTTGCAAACTATAAAGTCTCGATAAATCTATATACGTGGTGTTTATTAAACTGGCTATTTTTTGTTTTTTGTAAGGCAGTTTGTTGTAATATTCTGTGTTAATGTCCTTAAAGTTTAACTCTAAAGTTTTTAGTGTTTTAGAGTCTAAATTAAGTGCGGGTGTATTTTTATGCGAAAAATAGAAAGGAAACTGCTCGAGTTTGCTCTTTGAAAAATGAAGCTCGTAGAAATCTTGAGTATGAAAAAAGATGTAACCTTCAGGCGGACTATTAAACGACCAATAATGTGTTTGTCCAGGTTTTAAAAAGAATACAGATCCAGCATTTACAGGATAAGTGCTAAAATCTATTTCGTGAGAACCTGTGCCTTTAGTAAATAATACACAAAGAAAAAAATCATGACTATGCGGTTTATAAAAGAAATTTTTATTTTTATTTAAATGACTTTTTAAATCGTTGCAATAAAAATCAGACCAAGGTATGTTGTGTTCGAATTGTTGAATATTTAGAACAGGAATTATTTTCATAAAATATAAATATGTCTTAAAAGTACAAAAAATAGCGTAGATAGTATGACTTAAAAAAGGCTAAAGGAGTTTAGTTTTGTGCTACTATTATTAATAATAATTTTATGAGAATAATATCACTTTTAAAAGGTAAATGTCCGCAATGCGAAAAAAAAGATATTTTTAAATCTAACGGTAACTTACTTAAGCTTCAAATTCCAGAAATGAACAACACTTGCAAAAACTGTAATTTTAAGTTTGAAAAAGAACCAGGCTTTTTCTTCGGCGCCATGTTTGTAAGTTATGCGGTTACTGCTGCAGAGTTTATAGCAGTATTTATTGTATCTCACTTTATTTTAGGTTTGTCGCTTTTAACCTCCTTTTTTATGGTAATAATTATAGCTATTATATTAAGTGGATATAATTTTAGGTTGTCTCGAAGTATTTGGATTTACTTATTTGCAAAACCTAAAGTAAAGGCATAAAATTAGTTGTTTAATTTACGCTCGTTATTTAAAATAGCACTTACAGCTTGTTTGTATTTGTATGGGTTTCCTGCTTTTTTTATGGCTTTATACGTTTTTTGTGGGTTAGAGCACGATTTAGAAAAGTACTCCCAAAAGCCTAACATTTTCATTTTTATAGGCGTTGGTCCAGACAGGTAATCGTCATATTGTTGGTAAATGGTATTGTGGAATGCCTCAAAAATATCCCAACGGTTCTCAGGATATTGGGTAGTGTCATTTTTTATCATTTGGGGTAAAAACGGATCTGCAATTAAACCACGACCAATCATAAAATAATCTAAACTAGAAAAACGGGCTTGTATCGCTTTAAAAGATGCCACACTTGTAATATCTCCGTTATAATACAATTTATGTTTTGTGCTTGTAATACAACGCTCAAAAGCATCTAAATCTACAGGGCCTTTATAAAGTTGCTTACCAATTCTAGCATGAATAGCAATACTTTTTAGCGGATAATTATCTAGAATAGGAAAAGCATCTAGAATCTCTTCTGCATTATTGTAACCCATCCGCATTTTCATAGAAACAAGAATATCCGTTTCGTTATGTGCACGTTCTAAAATAGTGTTAATTCTTGAAGGATCGCAAATTAAACCCGATCCCATTCCAGATTTTGCAACCATAGGGTATGGGCAACCCAAATTCCAATTAAGTTCTTTATACCCTAAACTTTGCACATACTTGGCAACAAACAAAAACTCCTCGGCATCGTTGGTAATAATTTGTGGTATAACCTCTAGAGTCGTATTGTTTTCTTGAAGTAAATCGTTTTGGTACGACGTTTTAATTTTAAACTTCCCGTTTAATCTAATATACGGTGAGTAAAATGTATCTATACCTCCAAAATAATGATTAAAAGCATTACGAAATCTAAAATCTGTAAATCCTTGTAGCGGAGACGAAAGTAAAGTAAAAGCCATTTATAAATTGTGAGGTGCAAAGATAGCTTTTATCTTTTTTTTAGAAAATGTATTTAGAAGGTTCGTTTAACGTAATTGTATAAGATTAGTTGCGCGGTTTAAGCACTAAAGTTAGCAAATAAATCACAGATAGAAAGTCCGCGAGGACTTTCGTAATTAGGCTAGAACTAGCAATTAATTTTATACGGTGTTAGCTGTAGGTTTTATTTCTAAATTTAATCTACATATCTTATAATTCCATCACTTTCAAACCAGAGTTGTTTATACTTTATCGGAATTATTTCCTTTCCTTTTTCATTTATATATCCAACTTTACCTTCAATTCCCACATAAGCTAGTTCATTGACGAAAGGAAATGCCTTGTCATAAATTGCTGGAATTTTGATATTACCTTTTTTGTTTATGAATCCATATTTTCCATTTTCTTCAAAAAGAGCTAAATTATTAGTAAAGAAAGGATATTTAGTTTTTTTCAAATTAAATTTTACTTTAACCTTATTCTTTGTATTAATACATCCGTAATTTCCTCCCTTTTTTACAAAAGCTAAACCATTTAAAAACGCACTAGCATCATCATATTCAAACGGTATTTTAGTTTCATTTTCTCTGTTTATAAAACCCCATTTACCATCTTTTAATGCAGGTATTAAATTTTCATTTATGTTAAATCCGACTTTATCATAAATTAAAGGAATAACTTCTTTGCCAGACTTATTAATAAATCCATATTTTTTTCCATTTTTCACAACATAAAGTTCACTGTCATTGATGAAATGAATGTTTTCGTATTTAGGTTGAATAATAACTTCTCCATTTATATTTACAAGACCATTTAGTTTTTTTCGTGCTTTTGTTTCTCGAAAAATTATAATAGAATCCTGTTCAAAATAATGACTTTGTATATCAAATTCTAGGTTTTTATTAAAAATAATTTTACCATTCGAATCTAAAATGTGACTTTTTTTGTTTTCAGTTTGGCATTTGTAATGATTAAAACCAAAATTACTTACCATCGTATATTTGAATTCCGTCAATGAATCACCTTTACGGTTTATTAATCCATACTTGCCATTTTTTTTGGCAATTCCAGCATCTCCATAATAGAAGAAGACATCAGTATAATTTTCGAAGTAGGTTTCTTTGCCATCTCTATTCACATAACCATATAGAGAATCTTTAATTACATTTGCATAATCATCAAAAAAATCTGAACCCATATTAAATTTAGGTTCAATTATTTTTTCTCCTTTAGTATTTAAATATCCTATTTTTGGATATTCTTTTGGTTGAATTTTATAGTATAATATTCTTAATAGGTTGTCAGATAAAGAATTACTTTCCGTTTTTTGAGGTACTCTACCGAGAAAATTAATTATATCAATGTCTGCTTTTATTTTTTCTTGCGAAAAAGTCCAACTTGTTGAGATTAAAAAAAGTAAGATTGTCAATTTGTTTTTCATATGTGAGTTTGTTTTTCAACTTACAGCTTATGCTAAGATAAAGTTTCGTTTCAATGATCTTTACCGATAGTTAAACGAAGTTAGTTGAAAATTTTCACAAAGTCAATTAATCCTACAAAATCAACAACCCATTTTCCCTTAAAGTATTAATTGATTTCGAAAACCAAAACAATTCAAAATTTTCAAAATGTTTTTCAAAGTCCGTTTTTAGTTGCGAAAAGGATTTTAAAGCATCGTTTTTCGGGCTTAAATCTTCTAGTTGATCTAAAAACCATTCGCCATGGTCTTTATCTAGTGGAACACTAAAGGTTTCGGTGGTACTATGAAAAGTTAATTCTAGTACCTGTTTTGTTTGCCCTTTTTTAGTTTTAGAATATGCGTTTACCAAAGGTTCTGTGCCTAACCAAACAATTTTTGCACTAGGTTTTATATTAAAATTGGTGGCAACCTCTAAACTATCATAAATAAAATCGGGGTGAATGGTTGTTTCAGGAATATCAAAATCAAACCATTCTTGCAGTGGTAAATCGAAACCAATACCATGCATGTAATTAAAAAGCGATTTTTTTAACCCGAAACTAAATAGGTTGTGGTCTATACCTGTAGTGTCTGTAAACTGAATGTCGTTATTGGCAAATTTAATTTCCTCTTGATGCGGAATAATATTATAATCTTCTGGTTTTAGTCCAACTGGGCTATGAGCAGTTAAAGCAAATTGATGCCAAAACCCAGATTGTAAAATACCAACTTCAAAAAGCTGACGTACCATTTCTAAGCTATCAATAGTTTCGTTAACAGTTTGTGTGGGGTAGCCATACATTAAATAGGCGTGTACCATAATGTTGGCTTCGGTAAAATTGCGGGTAACTTGTGCTACTTGCTGCACGGTAACACCTTTATCTATAAGTTTTAATAACCGGTTCGATGCCACTTCCAAACCACCAGAAACAGCAATACATCCAGAGGCTTTTAAAAGCAAACAAAGGTCTTGGGTAAAGTTTTTTTCAAAACGGATATTCGTCCACCAAGTTACAGTTAGTTTTCGCTTTATAATTTCTAAAGCTAAGGCTTTCATTAACGAAGGAGGAGCAGCTTCATCTACAAAATGAAACCCGGTTTCGTTGGTTTGTGTAATAAGTTGCTCCATACGATCTACCAATAATTTGGCAGCTACGGGTTCGTAAATTTTTATATAATCTAACGATATATCGCAAAAGGTACATTTGCCCCAGTAGCAACCGTGTGCCATGGTAAGTTTGTTCCATCGACCATCGCTCCAAAGACTATGCATGGGGTTTGCAATTTCTATAACCGAAATGTAATTTTCTAATTGTAAGTCAGAATAATCGGGAGTACCAACTTGATTTTGTTTGTATTCTGGTTTTGTTGTTGTGTTTTTATAAACCACTTTACCTGCTTCTAAAAGAAAAGTACGTTTAAATTCTTTACTTTCAGGATTTATAAGGTGTGCGTGTAATAACTCGATAGGTAATTCGCCATCGTCCAAAGTAATAAAATCGAAGAATTCAAAAACGCGAACATCAGATACCGAACGTAATTCGGTGTTGGGAAATCCACCACCCATGGCAATTTTAATGTTTGGGTAATTCGTTTTTATAAACTGAGCACAACGAAAGGCCGAATATAAATTACCAGGAAAAGGCACCGAAAAACAAACCAATTTGGGTTTTACTTTTTCTAGTTTTTCTTTTAAAATAGTAAGTGCTATACCGTCTATATAAGTAGTGTTTTCTTGCAGATTGGCGTATATTTCGTCAAACGAATTGGCACTCATACCTAAGCGTTCTGCATATCGGCTAAATCCAAAATTTGGATCTATGCATTCTATTATAAAATCAGATAAATCTTCAAGGTATAAGGTTGCCAAATGTTTTGCTTTGTCTTGCATGCCCATGGAGCCAAAAGCCCAATCTAAATCATCTAGTTGTTCAAATCTAGAGGCTTGTGGTAAAAAGTTATTAGAAACAATTTGGCGTGCAAAACTTGGTTTTTTGCCCTGTAAAAAGGCGATAATGTCGTTTAAAGGCTGTAAGTAAGCATTTTTTAAGCTATAAATACGTTGCGCATTTTGAGATGTTATTTGGTTATTTTTAAAAGCAAAATCAAAAATTTCTGTAAAGGAGTCTTTCGAAAATAGTTGCAAAATAACCTCGATACCTAAATCTATTTGAAAAGAACCAATGCCTTTGGTGTTTAAAAAACCTTTAATATAAGTTGTTGCTGGATATGGCGTGTTTAGCTGTGTAAACGGTGGTGTTATAAGTAAAAGTTCTTTTTCCAAAATAATACATCAAAATTTATATGCAAATATAATTTAAAAGATGAGGCGAGTGCTTTAAAATGTAATTAGAAAGGTTTTGAGTAGTGCTTTCTAGAGTGTTAGAGCAAGTGGTAAATATTGCCTTTTAATATTTGTTTTGTAACTGTAGTAATGCATCGTATGGATTTCTGGGGTAAAAAATAACGCGCTAATAGCAGTATTAAATAAACTGCAAAAAGAAGCTTTATTTTTATTTAATAGGTCGACCTTCAAAATTATAATTAACCCTTTTTATAAATTCTCCATTTTTATCGTATATGTATTTTGACCTTGCTCTCTCATTTATATCTTTTGTTTGATTTCCGTACCTGTCAAAGTATATAATTTCATTTCTTGACATATTATCGTGATAAGTTATTACGCCCATAGCTTTTTCTTTAGACGGATATCCTGATTCATCTGTGAAGTAGAAGCGTTTGTTTTTTCCGTATTTATTAAAATCTCTCATGTCAATTTTGGCATAACCCAAGCTCGAACTATTCACTAAATTTCCAAGACGGTCTATAAATTCTTCTCCATAAAATTGCCCATTTTGGTCCATGTGAAAAATAACTTTTGCGTAGCCATATTTCCCGTTTTCCAATTCGCCATCTAGATTTCTATTTTGTCGTGAGGATATAAAACCGTCTTTGTTATACGTGAAATGAGTAACCTTAAATCCATTTGGGTCTGGAATAGTATCTGTATTTAAGTTGTATCTAATCTCTGTTAACCTTCTGTTTTGATAATCTCTATTAACTTTGTAGACTGCAACCCCGTACTGGTTTAACAATTTGCCATTATTGTCATAATTTTCTTTTTTTATCCAAAATCCAGCTTCGTTTAGTTGATATTTGTGAAACCAGACACCATTTTTATTTGTAACTCTTTCTTGTTTTTCATTTTTGAAAATCTCTTCATAATGATTAGTGTAATATTTCCTTTCTAAAATATGTGCCCCAAAATTTGAACTAGAGCTTTTCTTGCCAGATACAAAGTACTCAACTGTTTTGAGTCTTTTGTCTTTATCGAAAGTAACTTTGTAGCAATTAATTAATTTGGCTTCATCATCATTTAATTTAATAGTTGGCTTTACTATTCTATTAGTGTGGTCAGAATTCCAATTTAAATAGTATCCACTTTTTTGTTGGCTATATGTTTTTATTGAAACAAATAGAGTTATAACTATAAGAAAATATTTTTTGTAGCTCATTTTTATGCTTTGTTGTGCATAGGCTTTTTATAGCTGTTCCACTAATTTTCTGGCGGTAACAGTATCATATATAATTTTTAGTTTGCTAATCTTATTTAGATTATCGAATTCAATAATGTCAACAACATCAAATTCTACTTTTTTATTGTTTTTTAAAGTCCATTTATAGGTAAAATAAAGCGCTAAATTGTTTGACTCATTTTCTTCAAAAATTCCTTTTAAGTGAAGTTCAGAATTTGATGTATCACTATTTAATTCATGATAAAATTCATCTGCTTTTTTTATTCCGTATAAAGGTGAATCAACCATTCCTTTTTCATTGAACAATGCAACTACTTGTTCAACATTTCCATTTTCAAGATGCGTTATATATTGCTTTGCTATTTCCTTTTTAGTCATTATTTACTAATTTAAAATTTTAGAGTTTGTTTCTTAGCAGTTTTGGCTAAACTTAGTGAGAGAGCCAAAAGTACAGAACTTTCGATTAAACACACAGTAAAACTTTTAATTTTATCTTTTCGTTTTTAAAGCCAAATTAAAAGATTTGGCAGGTTTGAGTAAAAGCTATTAACTTTTGGTTAAGTACCAAAACCCGTATTAAGTATAGTTATTTTGTAGAGCGGTTTTTTTATAAGTGTCCATTCATTCTAACTATATCCATTCCAATTTCTGTCTTTAATTCCATTAGAAACTCTTCTTTTAAATCAGGCCAATTCCAAAAAGTAAATCCAAGATTTGAAAATGCGATTGAATTATCAGTTTTATAGCTGGCTAAATTACTTTTGGTTAAACAATGCGGACAAGTTAAAGAAGTGTCCTTATTATTAGACCATTTATCAAATTCAGGAAACACAGTATTAAATCTGTTTAATTGTTCTTCAGTACAATTTTCGGTGTAAAAATCTTGAGGCGAGATTCCTTTAAACCGGTTTGTATTACAATTTGGGCACTCTAATTTAGTAAAAGGAGTAAATGCACCTGCATTAAATACTTCTCGTTCTGTTTTTACTTCAAGACCGCATACTTGTAGGCTCAAAATATTTTCGTTATACCCAATAGCATCTGTGTGTTTGTTTGCTGGTTTGTAGCCTTTTTTCTTTGTACTTAGTATACAGTCGGACAATTCACTTTCTATAATTTCTTTAGTCTGTAACCACTTCAAGATTTTTTCACTTAACTCTTTTGGGTTTTTAACTTCTTTTACGGTAGTAATAGTTATATAATTATCGCTCATTTTTACAGATTAATAGCTTTATAATTTAAGCATTTGTCTACAACACTTTCGACACTTGGATTGTAATTACTTATATTGTCTTTTCTTGCATTGTAATTTTCTGGGTAATAGAATAAATTTGCTCCATTTGGATATGGTATATTTTTATTGAAAACCTCATGTAATATATTAAGTTCACTTTCGCTTCCTTCGGCTTTTAGTATCTGTTTTCCTATTTCTATTAGCTCTTCTTTAGTCATGTTTGTCAACGTTTTATGTATGGGAATTTGCGTTTTTTTCGTGCGAGAATTTTTCGCAAAAAAAAAGATGCAGGCAAACAAATTAACTACCTTTATACAAGCTTAAAATAGTAATTATTTTATAAGATATTAGGTAACGTTATTGTATTTTAAATTCGTGTAATTTTTTTACAAGTTCTTTTTTTTGATACCAATCGTTATAAACAAGTTCGATTTTTTTAATCTCAAAAGTTCCAAAATCAAAGTCAGCATATTTGTCAATTATTTTCAAAAAACTCTCTTTTTCGTTTAAATGATTTTTAAATCGAACTATTGTTGAGTGTGCTGTTTGAATTGAATACCTTTTGTCCAAACTTTGTTCCAATTCCGATTTTTTAAATTCAAATCTCAAATTATCTCTAATGTCATTCAACACGTTATTGTTCATAAAACCTTGTAACATTATACAAGAATTTGATGCTGTTAAGCCTTTAAAACTAATTTTAATGTTGTTTTTATTAGGTATGCATTTTTTTATTAATTCAATATATTTAGGTAATTCAATATTTTCAATATTAAAACCATCATAACATGATATTATTGACATAATTGTAATATGAATATCAGATTTCGGATAATAATATTGATTCGGTTCAACTTTCTTTAATTCAAGATTAAGTTTTTCAATTTTAGCTTTTACTTCATTTGAAGGTCTAGCAAGAAGGGTAATTCCAAATCTTTTGTCAGACTTTGAATCAATTAAATTATCAATTTCATATTTTCCAGATGCTATGTTTTTTACTGATTCTTTATATAATTTGCTATAATGTTCTTTAAGGTTCACTACTTGATATTTATATGATAGTTTTTTTTTTTTTTTTGTTGCCAAACATTGCGCATATGAAAAGTTGCATGTTTGTGTGCGAGGATTTTCCGAAGGAAAATCGGAAGTAAGTTAACGAGTAACTCACATTGCATTATGATAAAATTAGCAGTTTTTTTGTATACCTTGTTGGTACCTGTTTTTTATTTATATATAATCCGTTTATATCTAGTATCAGATATTACTAAGTCATACCTTTCTATGAATTGTTCAAATTTACCTCTATTGTTATTGAATGATTCTGCCCAGTTTTTTAATCCAAAGGCTACATTAACAATCAAGGATTTTAGATTGAAATATTTAATTTTACCGTCACTTGTCCTTTCTTCAATATCTTCATTAAACACATAAAATCCCAACCCTGTTACAGATTCGTTTTTAACTTTTCGGGAAACGGTATTTGTCATATGTAATAATGAGTTTCTAAACTCCCAAAGTTCTTCTTCTGTGATTTTTAATTCAGATAAATTACAAAATTCATTTAACCAATTTTTGAAATTATTTCTAGTGTCTCCAAATTCTAAAAAAGCAAATGTGTCAATTGCAGATAATAATAGTTTTAATGAAGAAACATACATTTCGTTTTGAAATAATAATCTTATTGCCTTTAAAAAATCATCTTCTAGAAGATTGTCTAATTCAAACCCTTTTTCAGTATAATAATTAGTGAAATAATGTTCTGGAATAGTTTCATTAATTGAATATGTATAATCTGTTTTTGGTGTCGCTTGGTATTTCTCCGTCTTGTCAATTCTTATTTCTCCATCAACAATCATAGTAATTACGAATAATGGTTCATTTCCAGCATTTGATAATTGAAATATAGAATCAAATAATACACTATTGGTTGAATTATGGACTAGTATATTATAAGATTCTAGGTGTATACCTACAATCTCTTTTCCATTACTATCTGTAATTTTATATGTTTCAGGAATGCTTACATATTCCAAGTCAGTATAGTCTTGGTGAACTTTCTCTTGTAAGAATTTTATTTTTTCATCATCATTTCCTTTAACATCATATGTTTTAAAACCAATATATTGAATTATATCATTGTTACAAATAGGGAAAATATTGAAAATTTGTTCTAGCATTTTTTTTAAATTGGTGCCAACATAAAAATAACTCCCATTTTAATATTTACCAAACGAATTTAGAAGAAATTTTTGACAAAGTAAAGTGCTTTGTAATTAAAAAACCACTCTGTTTATACAAAGTGGTTTTATTATATCTGCGAAAGCTATAAAATACTGGTTTTAAGCTAACGTTTTTAAAGCTTCAATAATTGCTTCGGGTTCAGATCGCGTTCTATAATCTACATTAACATAACTCCATATTACTTCGCCTTGAGTGTTTAAAACAAAAGTGCCAGGTATTGGTAAAATGTTTCCGTTGCCATTATTTATTTTTACTAAGTCTAGATTACGGTCTATGCGCATGTGTTCCATTAAAAACTCTGGAACTTGCCAAGCTAAACCATATTGTTCTGCTACCTTGGCATCTTGATCAGATAATACTGTAAACTCCATGTTTTCAATGTCGTTTTTTGTTAACGAGCCATCTGGAACTTCTGGGCTTATGGCAACCAGAGTAGCGCCTAAATCGTGAATTTCGTTTAATCGTGCTTGTAATGCTCTAAGTTGTAAGTTACAATATGGGCACCAACTACCACGATAAAAGGTAACTACTACAGGGCCTTTTTTTAGTAAGCTTTGTAAAGTTACATGGTTGCCTTTGGGATTTGGTAACTCAAAATTTGGTGCTTTTTCTCCAACTTTTATTGCATTTTCGCCTTCTTTAAAGGCTTTGGCTTTTTCAATTACAAGGTCTACACCTTGCATAAATTCAGGTTTGGCTTTTCGTCCTGCTGCAATTTTAGCATCAGTTTGTTCTCTTAAATTTTTCATGTTTATTTGTATTGCAAAAGGTTGTTTCTGGTTTAAACGAATGTAGTTTAAATAGCTAGAGAGGTTGTATAATAACTTGTTAAAATAGACATAAAAAAAGCCACCTTGTTTTTACAAGGTGGCTTTTACTTTTATTATATCCGCTAAAGCGAAAAACTATTTAAGTATATCGTAACTACGTTTAATAAAGTTTGTTAACTCTTCGCCTTTTAATAAGCCTTGAGATAAACGTGCTAAATCTAAACTTTGGTTAATTAAGCGTTCTTTATCTTCTTTTGCCTCGGTAGCTAAAATATCGCTTACTAATTTAGAGTTTGTGTTTACAACTAGGTTGTGCATTTCTGGCATGCTGCCAAACATGTTCATACCGCCACCACCTGTAGCTTGCATTTCTTTCATTCTACGCATAAATTCTGGTTGCGTAATTATAAAAGGAGAGGCGTCGCTATCCATAGCTTCAAGTTGTACCATAAATTTCTCAGAAGGAATAACTTCTTTTAATAACTCGTCTAAAGCTTTAGTTTGATCTTCATCTAATTTAGAAATAGTGGTTTCGTCTTTCTTAATTAAATTGTTAATATGATCGCCATCTACACGAGCAAAAGTAATGTTTTCTTTAGAGCCTTCTAATTTTTGTATTAAGTGAGAAACAATAGGAGAATCTAATAATAACACCTCGTAACCTTTAGCTTTTGCAGACTCGATATAACTGTGTTGCTCGTCTTTGTTAGATGCGTAAAGGATAACTAACTTACCATCTTTATCGGTTTGGTTAGCTTTAATTTTATTGAATAGCTCTTCGTAAGTATAATACGTACCATCTACCGTTGGATAAAGTGCAAACTTATCTGCTTTTTCAAAGAATTTTTCTTCAGAAAGCATACCGTATTCTATAACAATTTTAATGTCATTCCACTTAGCTTCAAAATCTTCGCGGTTATTATTAAATAGCGATTTTAATTTATCGGCAACTTTACGTGTTATGTAAGACGAAATCTTTTTTACAGCACCATCGGCTTGTAAGTAAGAACGCGATACGTTTAACGGAATGTCTGGAGAGTCTATAACACCACGTAGCATGGTTAAAAATTCTGGAACAATACCTTCAACATTATCTGTTACAAAAACTTGGTTTTGGTACAGTTGAATTTTGTCTTTTTGAATTTGCATATCGTTCGACATTTTAGGGAAATATAAAATCCCAGTTAAGTTGAACGGATAATCTACGTTTAAGTGAATGTTAAATAAAGGCTCTTCAAATTGCATTGGGTACAACTCGCGGTAAAAGTCTTTATAATTTTGGTCTTCTAAATCTGCAGGTTGTTTTGTCCAAGCAGGGTTAGGGTTGTTTATAATATTGTCTACAGTAATTTTTCTATGTGGTTCTGTAGTTTCTTTACCTTCTTCGTCTTTTGTTGTTTTAGGCTCGTGCTCTGGATCGTTTATTTCTTTAGTTCCAAATTTAATTGGAATAGGCATAAACTTATTATACTTAGTAAGTAACTCGCTAATTCTAGATTCTTCTAGAAACTCTGTAGAATCTTCGGCGATATGAAGAATAATTTCTGTTCCTCTATCTGTTTTATCGTGCGCCTCTAAAGTAAACTCTGGAGATCCATCACACATCCAATGTGCAGCAGGCTCGTCTTTATGAGATTTTGTAATAAGCTCTACCTTTTCTGCTACCATAAAGGCAGAATAGAAACCTAAACCAAAATGACCAATAATACCAGAATCTTTAGCAGAGTCTTTGTATTTATCTAAAAACTCTTCGGCTCCAGAAAAAGCAACTTGGTTAATGTATTTTTCAACCTCGTCTGCAGTCATACCTAAACCTTGATCGATAATGTGAAGCTTTTTACCTTCTTTATCAATTTTAACCTCAATTTGAGGGTTTCCGTATTCAGATTTAGATTCGCCAATGCTAGTAAGATGCTTTAATTTTAAAGTAGCATCTGTACCATTACTAATAAGTTCACGTAAAAATATTTCGTGATCGCTATACAAGAATTTTTTAATGAGTGGAAAGATGTTTTCTACCGAAACATTAATGCTTCCTTTTGCCATGATATATATGTTTTTATATTATTAAAAATTATAGAAACAGAAAAGCAACAAAAATGCCAACAGTTAAAATGTGACAAACTGACACTTTTTTTTTAAGTTTGAAAAATAATAGAAATTACGATATCAATTTATAATTTCGTATTTTGTTGTTAATTGAAGATAATTTCGCTTTCGCGGAAGTAAAATAAAAACTAAAAATGTACAATTCGAAGATAATAGGATTAGGGAAATATGTGCCAGATAACGTTGTAACAAACGACGATTTATCTAAAATGATGGACACTAATGACGCTTGGATACAGGAACGAACAGGGATAAAAGAAAGACGATGGATAAAAGAAGGTACCGAAGATACATCGGCAGTAATGGGTGCAAAAGCAGCCAGAATAGCTATAGAACGAGCTGGTTTAACTAAAGACGATATAGATTTTATTGTATTTGCAACATTAAGTCCAGATTATTATTTTCCTGGTTGCGGTGTGCAAATTCAAGACATGCTAGATATGCCAACCATTGGAGCTTTAGATGTAAGAAACCAATGTTCTGGCTTTGTTTATGCCATATCGGTAGCCGATCAGTTTATAAAAACAGGTATGTATAAAAACATATTGGTTATTGGTGCAGAGTATCACTCCAACGGGTTAGACAAATCTACACGTGGTAGAGGTGTTACTGTTATTTTTGGCGATGGCGCAGGAGCTGCAGTTTTATCGAGAGAGGAAGATAATACAAAAGGAATTTTATCTACACACTTACATAGTGAGGGTAAATATGCCGATAAATTAATTGTAGAATCGCCAAGTATTGGGCATTGGGTGCCAGAGATTTTAGAATCGAAAGAGGAAGATTTATCGTATTTTCCATACATGGACGGGCAGTTTGTGTTTAAAAATGCTGTAGTACGTTTTAGTGAAGTGATTATGGAAGGGTTGATGAAAAATGGATTGCAAAAGGAAGATATAGATATGCTAATTCCGCATCAAGCCAATTTACGTATCGCTCAGTTTATACAAAAGAAGTTTGGTTTAGGTGATGATAAGGTGTTTAATAATATTCAAAAATACGGAAACACCACCGCTGCATCTGTAATTATTGCTTTAACTGAAGCTTGGGAAGAAGGAAAATTAAAAGAAGGCGACCACCTTGTATTAGCTGCTTTTGGTAGTGGTTTTACTTGGGCAAGTGCCATTATAAAATGGTAAAAAAAATATAAAAATTAAAAAACCCAAAACGTTAGTTTTGGGTTTTTTTTTGCTATTTATCAATTCGAATTAACACAAATCTAAATTTACTTATTAGCTAAATTTAAATATCTACGAATTTTTTTTATGAAAAGTGACTAACTCAAATAATTACAAAATTCGAGGTTTGTTAAAATATAACGTAAAAATTTTGTTCTTATTGTATTTGTTGTTAATTTTTTATAAAAATCGCAATAATTTTTTCTTTTAGCTATTAGACTTGTAAATAATTAGTACTTTTTAAGACGAATAAACGAGAATGGAGAATGATTAGAAATAATATAAAAATGAAAAAAAAACATTAGTATTAGGCGCTTCTTTAAAAGATACAAGGTATTCTAATTACGCTATTCATAAATTGGTAGCTAATAAAATAGAAACCGTTGCTTTTGGCTTAAAACAAGGGAGTGTTGCAGGTGTTAATATAGATGTTGAGCTTGTAAATTATAAAGATATAAATACAGTAACATTATATTTAAATCCAAAAAGGCAAGAGTCTTACTATAATTACATAATAGCTTTAAAGCCAGAGCGTGTAATTTTTAATCCTGGAACAGAAAATCCAGAGTTTTATAAACTATTAAAACAAAATAATATTGCCTTCGAGGTGGCTTGTACTTTAGTGTTGCTTTCTACGAATCAATATTAAACCTAAAAAAGTAAATAAGCCATTAATTATAAGAATTTCAAACCCTATTTGGTAACCGTTTAATAACTCTACAGAATACGCATTTAATAAATAAGATACAATTGGAGCTATAATGGCAATAATCCAAACGTAATTGTCTTTTAATTGGTTTTTTGTAAAAATGCCAAAGGCAAACAAGCCTAATAATGGTCCGTAAGTATAGCCTGCAGCTTTAAATAATTCCCAAATAACAGAAACGTCTTTAAAAATAGCATCAAATAAAACAATAACTATAACCAAAAGTACACTGGTTAATACATGTACTTGTTTTCTAACTTTTTTCTGGCTTGGTTTAGGCTTTTTATCAAGTTCTATAATATCTATACAAAACGATGTTGTAAGCGAGGTTAACGCAGAATCTGCACTAGAGTAAGCAGCAGCAATAAGGCCTAGTAAAAAGAAAGCAGATGTTACTATGCCTATTTCGGGTAACATGGCAATAGTAGGAAATAAATTGTCTTTTGTTGCAGTAATACCATGTTGTTTGGCGTACTGTGTAAGCATTAATCCTAAAGCTAAAAAAAGCATATTTACAAAAACTAAAACTATACTAAAAGAAATCATGTTTTTTTGAGCTTCTTTAAGGTTTTTACAAGTTAAGTTTTTTTGCATCATATCTTGGTCTAATCCGGTCATGGTAATGGTAATAAACATACCTGCAAGAAAACTTTTTATAAAATATTGGGCATTATTAACATCGTCAAAGAAAAACACTTTGCTCATGGCATTGTCTTTTACATTGGTGTAAACCTCGGCAATGCTATGTAAATTTAAAGCAGATGCTAAAAAGATAATAGTTACTATTACAGAAATTAGCATGAATAAAGTTTGTAAGGTGTCGGTAAATATTATGGTTTTTATACCGCCTTTAAAGGTGTAAAGCCAAATTAAGGCAATGGTTATAATTACGGTTACAGTAAATGGTATTTGGTATTGGTCAAAAATTAAAAGCTGTAATACTTTAGCAACCAAAAATAGTCTAAATGCAGCACCAACGGTTCTAGAAATTAAAAATGCAATAGCGCCTGTTTTGTAACTCGTTTTACCAAATCGGTCTTTTAAATAGGTGTATATAGAGGTTAAGTTAAGACGGTAATATATAGGTAATAGTACGTAGGCGATAACTAGGTATCCAAAAAAATACCCAAATACAACTTGCATGTATCCAAATTGTTTTGTCTCTACAGCTCCAGGAACCGATATAAAAGTAACACCAGATAAAGAGGCGCCAATCATGCCAAAAGCAACAAGATACCATGGAGCCGATTTATTGGCTTTAAAAAAAGCATCGTTAGAGTCTTCTTTACCAGTAAGATAAGAGATTAAAATTAAAACCCCAAAATAGCCAAGTATTAGTAATAGAATTTGTATTGCACTCATAAAAAGGTTGTTAAATTTAAGGTTTTGAAAGTACAAAGAATAACTTTAAACTTTATTGGTTAAAATCGATATTTAAAAGTGTCTTGTAAAATTAGCGAAATTCAAGGCGAAACAGTAATTTTGCAATATGGAATTTTCTTCTAAATTATTAGAAAGAGCGGTTAACGAAATGTCGCAATTACCAGGAATAGGTAAGCGCACTGCCTTGCGTTTGGTATTGCATATGCTAAGACAACCCAAAGAGCAAACTTTGGCATTATCAGAAAGCTTGCATGCTATGCGTAACGATGTAAAATTCTGTAAGTCTTGTAATAATATAAGCGATGTAGAAATTTGCGAAATATGTTCGAGTGCCAATAGAAACGAAGAAATTATTTGTGTAGTAGAAGACATTAGAGATGTTATGGCTATAGAGAGTACAAGCTCGTTTAAAGGGTTGTATCATGTTTTAGGTGGAAAAATATCGCCAATGGATGGTATTGGGCCTCACGATTTAACTATAGATTCTCTTGTAGAAAAAGTTAAAAAAGGTGTAATAAAAGAGCTTATTTTTGCGTTAAGTTCTACCATGGAAGGAGATACTACTAATTTTTATATATACAAGCAAATTCAAGATTATAATGTTGTAACCTCTACAATAGCAAGAGGTATTTCTGTTGGAGACGAGTTGGAATATGCAGACGAGATTACCTTAGGGCGTAGTATAGTTAATAGAATTCCTTTTGAATCTGCGTTAAAATTATAGTTATAGTTTGAAGCTTTCAATAATCATCTTAAATTATAACGTGCGTTACTTTTTAGAGCTTTGTCTAAACAGTGTGCAGGCAGCTATTTCTAATATTGATGCAGAAATAATTGTTGTCGATAATAATTCTGAAGACGACAGTTGTGCTATGGTAAAACGTAAGTTTCCAGATGTAAAACTTATTGAGAATAAAACAAATTTTGGTTTTTCTAAAGGAAATAATATAGGTTTTAATGTTGCAAAGGGAGAATACTTGTGCATATTAAACCCAGACACAGTAGTTGCAGAAGATGCTTTTATAAAATTATTACAATTTGCAGAAACCAAAGATAATTTAGGAATTATTGGATGTAAACTTATAGATGGTGTTGGTGCTTTTTTACCAGAAAGTAAACGTAAAATACCATATGTTAAGGCTGCTTTATTAAAGCTAGTAGGTAATTCTAAATACTATTATGCAAATTATTTACAAGAAGACGAAACAGGAAGTGTAGATGTTCTAGTAGGTGCTTTTATGATTATAAAAAGTAGTGTGTACAAAGAAATGCAGGGCTTTGACGAAGATTATTTTATGTACGGAGAAGATATCGATTTATCTTACAAAGTACTAAAAGCGGGTTATAATAATTTTTATTTTGCTAATACAACCGTAATACACTATAAAGGCGAAAGTACGTTGCGAGATAAAAACTATGCAAGACGCTTTTATGGAGCAATGCAAATTTTTTACAAAAAGCACTTTAAGAAAAATATTGTTTTCGATTTGTTAGTGTGGTTTGGCGTAAAAATGGTTTATGTGTTTAGAAGTACGCCTAAAGCAAGGCATAAAAAAGTTGCTAAATATATTTTTGTTTCAGATAAGAGAAATGAGCAATTAGAACGAGTTTTAACAAAAAAAACAATTTTAGATTTAGAGTTTAATCAGGTTAGTTTGCATGACGAGGTTATTTTAGATGCTAATTATTTAAGTTATAAAAGTATCATTGAGATAGTAGAACGTTTAAGAAAAAAACACTCAGTTACATTTAAAATTTTACCAAAAGGAGCTAATTTTATTGTTGGAAGCGACAATTCTATCACTAGAGGAGAGGTTGTTGAGTGGGAATAGGTTTTTTTATTAGGGATAATTCAGAATTAATAATGTTTTTTTATTAATTTTGCATCAGATTTAAAAAATAAGAGGATTACATTATAGATATGGCAAAATTTGAGCTTACATTACCAAAAATGGGAGAGAGTGTTGCAGAAGCAACAATAACTTCGTGGTTAAAAGAAGTTGGAGATACTATCGATTTAGATGACGCTGTTTTAGAAATAGCAACAGATAAAGTAGATAGCGAAGTGCCTAGTGAGGTAGAGGGTGTTTTAGTAGAACGCTTATTTAATGTAGATGATGTAGTACAAGTAGGCCAGGTTTTAGCAATAATAGAAACAGAATCTGATGTTAAAGTTAAAACAACCCCAGAACCTATAGTTGTAAAAGAAGAAGCAAATGTTAAGGCTGTTGCAACTCAAGTAACAGATACTATTCAAATAGTAAAAGATTCAATAACTCCTGTGGTATCTACCCAAGATCGTTTTTACTCGCCATTAGTTAAAAATATAGCTAAACAAGAGGGGATTTCTCAAGACGAATTAGATGGTATTACTGGTACCGGAAAAGAAGGTCGTGTTACTAAAAACGATATTAAAGCGTATATAGAAAATAGAGTAGTTGGAGCGCAAAGTGCTACTGTGAAACCTGTAGCTGCAGCGCCAGTTAAACCTGTTGCAAAAACAGAAAAAACTAAAGCAGAATCTGCTCCTGTGGTTTCTAATGGTGAAGATGAAATAATAGAAATGACTAGAATGGGAAAACTTATTTCTCATCATATGGTAGAGTCTATTCAAAATTCGGCACACGTACAAAGTTTTATTGAAGCAGATGTAACTAAAATTTGGAACTGGAGAAAGAAGGTAAAAGAAGGGTTTATGAAGCGCGAAGGCGAAAACCTAACATTTACACCAATATTTATGGAGGCTATAGCTAAGGCTTTACGCGATTACCCAATGATGAATATTTCGCTTCAAGGTGATAAAATAATAAAAAAGAAAAACATAAATCTTGGTATGGCAGCTGCTTTACCAGATGGTAACTTAATTGTGCCTGTTATAAAAAATGCAGATCAACTTAACTTGGTTGGTATGACAAAGCAGGTAAACGATTTAGCTAAAAGAGCACGTTTAAATCAATTAAAACCAGACGATATTCAAGGCGGAACATACACGGTAACTAATGTAGGTACTTTTGGCAGTATAATGGGTACACCAATTATAAACCAGCCACAGGTGGGTATTTTAGCTTTAGGTGCAATAAGAAAAGTGCCTGCTGTTATAGAAACTCCAGAGGGCGATTTTATAGGTATTCGCTACAAAATGTTTTTATCTCACTCTTACGACCATCGTGTTGTTAATGGTGCTTTAGGTGGTATGTTTGTAAAAGCAGTAACAGATTATTTAGAAGCTTGGGATAGCGACCGCGAAATATAAGGCTTACTCCATATATTGTTTTAACACATTAAAAAGTACTTCTTTATTGGTAATATTGCGGTAAATGTCTTGTTTTATTTGAATATCAAAAACATCTAGCGCAGTATTGTTATAAGGTTTGCCAGATTTTTTTAACAAGGCTATAAGTTCGCTGCTGTTTTTTTTAACATGTTTTGTGTTGTAAGCTATTTTATATTTATCAAACAATGCTTTTGCTTCATTACAAAACTCACAATTGTTAGATTCGAATATGGTAATTTTTGTTGTTTTTAAAGCACTATCAAAATTTATTTGAAAATCGTCGTCATCCTTTCTAAAACTTAAATTCTGGCTTACTTCGTTTACTATAAACTGCTTTTTGTATTCGTTAGGTTTGCCAGTCAGTTTTATAAGAGTAAGTAAATGTGTTTCGCTATTAGGAGCCACGGTTGTTAAAACAGGTCTATTGCTTGTTCTCCTGTAATTATCTGTGCTTACTCGTAAAAAAACAACGTAACTTGTAGAGTCTTCATTTTTTGCAAAAAGCTCAAGTCTTTTTCCATTTTGCTTTTCTATTAATGTTACATTTTTATGAGTTTTTTTTTGAGAAAAACATAAAAAAGAAAACATAAAAAATGTAAGTAAAATAAAACGATATTTAAAGTTTGAATTCATAGTCGATTGTAAAATTAATAAATTTAAAGAAGTATATTTGTTTTAAATAAATTATTAAAAGCCTTGTGAGTTTGTTAAAAGTTATAGCCTTTTTCTTGTTTTCTTCAAGTATATATGCTCAAGTAGATACCTTGTATTATAGTGTTGAAGGACATCAAGTTAATAAAATGGTGTATAATGCTAAAGTAAAAACAAATTTCTATCATGGTGTAAGATATACTACAGATACTCTTGTAGTAGAAAAAATTGTGCCAAATTATTATTACGATAAATTAAATGTAGTAACTAAGTCGCAGTTGTGTAAGTTATTTTTTTCTAGATATAATATAGATACAACTAAAACTCTATCTATTCGCTATGTAGATACTTTAAGAAGTAAAGACGAACTGCCAGATAAAAATCTAATGGTTATTAAAGATAGCCTTGGTCATGTTTTAGAGTCGCACAGCTCTTCTACTAATGTGTTTCATTTAAAAAGTATAAAATCAAAAGGTTATCGTTGCTTTACACCAAGCTATAAAACCTATGTTAAAAGTTATAAATCTTGGTATAAAAAGCACAAAAAGTTTAAAAAAGTAGTGCCTTTAGTGTTTTACGGGTATAATAGCGGTGTAAGTTCAGAGATAGAAGATGTTAACTTTTATAAAGATTATGGTAAATTAATAAAGAAGCTTTTTAAATACGAAGATCGAAATTTTGCACATTTAATTATTAAGCCAAGTGGAGAGTTTTATATTAGATATGGTTTTGATGAGATTTCGTTTAAAAGTTTATTTGATGATGATGCATGGACCATGAATAGAAATGCATTTCTAAAAGAAAAATTAAAATATTAAAAATACATATGCAACTTAATTTAAGCAAGCCTATCTGTTTTTTCGATCTAGAAACTACAGGTGTTAGTATTACTAAAGACAGAATTGTAGAAATATCAATACTTAAAGTTTTTCCTGACGGAAAGGAAGAAAGTAAAACTTGGTTGGTTAACCCAGAAATGGTTATACCAGCAGAGGTTGTAGAAATTCATGGCATAAGCAACGAAGATGTTGCTGATAAGCCAACATTTAAAGCGCTTGCTAAAGAAATTTATAATTTAATAAAGGACTCAGACTTGGGTGGTTTTAATTCTAACCGTTTTGATATTCCGTTGTTAGCAGAAGAAATGCTGCGGGCAGATATTGATTTTGATATGAAGAGTAGGTTGGCGGTAGATGTACAAACCATATTTCATAAAATGGAACAACGTACCTTGGTTGCTGCTTATAAATTTTATTGCGATAAAAATTTAGAAGGTGCGCATAGTGCTGCAGCCGATACTAAGGCTACTTACGAAGTACTAAAAGCACAAATAGATAAGTACGACGAGATTGAAAACGACACCAAGTTTTTAGCCGATTTTAGTTCTAGAAAAAAGTTTGCAGATTTTGCAGGTTTTATTGCTTTTGATGAAAACGGATTAGAGTGTTTTTCTTTTGGTAAGCATAAAGGTAAATTGGTAACCGAAGTTTTAGAAAAAGAACCTGGTTATTTTGGATGGTTGCTAAATGCAGATTTCCCTTTGTATACTAAAAAGGTATTAACAGCTATTAAACTGCGAAGCTTAAATAATAAATTAGGATAGGCATAAGATTTAAGCACTAGCTAGTTGTTTTGCGGGTATGCTTTTACTTTTGTTTTAATACTAGCCATTGCAAACTATAATGCGTTAGGGATTGATGCGACATCCTTTTTTGTTATTAAAAACAAAAAAGATATAGCGGAAAGCCCGACCCTTGAGGTAACGCACAAATTAAAACTTATAGATATGAAATTAATTTGTATTGGTAGAAATTATACCGATCATATTGAGGAGTTGGAAAACGAAAGACCAACAGATCCTGTGGTGTTTTTAAAACCAGACACAGCTATATTGATAAAAAAACAACCATTTTTTATTCCAGATTTTTCTGATGATGTGCATCATGAGGTTGAGGTTTTGGTTAAAATAAATCGTGTGGGTAAACATATAGATAAAAAATTTGCCCATAAATATTATAGCGAAATAGGTTTGGGTATAGATTTTACAGCTCGCGATTTACAAAGTTCCTTAAAAGCGAAGGGATTACCCTGGGAAAAGGCAAAAGCTTTTGACGGATCTGCAGTAATTGGAAAGTGGTTGCCTATTAAAGAGGTGGCAGATGTAAACAATATTGAGTTTTCTTTAAAAAAGAATGAAAATATTGTACAAAAAGGAATTACAAGCCACATGTTATGGAAAATAGACGAATTAATAGAATATGTGTCAAAATATTTTACTTTAAAGATTGGAGATATTATCTTTACGGGAACACCAGCTGGAGTTGGCAAAGTATATGCCAATGATAAACTTAAAGGATATATAGAGAAAACAGAGATGTTTTCGATAACAGTTAAATAAAATGGAACAACACTACAAACTATTTAGAGTACGAGAATTAGCAGATAATGATGAGGAGTTTATAGCTACCTTAGCTGAAGCTTTTTTAGAAGAAGTGCCTGTAGATGCAGATAGATTAAAAAAAGCAGTTGCAGAGGGCGATTATTATAATGCCTATCAAGCAGCTCATAAAATGAAACCAACCATAGACTTGTTTGAACTTGGTGTACTCGATATTTTAATAGAAGTACAAGATTGGGGTAAGTTTGAAAAAACAGATTTAGATATTACCTCTCAGTTAAATACTGTTATTACTGCTGTAGATAATGCTGTGGCAGAAATAAAGTCTGATTTTAATTTATAATGGATGCTTGCAGAAATAATAACAATTGGAGACGAACTTTTAATAGGGCAGGTTGTAGATACTAATTCGGCCTTTATAGCAAAAGAGCTTAATAAAATTGGGGTTTCTGTATATCAAATTACATCTATTCAAGACGATAAAGAGCATATTTTACAAGCGTTTAAAGAAGCCGAAAGTAGAGTAGATATTATTTTAATAACAGGAGGTTTAGGACCTACTAAAGACGATATTACAAAAAAAACCATTGCAGAATACTTTAACGATACCTTAGTAAGAAACCCAGACGTTTTAAAAAATATAGAAACGCTTTGGAAACGCTATGTGCGCCAAACTTTATTGCAGGTAAATAAAGATCAAGCTTTTGTGCCTTCTAAAGCAAAGGTTTTAATGAATACGCTAGGCACTGCGCCTGGTATGTGGTTAGAAAAAAACGACAAAACATTTATTGCGCTACCAGGAGTACCATTCGAAATGCGAAATTTAATAACCACAGAAGTGGTTCCTAAGTTAAAAGATAAATACGATGCTCCATTTATACTACATAGAACATTATTAATTTACGGTTTAGGCGAAAGTACCTTGGCAGATAGAATACAAGACTGGGAAGATAACTTGCCTAAACATATAAAATTGGCTTACCTGCCTAGTATTGGTAAAATGAGACTTCGCTTATCGTCCAAAGGTTTTAATGCAAAACAAATAATAGACGATGTGCAAAAACAAATAGACGCTGTATTGCCTCTAGTTGTAAACGAATTTGTTGGTTTTGAGGAAGACGAGAAATCTCTAGAAGCCTTTATAGGCGAAAAATTAACAGAGCAAGAACAAACTTTAGCAGTTGTAGAAAGTTGTACAGGAGGCAAGCTAGCAGGCCGATTTACAGCAAACTCTGGAGCATCGGCTTACTTTAAAGGAGGCATGGTTAGCTATGCAACCCAAACAAAAATTGATGTTTTAGGGGTTTCTAAATCTATAATAGATAAATATTCAGTAGTAAGTGCGCAAGTAGCAGAGGCTATGGCGCAGCAAGCTAGGCAGTTGTTTAAAACAGATTATGCAGTAGCAACAACTGGTAATGCAGGGCCAACTAAAGGCGATGCAGACGCCGAAGTAGGAACGGTTTTTGTGGCAATTGCTTCTAAATCAGGAGTTTTTTCAGAAAAGTTTATATTTCCACAACCTCGCGAAAGGGTTGTTAATAAAGCGATTAGTATGGCTTTAGAAATGTTGCAAAAAGAAATTTTAAAAAATTGATAAATTTAGGTTGCTATAACTGAAACATTTAGTATATTTGCACCTCGTTTTTAAACAAAAAATTAAAAGTATATATATAATGTCAAGAGTTTGTGAACTTACAGGAAAGAAGGCAATGGTTGGAAACAACGTGTCTCATGCATTAAACAGAACTAAACGCAAATTTAATGCAAATTTATTAAAGAAACGTTTTTATATTCCAGAAGAAGACAACTGGGTGACATTAAAAGTATCTGCAGCTGCTTTAAAAACGATTAATAAGATAGGTGTTTCTGCAGCAATTAAAGAAGCGAAGTCTAAAGGGTTTTTAAAGTAATAGACCCCATTTAATAAGTAAGAGAAATGGCAAAGAAAGGTAATAGAATACAAGTAATTTTAGAATGTACAGAGCATAAAGCAACAGGTGTTGCTGGAACATCTAGATACATTACAACTAAAAACAAGAAGAATACGCCAGATAGAATGGAGATTAAGAAGTTTAATCCTATCCTTAAGCGTATGACAGTTCATAAAGAAATTAAATAATTAGAGATTTTTACTTTAAGTAAAAATGTCAAATAACGCATAAGTCATGGCAAAGAAATCAGTAGCATCATTACAAACAGGATCTAAAAGGTTGTCAAAAGCAATAAAAATGGTAAAGTCTCCAAAAACAGGAGCTTACATGTTTGTTGAATCAATTATGGCACCAGAAAAAGTAAACGATTTCTTAAACAAGAAATAAGAATTACTACTATAAAATATTTTAAAGCAGCTTTCTACACAGAGAGCTGCTTTTTTATTTTTATATTTGAATAGTTATGTTAAAATCTGCCATAATAGCAGTTTAACAAAAACGGTAAGGCTTTTGACTATAGTAGTTTGCGCGTTATAACAAGTATTGGGCTTTACATTACAACCCATAACGCACAAAAAAGAATAGTATTCTATAGACCAAGTATATACTAACTAACAACCAATTGGTAAATGAGTTTTTTTAAAAAAATATTTTCGTCAGAAAAAAAGGAAACATTAGATAAAGGATTAGAAAAGACAAAAACTAGTTTTTTCGGGAAATTAAGTAAAGCAGTAGCAGGAAAGTCTAAAGTAGACGATGAGGTATTAGATAACTTAGAAGAAGTATTAGTATCTAGTGATGTAGGTGTAAATACAACCTTAAAAGTTATAGAACGTATTGAAGAGCGTGTGTCTAAAGATAAATATTTAGGAACAGAAGAGTTAAATAAAATACTTCGAGAAGAAATTGCAGGTTTGCTAAGCGAAACAAATTCTGGAGAAGAAACAGATTATGTAATACCTACCTTAGCAAAACAAGCAGATGGAACAAAAACACCATATGTATTAATGGTTGTTGGTGTAAATGGCGTAGGTAAAACAACAACAATTGGTAAGTTAGCATATCAATTTAAAAGGCAAGGCTTAAAAGTTGTACTTGGTGCTGCCGATACTTTTAGAGCAGCAGCCATAGACCAGCTTCAAGTTTGGGCAGATCGTGTTGATGTGCCAATGATTCGTCAAGAAATGGGTAGCGATCCAGCATCTGTAGCTTTTGATGCTTTACAATCTGGAGTAAATCAAGAAGCAGATGTTATTATAATAGATACTGCTGGGCGTTTGCATAATAAAATAAATTTAATGAACGAGCTTACAAAAGTAAAGCGCGTTATGCAAAAAGTTGTTAGCGATGCTCCACACGATGTATTGTTGGTTTTAGATGGTTCTACAGGGCAAAATGCATTCGAGCAAGCTAAGCAATTTACAGCAGCAACAGAGGTAACCTCTTTGGCTGTAACAAAACTAGACGGAACCGCAAAAGGAGGTGTGGTAATTGGTATATCCGATCAATTTCAAATACCTGTAAAATATATAGGCGTTGGCGAAGGCATAGAAGATTTACAAGTTTTTAATAAACACGAGTTTGTAGATTCGTTTTTTAAATAAAAAACATCCTTAAAAATAATATATTTTCAAGTTATTCTATCGAAAGGCTTATGTTTTACTATTTAAAAACATGTGTTAACATGAAGCCTTGAAAAACAATAATTTTATTTAAATGTTATAGATAGTAGTATTTATAGTTTTTGATTGGAAACAAGAAGAGTCTTAGAATTAATTCTAAGACTCTTCTTGTTTTAATTATGAATTTTTATCATAAAAAATACTTAAAATTTAAATTATTTTTATTGATAATTCTATTTTTGTGAATATTCTTAAAAATAATTAAAATGAAAAGAGTCTTTATTCTAATTTTATTATGTATTAGTAGTTTAAATATTTATGCACAAGATGAAGCGCGTTGGTTGCGGTATCCTAGCATATCTCCAGATGGTACAAACATAGTTTTTAGCTATCATGGTAATTTATACACGGTTAGTATAGATGGAGGTGTAGCTATGGCTATAACAACAGGAGATGCTTACGACGGATATCCTGTGTGGAGTAAAGATGGAAAAACAATAGCATTTGCAAGTGATCGCTATGGTAATTTTGATGTTTACATAATTCCTGCTAAAGGCGGAATGTCAAAAAGACTAACTTTTAATAGTGCTAACGATTATCCGTATGATTTTACAGTAGATAGTAAATTGGTACTATTTGGAAGTGGAAGAGATGCTACAGCTAAAAGTGTTCGTTTTCCTTCTCCACGTTTATTTAAAAATTTATACACCATACCAGCTCAAGGCGGTAAACCTATTTTGGTAACAGCAGCTGGAGCAGAAAATGCTCATTACAACAATAATGGTAATAAAATTATATTTCAAGATAGAAAAGGGTACGAAGATCATTTAAGAAAGCATCATGTGTCATCTGTAACTCGCGATATTTGGGTTTTTGATGTTATAAATAACACGTATACACAAGTTTCTGATTTTGAAGGCGAAAATAGAGAGCCTGTTTTTAATAATAACGGAACATCTGTATTTTATTTAAATGAAAAGAGTGGTACTCAAAACCTTTATAAAAGGGATCTAAATTCAAAAGAAGATATTCAAATAACAGATTTTAAAGATTTTCCAGTTAGGCATTTAAGTATTGCTCAAAATAATAAAATGGCCTTTACATGGAAAGGAGATATTTATACCGTAATAGAAGGTGAGCAACCTAAAAAAATAGCTATAAAAGTTCAAGACGATTCTGCATATCAAACCATTAAAAATATAGATATCAGTGATGTTAGTGAATTTAAAGTTAGTCCGAACGGAAAAGAAATAGCGTTTGTAAATAGAGGCGAAGTTTTTGTAACTGGTGTTAAAGATTCTAGAACAAAACGCATTACTAATACGCCAGAACAAGAGCGTATGGTAAATTGGTCGCCAGACGGTAAAACTTTATTATTTTCTGGAGAGCACGATGGTAGCTGGAATATTTATAAAGCAAGCTTATCTCGCCCAGAGGAAACCTATTTTTTTGCTAGTACTATTATAGAAATAGAACCTTTAAAAGCAACTTTGGCAGAAGAGTACCAACCTAAGTTTTCCCCAGATGGTAAAAAAGTAGCTTATATAAAAGATAGAAATATTTTACAAGTTTTAAACTTAGACTCTAAAAAAGAAGTAACAATACTTCCTGAAGGGCATAACTACTCATATGCCGATGGCGATTGGGATTTTGAGTGGAGTCCAGATAGTAAATGGTTATTTGTGTCAGATCAAAAAGGTTACGCATTTACTCATAATACAGCATTATTAAAGGCCGATGGAAAAGGAGATTTTATTTATCCTATAAATAGCGGTTTTGGAGAAAGTGGTGCATCTTGGGCTATGAAAGGGAAAATGATGGTTTATAGAAGTTCTAGAGATGGCGAAAAATCGTTGGCAATAAACGGAAGTAGCGAGAGTGATATTTATGCTGCATTTTTTGATAAGAAAGCTTACGATACCTACAAATTAAGTAAAGAGGACTATGCTCTTTTTAAAGAAGAAGAGAAAGCTAAAAAAGATGAAGAGCAAGAAGATGATAGTAAAGAAGAAAAGAAAAAAGGCGATAAGAAGGATGATAAAAATGTAGAAGATTTAAATATAAATTTAAAAAATCTTGACTACAGAAAAATAAAACTTACTATAAATAGCTCGAACATAAGTGGCTATGTTTTAAATAAAGATGCAAGTAAATTGTATTATTTATCTCAATTTGAAAAAGGATATGATTTATGGGTAACAGAACCAAGAACTAAAAGCACTAAAATTTTAGCAAAACTTGGAGGAGCACCCAGCAGCATACAAATAAGTGATGATGACAAAACATTGTTTTTAAGTAATAAAGGAAAATTAGTAACGGTTGATGCAAATAGTGGAAAAATTACCGCAGTAGGAATTGATGGAGACATGCTGCTAAATGCTTTAGAAGAGCGTAGCTATATTTTTGAGCATGCATGGCGTCAAGTAAAAAAGAAGTTTTACGACCCAAACATACATGGTATAGATTGGAAAATGTATCATGATGAGTATGCTAAATTTTTGCCATTTATTAATAATAATTATGATTTTCAAGAATTGTTGAGTGAAATTTTAGGAGAACTTAATGCTTCGCATACAGGAGGTAGGTATACACATCGTATAAAAAATGGAGATATAACAGCTTCTTTAGGGGTTTTATTTGATGAAACTTATAAAGGTAGAGGTGTTAAAATAAGCGAAATACTTTCTGGCGGGCCATTAGACAATGCAGATAGTAAAATAACATCGGGAGATATTATCTTAAAAATTAATAATCAAACCATAGAGCCAAACGAGAATTGGAATAAATATTTAAATAATATTATAGGTAAAAATACACTTTTAACAGTAAAAAAAGGAAATGAAGAATTAAGTGAAATCGTAAAACCTATATCTAATAGGCAGCACTCTGCGTTTATGTATAAGCGTTGGGTTAAAATGATGGAGGATAAGGTAAATGCTTTAAGTCAAGGCAAATTGGGTTACATACACGTTAAAGGAATGAATGATGGTAGTTTTAGAGAAGTGTATGATAAAGCTATGGGAGAAAATAGAGAGAAGAAAGCGCTTGTAGTCGATACTAGATTTAATGGAGGCGGTTGGCTTCATGACGATTTAAACACTTTTCTTAGTGGTAACACTTATTTAAAATTAGCTCCGCAAGGTAATATATTAAAGGGCGGAGAATCTTTAACACGTTGGACAAAGCCAAGTATTGTACTTATGAGTGAAGGGAATTATAGTGATGCCTACATATTTCCATACATATATAAGCAAAACGGTTTAGGTAAATTAGTAGGTATGCCAGTTCCAGGCACAGGAACAGCTGTATGGTGGGAGCGTCAAATAGATCCTAGCATTGTTTTTGGAATACCAATGATAGCTACTATTGGAGCAGAAGGCAGACCAACCGAGAACCTACAAGTAAATCCAGACATTGAAGTGCCTTTACCATATAACGACTTTTTAAGTGGTAAAGACCTACAATTAGAGCGAGCAGTTAAAGAATTACTATTAGATATTAAGTAGTAAAATTTATAATGAAACCTATACTAAATGAGTTTTAAATTCATTTAGTATAAGTTTTAAAATTATTCAATCAAATCATTAATCTTTCCCCACAACTCATTATCAAAACTAGATAAAGCAAAATTATCGGTATCAGCAGCATTTCCCATTCGTATAATAACTAGTTTTTTGCTGGGAACAATATATATTTTTTGATCATTTTTACCCAAAGCAGCAAATAAGTCGTTTGGAGCATTGGGTATTAATTTACCATCAAATTGTAATTGCGAGTTAGGTAAGTGGTAACTAGATTTTCCGTTAAGCCACCATAAATAACCATAAGCTTGATTAATATTTTGCGAGGTGTTTGTAGCTTCATTTATAAAATTTTCTGAAACAATTTGATTGTTTTCCCATTTTCCATTAGCATAAATCATAAGGGCAAAACGTGCCATGCTTCTTGTATTGCTCCAATATATATTAAAGTGGCCTGCTGGTACCCAAGCACCAGTCATGCCAATTTTATTTTTTAATTTACTATTAAAATAATTTGTCCAAGTAGTATTACTTGCTTCAACAATTACGTCTTGCATTTTTTTATAAACATTATGGTAAGCCCAGCGTGTTCCTGCGTCTGCTTTATATTTAAGGTTGTTTGCAGAAACATCATTGCCTAAAGCATCATCTAACCCAGAGCTCATAGATAATAAATGTTTACAAGTGATTAAGTTTTCTTTTTCTAAAGCACTATTTGTCCATCCGTTTCCTAAATAATTAGACACCTTATCGTTAATATGTAATAAATTTTGTTCTTGAGCAATTCCAGTAAGTGTTGTTGTAAGTGTTTTTCCTGCACTAGCCCAATACCAAATTGAGTTGGCATCATGGTTATTCATGTAATTTTCAATTACCATTTTACCATTATAAAGCACCACAAAACTTTTTGTGTTTTTGGTTTCTAAATAATTTAATAATGGCTGTAGTTTATTGGTATTCCACCCTAAGTTAGCTAGAGATTCTGTTTTCCAAGTGTTAGAGTTTATTGGAGGAAAATAAATAGCTGTGTTGTCTGTTCCTGGGGTTGTAACATCGCTGTTATTAGAAGAACAACATAATACAGAAATAGTTAAAAAAACAAAGTAAAAGGCCTTTTTCATAGCAGTAGGTTTTCATTTTAAGACGTTTAAATATATAAAAGGTTTAATAAAGTAGCAGTTTCAATCTTAAAATCATTATTCATTCGTATCTTTGCGCCCTGATTTATAGAAATTATGCGCACAAAAACTCTTAAAAAAAACAAGATAAATGTAGTAACTCTAGGTTGTAGCAAAAATGTTTACGACAGCGAAGTGTTAATGGGACAACTTAAAGCCAATGGTAAAGAGGTTGCACACGAAGAGGATGGTAATATTGTTGTGATTAATACCTGCGGATTTATTAACAACGCAAAAGAAGAAAGTGTAAATACTATTTTAGAGTATGTGCAAAAAAAAGAAGGTGGCGAAGTAGACAAAGTGTTTGTTACAGGTTGTTTAAGTGAGCGCTATAAGCCAGATTTAGTAAAAGAAATTCCTGATGTAGATCAGTATTTTGGAACAACAGAATTACCTGGGTTATTAAAAGCTTTAGGTGCCGATTATAAACACGAACTTATAGGAGAGCGATTAACTACTACACCAAAAAACTATGCATATTTAAAAATAGCAGAAGGTTGCGATAGGCCATGTAGCTTTTGTGCTATCCCTTTAATGCGTGGTAAGCATAAATCTACACCAATAGAAGAGATTATAATAGAAGCAGAAAAACTTGCTGCAAAAGGTGTTAAAGAGTTAATTTTAATAGCGCAAGATTTAACATACTACGGATTAGATTTATATAAGAAAAGAAACTTAGCAGAGCTTCTTGAAGCTTTAGTAAAAGTTGAAGGTATAGAGTGGATTCGTTTACATTATGCATTCCCTACAGGTTTTCCTATGGATGTTTTAGATGTGATGAACAGAGAACCTAAAGTTTGTAATTATTTAGACATTCCTTTACAGCACATTTCAGATTCTATTTTAAAAAGTATGCGTCGTGGTACAACAAAAGAGAAAACGACAAAATTATTAAAAGAGTTTAGAGCAGCAGTGCCAGAAATGACTATTAGAACTACGCTTATTGTAGGTTACCCTGGAGAAACAGAAGAAGATTACCAAACACTTAAGCAGTGGGTTAAAGATATGCGTTTTGAGCGTTTAGGGTGCTTTACATATTCTCATGAAGAAAATACACATGCGTTTAATTTAGAAGATGATGTGCCACAAGAGGTAAAGCAAGACCGAGCTAATGAGATTATGGAAATTCAATCTCAAATTTCTTGGGAATTGAATCAAGCTAAAATAGGTTATACTTATAAGGTGGTTATAGATAGAAAAGAAGGTAACTTTTTTATTGGACGTACTGAATTTGATTCGCCAGATGTAGATAACGAAGTTTTAATTGATGCCACTAAAACTTACCTTAAAACTGGAGAGTTTGCAACGGTTAAAGTTATTGAAGCAGAAGATTTTGATTTGTATGCAGAGGTTGTAAATTAATTGTTAAAAAGAAATATTTTTAGGAATAAAAAAAGCTCAAGATTTATCTTGAGCTTTTTTTTGTATGTGTTAGGTATTTATTTTTTTACAAAAATATTAGATAAATTATGTATTAATAAATACGCATTGCCTTGAATATCTTCTATTTTTTCGTAATCGTGAAAATCTATAGAGTTATTAAATGTTGTTGGAAAATATGGGATGTCTTGCTCATCTTCATAAGCGTCAGAAGAGCTGCTTGTTGCATTTCCTGCTTTAGAAATAATAGAAGAATATAGGTACTCTAGTCTAGACATATCTCCTTTACCATATAAAAACATGGCCTCACTATCTGCAGAAAGAATATAAAAATAACCGTCTTTAAATACGTAATTGGCAGTGGTTTTATAGTCGCCTTCAACTAATTCAACTTGCGAATCATTTAAAAATTTAAAATAGTCACCTTTATTTGCTTCCTCTATATCTACTTTATTATGGGCGTTGTTATAGTTTGTGTAATATTCAGATAAAACAGCTTCGGTTACTTGAGTTTCTGCTCCATTTTCGTAAAAAGTAAAGTTCTCTTCTACCATAGAAAAATTAAGTGTAATTGGGTATTCAATATCAGAAGGTGTATTGTCATCATTACTATTACAGGATAAATTGACGATGCATAGAAGTGTAATGAATTTAAAAAATAGGTTTTTCATTTAGGTTTGATTTTTTTGGTGTTTTTTTTAAGTAAATATAAATACATTTCTATACTTCTTAAAAAAAAAAGAATCCTCTTTCAAAATAATTATGAAAGAGGATTTGTATATTTTTAAGCTAGTAAATTAACGGGTTTAAAAATAACAGATGAGTCTACTAGTTTGTTTTTATCAATTTTTTCTCCGCTTTTTATAAACTTAGTGCCATATACATAAGCTTTAGCATTGTTTACAGCATCAACAGCGAGTAATTCATCGTCTTTAAAGTACCAGAACGATAGTTTGTTTTCTGCGCCTGTTTCTGTTCTGGTTAATACTTGATTGTAACCAGTAGATAAGCCTACCATTTGTAATTTTACGTTGTATTGGTCTGACCAAAACCAAGGAATACTGTTATAAACTGCTTCTTTTCCAGAAATGCAAGTAGCTGCAATTTTAGCTTGATCTAAAGCGTTCTGTACAGACTCTAACCTAATATTGCGTTTGTAATGTGGGTTGTAATGAAATGTACAATCGCCAATGGCATAGATGTTTTCGTCGCTTGTTTGTGTGGTATAGTTTACTTTTATGCCATTTTCTATACTCAAACCAGCTTCTAGGGCTAACTCTAAATTAACATGAATACCTACGCCAACAATTATAATATCTGCGTCAAATTTTGAGCCATCTGCACAAACTATAGTATTGCTTTGGGCATTAGGCTCTATTGAAACCACGTTTTTATTTGTTAATATAGAAACATTGTTTTTGTTATGAAGCTCCATAAAAAAGGTCGACATTTCTGGAGCTGTAACTCGTTTTAATATGCGGTCTTCGCGTTCTAAAACAACAACCTGACCTCCTAATTTTTTTAAAGACGCAGCTGTTTCTAGGCCAATATAGCCACCTCCTATAATAACAACACGTTTTGTTTTACTTGTATTAAAAGCTGTACGAATATTGTTTACATCTTTAGCTGTTCTTAGAGTAAAAAGGTTGTTAGCGTTTTTAATACCTTGAATAGGCGGTATAATTGGCCTTGCTCCAGTGGCTAATACTAGTTTGTCGTAGTTTTGAGTAGAACCATTATTAAGCGTTATGCTTTGCTTAGCTCGATCTATACTTAGTACTCGAACATTTAATTGTAAATCGATGTTTTCTACTTTGTAATTTTCTGCCGATTTTAAAAGATTCTTTTCTATGCTATCGTTGCTTGTTAAATACGCTTTAGATAGGGGAGGTCTATGGTAAGGTAGCGTAGGGTCGCTATCTATAAGTATAATTTTACCTTCCCAACCTTCATTACGAAGGTAAAAAGCTAAATTTACTCCAGCATGACTTGCTCCAATAATTACACAAGTTTTATTGGTGTTTAAATTTTTAGACATAAAAAATTAACTTAAAAAAATATAATTAGTGCTTATTTTGCAACTTGTAAAATAACACCATCTAAACTATCGCTAATATCTAATTGGCAACATAAACGACTGTACTCGTTAGCATTGTCGTCTAGTTCTAGCATGTCTTCTTCTATTTCGCTAGCTCTACCTGTTTTTTCTATATGTTCTGGTGCTACAAAAACGTGGCATGTGGCACAAGAGCATACGCCTCCGCAATCGCCATCTATACCTTTTATGTTATTTTGTTTTGCTAGTTCCATTACAGATCCAGATTGCCCTTCTACTGTAATAGATTCATTGTTACTTGTTACAAATGTTATTTTAGCCATAGCTTTGTTTTTTAGTTTTTAGCATTAAATTTTACCGTAATGTTGTCGTATCCAACTTTACGTTTAAACTGTTCTAAATCTTCAATGTTTTCTTTAAAATCTATAATGTCGATAGATTTTACTTTGTTAGATAATGTTTTAAGTAATATACGTAAAATTTGACGGGCATGTGTGGCTCCTAAACAATTGTGGTGACTGAAGCCAAAACCAACATGTGGATTTACTTTACGGTCTAGAACTACCTCGTTAGCATTTTCGAATACTCTAGCATCTCTATTTGCTGATGCCCAACATAGCGAAACACGAGTATCTGCTTTTGCAGCATGCTCGCATACCATAGTGTCTTCTGTTACTACGCGCCCCATATGGGTTAATGGCGAAAAATACCTAACCAGTTCTTCTACTGCACGAGTTGTTATTTCTGGTTCGTCTTGTAAACGTTGTAACGATTCTGGATGCTCTGCAAAATAGGCTATAGTGTTTGTTATTGCATTAATTACAGTATCTCGACCACCAGCAAAAGTTAAAATCATTACCCCTTTTACTTCTTCTCGTGTTAGCTTTTTTCCATTAATTTTTGATGCTAATAGCATAGAATATAAATCTTCGCCCGGATTTTCTATAGCTTCAGTAATACGATTATCAATATAGTCGTATAAAATATTTGCTTTATCTCCATCTAAAGCTTCTCCTTCACTTCTAAATACGTGAGTTCCCCAAGATATCCAAGTTTCAGATTCTTCAAAAGGTGTGTTAAGTAATAAGGTTAAAGCGCGAGATTGTAGTTTTAAAGCAAAAGCTTCAACCACTTCTATAGTGTCTTTTGTTAAAGCTTCGTCTATAATATTTTCAATTTGCTTGGTTAGTATTTTTGTATATGTTTCTTCCAAAGGGCGTTTAAACCAAGGTTCTACCAAAGAACGAAAATCTCCATGTTCTGGAGGGTCTACTTCAAAAGGAATTTGTCGTGTGTCTCTTATATTGACTTCTGATGGCACAACAATTCTTCCTGGTTTTGCTCCAGATTGAAATGTTTTCCAGTTATGAGCTGTTTTGCGTACATCTTTATGGCGTAAAAGCATGGTTACAGGATCGTTTTGATCGTTCATTTTGCCATAACCTTTTTCTAAACGTGCAGTTTCAAAAGGATCTTGAATTTCGCTTTTTTTCATGTTGTATAATTAAATATTTCGCCATTAAAATTAAAGACTCCTTATCAAGGGCTTTAATTAGGTCAAAAATAGATAATTAACATTTTTGTAAAGTTTTGTATTTTGACTTAAAAATAATCTATTTTGTTATTAAGAAAGAAGTGATTAGTATTTTTTAATCAAAAAAGGGTATTATTTATTGGAGCTAATACTGTTTTTACAGTTAGAATTAACTAGTTAAAATATATAAAACCACTTTTTTATGTGCGCTTTAATTGACGCTTAATTTTGGCTATAGCAGTTTCTATAGATTTTTCTGGTTCTATGATATTGTATTTGCCCCAAAATTCTGGATCTGAAAAACCAGAAGCTTTATCTGTAAGTATGGTGGTAGGGCGCAACATGGTGTTTTTTGTTTTAGCGTATTTAGCATTGCTATGTTTCCAATCTGTTATTGCCATTTCGCTATTTAGGGTATACGTACTATTAAACAGTTTGCCTTTCCAATTTACTTTAAAGGTTAATAAAATATTACTGTATGCATAATGCCATTTTCCATTTTGTGTCCTATAGTTTACCCTGTAACTTGCTTTTGTAGGGTATACATCAACTTTTTTGGGTTTTCTTCTAATATACATTTTACTAGATAGCTCTTTATTACTAACATTTAAGCTAAAAATGGCACTAGTAAGAGCCAGGGTTTTAGCGTCTACATACAATTTTCCGTAATAAAGAGGTGTTTTAATAAAACTGGTTTGTTTAAAATTTATAACATAAACGGTATTGTTATTTATTTTTGTAGGAGCATCAAAACTAAAGGTATACATATCCATGTTTTCTTTGTTAAAAACATAATCTGTGTACTTAACAACATCTGTATATAAATTGCTAAATGGTCCACCTTGCAGTTTTAAGGCTAGAGTGTCTAACTTAGAGTAATCTGTACTTTTTCTGGCTTTAATAAGGTCTATGCCTTCTCGTTTTAAACTGTTAATGGGTTGTTTGTGTATTTGAACAACAGCCTCTGAAAGCGACGCATTTTTACGACGCTTTTTTATGGTTTCTCTATAAAAAGCAGTCATAATCTTTCCGTCTGTATTATGCATGCTTTTATTTTTTAAAACCTCTAAAACCATACTTCTCGCATTTTCTTTTTTAGGGTTTATGCTAATGGCATTTAACTCTGTAACAGCAGGTATTAATAAGATTTTTGTATGGTGATTTAATTCTGAAATTTTAATGTTTTTCTTTTCGTAACCCAAGTGTGTTATTACAATATCTCTATCTAGCAAGTTAGAATTAACCTTTAAGAGAAACTCGCCATCACTATTAGTAATGGTGCTTATATTAGATCCATCTACTATAAGATCTGAAAAAGAAAGTGTTTTATTGGTTTTGGCATCTATAACCTTACCTTTTAATTCTTTGTAGGTGGGTAAGTTTTGTGCATCTATTTTTTTAGGGGTAAACATTAAAAAAACACAAAGGATGGAAGAAAATATTAAAAAAGGAGTTCTCATGGCTTTTTGGTTTAGAAGTGTAATACATCTATAAGATACAAAAAAAACATGTAATCGTCTAGTCCTTAGTGTTTTTTTAATAAATTTTATTGTTTTTTATGCACTTTATATAATTAATAACTTACTAAATGTGCATCTGTTAGCGTTTTCATAAAAGCAATAAGTGCTTGTTGCTCGTCTCCAGATAAATTTAAATTATCAAAAGGTAATGTTTGGTTTGGTAAGTCGATGCCTAGGCCAACACCACCACCTTTATTATAAAAATCTACAACTTCTTCTAGAGTTTGATAAACACCATTATGCATATAAGGCGCAGTTAGTGCAATGTTACGTATGGTTGGTGTTTTAAAAAAGTGTTTTCTAGCTTCTGTTTTATAAACATTGTAGCGTCCTAAGTCTTTAGATAATATAGGGTTAATAGTGTCTGTAGTATGCGGAACGCCTATGGCTTCTAGCTCGGTATCTTTAAATCGAGGAGGAACTGTACCATTAAATATAGGTGCAAAATGGCATGTGGCGCATAAGGCTTTGCCCATAAATAGATTAAACCCTTTTTTCTCTTGCGTTGTAAGTGTGTTTTCTTCGCCTCTAATATTTTTGTCGAATTTAGAATCGAAAGTATTTAAGGTTCTAATGTACGAAGCAATAGCGTGTCTTATATTGTAACTCGTTCTTTTATTGTTGTACAAGCTATCTATTTGGTTTTTATAGAAGGGGTTGTTTACTACGCGTTGCACAATAGAGTCCATAGTCATATTAAACTCGTTATGGTTATTTACAACACCAATAACTTGACCTTCTAAACTACCTGTTCTAGAGTCTAAGAAAAAATCGTTTTGGTAAGCAGCATAAGTAAGAGTAGGCGAGTTGCGTGTTTGGTTTTTGTTAAACACTTTTTTACCATCTGTAAATGCTAACTCTTTAATGTGACAGCTTGCGCAAGCCATACTATAATCTTTAGAAAGCGATTTATCGTTAAACAAGGCTTTACCAAAAGCTATTTTTTTATTAATTTGAGTAGTGTCGCTCAAATTATCCATTAAATAAGTTTGATTTATTGTTTTTTGAGAAAAAAGCGTATTCATGTTATTAGATAAAGCCATTTCAAAAGGAAAATCTACGTTCCAATCTTCTTGAATTTTAACTAATAATTTTAATTGTTCGTTAATATTAGTTTTAATAAAATCGAATCTATCGAAGGTGTCAAAATCGTGGTTTAGTATTTTTTGAGCTTGCTCTATAGACGCTACAAATTCTAATAATAGTTCTTTAGATTTAAAATGTGCTTCGTTTAATTTTATTAACTCGATAATAGTTTGGTAGGTATAGGCACTTTCTACTAAAGATTGATTTAAAGCAGGAGAATCAAAACCAGTAATGCCAGTAGTGGCTATTCTTGTAATTTGATTTCTTAACAACCAAATAGTGTTATGCTTTTTTAATTGTAAATGGGCGTTTGTTTTTAAAAGCTTTAAACGATTGCTAGTGGTATTGGTTACATTATTTAAAAGCTCACGGTCTATAATATCGCTATAAAGGGCTTCTTCTACCACTTGAAAACCAAAAGGATTCATTACACGTGTGTCAAAACTTTCTTCGCCTGCAATTATTAAAATATTTGGAGCGTTTAAGCTTTTAAAGTTGTTATTGTCAACATAAGCTAAAATAGGCTCTGCGAGTTTAAAGTGTTTTCTGGCTTTTATATAGTTACTCTTTTTTTCTTTTGTAGTTTTAGCTGTAATTATAGCATCTAAGCTATTTATGGCCTGCGATAAGTTGTTAACATATAGTTTAAGAACTTGCTCGTTTATAGAAACAGGCTCTACATTTTTTGTTTTTGTATTACAACTTATAATAAGCAAAAGACATACACAAAATGTGTATGCCTTAGCTTTTTTTAATATGTATGTATTCATAAACTATCTATCTAACCCTGTAATTGAGTATAAAGTTGAACCATCGGCTCTAGTAGATGTTGCGTTAGCTAACGGATCTGTAAAGTGGGTACCATCTGCAGGTTTCCATCCGTGGTTTTGAGTAATTAATAAGAAAGAGTTCTTACCGTTGTTTACTATATCTGTAACGTCAATCATTCCAGTAATTTCCCATCTAGAACTAGCAGAACCGTATCCTAATTTTTCTGCATAAACTTGGTTACACTCTAAAACAACTTTTAAATCTCCTGTATTTAAGTTGTATTGGTATAATCTTGCGTAGTGATCTTTTGGTGCGCTACCATTTACATCATTACCAATAGCTGGATCTTCTTGGATGTAAGCATAGTTTTCTGTTACTAAAATATTATCTGGAGATAAGAAACCTTCAGCTTTACCACCAACAACATCACCATCTAATACACAAGTGATTTTAGCAGAACCAATTGGATCGTTTTCGTTAAAAACTAATTTGTAAATACGTCCAGAAACAGTTCCTTTATCTACAAACTCAGCTTTGTCTCTTCCTGTTGCACAGAAATAAATTTCTCTATTATCAGTAGCTGTACCTTTTTTCCAATCTATATCTTCAACTCTAACAAATCCCATTGCGCCTTTGGCTTTGGCATCAGCATTTAAATCTTCAACACTAGATTTTTCTGTTAATTCTACAAACTCAACATCATATTCTGTACCTTCAACCATATCAACTTCGTAAGTTATACCAGGAGAAGTTACTTTAATAGTGTATAATTTACCACCTTCTAAATCGCCTTGGCTACCAACGTAAACCCCTAAATGTCCTTGAGGCACATCTCCACCGCTATCATCATCACCAATAACAACAACAGTGTTGTTTGGGTAAGCGTTTTTATTTAATACTACTGCATTTTCTGTAGACCACTGTCCTAAAGCAGGTAATAATTTAGCAGTTCCTGCATCGTCAGCAGATTTGTAAGGGTCTGTAGCAAAAACTCCTTTAGAAGCTCCTCCCCATTCTCCTCCAGATAGGTATAAAGGTCCAAAACCGTGTTCTTCTGGAGTAACCATAGAGCCAGAACATTGAGCTGTAGATCCTGTTGCAGCAGCATTTAAAATGTACTCACCGTAGTAAGGTTTTAAATCTTCAGTTAATTTAATTCTAGCAATAGAGTAATCTGCTTCAATGTTATTAATTAATGTAAAAGTTCCGTCAGCTTCAGCTAATAAACCAGCACCATCTGCCATAGAACCATATACAAAATCAGGTGAGTTAGGTATAATATCTTCAGAAGAAATAATTGGTGTAATTTTTAAGTTAGAAAAATCACTTGTTACTTTAACTAAAGAAGGTGTTTTTGAGGCAGTTAAATATACTGATGCATCAGTACCATCTTCGCCATCTTCACCATCTTGTCCATCTTCTCCATCTTTTCCGTCTACTCCATTAATACCGTCTTTTCCATCTTCATATTCGCAACTTGTTAAAAGAGAGGTTGTTGCTGTAAAAGCAAGAAGTAATAATAAGAGTTGTACTGTTTTTTTCATTTTGTTAGTTATTTAATTTTAATCATTAATTTTTGTCAAAATTAGAGCTAGACCATTCAAATCTTGTTAAGCTAGTAAGGTTGTTTTATTATCTTAGAGTTATTTAAAAGTTATTTAGGTTAATGGGGTGTTAATGTTTATAATAGTTCTAAATAAGTAGTTTAAACGCGATGTTTTGTGGAAGTAGTTTTACTAATAGTATAAAACTCTTAACGAAATTTTTAGATTTATAAAATTTGAATAGCCTTATATTTACACACTTATTTAAATTAAAGTATGCAACAAGATCATATTCCGTTTCGTAATACGGGTTATTTCTCTAAATTAATGTGCGATTATCTAGACGAGAATCAAAGTGTAAAAACATTTTATAATCGTTTTCCTAATATTGATAACTTCAAAAATCAAATTGAAGAAAAGACGAATACGTTTACTTTAGCGTCTAGAGAAACGCTGGTTTCTGTTTTAAAAAAACAATATAAAGGAGTAGAAGCCTCTGAGTTAACACTGCAAAACATAGAGTATTTAAGTTTAGAAAATACATTTACAATTACTACAGGGCATCAACTTAATTTATTTACTGGGCCTCTTTACTTTTTATATAAAATTACATCGGCTATTAATTTGGCCAAAGCATTAAAACAAAATTATCCGGAGTTTAATTTTGTGCCTGTTTACTGGATGGCAACAGAAGATCACGATTTCGAGGAAATTAATTATTTTAATTTTAAAGGCAAAAAAATACAGCTAAATAGAGAAGCATCTGGAGCTGTAGGCGAATTGTCAACCGAAGGGTTAGATGATGTTTTTGAAGCTTTTTCTAGTCAATTAGGTCAAACAGATAATGCAGAATTTTTAAAAACACTGTTTAAAAAGAGTTATTTAGAGCATGATAATTTAGCTGATGCTACTCGATTTTTAGCAAATGAGTTGTTTAAAAATTACGGACTTATTATTGTTGATGCCAATGAGCGCGAGTTAAAAAGAGAGTTTATACCTATTATAAAAGACGAATTATTAAACGAAACATCTTTTAAAACTGTTACCAAAACAAATAGTTTACTTGAAGAGTCGTATAGTATTCAAGTAAATCCTCGCGAGATAAATCTTTTTTACATCACCAAAAATTTACGAGAACGCATTATTTTTGAAAATGATGTTTATAAAGTAAATAACACAGATATTAGTTGGACTAAAAACGAAATACTGGAACATTTAGAAGATATGCCAGAGCGCTTTTCTCCAAATGTTATAATGCGCCCTTTATATCAAGAAGTTATTTTACCAAACTTATGTTATATAGGTGGAGGCGGAGAAATAGCGTATTGGTTTCAGTTAAAAAAATATTTTAATACTGTAAATATTCCGTTTCCTATACTATTGTTGCGTAATTCAGTTTTAATTCAAACAAAAAGTCAGCAAAAAAAGCTTCAGAATTTAAAAATATCAAAAGAAGATATCTTTTTAAACCGCAACTCTTTTATCAATAAAAAAGTACGAGAAATTTCTAATATAGATATCGACTTTTCAAATCAGAAAAAACATTTAGAGCAACAGTTTGTAGAAATGTATAAGATTGCAGAACAAACAGATAAGTCGTTTTTAGGAGCAGTAAAATCTCAAGAAATAAAACAATTAAAAGGATTAGATAACCTTGAAAAGCGTTTGCTTAAAGCTCAAAAAAAGAAATTATCTGATCAAGTTTTTAGAATGACAGAGATTCAGAATGAGTTATTTCCGCGTCAAAGTCTTCAAGAAAGAAATACTAATTTTTCTGAATTTTATTTAGAGCATGGCAGTCAATTAATTCCTAACTTAGTAGCAACATTAGAACCCTTAAAAGGGGCGTTTTTAATTTTAAGCTTATAAGAATGCAAAGTATGCACAAAATTGATATGGATTTGGTTGAAATGACATTAGATGTTATGAAATATACCATTGACAGAATATCATCATCAAAAATAAAAATTGGCAAACCTAAAAAAGAAGAAGAACTTAGGGAGTTAGTAGGCGAAACAGTTACAGAAAAAGGAATTGGTGGTGAGTATGCTTTTAATTTATGGAAAAAACATTTATCTAAGGCAAATGTACCAGTAGATCATCCTAGAAATTTAGCCTTTGTACCAGCATCTCCAACCAGAACAGCAATTATGTTCGATTTGGTAACCTCGGCATCAAGTATACATGGAGCGTATTGGATGGAAGGCGCAGGAGGTATTTTTTGCGAAAACGAAGCCATGAAATGGATTGTGTCTTTAACCGGTTTGCCTAAAGGTGCTTTTGGAGTGTTTACTAGTGGTGGTACAGCAGCCAACTTATCGGCTATGGTTACAGCACGAGAACATTGGAGAGAACATGAGGAGTTTAGAGGAGAAAAAGGATTGATTATAACCTCTATTGGAGCGCATTCATCAATTAAATCGATGGCTAAAGTAATAGATGTTGATGTTTTATTGGTGGAGTCTGAAGATGTTTTACACGAAACGGAGTTGCAAAAAACAATAGACAATCTATCTAAGGATGAGCGCAAGCGTTTGTTTGCTGTAGTTGCTACTGGCGGAACAACTAATGCTGGTATTATTGATGATTTGGATGGCGTTGCCAACGTTTGTAAAAAAGAAAACCTTTGGTATCACATTGATGCAGCTTATGGTGGTGGAGCTTTGGCTGCCGATTCTGTTAGGCATTTATTTAATGGTATAGAAAAGGCAGATAGTATAACTATCGATCCGCATAAATGGATGTTTTCTCCTTACGATTGTGGAGCAGTAATTTATAAAGATCCGCAATTGGCAAAAAATGCACATTCGCAACAAGGATCTTATTTAGATATTTTTAAAGATGAAGGTGCACACGGTTTTAATCCTACAGATTACCAAATACAACTAACACGCCGAGTAAGAGGTTTGCCTTTATGGTTTTCTTTAGCTGCACATGGTACAGACCGCTATAAAGAAGCGGTAGAGCGTGGTTTAGAGCTAGCACAAATAGCAGGTAAACTTATTGAAGCAGATCCTAATGTAGAGTTGGTAAGAGCACCTAGTTTATCTTGTGTTTTGTACAGAAGAATAGGTTGGCAGCCAGAAGATTATACGCATTGGACTTACGAAAACCATAGAAAAGGGTTTGCATTGGTAACACCAACAAAATGGAAAAATGGAGATAGCTACGAAACGGTTTCGCGTTTCTGCTTTATTAATCCAGATACGACCAAAAAGGATATTCAAATGATTTTGGATTCGATGAAATAAAAAAATGAAAAAAGATTAATCTTGAATTCGTCATTATAAAATCAATTGTTATTTTTGCGCATGCAACACGACAAGGTATTAATTTTAGACTTCGGATCGCAATATACACAGCTTATTGCCCGTAGAGTTAGAGAACTCAACATTTACTCCGAAATACATCCATTCAATAAAATTCCAACAAACGTAGAAGACTACAAAGCTGTAGTGCTTTCTGGTAGTCCAAACTCGGTAAGAGGCGAGGATGCTTTACACCCAGATTTATCTAAGATACGTGGTTTAAAACCCATGTTAGCAGTTTGTTATGGGGCGCAATATTTAGCGCATTTTTCTGGTGGCGAGGTAGCGCCTTCTAATACTAGAGAATACGGACGAGCAAATTTATCATTTATTAAAAATGATGAAGCTTTTTTTAAAAATATAAACGAAGGTAGCCAAGTTTGGATGAGTCATAGTGACACCATTAAAAGCTTACCACAAAGTGGTGTGTTATTAGCAAGTACTAATGATGTTAAAAATGCAGCTTATAAAATTGAAGGAGAAACAACTTATGCTATTCAATTTCACCCAGAAGTATATCACTCTACAGACGGGAAACAACTTTTAGAAAACTTTTTAGTTGGTATAGCTGGTGTTAATCAAGATTGGACACCAGATTCTTTTGTAGAAGAAACTGTTGAAGCTATACAAGATAAAGTAGGAAACGATAAAGTTGTTTTAGGACTTTCTGGAGGTGTAGATTCTACTGTAGCAGCAGTTTTATTAAACAAAGCTATTGGTAAGAATTTATATTGCATTTTTGTTAATAACGGATTGCTACGTAAAAACGAATTCGAAAGTGTATTAAAGCAATACGAAGGTATGGGACTTAATGTTAAAGGTGTAGATGCTTCAGAGCGTTTTTTAGCAGCTTTAGCAGGTGTTGAAGACCCAGAGAAAAAACGTAAAGCCATAGGTAATGCGTTTATTGAAGTTTTTGATGACGAGGCTAACAAATTAGAAGATGTTAAGTGGTTAGCTCAAGGCACTATTTATCCAGATGTTATAGAAAGTGTATCGGCAACAGGAGGACCATCTGCAACAATTAAAAGTCATCATAACGTAGGCGGTTTACCAGATTTTATGAAACTTAAAATTGTAGAACCTCTTCGTGCTATTTTTAAAGATGAGGTAAGACGTGTAGGTGCAACATTGGGTATAGATCCAGAGTTATTAGGACGTCACCCTTTTCCTGGTCCAGGTTTAGGTATTCGTATTTTAGGCGATATTACCGCAGAAAAAGTAAGGATGTTACAAGAAGTTGATGCTATTTTTATTAATGGATTAAAAGAATGGGGACTATACGATAAAGTATGGCAAGCAGGAGCTATGTTATTACCAGTTAATAGTGTAGGTGTAATGGGAGACGAGCGTACTTACGAAAAATGTGTTGCGCTTCGTGCTGTAGAAAGTACAGATGGAATGACTGCCGATTGGGTAAATTTACCTTATGAGTTTCTACAAAAAACATCAAACGATATAATAAATAAAGTAAAAGGCGTTAATAGAGTAGTTTACGATATTAGTTCTAAACCACCAGCAACAATAGAGTGGGAGTAAATAAAGGTGACTAAAGCTTGCGCTTTGTGTCTTACGTTAAAAAGAGGTTAACTATGTAAAATAACTATTTCTAGTAGCTATAGTGTATGGTTAACCTCTCTCTAATAATTTATTTTATTAATGTCATCTCTTATAACTGCATTTTGCGTATATAAGTAAACAATTACATAAACAACGTTTCTTTAAGTTTAGAGTATTTTGGCACACTAAATGTATAGATAACGTTAACAAAAGTAATTTATGCTGTTTATTTGGCTAGTTACTTTGCTTAAAAAGCTATTAAAAATTAATTACATGGTTAAAATCTTTTCCGTTTTTTGTTTAATTTATTTATTAAACATAAGTACAGTTCAAGCTCAAAATTTTAGCACACATCAAGTAAAAAAAGGAGAAACTATAGAGGCTTTAGCAAAACGATATAACGTGTCTCTTTCTCAAATTTACAGTTATAACCCAGATGCTAAAGAGGGTTTAAAGCCTAATACTATCTTAATTATTCCTAAATCTAAAACACCACAGCCAAAGGTTACAGAGATAAAGGAATTGCAGGGGTTTAAAGAGCATAAAACTAAACGTAAAGAGACCTTATATAGCTTATCTAAAAAATATAATGTTTTAGAAGAAGATATTAAGAAATATAATAAATTTTTATACGCAAATCCATTACGTAAAAACGATAAAATTCAAATTCCAATTTTTAAAATAACAGAAGTTGTCGAAGAGGTAAAAACCAATAAAACATATACTGTTTTACCAAAAGAAGGTAAATGGCGTGTTGCATATAAATTTGGAATAACCGTTAAAGAGTTAGAAGAACTTAACCCAGATATGGGAGAGGTTTTACAACCTGGGCAAAAAATAAATGTACCAAATATAGATGCTGCAAAAGAAAAGACAGTAGACGAGAAGTATAGTTATTACAAAGTACTACCCAAAGAAGGTTTTTATAGATTAAAACTGAAATTAGGTATCGAGCAAGCAGAATTAGAAAAGTTAAACCCAGGTTTAAAAGAAAGTGGTTTAAAAGCAGGGACGATTTTAAAAATTCCTTTTAACAAAGCTGTGGCTGCTACAGAAGATAGAAAAGAAAATGTAGATTTAGCAACCTCTATAACCGATTTTTCTACCAAACACATTGCAGTAATGTTACCTTTTAGGTTAAATAGAGTAGATTTTGATTCTATTTCTGGTACTAAAAACAGTATAACAAGAGACCCTTATTTACGTGCATCTTTAGATTTTCATTCGGGTGTTTTAATGGCTGTAGACCAGTTAAAAGCATTAGGCGTTTCTTTAAAAGTTGATGTTTACGATACTAAAAATCAAGTTAGCGAAGTCGATTATATTATAAAAAACAATAATTTTGAAACGGTTGATGCAGTTATAGGGCCATTAATTGCTAAAACGTTTCAAAGAGCTGCAGTAAATTTAAAACCTTTGCATATACCAGTTATTTCGCCTATTGGTAATAATTTAAAATTACACGATAATGTTTTTCAATCTAAACCAGCCGATGGTTTAATTAAAAGCAGAATTATAAATTTTGTAAAAGCAGATACTCTTGTAAATAATATTATTATTATTTCTGATGTAAAACATACTGCAGTAGCCAACGAGTTAAAACGTGAGTTTAATAGAGCAACAATAGTGTATTCTCGTAAAAACAAAGAAGGGCAAGACGAAAATTATGTGGTTGTAGATGATATTAAAAATGTGTTAAAACCAGGAAAGAATATTGTTTTTCTTGAAACAAAGAATGAAGGATTTGCTTCAAATGTAACAAGCATTTTAAATTCTTTAATTCAAGTTGAAAATTCTCAAGAAAAGTTAAAAGAAATCTCTATTGTTTTAGCTACAACTAATAAAAACAAGGCTTTTGAAGGCGACGAAATTTCTAACGAGCATTTATCTAATCTTCAATTTCATTTTGCAACAGCGTCTAAAGAATCTAAAGAAGAGGATGATGATTTATTTATAAAACAATACACCAAAGCCTATAAAGAAACACCTAATAGTCGTGCTGTATTAGGTTACGATTTAACTATGGATACAGTTTTAAGGTTAGTAACATCATCAGATTTATATATGTCTGTAAACGAGGCACCGCTAACAGAATATGTAGAGAATAAGTTTGCATATAAAAAGAAACTTTTTGGCGGTTATTATAACGATACTGTGTACTTAGTAAAGTATGACGATTTAAGTATTGTTGAAGTAGAGTAATAGTTTACATATTTTATAATTAGGATTTAAAATAAAAGTAGGTTGATAAAAGTTTTCTTAGCTATATGTTGTTTTTTGAGTTTTCAAAATGATAAAGAAGTAAGAACTTGGTCTGAGAATTATAAACTTACTTGGGAAGACTTTAAAGGTAAAGCAAACTATAATGTAGGCTCTGCAGCTGTTACAACCTCAGGAATTTCGTTTGGTTATTCTGTTAAAGTTAAAAACAATAATGTTGTTAGTTTTACAACAGAGGTTTTTGCAAATTTTTATCCTCAAAAATCTTGGTATAAAAAGGAATTAGCAAATAATCATATTCTTAAACACGAACAATTGCATTTTGATATAACCGAATTATATGCGCGTAAGTTTAGGCAGCAAATAGAAATGCTTGAGCCTGATAACGAAATAAAAAACACGTTAAAAACACTGAATAAGATTATTAATGACGAATTAAAAGCCTTGCAGGATCTTTTTGACGAACATTCTAACCATTCTATAAATAAAGAAGAAGAATTAAAATGGCACCTTTTTATTAAAGAAGAGCTTGCTAAATTAGCTCAATATAAATCTGTAGATTAAAAACTTATGATGCCCGATAAAAACTTCTTAATTACATTGGCGCATACAAAAATGCCCTTTGGAAAATATAAAGACCGTTATTTAATCGATTTACCAGAATATTATGTGGTTTGGTATCATAATAAAGGGTTTCCTAAGGGTAAATTAGGTGATATGCTTAAGCAGGTTTACGAGCTTAAATTAAATGGCCTAGAAGATTTAATACGTAATATACAGCGTAAGTATCCTAAATAGAGATATAACTATACTTTGTAATGTGTTTTTGGTTTAATAAAAAAAAACTAATTGGTTAACCCTTTTGGGTCTCCCAATTAGTTAAGAGTATTTAAATTAGTCACTCTCTTTTTATTCATATGTTATAAGAATATCTGCCACCTTTTGTAAATCACTTTCATTAATTTCAGTTTTTGGTGCCAACGGAAACGTTTGTTGTCCAGGTCTGCTTACAAAAGCAGCACGCCAACCAGCCCAAAGTGCTCCTGCAACATCCCAGCCATGTGCAGCAATAAGCATGCAATCTTCTGGTTTTACATTCATTTTGTTTGATGCCCAATTATAAACATCTTTAAAAGGTTTAAACTTTCCAACCGATTCTATACTTAATAAATCATCGAAATATTGGGTTAAACCAGCTTTTTCAATTTTAGTTTTAAGACTTTCATTGTTAGAATTGGTTAAAGCCACAAGCGTAAAACCTTCATTTTTTAATGCCTGTAATGCGTCTTTAACTTCAGGATGTGGTGGCAAATCTTGTAAAGCATTTACAACAATATCTCTTGCTTCTTCTTCGGTAATTGTAATACCATTATTAGCAGCAACCATTTGTAAAGCAGCTGCACCAATATGTCCAAACGGTTTGTATTGTCCGCTTGCCGAAACCACTAACGAGTATTGCAGCATGGTTGTAAACCACAAAGACAGTAAATTGTCTTTACCTCCTAAAGCATCTCCAACCTGTTTTTTCATAACGGTTAGATCTAAAAGTGTTTCGTTTACATCAAAGAAAATTACTTTAGGTTTTATGTTGCTCATGTTGTTAAAAAAAGTGTTGTGTACGATTAAAAAAAACTAATTAGCTAAAGCAATTTTATTAACGGTAAATTCCATGTTAGAAATATCTTCACCTGCTTCATTAATTCTAGCATTTGTAAAGTATAAATAGCCATTATAAATGCTAAAAGTATCTGCCCATTTTATAATGTCGCCTTCAACTAAAGTGTGTATGCTACCATCTGGTTTTCTATAATTAATTTTATTATGTTCTAAATCGCCAAAATATAAATTACCGTTTTCGTCCATAATCATACCATCTGGAGCAGACGTTTTAGTCTCAAAAGTAACTGCTTTTTCAATGGCTTCAGTGTTATTTTTATTTAATGCTTCTGTAGATATGCTATGTAAATTGTAACCTGTAAGTGCATGATAATATAATTTATCATTTTTAGTATCTAAAGCAATGCCATCAGAATGTATTTGTTTTTCAAACCTGTTTGTTCCAAAGGTTAAAAATTTAGCGTCAGCTTCAGTAGAAGAATGATTATCTAAAACGCGTGTGAATTTTTCAGATTTTAAATCTAAAATTACTAATCCGGAATTTCCAGAATCTGTAAAGTAGATTTTGTTATTCTTTTTATCTAGACGTAAATCGTTTATATAAGAATTTGGGTGATAAGCCTCTTCATTTAAAATATAAGTATGCTCTAAATTTTTAGTATTTATGTTAAAAACAAAAATTCTTGGTGCATCTAAAACTTCTTGAAACAACGCGCTTCTGGTATCCAAAACATAAATAAGATTGTCGTAAACCACAACAGATTGTACACCAACAAATTTGTTTTCTTCTGCTTCATCTCCAATTTCCCATGAGTTCCATGCTTTGTTTGGAAAAGGTGAAATCGTGTCATTTTTTATTTCTACTACAGCATTATTTACACCTTTTCTCCATCTTGGAAAATTAACAAAAATGCGACCACTGTTACTCACAGAAATACCAGTAACTTGTTGCCCTTTAAAGGCAGTTATTTGGGTTACTTTAGGTGTTTCGGTTTGCTCTGTAATTTCAACAGATTCTGTTTTGCTTTGTGTTTTGTCTTTACAAGAAATAAACAATATTGAAAGAACAAGAATATAGTAGAATGTTTTCATAATTTACGAATTTGATTTTTTATACAAATAGAGGTTTAAAAATACCAATACTATATAAGAAATAGGCATTACAGGTGGTTTAAATTCTAATGGTAATAGATCTGCAGGAATATCTGGATGCAAATGCGTGTACACAGCAACTACCATCATTATAATTATTGTTAAATTGCCTAAGTAGAATATTTTTTCTCTCAGGTTTTTGCTTAGGCTATTGCCTTTAAATGCTAAAAAAAGTAGAGCCAAACCAACACCAATTTCGCTAAATTTCACAACATATTGCATAACATTTGGTAACGGAAAACCAATACCTGTTAGGTGTTTGTAAATAAATGTTTTAAAAGGTTCTCTAAATTTTGCTAAACCTGGAACAAAGATTATGAAACCTAAGATTCCTGTTAGAATTCTAACTGATTTTTTCATTTTAAAAATGTTATTTCAATTGTTTTAAAGCTGATAATATTTCCGAAGGTTCTGCACGTTGTGTATAATCTGCATCTAGAAAAGCATAAGTAATTATTCCGTTGGTATCTATAACGTACGTTGCAGCTAACGGTAATTCATTACTTGTGTCTCCATTAACTTCGTTTAGTCCAAAACCAGCATTGTAGATACTTGCAACACCATCGGTTAAGGTGTAAACTACACCATATTGTTTACCAATTAGGTTTTCAACATCACTTAAAACTGTAAATTCTAAACTGTGTTTTTCTGATGTACTTAACGAGTTATCTGGCAATTCTGGCGTTAAAGCCAAAAGCGTAGCACCTTCTTGTTTAAATTCTGGTAATTTTTCTTGTAAAGCGTGCAAAGTAATATTGCAATATGGACACCAACCACCTCTGTACCAAGTTAAAACTACTGGTCCGTTTTTTAATTCGTTGTATAAACTAACCGATTCGTTTAAGGCATTTTTTAAAGTGAAATTAGGCGCTTTGTCGCCAACTTTTAAAGCCGAATCTAAAACTCCAGAGTTTTGTACACTAGAAATTCCATCTGCATATATTCTTTTCTTTTCGTCTGTAAATTTTACTGCACTTGCTTGACGTATTTCGTCTAGTTTAGCATCTAATTTACCTTTTTTATTAGAACTCATACCTTTCTTTTCTTTTGAAAAATTATAAAATTAAACTGCTTGTTGTTCAGCAATTAACTCGGTTAATACTTGTTTAAAAGTATCTACAGGTTGCGCTCCTGTTACTGCACTTTTACGATTAAAAACTATAGTTGGTACCGAGTTTACACCCATGTTTTTCCAATAGTTTTGTTTGTTTCTTACTTCCAATCGTGCTTCATCGCTATCTAATTTCGCTAAAGCTTCATCTGCATTTAAACCAACTTCTAAAAGGGCTTCTTTTAAAATGTCTTTTTTAGACACATCTTTTCTATCGCTAAAAAAGGCTTTTGTTAAAGTCATTTTTAATTCGGTTTGCTTACCAAAATCCTTAGCATATTCTAATAAAACGTGAGCATCAAAAGTGTTAGCCATTCGCATCTCATCAAAATAATCGAATTTAAAACCTAGTTCTTCACCAGCATCAGTCATCATTTGTTGCGATTGTTTTTGTTGCTCTAATGTAGAGCCATACTTTTCGGCTATATGTTCAATAACATTCTGGCCTTCGGCAGGCATATTTGGGTTCAATTCAAACGGTTGCCATTCTATGTCAATTTTATCAGCAACACCTAATTCTTGTATTGCTTTTTCTAAACGTTTGTAGCCAATGGTACACCAAGGACACACAACGTCTGAAACAATATCTATTTTTAATTTATCTGCCATAATTAAAATGTTATTAATTCACTAATTTGAAGCTCAGCTTGAATATTACTATAGTTTTTTACATCTGCAGCAAAGGTTTCTGCATGAGGTCCAAAAGATTCTTGGAAAGCTTCAATACTATCAAACTTTAAATGCGCTATAGCTACATAAGGAGCATACTCACCTGGAGTTCTACTCGCTATACCTAAGTCTAATTCTAAATCTTTTAAGGCGCTACCAACTAATTTGGATACCATTGGTAAGTGCGTGTTTTTGTAATAATCTGCATCAAACTGTACATCTTTACTGTTTGGATACATTACTGATACTTTTATCATGTTTTTTTGTTTTTAGATTAATAAACCTTCCTCACAAAAGGAGGAAGGTTTACAGCTATCAATCAACTCAATGGTTTCTAGGGATTTGAAACCATATTATTTTTTAGCCCATGCAAACTTTGAAAAAGCTGCATCAACAGGTGTATTTGCTATATGATTAGTATAGTTACTAATTGTTTTTTGAGATAAACCTAAGATGATATCTAAAATGTGTTTTTCTTCGTATCCAGCTGCGTAAAAAGCATCTAAATCTGCTTGAGAAACATTACCACGATTTCTAACAATACTTAACGTCATAGTACGTAAAGCTTCAAGTTTAGAATCTGCTAAAGGAGTTTCGTTACGTAAAGCTTCAGTAATATCTTCATCTATTTTCATCATGTTTGCAATTCCTGTATGTGCAGGAACACAGTAATGACAAGCATGCTCTACGTTAATGGCTTGCCAAACTACAGTTAATTCCTCTTCGTTAAAAGATGATTGTGTAAATAACTCGTGTAATTTTTGGTAGCCTTCTAAAATTTGTGGTGAAGCTGCTAAAACGCCGTGTAAACCAGGAATCATTCCGTATGCTTTTTGAGAGCTTTCTAATAATGCTTTGCTACCTTCTGGTGCAGTTTCGATGTTGTGAATTTTTAAAGTTGTCATAATTTCTTGTTTTTATTTTAATATTCTGTTAATCTTTTCTAAACGTTCGTTTAGTTATTGTGTAAAAAAAATGTTTATAAGTTTTTGAAGACCATTTCTATATAATCTTCAATCTCTTCTTTTGTGTTAACTCTAGATGCTGCTGCTAAACCGTGTTTTGCTAGCAATAAATAGTTAGCTTGTTTTGTTATAGTTTCTTCGTTTTTTGAAGTATCCATTTCTAGCTTTTCAATAATTATGGCTTTTAAATTATCCATAAAACTATTCATTTGCTTTTGAATGCATTCATCTTCTTTTTCAGAAAACTCATTATATGTGTTAGTAAGAAAGCAACCTTTGTTTTTGTCGCTTTTAAAACTTGAGTTTACAGAGTCATAAAAAAATTGTTTAATATCTTCAATTCCGTTATTTCCTTTTTTAAGCTTATCTAGTACATTACTAACTTTAGCTTTATATAGTTTTAAACTTTCTAAAAACAAACCATGTTTGTTACCAAAACTAGAATATATAGAAAACTTGTTAATGCCCATTTCTTTTTCAAGCATTTGCATAGATGTGGTTTCATAGCCATTTTTCCAAAAAAGATTCATTGCTTTTTCGACCACTTCAGTTTCGTTATATTGTTTTGTTCTAGCCATGTTTACTTTCCGCGAAAGCGAAATACTAATTAATTACAATGCAAAACTAAACGATTGGTTAGAAATAAAAAAGCTTTTAACATTTTTTTATGTTTAATTAGTTTGAGTATATGTCTTTTTAGGCAAAAGCCTCTTTGTTTTAAAGGGTTTAAATTTTACTAAAAACACCTAAAATTAGCTGTTAACAACTCATCTCGAAATAACTAAAAAACAATTCTTAAATAACTATTTAAATTTTGTAAATTTGCCTGCGTTTATAAGCGCAACATGACAGGTAAGACAAAATACATATTTGTAACCGGTGGGGTTACATCATCTCTAGGAAAAGGAATTATAGCTGCATCTTTAGCAAAGCTATTACAAGGTCAAGGTTATAGAGTGACCATTCAAAAATTAGATCCTTATATTAATGTAGATCCAGGAACTTTAAACCCGTACGAACATGGTGAGTGTTATGTTACCGAGGATGGAGCAGAAACAGATTTAGATTTAGGGCACTACGAACGTTTTTTAAACGTACCAACCAGCCAAGCCAATAACGTTACTACTGGTAGAATATACCAAAGCGTTATACAAAAAGAACGTCGTGGCGAGTTTTTAGGTAAAACTGTGCAGGTTGTACCACATATTACAGACGAGATTAAAAGGCGTGTGCAGTTACTTGGGCAGTCTGGTGATTACGATATTGTAATTACAGAAATTGGTGGTACCGTAGGAGATATAGAGTCTTTACCATATATAGAAGCTGTACGTCAATTACGTTGGGATTTAGGAGAAGATAACGGTATTGTTATTCATTTAACTTTAGTACCATACTTATCTGCTGCAGGAGAATTAAAAACAAAACCAACTCAACATAGTGTAAAAACGTTAATGGAAAGTGGAGTGCAAGCCGATATTTTGGTTTGTAGAACAGAGCACGACCTACCAAAGGATTTGCGCAGAAAGTTAGCCTTATTTTGTAACGTAAAAGAAGATGCAGTAATACAATCTATAGATGCTTCGACCATTTACGATGTGCCAAATTTAATGCTAGAAGAAGGCTTAGATAAGGTTGTACTTAAAAAGTTAGGTTTAAAGAGTTCGGTTCCAGATATAGCAAATTGGAACAAATTTGTACACAGGCATAAAAATCCAAGAAGCGAAGTTACTATTGGCTTAATTGGTAAATATGTAGAGTTACAAGATTCTTATAAATCTATTCTTGAGGCCTTTATTCATGCAGGGGCAGAAAATGAGGTTAAGGTTGTTATAGAGTCTGTGCATTCAGAATACTTAAACGACGATAATATTAAATTAAAACTAGGACATTTAGATGGTGTTTTAGTAGCTCCAGGTTTTGGAGAAAGAGGTATAGAAGGTAAAATAACAGCGGTAAAATTTGTGCGCGAAAACAACATTCCATTTTTAGGTATTTGTTTAGGTATGCAAATGGCAGTTATAGAATTTGCACGTAATGTTATTGGTATATCTAATGCCAATTCTACAGAAATGAACCCAGAAACTCCAAATCCGGTTATCGATTTAATGGAAGAGCAAAAAACCATTACAGACAAAGGAGGTACAATGCGATTAGGATCTTGGAAGTGTCAATTAAAAGAAGATAGTATTGCTGGTAAAGTTTATAAATCTGATGTTATAAGCGAGCGCCATAGACACCGTTACGAGTTTAATAGCAATTTTAAACCACAAATGGAAGCAGCAGGTATGATAGCTTCTGGTTTAAACCCAGATACAGGTTTGGTAGAAATAGTGGAAATTCCTGAGCATCCATGGTTTGTTGGCGTGCAATATCACCCAGAATATAAGAGTACGGTTTCTAATCCGCACCCATTATTTGTAGCCTTTGTAAAAGCGGTATTAAGTTATCATAGAAAAAAATAAAGTGTCAGTGTGGCATAAAATTAAATTTGGATAGCTTTTTGACTAAAGCTAAATAATTATAGTAAAGGCCTGATAGGTGTATAAAACTTGTCAGGTCTAAAATTTGAATTACATGGAAGAAAAGAAGTTAGATATTAATTCGATTATAGGATTTGTTCTTATTTTTGGAATATTGGCCTATATGCTATGGCAAAACCAACCTACGCCAGAAGAATTAGCAGAACAAGAAAAAGCTAAACAAGAGCAGGTAGAGGCAGAGAAAAAAGCAAAGCTAGATAGCCAAACAATAGAAACAACCGCACAAGATTATACAGTTGGTACAGCAGATTCTCTTCAATTAATTCAACTTAAAAATAAATTAGGTGCTTTTGCTTATTCTGCAACTGTAGCTTCTGATAAGGAAACAGCAGTAGAAACAGACTTGTTCTCATTAAAATTTAATAGTAAAGGGGGATATTTATCTGAGGTTAAACTTAAAAAGTTTGTAGATTTTAATGATAAGCCTATCTACATTGTAAAAGATAACAATGCAGCTTTTAATATTAATTTTGGAACAACAGATAGTCGTATTTTAAATACACAAGATTTATACTTTCAACCTAGCATATCTAAAAATGGCAAAAACACAGTAGTTTCTATGAAACTTAAAGTGTCTGAATCTAAATTTTTAGAATACCGTTACGAGTTGAAACCTAACGATTATATGATTGATTTTAGTATTCGTTCTCAAGGTTTAAGCGATGTTATTAATAGTTCTCAAGCTATTAATTTAGATTGGAAACTAAAAACCTATCGCCATGCTAAAAGTATAAGCTACGAAAATAGATATACAGAGGTTGTTTACGAATACGAAGATGGTAAAGATGATTATTTAGGACAACAAGAATTAACAGATGATACTGCAGAAGAGGTAACCTATGTTGCTTTTAAACAGCACTTTTTCACATCGGTTTTATTGGCAGATGCTCCATTTAAAACAGCTGAATTATTTTCTAGAAACTTAGTTCAAAACGAAGAAATAGATACAGTTTACACAAAAACATTTCAAGCCAAATTACCTTTAGAGCTTGCTGGTGGTGAATTAAACAAATCTATGGATTGGTATTATGGGCCAAGCGACTATAAAATTTTAGATGCCTATGGTAGAAATCTTGACGAAATAGTACCACTAGGTTGGGGTATTTTTGGTTGGATTAACCGTTATTTGTTTATTCCTTTATTTGCCCTTTTAGGCGGGTTTTTACCTTACGGAATTGCTATTATTGTAATGACAGTTTTAATAAAACTAATAATGTCGTTTGTACAATACAAACAATTCTTGTCTCAAGCTAAAATGAAAATTTTAAAGCCAGAATTGGATGCCATTCGAGAGAAGTATAAAGATAACAAAATGAAAGCGCAGCAAGAAACTATGGCGTTGCAAACAAAAGCAGGAGCAAGCCCTATGGCAGGTTGTTTGCCAGCTTTAATACAGCTACCTGTATTTTATGCGTTGTTTCAATTTTTTCCTTCGGCCTTCGATTTACGTCAAAAAAGTTTTCTTTGGGTAAAAGATTTATCGTCTTATGATGTTATTGCAGAGCTTCCGTTCCATATACCTTTTTATGGCGATCATGTAAGTTTATTTCCAATATTAGCATCTGTAGCTATATTCTTTTATATGCGATTAACAACCGGGCAAAATGTGCAAGCACAACCACAACAAGAAGGTATGCCAGATATGGCAAAAATGATGAAATATATGATGTATTTCTCTCCTTTAATGATGCTGTTTTTCTTTAATAATTATGCATCAGGATTAAGTTTATATTACTTTATATCTAACTTAATTAGTATTGGAATTATATTGGTAATTAAGAATTTTATTCTTGATGAAGATAAAATTCATGCACAAATGCAAGAGAATAAAAAGAAACCTAAAAAAGAAAGCAAGTTCCAAAAGAAGATGAAAGAAATGATGGAGCAAGCAGAGCAACAAAAGCAAGCACAGCAAAATAAGAAAAAGTAGTTTTCTGTTTAAATAAAGATATTAAAAAAGCTGTCAAAATAATTTTGGCAGCTTTTTTGTTATATACAATTTAGAGTTATTTTTATCGTTCCTTATCTGTTTTTAAGAGAAAAAGAGTATTATTAAAAGTTAAAAGATGAAGTTTTTAAATCAGTTTATAGTTTTGTTTTTAGTGTCGATATGTTCTGTTTCTGCACAAAATATTAATCAATTTGATGCTCAAGGTAAACGCCACGGAGTATGGAAAAAGAATTTTGAAAATACTAAAGTTTTAAGGTACGAAGGGACTTTTAATCATGGTAAATAAGTTGGGCTTTTTAAATTTTATAAAAAGATAGATAATAAACCTGTTTTATCTGCTAGCAAGCAATTTAACGAAACAGATAATATAGCTTATGTTAAATTTTTTACTTCTAGAGGAAAAACAATAAGCGAAGGTCAAATGCGTGGTAAAATTTACATTGGCGAATGGAAATATTATCAAAAAAATGCTAACGACTTATTAATATTAGAACATTATGATATGTCTGGAAACTTAATAGGAGATCGTTTTATTTATTATAAAAACGGACAAATATCAGAGCAATCTCATTATGTAAAAGGAAAGTTAGATGGTGAGTCTATATCTTATGCCGAAAACGGGGTAGTACTTAAACGTTTAATTTATAGCCTTGGGCAATTACACGGTGTTTCAAAATACTTTAACCCTAAAGGAGATTTAATAACACAAGGACGTTATAAGAATGGAAAAAAAGATGGTGTATGGTCTTATTTTAAAGAAGGAAAACTTATAGATAAAAAAGACTTTAGTTATAAAAGTAAATACAAAAAGAAAGCTCCTTAATTTTAAGGAGCTTTCTCGCTATATGCTAATTTGCAAAAAATAACAATCAAATAAACAAAAACATTATTGTAAACTAGGCAATACAACTTTATCTATAGCATGAATAACACCGTTTGAAGCTTGTACATCAACAGCAATAATGTTACTTACTCTGTTATTCGTATCTGTTAACGTTGCTCCTCCAGTAACATTTGCAGTAATGTTGCCTCCTAGGGTTGGTACTGTAAAATTATCTGTTAAATCTGTAGAAACCACATTTAATCCGCCAACTACATGATGGTTTAAAGTTGCTTTTAATGTAGGCTCGTCTATATCAGCTAACGTGGTGTTTAACTCGTTTAATAAATTAGCAAAAGCCATGTTTGTAGGTGCAAAAACAGTAAAAGGCGCAGGAGATGTACCGTCTTCAGTCGATAAAACTTGTACAAAATTAGTTGTTAAATCATCTCTTGTAAGCGCAGTTACTAGTGTCGAAAATTCGGGGTCTGCTAAGGCAAAGTCTACAACATTTGGTAAGTCTATAACATTATTAATAGCATGAATAACACCATTTGTAGCAACAATGTCTGCTACTTGTACAGTAGATATGCCATTAAACATTACACCATCGGTAGCATTAATATATATACTCATAGCATTGCCTCCTGCTCCAGTAGCACTAGTGTTAGAGTACCCTGTGCCCAAATTAATCAAGTCTGTAGATAAAGTAGTACCAGACATTACATGGTTTAGTAATATTTGAGACAGCATACTAGTATCTACATCTGCTAAAGCAGCTCCATTTAAAAAGGAGGTAAAGGCATTGTTGTCTGGAGCCAATACTGTAAACGGTCCGTTTCCACTTAATACACTTACTAAATCGCCATCGGCAGCACCAAGAGCAGAAACAAGACTACCAAATTCTGGGTTTGCAATAGCATGATCTACCACTGTTGGTAGTGTAATTACTTTGTCTACAACATGTACTGTACCGTTCGAGCTAATTAAATCTGCTCCGCCCGATACTACCGTAGAGATTCCGTTAAACATAACACCATTACTCGTGCTAAAGTATAAACTAAGTTTATTACCATCTGCGCCATCTGCATTTGTTTTTGTGTATCCACTTCCTAGAGATGTTAAGTCTGTAGATTTAACATCACCAGAAATAACATGGTTTAATAACACTTGTTGTAAAACAGCAGTATCTATATCATTAATAGTATTCCAGTTAGAATTACTATCTAGTAAATCTTGAAAAGCATCATTAGTAGGTGCTAATACGGTAAATGGACCTGTGCCACTTAATACATTAACTAAGTTACCGTCTGCAGCTTGTAAGGCTTCTACTAACAAAGAAAGGCTGGGAGTGGCAATAGCGTTTTCAACTATGGTAAATTTAGAAGGATCAATAGTAATTTGGTCATTATTATCATCGTCATTGCTACATGAGTGCAGAAATATAGAGACAAACGATAATAGACAAAGACTTTTTAAAGCTGTTAATGTTTTCATGATTTTAAGTTTTGTTTAATGAATATGTATTTATATTAAACAAATATAATAAATTTTGTTTGATGTTTTTGATAAAAATTTAAACAAAAATATTTTTAACATTTTACTAAGATAGATGCTTGGTTAATTATATCTTTAAATATATGTATCTTTGTATGCTAATTTTAAAAGTATGAAACGCGTAATAATAGGACTTTCTGGAGGTGTAGATTCAAGTGTTGCTGCCTATATTTTAAAGGAGCAGGGGTATGAGGTTATTGGTTTGTTTATGAAGAATTGGCATGACGATTCTGTAACCATTTCAGATGAATGTCCTTGGTTGGACGATAGTAACGATGCTATGCTTGTTGCAGATAAATTAGGTATTCCGTTTCAAACGGTAGATTTAAGCGAGCAATATAAAGAGCGTATTGTAGATTACATGTTTAACGAATATGAAAAAGGAAGAACTCCAAACCCTGATGTGCTTTGTAATAGAGAAATTAAGTTTGATGTATTTATGAAGATAGCATTAGAGCTTGGTGCAGATTACGTTGCTACAGGTCATTATTGCAGAAAAGGAACGGTTAATAAAAATGGAGAAGAGGTTTATCAATTATTAGCAGGAGTAGATGGAAATAAAGATCAGTCTTACTTTTTATGTCAGTTATCTCAAGACCAGTTAGCAAAATCTTTATTTCCAATAGGCGAATTAACAAAGCCAGAAGTAAGAGAAATTGCTGCAAAATTAGATTTAGTTACTGCAGATAAAAAAGATTCTCAAGGCTTGTGTTTTATTGGTAAAGTAAAATTGCCCGATTTTTTACAGCAACAATTAAAACCTAAAGAAGGTGTTATTGTGGAGGTGTCTAAAAATAATTCTAAATTCAATAAGGAAGATATACAGTTTAATTCTAAAGAAGAAGAGCTGGTATATTTATCTCGAAAAATGAATTTTACAGAAGAAGATGGAAAAGTAGTAGGTAAACATCAAGGCGCTCATTATTTTACAAAAGGACAACGTAAAGGCCTAGGTGTTGGAGGCACAGTAGAGCCTCTTTTTGTTATCGATACAAATGTAGACGATAATATTATTTATACAGGGCAAGGTAAAGCACATCCAGGAATATATAAAACTGCATTGTTTATAGATAATGAAGAGTTGCATTGGGTAAGGCCAGATTTAAAGCTAGAAAATGGTAATAGTATGCAAGTAATGGCAAGAATACGATACCGCCAAACTCTAGAAAAAGCAACATTATACAAGGTAGAATCTGGTTTATATATTGAGTTCGAAAATCCGCAATCTGCTATTGCAGAAGGACAATTTGCAGCTTGGTATCTAGAAGACGAATTAGTTGGTTCTGGAGTTATTTCGTAACTTTAGTCGAAATTAGCTAGTAGACTAGATTATGAAAAAGTACTTTTTGTTTTTAACAGTTCTTTGTTTTCATTTTTATACTTACGCCCAACAAGATGCTTGGGTTTATTTTATAGATAAACCTAATGTTTCCGCATCTATAGCTAACCCTACAACTATACTTACTCAAAAAGCAATAGATAGAAAGTCGCGTCATAATATTACTATAGATGCTAGAGATGTGCCTGTAAACGAAAGCTATATTGCACAGTTAAAAATGCAAACAGGTATAACAGTTTATGCTAAATCTAAATGGTTTAATGCTGTACATGTTCGTGGTAGCGAGACTAATATAAAAGCACTTATTAATTTAGCTTTTGTTAATCAAATAGAGTTTGCAGACAAAAGTATTAATACAAGTAAGCCTTTTAAAGACAAGGCAATTTCAAAATTAGAATCGGTATCTACTACTTATAATTACGGTAATGCTTTAAATCAAATAGAAATGTTTAATGGAGACAAACTGCATGCTTTAAATTATACCGGTACAGGCGTTACAGTTGCAGTTTTAGACGCAGGTTTTCCTAAAGTAAATACCATGTCTGCTTTTGCCAAGTTACGAAATGAAGGGCGCCTTTTAAACGATTACGATTTTGTAAATAGAGATAACGACGTTTACACAAACACAACAAGTAATCATGGTACTTTGGTGTTAAGCGATATGGCAGCATACATAGAAAATCAGTTTGTTGGTACTGCTCCAAACGCATCTTATTATTTGTTTATTACGGAAGATGCAACCTCAGAAAACCCTGTAGAAGAAAGTTATTGGGTTGAAGCAGCAGAGCGTGCCGATAGTTTAGGAGTAGATATTATTAACACATCTTTAGGCTATAAAGATTATGGACCAACATATTCTAGTTATACGTATTCCGATTCAGAATTAGATGGAAAGACTGCTTATATAACAAAAGGAGCAAATATAGCTTTTGAAAAAGGTATAATGTTGGTTGTATCTGCAGGTAATTCTGGAAACGATGGAGTAGGTGCACCTGCCGATTCTCAATACGTTTTATCTATTGGAGCTGTAAAAGCTTCAGGCGATTACGCTACTTTTAGTTCTGTAGGAAGTGCAATTCAACCTTCGCAAAAACCAGATGTGGTAGCGCAAGGCCAAGCAAGTTATGTTATAACAGAAAACGATGTAATTACTACAGCAAATGGTACATCTTTTAGTTCTCCTATTCTGGCTGGAGGTATTGCCTGTTTAATGCAAGCGCTTCCAAATAGCACCAATGCAGAAATTATGGAGTTAGTTAAGGCTTCTGCTTCGTTATATACCACACCAAATTATCAATTAGGGTATGGTATTCCAGATTTAGATAAAGCGCTAAGTTCTGCATTGTCTAGCACAGACGCAACAGATGTTATAGATAATGTTAAATTATATCCTAACCCCTCGCAAGAGTTTGTTTTTATTGATTTGCCCAATTTAAAAGCAGAAGCTAATATTCGTTTTTATGATGTTTTAGGCAAACTGGTTCTTAACCATACTGTAAATCAAGAATTGAATAAAATAGATGTTTTAAATCTCTCTTTGGGGTTGTATATTGTGAAAATAGAATCTTCAAAAAAATCAATCACTTTAAAGTTTATAAAAGATTAATGGGAAATAGAATTACTGAGTTATTTAAAATTAAATACCCTATTATTCAAGGCGGAATGATTTGGAATAGTGGTTGGCGTTTAGCCTCTGCAGCAAGTAATGCAGGTGCTTTAGGGTTAATAGGTGCTGGTTCTATGTATCCAAAGGTGTTACGCGAGCATATTCAAAAATGTAAAAAAGCAACAAACAAACCGTTTGGTGTTAATGTACCTATGCTATATCCTAATATTCAAGAGGTAATGGATATTATAATAGAAGAAGAGGTAAGTATTGTTTTTACTTCTGCTGGAAACCCCAAAACTTGGACTACTTGGTTAAAAGAACGTGGTGTTACGGTTGTACATGTTGTTAGTAGTTTAAAATTTGCTTTAAAAGCCCAAGAAGCAGGTGTAGATGCTGTTGTTGCAGAAGGCTTTGAAGCTGGCGGACATAACGGAAGAGACGAAACAACAACTTTAACACTTATACCCATAGTTAAAGAGCATATTAAAATTCCGTTAATAGCAGCAGGAGGTATAGCTACTGGTAAAGCTATGTTAGCAACCATGATTTTAGGTGCCGATGGTGTACAAATGGGATCTAGGTTTGTCGCTAGTACAGAAAGTTCTGCTCATACCGCTTTTAAAGAAGTTGTTGTTAAAGCAAAAGAAGGAGATACGCAATTAACTTTAAAAGAATTGGCGCCAGTAAGACTGGTTAAAAATAAATTTTACAACGACATACAAGAGCTTTATAAAACATCGCCAACGATAGACGAATTAAAGATTTTATTAGGTAGAGCTCGTGCAAAAAAAGGTATGTTTGAAGGCGATTTAGAGCATGGTGAATTAGAAATAGGTCAAGTATCTGGTTTAATTCACGATATAAAACCAGTAGCTCAAATTATAGAAGATGTTGTGGTTGAATTTGAAAAGGCTAAAATGGATATGTCTAACTTATAATATGATATATAAAAATGAATAAAGAAAATTTTAGGCATACCGTACTTTTTTGGTTAAAAGAGCCAGAAAACCAAACCTATAGAAGTGCTTTTGAAGCATCGTTAAAACGTTTTATAGAAAGCTCTAAATATGTTCAAAATAAACATATAGGCGTTCCTGCTAAAACCAACAGAGCGGTTATAGATGCAACTTATACTTATTGTTTGTCTGTTAGTTTCTTGTCTAAAGAAGATCAAGATAAATATCAAGACGAGCCTGCTCATTTAAAATTTATTGAAGAGTCTAGTAAATTATGGCGTAAAGTTGTGGTTTACGATTCAGATTTAATTTAATATTGAACCGATAGGTATGTTAATTATTTTTCTTTTTAAAATGATTAAAAAAGAAAAATTGAATAGCAGTAAAATGTTATAGTTATAAACTATTTTTGCACGATGCAATTAAAGGATTATACAAAAGAATTTAAATACAATTGGCAATTGGCTTCTCCTGTTATGTTAGGGATGCTGGGACATACATTTGTTAGTTTTGTAGATAATATAATGGTAGGTCAATTGGGCACAGCACAACTAGCTGCGGTGTCTTTGGGCAATAGTTTTATGTTTATAGCCATGTCTTTAGGTATTGGTTTTTCTACAGCTATTACGCCACTAATTGCAGAGGCAGATACAGCCGAAGATTTTGCAAAAGGCAAATCTGTTTTTAAGCATGGCTTGTTTCTATGTACTGTTTTAGGGATTTTACTATTTTCATTAATACTATTAGCTAAACCATTAATGTATTTAATGGAGCAACCTATAGAGGTTGTAGAGTTGGCTATACCGTATTTAGATTTGGTTGCTTTTTCGTTAATTCCTTTAGTTGTTTTTCAAGGTATTAAGCAGTTTAGCGATGGTATGTCTATGACTAAGGCGCCTATGTATGCTACTATATTGGCTAATGTTATAAACGTTGGGCTTAATTATGTTCTTATTTTCGGGAAATTTGGTTTTCCTGAACTTGGTATTGTAGGTGCTGCTTATGGTACACTTGTTTCTAGACTGGTTATGGTTGCTCATTTATGGTTTGTTTTAAAGGGTAAAGAAAAATCTAAAGCATTTGTTACAAATATTAAGTTTTTTGTTTTAGATAAATTGATGCTTAAAAAGTTGCTAAGCCTTGGTTTTCCTAGTGCTATGCAAATGTTTTTTGAGGTTGCTATTTTTACTGCTGCTATTTGGTTAAGTGGTTTACTAGGTAAAAATGCACAGGCAGCTAACCAAATAGCGCTTAACTTGAGTTCTATGGCGTTTATGGTTGCCATGGGCTTAAGTGTTGCTGCTATGGTTAGGGTAGGAAACCAAAAAGGCTTAAAGCAGTATTTTGAATTGCGCAGAATTGCTTTTTCAATATTTTTATTTGGTGTTATTCTTGCTATTGGTTTTGCTATTTTGTTTTTTCTTTTTAATAAAGAGTTGCCAAAACTCTACTTAGACTCTGATGATATAGAAAATGCAATAGATAATAAGGAAGTGATGGCTATTGCGTCTAAATTACTACTTGTGGCAGCTATATTTCAAATAAGTGATAGTATACAAGTACTGGTTTTAGGAGCTTTACGTGGTTTGCAAGATGTTAAAATACCTATGGTTTTAGTGTTTGTGTCTTATTGGATTGTTGGTTTTCCAGTAAGTTGGTTTTTAGGTAAAGAAGAGGCGTATGGTAGTTTTGGTATTTGGTTAGGTTTACTAGCGGGACTTACTACTGCTTCAGTTTTATTATATATTAGATTTAATTATTTAACTAAAAGATTAATTTTGTCTAGCGAGAAATAGTGGACAATAAAAAAGATATTAAATGAGTTTACCAAAATTTATATTAGGAGATAATACAGAATACCCTAATGCTATATATGTGATACATACAGATTTTCCAAGGTTTATTATTAATTTGGAAAATGATGAGGTTGAGTGGTTTGAAGATTTTAGTGCAGATGATAAAGCTGAATTGGAAACCGAAACAGAAAATGCTATTAAGGAGGCTACCGATTTTTATGATAGTGAAATAGCTAAATACGACGAATAATTTGCGTTAGGGATTGCAATGAAAAGCCCACAGAGAGGTACGAGCGAGGACTTGTAATGTAAAGCCCGACCCAAAGGGAAACGCCCAAAATATTTAATATGATAGAAGAGTTAGTACAATACGATATCGAATTATTTTTGTTTTTAAATAATCTAGGGTCTGAAACATGGGATACCCTATGGTTAGTTATTACCAGTAAATTTACTTTTATACCATTATATGTGTTGCTTTTGTTCTTACTTTATAAAAAATATGGCGCAAAATCTATGTTGATTTTTGTATTGGTTGTAGCCTGCATGATAACTTTTACAGACCAAATAACAAATGTTTTTAAGCGTGGTTTTGAGCGCATGAGACCATGCGGAGAACCAGGTGTTATGGAGCATATGCGTATGGTAACCTCGTATTGTGGTAAGTATGGTTTCTTTTCTGGGCATGCATCAAACTCTATGGCAGCTGGAGTTTTTGCTGGTTTAATGCTTAGGCCATATTATAAAAACTTAGTGTTTTTATTAGTTTTTTGGAGCTCGGTTGTAGCTTACAGCAGAATTTATGTTGGTAAGCATTACCCTCTAGATATTGTTTGTGGTATGACCTTTGGCGCACTTTCTGGTTTTGCGTTTTATAAGCTAGCTAAGTATCTTTTAAAAAAATACATAAAAGATTAATGTATTATTTTGCTAAAATTAAATGTTATAAATTTTATTTTTTATGGCATAAATAACTAAACCAATTCTATTTTTAACTTGTAATTTATAAAATAAACTGTCTCTATAGCCATCTATAGTTTTAGGACTTAAAAACATTTTTTCTGCAATTTCTTTATAGGTTAGTTCTGTGCATACATGTTTTATAAACTCTATTTCTCTTTCTTTTAGGTTATTCTGGTTGTTTTTATATTCTGGATTTAGCGAGTTTATAAGTATGTTTGTTACGTTTTGGGTATGGTAAAAGCCTTTATTTATTACATCGAACAAGGCAGTTTCTAATATGTCTTTTTCTACATCTTTTAGTAAATAACCTTTGGCTCCTGCTTTTAGCATTTTAATAATAATGTCTTCGCTTTCTTCTACAGATAGAGCTATAACTTTTATGTTTGGGTAGTTGTTTTTTAAAAACAAAGTGGTTTCTATACCATTCATAATAGGCATATTTATGTCCATTAATACAATATCTGGTTTTTTTGCATTAGCTTTTAGTTTGTTAATTAATTCTTGGCCATTGCTACATAAATAGCTAACATTAAAATGGTTAAAAGAGTTTACCAGACTGCTTATAGCCTGCGATAGCAATAGGTGGTCTTCAACTATAACTACAGAGTGTGTTTCCATTTTACATTATTTATAATTGTACGATATGTATAGTTTTGTTCCTATGTTTAATTCAGATTCTATTTTAATATCTGCATTAATTAGTTGAGCTCTTTTTTTTATGTTTGTTAAGCCTATACCATTGTATTTTGCTTTGTTTTCTATACCAAAGCCTTTACCGTTATCTGCTGCGCAAATGCTTAACCCTTTATTGTTATAGTTAATTATAACCCTTAATTTGCTTGCATTTGCATGTTTTATAGTGTTAGAAAAAAACTCTTGAAGTATTCTAAAAACTGTAAGTTCTATTTTAGAATCCATCGTTTTTTTTTCTCCATTTATTTCTAAATTTGCCTCAATATATTTTAATCTATTAAAGCGATCTATTTCTAGTTTTAAAGCCTCTACTAAAGTCGTGTTTTTTAAAGCTTCGGGATTAATGGATTTAGATAGAGTTCTTATTTCTTTTAATCCTTTATCTAATGATATTTTAGCGTCATTAATATCGCTAGAGCTTTGCAATTGTATTTTGGCTAAGGTTATAAGTTGACCAATATTATCGTGTAATTCCCAACTTATGTTTCTAAAGGTTTCTTCCCTTACTTCTATTTGCATTTTAGAAATTTCTTGTTCAAAACGTTCTTCAGATTCTTTTTGGTTTAAAAGCAGTAAGTTTTTACGTCTCTGAAAAATAACAAATAAAGCAATAACAATAATACATAGAAAAACTAATGTACCAACTGCGACTAATATTGCTTGTCCTTCTCGCTCCATATAAAGCCTATTATAAAACAAATATTCATGGTTATACTTAAACAACTCTCTGTTATAGAGATACTTTCAAAATTAGGGATTTCGTGATAGTAATTACGCATAATTCTAGTTGGAATTTTGCCAAAATGATATAATAGTAAACCTATGCTAATCCAAAATAATAAATTCTTATTGATATTAAGCACTTTATTGGAGTTTAATATTTCTGAAAAATAAAAGACTATACTAAGTATTAGTAATACTGCTGCAACTATAAAGGGGATGGTAATGGATTGTTTTAAATAGTTTTGATAATACATATTACCAAAAAATGAAATAATAAATATAAACCAGAAGTATTTTATTAGTTTTTTATGAATTGAATTTTTTACATAGGTTTTATAAAGTATAAACAAAAATGAAAAATTGATTAAATGATAAATATTATATATTATAACGTTGTTTATAATGCCATTTTGTTTTAAAAAATAGGCTATAAACTCGTTTAAAACTACATACCAAATTAATACAAGAAAGTATTTTAGGCAGGTGTGTTTATATTTATATAAATAAACGGTACCAATAATTGCTGTAATAAGTTCTATGTACTTTATGGAGCTTCTTAAATTTAAATATATAAATTCAATATCTATCATTATTCGAATGGTGGTGGAGACATTTCTCCTTCATTTTTTATTACACTTGTTCTCCTTGCTGCAGCAGTGGTTAAAGTACTACTAGTAAAAAGGTTAAAGCTGCCTTTTTGTGTGTTTGTTTTAAAATATGGTTGTGTTCGTTTTTGATTTTGTTCTAGCATTAGGCTTGGAATTGCTACTAATTTTCCTTTTATAGGGTTGCTCTCATCGGTGTATTCAATGTAAAAAGGAATGTTGTCCATGTTTGGATATTTAGAACCAGATTTAGATGTCTTCATGGTAGGAGCCATAAACAACGTTTGCTGATTAGGAAAACGTTTTGATTGACTTTTTTGAGAATATGCTCCGTAATAAAAGCGTATACCTGTAATGTCGTATGCGGGATTTTCTCTTTGTACTTTTTCTATATAGGCTATATATTCTTTCATTTCTTCTAAAGAATACCAAACAAACTTAGTGTCTTGAAAATTTGGGTTTTCATATATTTTTTGCAGATAAGGGGCTACATATTCAGATCTGCTTTTGCTATAAGCATTATATAAATTTATACTTTTCTCTACATCTATAATATTTTTGGGTGCAGTATAGTCTTTGTCTTTTTTGTCTTCTTTAACAGAAGCTGTTTTTTCTTTTTTGGTGCATGCTAAAGCAATTACCATTACAAATATGGTTAGTATTGTAATGTTGTAAATTTTTTTAGTTTTCATAATGGGTTAGTGTTGATTATCTTACAAAGTTAAAGGATATATTAACATGAATTACATAAAGTAGAAGTAGTTGAATTTTATTAAAGCTACTATATGTTGTAAATCAACTGTTTAGTTTTGTGTTCTAAAGGTATTCACCACCCAAAAAGGGTGTTTTTCCCCATATTAATTTTCTTTATAGCGAATAAAATTTAGGCGTATTAAAATTGACAAAACAAATCTTAATACTTTTAAAGTGATTGATTAATAGGTGTTTGTGTTTTGTTGGCTTGATTAAAATAAGAAGCTTTAACGCGCTTATTTTAAATTCAATAAAAATTCGGCTGCAGCAAACGGTGTTGTTTGGTTATTTTCTATAAGCTGAATTTGATTTTTTAAAGCTTCTTTTATTTCTAATGCATTAAAAAAATCAGATTTCAATTGATTTTCTATAGTTTGAATAAGCCAAAACTTGTTTTGATCATTTCTTTTTGTCTTAAAAAAACCATTTTTAGTAGTAATATCTATGTACTCTAAAATAATTTTCCAAATATTATCTATACCTTCATTTTGTAAAGCGCTACATGTTGCTACTCTTGGTTGCCAGTTCGAAGATTTAGTAGGGTAGAGGTGCAACGCTCTATTAAATTCAACTTTAGCTAATTTAGCTTTGCTTAGGTTATCTCCGTCTGCTTTGTTAATTACAATAGTGTCTGCCATTTCTATAATGCCACGTTTAATGCCTTGTAATTCGTCGCCAGCACCTGCAAGTTTTAAAAGTAAAAAGAAATCTACCATGCTGTGTACGGTTGTTTCACTTTGACCCACGCCAACAGTTTCTATAAGAATGACATCAAAACCAGCAGCTTCACATAAAATAATAGTTTCGCGAGTTTTTCTGGCAACGCCACCTAAAGAACTTCCTGATGCCGATGGACGAATAAAAGCATTTTCATCCTTTACCAAATCTTCCATTCTAGTTTTATCTCCTAAAATACTCCCTTTAGTAATAGAGCTACTTGGGTCTATGGCTAGTACAGCAATACGTTTACCTATAGCTGTTAAATGTTTACCAAAGGTTTCTATAAATGTGCTTTTACCAACTCCCGGTACACCTGTTATGCCTATTCTAATAGATTTATTGGCGTGTGGTAAACATTGCTTAATAATGTTATTTGCTGTTTCTTGATGTTTCAGACTTGTACTTTCTACTAAAGTAATAGCTCTGCTTAATGCTGTTATATTTTTTTTTAATATGTTAGATACTAAGTCTTCTGGATTTATTTGTTTTTTACGTCTATTTTTAATTGTTTTTATAGACGACGCGTTGGTAATTTCTGAGATAGAAACACCTTCTTTTTCATTTAAAGCAGTTTTGTTTGTTTTCGGCATAGCCTGTCACGATTTTAAAAGAAATACGTGAATGTTTATTCTAATTTACAAATTATTTTATAGCTACTTAAAAATAAGAATAAATATTTATTTTAAAGGCACTGTAACTTTTACATTATCCCAAGCCATAGTTAAGCTTAAATTATCGGTAGAGTTATCAAAGGCAATTGTAAATTGTTCTACCGTATTATTAATATGCTCTACAGGCACTACCAAATTAGCAGCATCAAACTTTGGATCGCGCATAGGGTTCATTTCTAAATCTACACCCCAAGTATATTGTTTTTTATTAAAAATAACATTCCAGCTGGTATCGTTAGGTATGGTCCAAAGGGTATATTTACCAGCTTTTAAAGAGTCGTTTCCTATTTTTAAGTCTTTATTAGTTTCAAAAGTTGTAGCTTCGTTTGCACCTGTTCTCCAAACTTTATTAAAAGGTACTAATGCTCCAAAAACCTCGCGTCCTTTTTTAGAAGGTCTGTTGTAAAATACTTCAAGCTTTAGCTTATTTAATTTAAACTCCACTGTGTCTTTAGGGCTTAGTCTTTTAGAAAATATGTTATTTCCAAAATAAGAATAAGCAAACATAGCAATGGCAACAACCAATAAAACAGTTATAGTTCGCTTTAAAAAGGTATTCATAAGAGAGGTTTTTTTAAGGCTGTAAAGATACTTTAATTCGTATTAGTTTATAAGATTGAAACGTATATTTATTTAGCTTTGTTATAATAGGTTTAAAAAAAAATAAACTTTTTGCAACACTTTGTTTTTTTAATCGTCTTTTAAAAAGAACTAACTATTACCAAAAGTAAAATAAGTATGTTTCAAGTTGACATTATCGAAAAATGTAAACAAAACAATCGAAAAGCGCAATTGCAGTTATACAACCAGTACTGCAACGGGATGTATATTGTTGCTAAACGATTTTTGAAAGATACTGCTGATGCAGAAGATGTGGTGCAAGAAGCTTTTTTAAAGGCCTTTACTAAGCTACATCAATATAACGCAGAAGTAACTTTTGGTGCATGGTTAAAACGTATTGTTATTAATAAAAGTATTGATTTAATCAAATCGAAAAAACAAGAACTTATTGAGCTAGAAGAGGTACACCTCAAGGTTATTGATACCGATTATAATAACAAATGGTTAGTAGACGACGCTATAACATTAAACGATGTAAAAAAGGCGATTAATAAATTACCCGATAAATACCAATATGTTGTGATGCTTTATTTAATAGAAGGTTACGATCATCAAGAGATATCAGAGATTTTAAATATTTCTGTAATAGCATCTCGAACACAATTATCGAGAGGGAAAAGTAAATTACAAGAACTGTTAATACAAAAACAAAATGGCACAGGATATTAGAGACTTATTTAAAAACGATAATATGTTGGAAGATACAATGCCAGTAAATCATCAAGATCGTTTTTTAGAAAAGTTAAATACTGCTTTACCAAAGCAACAAAAAAAGACATTTAGTTGGTTGCAAATTGCAGCTAGTTTATTGCTGTTAATTGGGTTGAGTTTTGGAGCTTATAAATACTTTAACCTAAATGTAAATAATAGTATACCTGTTAAAGTAGCAGATGTAACAGCTATAGAAACAAAAACATTAGGAGATGTATCTCCAGGTTTAAAAAAGGTTGAAGACTATTACCTTGCAAATATTAATTTAGAATTGGCTAAAATGAAACCTACTGCCGAAACTAAAGATTTATTTGATGGTTATTTAGAACAGCTAAATGGGCTTAATACAGAATATAAGCGCCTATCTGAAGAATTAACAGCGTCTGGTCCAAACGAATTAATGGTAAATGCCCTTATTGATAATTTAAAAATGCGTCTCAACTTATTATACCGTTTACGAGAGCAAGCAGCTACATTAGGTAAAGGAGGCAAAAATTCATCAAAATCAATTTAAAAAATCAAAAAATGAACACGTCAATTATATTTAAAATTAAATTATGCATGCTGTGCCTATTAATAACAACATGTGTAGTGGCTCAACAAAAGCTTACTAAGTTAGAGCAAAGTATTAAGGTTAATAAAGATATTACTATAGATTTAAATACAAGTTATTGCAATGTGGTACTCGATACATGGAATAAAAACTCGGTACAAATAGAGGCTTATATAGAAGGCGAAGGGGTAAGTAATGAAGCGCTTCAAGAAGCTATAAAATCGTGGCAAGTAGATGTAGATGGTTCTTTAAATGAAGTAGCCATAAATGCTAACGGAAGCTCGAGAAAAGTTTGGTCGAATAATAGCGATGATGGCGATTTAATAACCATTGTTTTAGATGAGTTAAAATATGAGTTAGCAGATTTACCAGATGTAATAATGGAAAATTTAGATTTTAATAACGAAATACCAAATTTACCAAAACCTCCCAAAGCACAAGCACCAATGTTACCAGAAGCACCAGAATTACCAGCTTTACCAGAGGGAATGGGTGCCATAGATTTTGATTATGAAGCTTATAGAAAAGATGGAGAAAAGTATATGGAAAAGTATACAAAGCAGTTTGAATCTAGGTTTGGAAAAGATTTTGAAAAGAAGATGGAAACTTGGGGAGAAAGTTTTGGAAAAAAAATGGAAGCTTGGGGAAAAAGCATAGAAGAGAATTTTAATAGTAAAGCATTTGAAGATAAAATGGAAGCTTGGGGCGAACGTTTTGAGCATCAAATGGAGCAACATGCAGAGCGAAGAGAAGCACATGCAGAACGCATGAACGCTATACAAGAACAAGCTGAAGCACGAGCAGAGCAAATAAAAAACAGAAAAAAATTACTAGAAAAACGACGTGTTAAAATAGGTGAGTTTATTGGAGATGAATTAGATTCTAAAATAAAGAAAACCATTATAATTAAAATACCTAAAGATGCCAACCTTAAGGTTAATGTAAAATATGGCGAATTAAAATTAGCTTCGAATATTAGTAATCTAGAAGCCAATTTATCGCATGCCAAATTTAAAGCTTATAGCATTAGTGGGAGTTCTACTTCCATTAATGCTTCCTATTCTCCTGTAGCAGTTAAGCACTGGAATTTGGGCGAACTAAATTTAAATTATGTAGATCAGGCGCAATTAAGCGATGTTAAACAATTGGTTTTAAACTCTAACGCATCAAATATAGATATTAAAAATCTTAGCACTAGTGCAGTGGTAAATGGTAGTATTGGTAATTTAAATATAGATAAGATAGATGATGATTTTAATCATTTAAGCATCATTTTAGAAAATAGCGATACAGTTATTCGTTTACCAGAAGTAGAATATAATTTACATTACAATGGTAAGGCTACTCATTTTAGTCACCCAGAAAAAACTACAGACGATGCATCTAATTCTTTTTCAAAAACTGCTTCAAACACCAATAAAACTATTGTAATAAATGCCAAGTACAGCCATGTTACCATGAAAAATAGCTTGTAGTTAGTCTTTTATAATAGTAATAATTTTTTTGTGGGAGTGGTAAAAATCAAAAGGAATTAAATTCTACTTTTTCTGCCTCTACTTATAAGTTTGTATTCTTCATAGCATTCGCTAATGGCATCTAGTATTTGTAAATCGTTAGCAGTTTGTATAAAACCTTTAGAGTAGTTACATTGGCTTACCATTTCGTCTAAATCAACTCTATCTACATTTAATAGGGCTGTTAGCATTTCTCTATCAAAGCGAGATGCTAATAAATTTCTAATTTCATCATCCTGCTTCATCTTTTTTAGTTTCTTTAACTCGTTGGGTTTTTTGCCAAACATACGGTGTAAAAAATCTGCAGGGTTAAAAATAGAGCCTAATATTTTATTAATGGCAGTAGGTTTTCCTGCTTCGTAACCAGAACTTGGTAATCCAGAAATACTATATCTAGCATTATTGTTGTTAACAGGTACTTGTTTTATATCTACTTCTAAATAACCCGTAAGTCTTAAATCGTTTATAACAATTTCTTCTAGAGCCAAAGCTAATTCTGTAAGTTCTATTTTAGAACTTCCAAATTTTAACCAGTCGTTAGTAACTCTAACTTTTATAGATTTAAACCCTAAATAAGATAGGTGTAACGTGTCGTTAACCTTTGCAGATATTTCAAACTCACCTTTACTGTTTGTAGAGGTTCCTATAACTTGGTTAAGGTTAACAATGTTTACACTTTCTAGTGGCTTATCGTCAGACGAGTTTATTATAACCCCTAATACACTTTCGTTATCTTGTGCATAAGTTGCAAAGCACGTAAGTAATAAGGTAAAAAGGATTATAATTTTTTTCATCATACTAAAGTGAATACTTTTTATTAGTCTATAAAAATACTAAACATTACGCCAATAAAAGCTTTAATACTTTTTTTTGACTTAAAATTAACAAAAAAATAGATTCTTGTACAACAAGAATCTATTTTATATAAACTTTTAAAATACTAGGTGTCAATGTTTTTATTAGCGTCTAGAACGTCTAGGTCTAGAAGATCCCGATCCAGACTCAGAACGTCTAGATTTAGAGAATGAATCTCCACCGCTACGTCTTTCGCTTCTATTTCCAAATCCACCACGTCTATCATCACGTTTTCCGCCACCGCGTTTATCGTCACGTCTTCTTCCGCCACCTCCGCGTCTGTCGTTACGTCTTCCGCCACCTCCGCGGTTTTCAGATATTTCAACATTTACAAAACGCCCTTCGTGCTTATAATCTGTAAAGAATGCTAATACTTTTTCTTGTTGTTCTTTTTCAGTATTAAAGAAAGAGAAACTATCTTTTACTTCTACTTTAAATACATCATCTCTACCAAGCTCTAACACTTCTTTTAAGAAATCTTTAAGCTTCATCCAATCAAAACCATCTTTGCTACCAACGTTAATAAAGTAACGGGCAGAATCAGAGTTTTTACTAAAATCGCGTCCACCATCTCTATCTCTAGAATCGGCCGATACATTTAAGTTTTTAGATTTTTGGTAATAGTTATAGAAACGTGTAAACTCTACAGAGAAGAATTTTTTAATTAATTCGTCTTTAGTAGTATCTTCAAACATTTCGTTAATGCTTGTAAGGTATTTATCAATTTCATGATTTACCTCTGTATTATGAATTTTATTGGCAAGCGACATTAATTGCACTTCGCAAATTTCCATTCCGTCAGGAATTTCTTTTTTATCAAACTGCTTTTTAATAATACGTTCTATACTTTTTATTTTTCTAACCTCACTCTTAGATACTATAACCATAGAAACACCTGTTTTACCAGCACGTCCTGTACGTCCAGAACGGTGTGTGTATGTTTCAATTTCGTCTGGTAATTGGTAGTTTATTACGTGTGTAATATCGTCAACATCAATACCACGAGCAGCAACATCTGTAGCTACAAGCATTTGTATTTGTTTTTTTCTAAACGATGTCATTACTAAATCACGTTGGTTTTGGCTTAAATCGCCATGTAAAGCACCAGCGCTATACCCATCTTCTATAAGTAGTTCTGCTACTTTTTGAGTGTCGCGTTTAGTTCTACAAAAAATAACAGAAAAAATATCTGGGTTAGCATCTGCCAAACGTTTTAACGCTTGGTAACGGTCTCTGGCATTAACTAAATAATACTCGTGCGATACGTTTTTGCTACCTTCATTTTTATGTCCAACCGTAATTTCTTGAGGGTTGTGCATGTAGTTTTTTGCTATAGCAGCAACCTCTCTAGGCATAGTTGCAGAAAATAACCATGTGTTTTTGTCTTCTGGAGTATGCGAAAGAATATCAGATATATCTTCTTTAAAGCCCATGTTTAACATCTCATCGGCCTCATCTAAAACAGAATATTGAATTTTAGAGATGTCTACTAAACGTCTGCTAATCATATCTTTCATACGTCCAGGCGTAGCCACTATAATTTGTGCGCCTCTTTTTACAGCTCTAGCTTGGTCTGTAATGCTAGAGCCACCATAAATAGCAACAACATTTAAACCTTTACAATACTTACCGTATTGTTTCATTTCGTTAGTAATTTGTAAACAAAGCTCTCTAGTAGGCGATAAAATTAAACCTTGTGTAGTTCTGCTATTTACATCAATTTTTTCTAACATAGGGAAACCAAAAGCAGCTGTTTTACCAGTACCTGTTTGGGCTAAAGCCACTAAGTCTGTTTCGGTTTCTAATAAAATAGGTATTGCTTTTTCTTGTACCTCACTTGGTTTTTCAAAACCTAAATCTGTAATTGCTTGTAATAGGTCATCATTAAGACCCAATTCTTGGAATGTGCTCATTCTTGTATAAGTATTCGATTATGTTATGTAGTGTTACATAAAGAAGCGAATCGACATACTTAACCTTAAACTTCTAGTAACACATCCTCTCTCTGAGGAATCTAACCCGACTATTTTCGGGTTTCAGTCGGCAAATATACGTATTTATTTTAACATTATCATTTTGGGCGTTTTAACACGCTTTCTGCTATATCTTTTTTATGCTAATTATGCCAATAAAGTTAGCATTAAAATATTAAATTTAGTCTTTTATTTAAAAGCAGTTGTACATAAAAAAGGATGACGCATCAATCGTTAACGCGCTAACCAATAATGGTGTTTATTGCATTAAACATATGTTTTTATTAAAAACTATATTATAAATTTAATAAAAACGACGTGTCCAAATATGAGAATTGTTTTATATTTGAAACTCATTATAACTAAACTTTTAAATTAAAGATGAAATATTTATTAATTCCCTTTATAGCTTTTTTTGTATCCTGTGGTTCTAAAGTAGAAAGCCAACAAGAAAAAAGCGAAGAGAAACCAAGCAAAGGTTTTCCAATGGTAATGCCTCACGAAAAACCAAATATTAAACTTAGTCATGCATTAGAGCGTAATTACGATGCTTACATGGGTGTACAGCCAAAGTATAACGAGCTGTATTCTCAGTTTAAATATACACCATTAAAAGGATTAGATTACAGTAACCATGATGGTACTATAACGCGTAGAGACCCATCAAAAGTAATATTTGAAAACGGTAAATATTACGTTTGGTATACCTACAGACATACAAAAACACCACCACAAGGAGCAGATAAAAGTACAGAAGAAATTCCTTCAAGCGATTGGGATTTATGCGACATTTGGTATGCTACAAGTACAGATGGTTTTACCTGGGAAGAGCAAGGCGTAGCAGTGCCAAGACCAGAAAAACCTAATGTAGGTTGGCGTTCTGTATCTACCACAGATATTTTAAAATGGAAAGGTAAATACTATTTATACTACCAAGGCTTTATGGAAGCTAGCGGAAAACGTGGAGACGATTGTCCTGTAGCTGTATCATACTCAGATTCTCCAGATGGACCATGGACACCATACAACAAAATTGTAATTCCTAATGGAGGAGAAGGACAATGGGATCAGTTCTCAATTCACGACCCATATCCGTTAGTTTACAAAGGCAAAATATATTTATATTATAAATCAGATTCAGGTAAAAAAGGCGATTGGGTAAGAATGCAAGGTTTAGCAACTGCCGATAATCCTTTAGGACCCTTTACAAAATATGCTCAAAATCCAGTAATTAACTCTGGACACGAAACCACTTTGTTTCCTTTTAAAGAAGGTATTGCTGCTCTTGTAATTAGAGACGGAAACGAGCATAATACAGTGCAATATGCCAAAGATGGTATTAATTTTGACATCGCATCAATAACAGAACTTATGCCAAATGCTGGTGGGCCATTTATTCCAGATGCCTTTACAGATACTAAAGACGGTAGAGGTATAACATGGGGAATATCGCATTTTACATCTGTAAATGGATGGAAAACAAACCACTCTATTCTTACTAGATTCGACTGCGATTTAAGTCAAGATTTAAACGATCCTGCTATGAAACGTGCGCATACCTACTATAAACCAGAGCATTATTTTAAACATGGTTTAAATGGCGAGCAACGTAAAAGAATTAAAGCAGAAAACCATAAACTTCATAATAACTAATAAAACGTTTATAGCTTTAATTTAAAGCTTGTATATATAAAGTATATATAATAAAAATAAGATTTACTTCTGTTTAATGGTCTTGTTTTTAGTGTTTTATATTGTTTAATGGTGTTGTTCTAGCTTAAAGAGTTAGAACAACACTTTTTTTTTGTACCGACCATTTGCGTTCCAAAAAAAATCAATCTGTTCCTGCGTTTTTTCATGTCGTTTGTAATTTTATAATCTCGAATTATGGTTTATTCAAGATTATAAAATTTAATTATTTAGATGAAAAAAGTATTACTATTAAGTACCATTATTTTAGTTAGCTTACAACTAGCAGCTCAATCTACTAAAAAGCCTAACATTTTATGGATAATAACAGACGACCACCGTGCCGATGCTGTTGAGGTTTTTAATAAAGCTACAAGTGGTAAAAAAGAAAGTAAGCTGGGTTACGTAAGCTCTCCAAACATTAATAAGTTAGCTAAAGAAGGTACCTTATTTGTTAACGCCTTTTGTAATTCTCCTGCTTGTGCACCATCTAGAGCTTCTATGATGACTGGGCAATACCCACATCATAATGGTATTGTTGGTTTCGAAATAGGACATAACCGTAATTCTCAAAATAAAGATTTATTACCTGAAGCTTTAAAAAAAGTAGGTTACGGTACGTCTATATATGGTAAGTTTGGTTACCGTTTAATGGCTTGGAACGATAAAAAGAAAGTGCCAACTTTTGATAGTCCTGGATATTACGATCACGAGCTAAATGCTAAAAAAGATTTAGCTCTTAAGGGGTTTACAGATTTTTCTAAAGGCAATGAGTATAAGAAAGGTGAAAAACCAGTGTCTTACGAAGGCTATATTTATCCTGGAGAGGATGAAATGAGAATCTATCCAGAAAAACAAGATAAGGCCTCGAAAGAAGCTAAACGTAACTTTGATAATAAGCAACAAGTTTTAAGAGCGTATACACGTAAAAATACCAATATGATTATTGGAGGCGAAAGTACAAAACCTGCTTTTGAAACTTTTGATGGTTATATTTTAAAAGAATTTCAAAATTATTTAAAACATCCTAATAAAACATTTAAAACCTACTCTGGTCGATCTGTAAATGGACCAAAAACTACAGAGCCACAATTTTTAAGTTTAAATTTTCATTTGCCACATACACCAGTTTTGCCTCCTAAATCGTTTAGAGATGCCTTTAAAACAAAAAAATATGTTGTGCCAGATTTTAATAAAAAAATGGAGCATAAAAGTTTACCTCCGCAGTTATTAAAATTATATCAAGCAGGTAAAATAGATGAGTTAACTAACGAAGAAAAACATCAAGCCATAAGCGATTATTATGCGTTTTGTGCTTATGCCGATGCGCTAATAGGTAAAGCTATTAACGATTTTAAGGCTTACAATAAAAAACATAATCAAGAATATGTTATTATTTTAACTGTTGGCGACCATGGTTGGCATTTAGGAGAGCAAGGTATAGAAACAAAATTTGGTCCTTACGAAACCTCAAATAGAGGTGCTATGGTTTTGGCAGGTTCTAACATTTCAAAATATCCTAAAAACATAGTTTCTAAAGATTTTGTAGAGTATGTAGATATTTATGCTACTGCACTATCTGCTGCAAATGTAGATATTTCTAAAAATGCTTATAAGCATCTAGATGGTTTTGATATGACCAAAATAGCGAAAGGCAAAGGCGTAAAACGAGATTATGTTTTAGGTGAAATGAATCATGTTTACGGACCAAGAGCTTACATTCGAGGAAAAGATTTTGCGTTCTCTATGCGTATAAAAGAGAAAAATAGTAAACCAGGGAAACAAGTACCTCCAGGAACGGGTTTAGAATGGGCAAGAAATGAATCGTTAGAAAAGGTTGAAGCTGTCTTATTCGATTTAAGATTAGATCCAACCGAGAAAAACAATGTTGCTCTGCAAAAAGATTATCAAAAATTATCTGAATGGTTTAGAAAAAAACTAACCAATATCGTTTTAGGAGACGGTCGGGTAGAAATAGACTGGAGTAAACTTAACGCCTATGCTATTAGTAATTTTGCTTTGGGTGCAGATGATAAACGATTGGATATTCCAAAGAAAATTATTCCAAAGAATTAAAAACTTATAAAATGATTAAGATAAAAAATATATTAAGTGGTTTAATGTTGGTTTTTACAATATTGGGTTTTTCTCAAAAAGCTAAAAAACCAAACATTATTGTCATTTTAGCAGATGATATTAGTGCAAGAGAAATTCCTATTTATAAATCTAACACATGGAGTTTGCCAACAGGAGGAGATACACAAGAAGAAAAGTATAGGGCTTACACGCCAGTTTTAAATAAAATAGCAAAAGAGGGTTTATATATAAAAACAGCTTGGGCTGCGGTTGTGTGTTCGCCTAGTAGAGCTATGATGATGACAGGGCGTTATGCGCATTTACATAAATGGTGGGGAAACAAAACCACAGGTAAATACACTAATGAAGAAGGAAAACTAGTAACATATCCTTTTTACGAAAGTTCTCCGTTAGGAATTGCAGAAGTTGCTAAACAAGCAGGCTATGCATCTATTTGGGCTGGGAAATCGCAAATGCGTAATCCAAACCTCGAAAAATATGGCTTTGATGAAGGTGTTTTTACACCAGGCGAATCTACAAGAGGAGATATAAACCCGTACACAGATTTTAAAGTTGAGTTGAAAAAAGTAGATGGGAAAAAGCAGGTTATTAATAACGATACAGGAGAAAAATCTACAACATATCCGCAATCTGGATGGTATTGGAAACCTCATGTTATGTTAATGAATCATCCATCTGCTAAAAAACAATTTGAATGGTGGCCAAACACTAAAAAATCTAAAAAAGAGTTTGGATTAAATACCTATGGGCCAGATGTAGAATTGGATTTTATTTTCGATTTTATGGAGCGTAAAACTAAAGCAAACAAACCCTTTTTTGTTTATCATACCACGCATTTGGGGCATGATGCTTTTGATTTTTTTAACCCAAAAACTAAAACGAAATGGCCTGGAACACCAAAGGTTGAATGGAAAAATGGGAAATATGTAAGAACACAACCCAATATAACAGGAGATAAAGGTGTGTATAATACACATGGTACGGTAACTGCACCAGGAATTCACAACCATATTAATTATTTAGATTATCAAATGTCTTTGTATTTAAAGAAGTTAAAAGATTTAAAAATTGATAAAAATACCGTTGTTATTTTTTGCGCAGATAACGGTACAAGTGGTTATGGTAAAAATAGTGCAGAGTCTCAAAAAGGAACGCATGTACCATTTATTGTCTATGCTCCCGGATTAGGATTAACTAAAAAAGGCGAACAAGATGTGTTGGTAAACTTAGCAGATGTATTACCTACCATTGCAGATATTGGAGGAGTTACTATACCTAAAGATTACGAAATTAATGGAGTAAGCTTGTGGCCTTTTTTAACCACTAAACAAAAAGAACATAGAAAGTGGATTTATGCATACAAAGATGGGCAACAAATTATTAGAAGTAAAAATGTTTTAAAAGATGGGTTTGATAAATGGTACGATGTAAGTAATACACCATTAAATTTAATTTCGTATTCAAAAATTCAAGATTGGAGTGGCGTTTCTAAACATCTAAAAGATGAAAAGCTAATGCTAAAAAATATATTACCTCAATTTAATACATTTAAAACAGAGCGTCATGGTCCTTTAACAGAAAAAAACAGAAAACAATTAGAAAAACAAGAGGCTTTAAAAAAAGCGAAAAAGGATGCGTTAAAAGCAAAACAAAAAGGGAAAAAGAAAAAAACTAAAAAGAAAGAATAACATTAAAATATAAGCTAAATTGAAAAGAATCTGTAACGAAAGTTACAGGTTTTTTTGGTTTGGAGAAACCGGAACCGTTTCCGAAGTATAAAAAAAATAGCATTAAATTTAAGTATGATGAATAAAATAATATTATTACTATTTCTAGTTACCTTCTCGATGGTGGCACAGAAAACAAAAAAGCCAAATATAATTGTCATTTTAGCAGATGATATTAGTGCGCGCGAATTCCCAATATACAATTCAGATACTTGGAGTTCTGCTAAAGGGAATAAAGACTCTCAAGATTTAAAACTAAGAGCCCATACGCCTATGTTAAATAAACTAGCAAAAGAAGGAATGTATGTAAAAACAGCATGGGCCTCTGTAGTTTGTTCGCCAAGTAGAGCCATGTTAATGACGGGGAGATATCCACATTTACACAAATGGTGGGGAAACAACACCATAGGACAATATACAGACGAAGATGGTAATTTAGGAACCTACCCTTTGTTTGCAAGTTCTCCTTTATCTATTGGTCATGTAGCTAAAAAAGGTGGTTATGCTACTATGTGGTCTGGTAAAAGCCAAATGCGAAATAGAAATTTGCAGAAGTTTGGATTTGACGAAGGTGTCTTTACTCCAGGAGAATCAGACATTACAGAGTTGGGAGAAAACCCGTATTCAAACTTTACTATAAAGTTAAAGAAAGTGAATGGAAAAAAGGAATTATACAATCAAGATACAGGTAAGCCTTTAGGGTATCCGTATTATGCTTCTTCAAGCTGGTATTGGAAACCTCATGTTATGTTAATGAATCATCCGTCTTCAAAAAAACAATTCGAATGGTGGCCTAATACCAAAGAATCTAAAAAAGAATATGGAGTAAATACCTATGGACCAGATGTAGAATTGGATTTTATTTTTGATTTTATGGAAAGGAAAGTAAAAGACGAACAACCATTTTTTGTATATCATACTACGCATTTAGGTCATGCTGCTATGAATTATTTAAATCCAGAAGAGCACGAATATAAATGGATTGAAACACCAAAAATTACTTGGAAAAATGGAGGATATATTAAAACAAAACCAAATATTACAGGTGCAAAAGGGGTGTATAATACTCATGGTACTTTATCTGCTAGCGGAATTCACAGTCATGTAAATTATTTAGACTACCAAATATGGTTGTATTTAAAAAAGCTAAAAACGCTTAATATAGACGATAATACTTTGATTATTTTTTGTGCCGATAATGGTTCTAGTAAATATGGTAAAAATAGTCCAGATTCTCAAAAAGGAACTCATGTACCATTTATGGTTTATGGTCCAGGATTTAATTTTACAAAAAAAGGCGAACAGGATGTATTGGTAAATCTGTCTGATATTTTACCAACAGTAGCAGAAATAGGAGGTGTTGAAATACCAAAAGATTATGAAATTAATGGAGAGAGTTTAATGCCTTTTTTAACAACAAAAAAGAAAACACATAGGGATTGGGTGTATGGTTATAAAGATAATTTGCAGCTAATTCGAGGAGCCAAAGTTTTAAAAGACGGTTTAAATAAATGGTATGATGTAAGAGAGTATCCTTTAGATTTAATAAGCTTTCCAGAAATTAAAAATTGGGATAATGTACCAAAAGACCTAGTAGAAGAACGCGATGCTTTAAACCTTATACTTCCAAAGTATAATACCTTCAAAAATAATCAGCATGGGCCACTTAAAGAGGTTCATAAAAGAGAACTTAAAGCTTTACAAGAAAAGAAAAAGGCAAAAAAAGAAGCTACAAAAAATAAAAAAATGAATAAGAAGGAAAAGTAATTCTGTTTGTTTTAGATAAATATGCTTTACATTAGTTTTTTATTTTAAACTGTTTGTAATGGGAAAGTTAACACCATCAGTATGCATAGATGCTGTTTTTGAAGGAAAATCATTTGAAGAAGCTTGTGAAATTGTTAGTCAAAGTGGAATTAATAGTATAGAGTTTTGGGGATGGTGGGATAAAAATTTAGAAGAATTGGTTAAGTTTCAAACTAAAAATAATTTGAAAATTTCGGCATGTTGTACCAAGTTTGTAAGTCTAGTCGATTCTAACTCAAGAGCATTATATTTAAAAGGATTAGAAGAGTCTATTAAAGCTGCTAAAATATTAAATACCAATATTTTAATATCTCAAGTAGGTAATTTTATTTTGGATGTGCCAAGAGAAGAGCAATATCAATCTTTAGTAGAAGGTTTAAAAGCTGCAGCACCTTTATTAGAGCAGTCTGGTATTACTTTGGTTATCGAGCCATTAAACGAATTAATAGATCATGCAGGTTATTTTTTAGTAAAAAGCGACGAGGCTTTTAAAATAATAGAAGCGGTAAATAGCCCAAATATTAAAGTGGTTTTCGATATTTATCATCAACAAATAAGCGAAGGGCAACTTATTAAAAACATAGTTGCTAATATAGATAAAATAGGTCATTTTCATGCTGCAGGAAACCCTGGGCGTAACGAGTTGCAACATGGCGAAATTAATTATAAAGAAGTATTTAAAGCAATTACAAAAACTAAATACAATGGGTATGTTGGATTGGAGTATTGGCCATTAAATAAAACAAATCCAGAAATAGCATTGCAAGAAGTTGCTACATGGTTAGATTAATTAAAGAGCATTAAAAAAATCTACTATTTTACTTTTTTCTGGAGCTTGGTGGTATCTGTCATACCATCAATAATAATTTTTGGATTTTGGTATAGGTAAATAGAGCTTGTTCCGGTAGCATTAATAGTAAGGTTTTTTATAACCTCTAAATAAGCATCACTCGATGTGTTTGCTGTAATACTGCAAGTGTCAATAGTAAAATTTCTACCATTAAATAATGTGTTATCATCCAGTTCTATATTTGCAGTATCGCAATTACCTTCTATATCAGCATCACTTTTATCTTTTAAAGCAGCATAAAGTTTAGGTGTATTTATTAAAGCTTCTATTTTGCTGTTGCCTTGTAAATTTACAGCACAACTATCTGCTGTAAGGTTAAGTTTTACCTTAGATTTTTCGGCGCCTTTAAATTCGAAATATTCAGACTTTAGAGTTAAAGCTACTCTAGACGATCCGTTAGTTTTTAACGTGCCATTAATCATTTCTATAGGGGTAAGGCTATTTAACTCGGCTTTATCTGTTGTATGTATATGTTGTAAATAATCATCATAAATAACCTTAATGCTAAGTTGTTTTTTTGATGTTATCTTTTTAGTTTTATTAAAATATAGTACGCTATCTTTTACAATAAACTCTATAAATTCATGTAAGTTCTCATCGGTTTCTATTTCTACCGATGGTATTTTGTTGTAAATAATATCTACTTCAAAATCTTCGTCTAGCGCTATGGTGTGAAAAGAACTAACTTCTGTATTAACTAAAGAAACTATTCTGTTTCCTTTTATTTTATCAGGGTTTTGAGCATATAAGTTATAAAACACTAATACACATGATATAATTGTGATAAGCGATTTTTTCATTTTTTGTAATGGATTAAATTATTAGGGTTACAGTAATTAGACACAGCGTGTGGTAATACGTCACTAATACAATTAAAAGGGTTTTTGTAAAACAAATATAAAGCAAAAACCATCCAAAACTTTAAAATTTAGTTTTGAATGGTTTAAATGTTTGGTTGTTATAAATTTTTTATTTCTTTTTCACACTGCCAGAAGAGCTGTTATTTTTATCAACCTTTATAGGATTGCCATAATATTTTATATCGCCTCCACTAGAAGCTTGAGCTACCAATTCTTTAGATGTGTTTACCACAATGTCTGCACCGCTAGAAGCTTTTACTTGGCTAGATTGGGCTTTTAAATTACCTGCATTAATATCGCTACCACTGCTAGCTTGCGCTATAAGCTTTTCTGTTTGTCCAGACAAACGTAAATCGCTTCCGCTAGACGATTTACAGTTAATAACAGAAGCGTTAACCTCTAACTCCATGTCGCTACCACTCGATGTACTCAACTCTAAATGGTTGGCATTTATAACCTTATTAGCATACACATCGCTGCCACTAGAAGACGAAATTTTAGATATGTTTTTAAAGTTTACAATTACTTTTTTTGATGTTGCCCTACCTATGTTTTTGCTTGTGTGTATTTTTAATACACCATTTACTACCTCTGTAATTATTAGTTCGTGCAAATTGTTGTCTGCCTCTACAATAATGTTTTCGTTGTGGCTTTGGTTTAAATATACATCAAGTCCTTCGCTAGCTTTAATAGCATTAAACGTATTTGTTACGCCTCTGTTTTCTTTGGTAACATTACCGTTACCAGCTACACCAGTATTTAGATTAAAATCAAAATTGCAAGAGCATAGCATTAAGCTTAAAAGTGTTGTTACTATAATTTTGGTTAGTGTTGTCATGATTGTTTGTTTTTTGATTGATGATTTTTAATTATAGAGCAAATATCTAATTAAATGTTATTGATGAGTAACTTAAATAACCGACCTGTTATTTTTTAATGACGAAATGTAATTAATCGGTTTCTATGTTAATACCATTAGCATCAATATTTACTTTAACATCTTCTGCTTTAGCTTTTAAACCGTTGTTATCTATCTTTAAACTAGTGTCATCAGCTTTAATTTCAATACCATCTTCGTTTATTTTAACTTTTGGAGTGTTCACTTTTAGTTCAAAATCGTTTTCATCATCTTCAATAGGGCAATTTAAGCACTCAATATCATCTTCTAAAATTTTAATATAACGGTTGGCGTATTTCTGTTGTACAATATTTCCGCTTTTAGAATAGTAGTTTAAGTAAGATTTTGTGTTTTTATAAAAGTTTGCTATTATGCCTTCTGGCAAGTTTAGGTAAACAATAATTTCTTGATCGCTAAATTTGTTGTCTACACTAGTAGTTAGGTAAGAGTCTAGTAAAAGTTCATTTCTATTAATTTGGTAACTATAATTAATGTTTTTTGCACGTTCTCTAGCTTTATCATGGTCTCTACCGTCTGCGCTTTTTTCTATACTTATACTACCAATGGTGTCTGTGGTAGACTTAACAATAATTCTAACATCCGATCTGTATATGGACTTATTACCATTATCATCTTTAATAACTTTAAAAGAGTCTCGGTGTCCATATTTATTTTTTCTATACAAATCGCTGCCTATCATTTTTATTTTTAAGGTATCGTTTTTTGTAATATAAAGTTCGTTTTTCTCTACAACAGACTCGTTAAAAGCGTGCTCGCTAGCTTGCCTTATACCTATAATAAATAAACCAATAATAGACATAATCCAAAGACCGAATAGGCTATACTTGGCAATGTTACCAATAGATTTTAAATTGTTAATAAGTATTTTAAGACCTAAGTAAAAAATAAAAAACAAAGGAATACCAGCGGTAAGAAAAGCAAGTAACGATACTAACCAAACTGGAGTGTTGCCAGAATTAACAACATCAATCATATCTAAACCAGGTATGTGAATAAAGTTAACTGCACCAACAGAAAACAAACCAACTATTAATGCTATAAGCGAAGTGGCACCTACCAAAATGAGTATAACACCAATAAACTTGGCAAATACCTTAAAGAAGAACATAATAATGTTTCCAATAGTATCAAAAAAACCTTTTGAAGTCGATTTTATTTTATTGCCTTGTTTTTCAAAATCTACATGTTTTACAGCGTCAGATACCGAACTGCTTACATTTTTTGCTACATCGCCAACGGTTTCTGTTACGGTTTCAAACCCGTCTTTAATTTTTTTTTCAATGTTACTAATGTTAACAGGAGCTCCTGTCATCATTATTTTTTCGGCAGTTGTTTTGGCTTCGGGCACTAAAATCCAAAGTAAAATATATAAAAGAATACCTGTACCTGCTCCAAAAATTAAAAGTACCCAAGCCAAACGAATCCATATAGTGTCTATGCCAAAGTAATGTGCCAAACCAGAAGATACACCACCAATGTACGAGTTGTCTGTGTCTCTAAATAATTTTTTGTTAGTACTGCTTTTTTTAGAATAGCTAGGTGTAGGTTCGTCCTCAAAAATTTCGTCGTCTACAAGATAGTCTTCCGGTTGCCCCATAATGGTAATAACAGCATCAACTTCTTTAATGCTAATTACTTGCCTGTCGTTTTTAACACGTTCGTTAAAAAGCTCAGCAATACGCGCTTCAATATCTGCAATAATTTCAGATCGTCCTTGAGAATCTGTAAACGAACGTTTTATAGCCTCAAGATAGCGTTGTAATTTTAAGTATGCATCTTCATCTATATGAAAAAATATACCAGCTAAATTTATGTTTACAGTTTTATTCATTGTCCTTATTTTTTTGGCTTGTTACTATGTTTACAGCGTTTTGTAGTTCGCTCCAGGTAATGGTTAATTCGTTTAAAAAAAGTTTTCCTGTTTCTGTTAATCCGTAATATTTTCGCGGCGGACCCGAGGTAGATTCTTCCCACCTGTAATTTAAAAGTCCAGCATTTTTTAATCTAGTAAGTAAAGGGTAAATAGTGCCTTCAACCACCAGCAATTTTGCGTTTTTTAATGTGTCTAAAATCTCTGCAACGTAAGCATCATCGTCTTTTAAAACCGATAATATGCAGTATTCTAGAACACCTTTACGCATTTGTGCTTTTGTGTTTTCTATCTTCATTTGTTGTCTTTAATTTTTTTAGAAGTAAAATGTTAAGTGCATTAAACTCTATATTTAAATATTTAGTCTAGTGTGCAACTTGCCTCATTCGGTCTTCTTTTTATTAGTTAAACTGTTCATTTTTTGATTGATTTGATGATTGTTATGATGAAATTATTCTCTGTAATATTTTGGCGTTACCACAAGGGTCGCGCTTTCGGCAGTCGCTTTTTTGTGTTGCATATGTGCAACAACACAAAAAGAGCTTCAACAAAGCCTCAATCCCTAACGCAAGGTCCTTCTAAGCATTTATGTATGGTAATAAAAAACATAATTATTTTATAAAATTTATAGTAAACGGGTAATTATACATCTCGCCATCTCTAGCCTTTAAACTTGCTATAACTATTAAAGCCAGTTCTATTATAAAAGCAAGAACCGCAATAACACCTAGGCCACCACCTATATAAAGTAGAGGAGAGGGCTTGTCTAACGAAATATGAAAATTATGAAAGCCATTAAAATCTATAAAATCAAAACTTCCTATAATTTTGAAAATAAAAAACGGAACTGCCAATGTGCCTAAAACTATAGCGTAAAGCAACATGCTTATTTGAAAATTAATAGCTTGCTTACCATGTGCATCTATAAACTCAGATTTATCTTTATTACTAACCCATAAAATAATAGGTCCAATAAAATTACCTAACGGAATTATAAACCTACTAAAAGTAGATAAATGGATAAAAGTTGCAATGTTTTTTTGGTGTGTATTCAGTATCATTTTTAAAACATATAATAGTTTCTTATGCAAATATATGTCTAAAAGAAGGTACTTTGCAACGCATAGTACTGTAATTTAACATAAAATTAACATTTATAAATGCAATTTTATTTCATAACTTAGTGAAATATTTAAAAAATAATTATGAGTATAACTCCCAGAAAACTAAATAGTTTCACCATTTTTAAACTGCCATCTGCTTTCTTGTGTGGCGTAAGAACAAAATTTATTGATAGCAAAAAATGTATTGTAACGGTAAAACACCGTTGGATAAATCAAAACCCTTTTAATTCCATGTTTTGGGCTGTGCAAGGTATGGCAGCCGAATTTTCTACAGGAGCTTTAATGATAAGTAAAATACAAGCATCTGGTAAACGCATCTCTATGTTGGTAACATCAAACAAAGCTGTATTTACTAAAAAGGCTACAGGTCGTATAACATTTACATGTCATGATGGCGAGCTTATAGATGCTGCCATAGAGAAAGCCATAGAAACAGGAGAAGGGCAAACCCTCTGGATGAAATCTATAGGCGTTAATCAAGATGGTGTAGAAGTGTCTACTTTCGATTTTGAGTGGAGTTTAAAAGTAAAACAAAGCAAAAAATAAATAATTAAAAAATAGTGTAACAAAACATAAAGCACTCCAACTTATAGTCATCAATCAATAAAAAAAATATAAAATGACAGCACACGAAATAGATTATAGAATTTATGGAGAAGAAATGCAATATGTAGAAATAGAACTAGACCCACAAGAAGGCGTAATTGCAGAAGCGGGAAGTTTTATGATGATGGACGATGGCATTAAAATGGAAACCATTTTTGGAGATGGTTCTCAAAAAGATACCGGTTTTTTAGGTAAAATATTGGGGGCAGGAAAACGTATACTTACTGGAGAAAGTTTGTTTATGACTGCCTTTTATAACGATCTTGTTGGTAAACGTAACGTATCGTTTGCATCGCCTTATCCAGGAAAAATTATACCTATAGACTTGTCTGTGTTTAGTGGTAAATTTATTTGTCAAAAAGACGCTTTTCTTTGTGCTGCAAAAGGCGTAAGTGTAGGTGTAGAATTTTCAAGAAAATTAGGTCGCGGTTTATTTGGTGGCGAAGGTTTTATAATGCAAAAATTAGAAGGCGATGGTATGGCATTTGTTCATGCAGGTGGTACTATGGCAAAAAAAGAATTGCTAGCAGGAGAAACTTTAAGAGTAGATACTGGTTGCATTGTAGGTTTCGATCATACAATAAACTACGATATTGAATTTGTTGGAGGTATTAAAAACACCGTGTTTGGTGGCGAAGGGTTGTTTTTTGCTAAATTACAAGGTCCAGGTACTGTTTTTATTCAATCTTTACCATTTAGTAGGTTGGCAGGTCGTGTACTAGCATCGGCATCTAGAGCAGGTGGTAAAAGTAAAGGCGAAGGTAGCGTGCTAGGAGGTTTAGGAGACTTGTTAGATGGTGATAATAGTTTTTAAATAGCAACAAATTTTATAAAACAAAGCCCTATTTATTTTATAATTAGGGCTTTTGTTTTATTTACATAGTAATTAATACTTTATAAATTTAGCAGCTTGTTTAATATTGTTGCTAGATTTTATATTAATAATGTATAGACCATTGCTAAATGAAGCCATGTTAATTTTATTAGACTCTAAGTTGCTTTTGTCTAGTATTTCTTGTCCAAGCGTATTGTAAATTTTTAATGCTTTAATGTCGTTTAAATTTTCAAAATCGTTTAAAATTAAGTTTTTAGTTTTACTGTCGTAATAAATTAAAGCCAATTTATCTTCGTTATCGTTAGTGTCTAGAGTATTATCTTCTTGAAAAACTATAGAAAATCTATTTTCATACCTTTTATTGCTTAAAATTAAATTTGCTGTACCCGATTTTAAATTGTGATACACATTGGTTTCATTATCTTTTAAATAAATATTTATATCTACAGGAATGTTTTCCATGTTGTTTATAGAAAACTTATAAAGACCTTCATCTGTTGCTTTAATAGTTATAGGTAATTCGTCTTCTATATTAATATTAGGTAATGCTTGAATAAGTAAATTTTCATCGTTAGCAACCCAATAGGTATCGTTTCTCTTTTCTTCATATAATTTGGCATCGTATCCGTTATCGTATGCTGTAGTAGCATAATCGCTATCGTATCCTAAACCAATAACAGTTTTTAACTCATTTGGATCTACAAAAGCGAACCAAACCTTTGGTCTTAGGTCTACTTTGCTAGCAGCTACCTTATTCTTTTTACTTCCAGATTTATAGTAAATAGACTCGTTAGCAGATTCTTTTGCAAAAGCTCTTTGCTGGTTATTAAAATTAAGGTTTCCGTCACTTGTAATAGATAAGAAAAAACCTTGACCAACAGCTACATTATTGGTAGGTCTAGCTTTAGATGCGCTACCTTGTCCGCTAATTAATCCTGCGCTAGCAGTAGCCTCTAAAGACATCATTAAATTATAAGAGGCGTAACCACCTTCGTAATCTGCCAAGTAATGGCTGTTGTTAGACTCAAAATGTTCCCAGAAATATAGAGTGCCATCTATAACAGATAGGTTGTTTCGTATAAACTCATCTGCGTTTAAAGCAGAAGGATATGGGTTTCCGGTTAAAATATCGTTACCCGCAGTAACAGTTAAACTGTAATTACCATCGTTTGGTGTGCCTTTAAAAACATATTCTTGGCCAGTGCCAGAAGCCCCAGAACCTTTCATGGTGTAACCAATTCCTGGTGCTATATTGCTTGTGGTTGTTAAGCTTTTCCATTGCCAATAATCGTCAGATACTCCATTAAATTCGTAAAGCCACCTATTGCTTAAAGTAATAGGAGTTGTGCTTGCATCTGCATTATAACTGCTAGTAAAATTTATAGCACCATTGGCATCTTCTAAATTTCCAATTTGCCAAAACCCATTTGTGTTTACTGGCGAACTCCAATAATTATAGTTAAAGTTGTTGGATGTGCCTTGTTGTCTTTTTCTTAAGTAACCGCTTCCAGAATTAGTGCTAGTATTTGTATGATTTTGTATAAGTTGTGCTTCTCCTAATAAATCGATAATACCGTTAATAACAACTTTGTCTTCAACTTCTAGTAAATAGCCATCTTCAACAAATAAAGACGCTCCTGGTTCAACTTCTATTTCTCTAACATGTGCATCGGTATTTAAAACAGCTGTTGTGCCTGTTTTAACTAGTAATTTTAGGCAAGAATCGAACGTGCTTGGTGCCTCTGAAGATCCAGAACCATTAAAAAAGGTAGATCCATCCCAAACAATTTGGTTGGTGTATTTAAGCGTAAAGTAGTCATTGTCATTAAACCTAACGTCATTTACACTAGCGGTTGTGCCAGAAATACTTAAATCGTAAACAGCTCTTGGTGACGAAAAATCTGAATCGTTATCTAGTACCAATTGTAAAGAACAAAATAGACCTTGTGGAACAGCCATTCTACTTAAATCAAAAGAAACAGACACACTGCCTAAATCGTTAGTTTTACTAACACGCCATGTAGAAACTAATTGTTCTTTATAGTTAGTTGTCGTATTTGTATTGGTGTAATCTGGTGTTTTTGTGTTTTCTCCCCAAAATAAATAATCGCCACTATTAAGGTTGGAAGGCGTATTAATACGAACAACCCCAGAACCTTGAGAGTCTGTATGGCTAGAGCCATCTCTAGCTTGGCCTATACCAGCTACATTATGATCGAAGTTTCCGTTAGCTGCATCATCTTCATTGTATAAATTATTTGCACTTAAATTAATATTGTATTTAGCCGATAAATAATTAGACACAATAATTCTTTGCGCCTCATTTATATATGTGTTAAATAAAATAACTTCAGAGAAATCGCCTTGATGTGCTTGGTTTGCTGCATAATTACCATTAACTCGATCTTGCTCTGCAGCAAGTGCTAATGTGCCATTTGGTGTTATAGAAGTTCCGTTTTTAAAAGCGTTGGAGTATGCGCTATTGCCATTTTGAGACAAGGTTGTGTTACCTCCATTACTTGTCCATCTAAACCCTATAATATTCCAAGCATTAGTATTTGCAGCTATTCCAGATCTTAAATTATTTCTATCTCTGTACATCGTTACATTACTACTGTTAAATATTAAAAAGTCGTTATTATGAAAAGAAGATGCATAAGATAAAACACCGTCGCTTCTGTCTGCGTTTCGGTTTACATAAAACCCAGAGATAGCTCTAGTAGGAAAGTTTCTGAAATTTGTTTTAATTAATCGTCTGTTTGTGTTTTCAAAACGTACAACATCATAACCATTTAATATGTTTTTTTTAATTATTGGTTGTCTAATGGCATCATTTTGAGATAGATTAGAATCATGACCAGATAAATCAGGCCAATTAGAAAAAGCAGCATTATCTGCTTCTGTTATAGCGTCTGGGTTTGTCCATAAAACTAGGTTCGAAGATCCGTTTGTTTGTCCAACACCACCAGGACCTGTTTGAGAGTTAACATTAAAAAATAAGGTTAAGGAGGCTATAATTAGTAATAATTTAGGGGAGGTCATATTTTTTTAATTTTAGGGAGTGCTATAATACTTATCTTACTTTTTAGACACAAAAGCTAAGGAAAAGTCACAATTGTATAGTGTAATAGTTTTGATTTTGAGAGGTTTATATGTAAAAACATTTTGTAGAAAGAGAGAGTTAGAGCTTACTTTAAGTTTTTTTTTATGTTAATTTTCTCTAAAAAAAAGTAATTTGTCCTTTTTTTTAGTAATTTTAAGCGTTAATAAAAAAACTTTTTGCTTATACTACAAATCTACTTTTTTATTTTAATAAACCAAACCCTATAATAATATTATGGCAAGAGCAATGCTTGAGTATACAAAAACTGTACTTAATAAAGTTAGTTTTGATACGTCACTGTTCTGCAAAGAAGTGCAAAAGGCAATAAGTCGATTATTACCTTACGAGATAGAAGAACTTAAAATATTTATTCTAACTCTAGTACAGCAGAAACCCGAATTAAATCAATGTTTAATTTATTTAAAGGAATAACCAAAACGAGCAACCCAAAGGTTGCTCGTTTTTTATAAAGGACTAGAAAACAATATTATTATAGTTTTAAATTCTGAATTATGGGCGTTTTTATTTATTAAGTTCTCTATATTTACAATTATTTTATAAATACTGTTGAGAAACTTTTTTTTAGTCATATTATTTCTTGCCTTTGCGGTAAAACCCTTGTATAATCTTTGTTATTTGGCATATTACCAAATTAATATAGATTATATAACACAGAATTTTTGCGAAAATAAAGACAAGATAGAGCTTGCCTGTAATGGAAAATGTCATTTGTCTAAGCAACTTCAAGCAGAAACCACATCCAACAACAATTCTAAAACGATTCAAATATTCACAGAGTATTTTTTTCCTGTATTCTATCAGAACAATTCAGAATTCAAATTAAAGCAACAATTACTTCAATTAAATAAAAATGTAAAGTCTGTTTATAACAAACGATATGCATTTAATTATAATTCTTTTCATTTTAGACCTCCCATTGTATAGTAGATTTTCTATATAAATAGTGGCAAAACTTTGCCAATTAGCATCAAAATCAATAAACAAATTAACATTCATATTTTTAAATGTGGTGACCACAGTTTTGTGCGTGCCTCTATGAGTGTGTTCAATAAAAAATAAAATGAAAATTGTAAAATTAACTTTAGCCTTATTATTAAGTATTTCAATAGTATCTTGTTCGTCTGATAATGACGATGATGTAGATTTAACAGGTCAAACCGGTAGCGTTGTTTTAAAATTTGATAATAGTGTAGGCGACTTAGACTTTGCTTTTAATACGTCTTTTGATAGAGCAAATGGAGAATCTTTTAAACTAGAAACTTTAAAATACATTGTTAGTAATGTACGTGTAAAAGATAGTGAGGGTAATATATTTATGTACCCAACTGCATCAAATGTTTTTATAATAAATGAAGCAAAGAGTAATAATGCTGGCGAAATTTGGGTTACTCTAGATGGTATTGATGCAGCAGATTATACAGAGATAACTTTTGGTATTGGTATAGACCAAGAGCGTTATGCATTAGGAGCAGATGGACAAGGAGATTTTTTAGCAGAAGCTGAAGCAGAAGGTATGTTATGGTCTTGGGCAACAGGTTTTAAATTTATGAGATTTGACGGTACTTACTCTTCAAGTACAGTTACAGATGAAGGACTAAATATGCATATGGGAAGCGTTGGTTCTTCGCTAGATAATTATAAAGAAGTAACTTTAACGTTTCCAAATACCATACTAGTTAGAGAAGATAAAACACCAGAAGTGCATATTAAAGCAGATATTGCTGAGGCTTTTGATGGTGTAACTGCAGTTAATTTTGACGATGGTTATAATCAAGTACATGTAGACGAAACAGAAACAGGAGTTATTGCTACAAATTTAACGGGCATGTTTATGGTACACCATGTGCATAACAATTAATACAATTTAATAAAACAGCTTAAAAGTAGCACCTTGTTAATGGCTTATACTTTTTTGGCTGTTTTTGATATTTATATCAATTTTAAATGAAAAATATATTTTTTTTATTTTTTGCAATCAGTTTTATCTCATGTTCTAATTCTTCCGAAGATGAACTTTATACTCCAATCCCGCTAGAGGTTAATGTACCTTCTAATTTTCCAGAAATGGTTTATAATTTAGATAATAATCCTGTTACAGAAGCAGGTTTCGAGTTAGGAAAAGCCCTTTTTTACGAGGGTAAATTATCTGCTAATAATGCTATACCATGTGCCTTTTGCCACGAACAAGCATTTGCTTTTACGCACCACGAACATACTGTTAGCCATGGGCTAGATGGCGGTATTGGTACACGTAATGCACAGCCTATGCAAAATTTAGCATATCAATCAGAATTTATGTGGGATGGTGCAGCAACACATCTCGATTTTCAACCTATTATTCCTTTAACTAGTGAGGTAGAAATGGGAGAGACGCTTAGTAATGTTATTACTAAATTAAGCGAAACCGACTATTATAAAAAACAGTTTGCTAAAGCTTTTGAAAACGGAGCGATTAATAGTGAAAACATGTTAAAAGCGCTTTCTCAATTTATGGTAATGATGGTGTCTTCGAATTCTAAATACGATAAATATGTGCGAAATGAAGACGGAGTGACGCTAACAGATATAGAGCTAGATGGTTTAACAACCTTTAATCAAAAATGTGCTTCTTGTCATGCAACCGATTTATTTACAGACCAAAGTTATAGAAACAACGGTTTGTCTATAAACCCTAAGTTTAACGATAAAGGCAGGTTTAATATATTCGAAAACCCAGAAGATTTATACAAGTTTAAGGTGCCTAGTTTAAGAAATATCGAAAAATCGAATCCTTATATGCATGATGGCAGAGTAGCAACACTCGAGGCAGTTTTAGATTTTTACGATTCTGGTATGGTAGATAATGGTAATGTAGATCCGGTTTTTAGAAGAGACGACGGAACTTTAGGTATTACGCTATCAGACTACGAAAAAGAAAGTATTATAGCTTTATTAAAAACATTAACGGATAATGAATTTTTAAACGATGAAAGGTTTGCAGAGTTTTAAAAAAAGTGCCTTGTTGGTAATAATTTTGGTTTTACCATTGTTAACGACTAATGCTCACGAAAAGCATAAATTATGCGATTTAGGCATACACCACAAAGATCCTTATAGCGTAATGTGCGATTTATGTGGCTGCTCTACCAGTAGTGGAAGTTTTGGCTTTGGAACGTTGAGTAATGCTAATTTTATTGGTTTGCGTTACATTTATCAAAACTTTGAATCTAAAGATGGTATTTTTGCCAATTCTCCAGTAAGTAAAGAAACCTTTAACACTTATCAATTATGGGCGCAATTACCTATAAACGAGTCGTTTTATGTTAGTGCGAATTTACCTTATCAAGATTTAAAACGAAAGCGGGAACAAACTACAGAGCATTTAAAAGGTGTAGGAGACGCTAGTGTAATAGGTTGGTATAAATTACAGTTTTATAAAAAAGAAAAAGATTCTTTAACGTATAATTTAAAACGCGAACCATCTGGACATTCTTTACAGTTTGGTATTGGAGCCAAATTACCTACCGGCGAATTTGAAGAGGCTTTAACAAATAATGTAAATCCAGGTTTTCAGGTGGGTACCGGTAGTTTTGATGGTGTTTTTTCTATGGGATATAATTACGGAACTAATAAGTTTGGCGTAAATACTTTAATAACGTATTATGTAAAAGGGGAAAATAAAAATGATTATCAATTTGGTAATCAGTTTAGCTATTCTGCTAATTTTTTTACTTCGTTTTCTAGAGAAAAATACAATATAATGCCATTTGTAGGCATATCTGGCGATACTTACAATAGTATTAAGCAATATGGAGAAACACTAGCAGATACAGACGGAAACATTCTTAATAGCACCATTGGGTCTGAGTTGGCTTTAGAAAAATTTATTTTTGGTATTAATTATACACTGCCAATTTCTCAAGATTTATTTGGAGGTAATGTGGAGTCTAAAAATAGATTATCACTTTATGTAAATTTTGCTCTGTAATAAGAAGCAAAATTTACATAAAAACGATAATTATATCTGTTGTTTTAAAATGAATTTTATTTAGGCAACGGACTAATAATTTTTACATTCTGAAAAGCAATGGCACCTCTTATAATACCAGAAATTATACCTTGCATAGCCTCTATAATTTGCATTTTAAGTTCGCTTTTGTTGTAAATAATACTTACTTCTCGTGCAGGACTAGGCTCTGTAAAGTAGTGTAAATTCTTTTTTGCTTTATCGTTTAAGTCTAGAGTATGTAAATACGGTAGTAGTGTCATACCTAAACCTTCGTCAGATAGTTTTATTAAAGTTTCTATACTTCCGCTTTCTAATTGAAAAGAGTCGTCTGTATGCGATTTAAATACCTTACATAGGTTAATAATACCGTCTCTAAAACAATGCCCGTCTTCGAGCAAAAGCATATCGTCTATTTCTAAGTCGCTAACTTCAATATTTTGTTTTTTACTTAACCTATGGCTTTCTGGAATGTAAGCTACAAATGGTTCAAAGTATAAAACACGCTCTTTTATATTTTCGTTCTCTAGTGGTGTAGCAGCAATAGCAGCATCTAAATGTCCTTCGCTTAGTCTTTTTATAATTTCTTCGGTGGTTAACTCTTCTATTTTTAGTTTTATTTTAGGGTATTTCTTTATAAATGCTTTTAAAAACATAGGTAATAATGTTGGCATTACCGTTGGAATTATACCTAATTTAAACTCGCCACCAATAAAACCTTTTTGTTGGTCTACAATGTCTTGAATTCTATTCGATTCGTTTACAATGTTTTTTGCTTGAGTAACTATTTTTTTACCAACATCTGTAAGCTCAATAGGTTTTTTACTTCTATCAAAAATTTGAATGTCTAACTGGTCTTCTAATTTCTGAATTTGCATACTTAACGTAGGCTGGGTTACAAAACATTTCTCTGCTGCTTTAGTAAAGTTTTGGTTTTCGGCAACAGCTAAAACGTAGTATAGTTGTGTAATAGTCATGGTTATCAATTTTGGTTATAAAAATATAAAAACTATCAATAAAACTTATAATAAAAAAGCCTTTTTTATCAACTAATTTTGTGGTGTACAAAAAAAACATATAGAGATGAAACTAAATACAATAGGTTTAGAGACTACAAAAACAAAAGAATTAGCAGAAGATTTAAATCATTTATTAGCTAACTTTCAGATATATTACCAGAATTTAAGAGGCATACATTGGAATATTAAAGGAAAGCGTTTTTTCGATTTGCATGTAAAGTTTGAAGAGTTATATACCGATGCAAATTTAAAAGTAGATGAGATTGCCGAGCGTATTTTAACATTAGGCGATACACCCTTACATACTTTTGAAGATTATACAGCAAAAGCAGAGGTGCCTGTAGGAAAAAATATTTCGCAAGACGATAAGGCTGTTAGGTTAATTGTGGATTCTTTAGCACAACTTTTAAAATTAGAAAGAGTTTTATTAGAAAAAGCAGGAGATGCAGGAGATGAAGGGACTTTAGCTATGATAAGCGGGTTTATTAGTGAGCAAGAAAAAACAGTTTGGATGATGAAAGCTTGGTTAGACGAAACAGTTTAATATGGTTGATTAATAGTTGGAAAGAGACTTTCATAATTTAGGTTTGAAGGTCTTTTTTTATACATATAACTTTCTAAAAATTAAAGTTTAACCATGTAATTATAGCAATCCTCTAGATTTTATTTCAAGATATTTATTAATTGTATCGATGGTTAAATTTTCTGGAGTGGTTAGAATAGAATAAATACCGTATTTTTTTAGTTCGTTAACAATTAATCGTTTTTCGAATGTAAATTTTTCTGCAATAATCTTATCGTAAACATCTTGCACAGTTTCTGCTTTATTATTTATTAAAAGGTCTAATTCTGTGTTTTTAAAGAAAATAACAACCAATAAATGGCTTTTGGCAATGGCTTTTAAATAGGGTAATTGTCTGTTTAATCCGTCTAAAGTTTCAAAATTAGTATACATTAAAATAAGGCTTCTATGTGTAATATGCCTTTTAATATTGCCATAAAGTCTACTAAAGTCGCTTTCAAAAAAATCGGTTTTAACATTGTAAAGCGATTCTAGAATCATTTGCATTTGCGAGCTTCTTCGTTCTGCAATTACTACATTTTCTATGCGCTTAGAAAACGAAAGCATGCCTGCTTTGTCATGTTTTTTTAAAACTACGTTACTAATTACTAAGGTAGCATTAATAGCATAATCTAAAAGGCTTAAACCGTTAAAAGGCATTTTCATTATTCTGCCTTTATCTATTATAGAGTAAACAGGCTGCGATTTTTCGTCTTGAAATTGATTAACCATTAATTGGTTGCGCTTTGCAGTTGCTTTCCAATTTATTGTTCGTAAATCGTCGCCTAAAACATAATCTTTAATTTGTTCAAACTCCATAGAATGGCCTAAACGTCGCACTTTTTTAAGGCCATATTCCAATGAGTTTTTATTAATATTTAAGAGTTCGAATTTTTTTAATTGCTTAAAGCTAGGGTAGGTTGGTACCATAGCGCCATCTGCAAATTTATAACGTTTGGCAACAATATTTAAAACGGATGATGCATAAATGTTTAAGCTTCCAAAGTAATATTCGCCACGTTGTGTTGGTTTTAAATAATAGGTTGTGTTTTTTGTTTTTCGGGAAGCAATAGAATCGTTTATTTTAAAATCTCTTACCTGAAACTGTTCTGGTATTTCGTCAATAATTTCAAGTTTAATTAAAATGGGGGAGTTGTTGCTTATGTTTAACTCTATAAGGTTTTTATCGCCATTAGAAAATTTATCGGGTAAAATTCGGCTTGCTTCAATTTTATTCTTTCCAATAAAAATGATAAGAATATCTAAAAATAAAAGAAGAATAAGCACTAAAATGGAGAGTTGAGCAACGTTAAATAGTATAGGTATAAAATAACTTATAGCAAATAGAACCACAATGCCAATGCCTGCATAAAAAAAACGAGGTTGTATGTAAAAGGGTTTAAAAAATTTCAAATTGCTTAGTTAAAATTAAAAAATATTTTACTTGTAATTACCTAGGTATTTCTACCGTTTCTATAATTTGTTTTATAATTTGTTTGCTAGAAACGCCTTCCATTTCGCGTTCTGGCGTAACAATAACTCTGTGATGTAATACAGGAATAGCTGCTCGTTTAATATCTTCGGGGGTTACAAAATCGCGACCAGACATAGCTGCAAATGCTTTACTAGATTTTAGTATAGCTATAGATGCTCTTGGCGATGCACCTAAATATAAAAACTGATTATTTCTGGTGGCTACAATAAGTTCTGCTATATATTTAATCAAGTGTTTTTCTACTAGTATTTTAGCTACTATATCTTGATACTTTACTATTTGCGCTCCAGTTAAAAAAGGCGTAATACTATCAAATTTAGCTTTGTCTTTTAATTCGTGCTCACGAGATAGTATTTCTATTTCTTCTTCTAGATTAGGATAGTCTACATCTATTTTAAATAGAAAGCGGTCTAATTGTGCTTCGGGTAGTCTATAAGTTCCTTCTTGTTCTACTGGGTTTTGCGTAGCTAAAACTATAAAAGGAGAGTCTAATTTAAATTTATTACCATCAATAGTAATTTGTTGTTCTTCCATAACCTCAAATAAAGCAGCTTGGGTTTTGGCTGGTGCTCTATTAATTTCGTCTATAAGAATCATATTCGAGAAAATAGGACCTTTTTTAAATTCGAATTCAGAATCTTTCAAGTTAAAAACCGATGTTCCTAAAATATCACTAGGCATTAAATCTGGAGTAAATTGAATTCGGCTAAACCCTACACTTAAAGACTTGGCTAGTAATTTTGCAGTTACCGTTTTTGCCACACCAGGTACTCCTTCTATAAGCGAATGTCCTTTAGCTAAAAGCGATGCTATAAGCATGTCTACCATATCTTTTTGTCCAACAATTACTTTGCCTACTTCTTGTTTTATTTTTTGAACACTTTGCTGAAGCTCAGATAAATCTAGCCTGTTTTCAAACTCTAGGTTATTTGTGTTTTCGTCTAAAGCACTACTGTCTATAGATGCAACAATGTCTGTTTTTGGTAAAAAATCTTGAGGGTCTTTTTGTTCTTTATTTTCGTCCATAATTAGTTTGAATAAAAAGCTTCAATATGCTTATTTAATGTTATTAAATGGTTTTCAAAAAGCTCGTCTTTGTTTTGTAAAGCATTTATATAGTTAATTATCTTTTTAATATCGTCTTTCTTTTTGCCAGTTTTTAAGGCTAATTTAGTTATAAAGTCATCGTTTAAAACAGAAGTGTCTAAATTAAAATCGATTCTAATTTTTTCTAAAAAGTACGTTATTTTTTTAGTAATTAAATTTTTATAATCTTTTGTTTCAATGTATAAATTAGATATTGTTTTAACAAAAGCAATGGTTGTGTTTTGTAGTGGTTTTATTATTTTAATAATGCGTTGCCTACGCTTGGCGTTAAAAATCATAAATAAAATACCAAAAATAATAGCAGTAAACCAAGCCCATTTAAAAGATATTTGGTCTAGAAACCAGCCCAAGTTTGATTCTTTTTCTACATCGCCATTGTAACCCGTTCTTATTTTTACATACGAGTCGTAATACACATTATTGTCTGGTAAATAAGAAATTAATCCTTCGGTATATTTATATCTGTCGTCTTTTAAAATATTGTAATTAGTAAAAGCTTTAGGCTCGAGGTGCAATAAAATTTTTCCTTCTCCAAAAGGAACCTCAATAAAGTTTACGTGTTTGTAATCTATTTTAGAGTAGCCTAGTACCTTATGGTTTATGGTGTCGAAATACGAAAAATAATTATCGCCACTATTTTTATCTATAGTTATTTCATCAATATTTAAATGTTTTAAATATTGATAAGAGATGCTATCTTTCTGGTTTTCAATATACTTTGTGTCTATCCCTAAAGTGTCGTGAATTTTTTGATGAAAATAATAATCAGAAATAAAAAGCGTATTCCCATTATCTACAAAATCTAACAATTCATCAACCGACTCGTCTTCTAAATAATCAGAGTTTCCAATAATAATATAACTGCCTTGTGCAACATGTTCGCCATAGCCATCTTTAGAGTTGGCACTTAAATAACTGGATGGTTGGTGAAAAACAGTTCTTATTTTTCTGTCTTTAAAAAGGCGTGGTAATTCTTTGTAAAAAATACTAACACCATAAGGTTTGTTACTACGCTCGTCAAAAGACTCTTCCCAATCTACCGTTTTAGTACGTTTTACACCAATAACAACAGATGCTGTAACAATAATAGCAGCAATAACAAAAATTAAAGGCAGTACTTTTTTCATTATTTAAGCAAATTTAAAAGGGTTGTAAAATTACTTTTTGCTTTAGTGTATTGGTTTATGTTTACCGGAAATTTACCATACCAAACGTAGTTGTATAAATATTGTGCATAAGCAAATTTACTGCCAAAAGGTTTGTTACTAACCTCGTCTAAATATTCTGCATTTGTTTTATCGTCTTCAAATTTTATATAGTTTTTTAAGCTTAAGGTTTTTAGTGTTAAAAGGTAATGGTACCTTACAGCAAGCCTATAGTCTTGCTCGTTTTCGGCATTTTTTATTAAGGTATGTATGTCTGCTTGCTCTATGTTTTCGGCAGTTATTTCGTCAAAATTGTTAACTTTTTTATTTCTACTAGATGTAAACAAACCGCTACCGCCTTCGTTAAAAAGAATATAAACTAAGTAAAATACAGCAGCAGCTAGCGCCATATAAAATAGCCAAGCAAATGGCCCAAAATTAATACTTAAATCGTCTTGATTATTTTTCTCTTTTTGCTTTACTTTTTCGTTTTTATAATCGGCATACTCGCCTTTTCCAACTTCGGTTTTACCTATTATTTTTTCACCTTCATAATTGTATTTTCTACTTGAATATCTGCTTTTAAAATCTTCATCAAACTGGCGTATTTTATCAAGGTTGTCGTTTACAGTTAAGGCATAAGTAAAGGTCTGACTGGTAAAAGTCAAAACGAATATTAAAATAATATGTTTTAGGTTTAATATCAAGTAACAGGAAGACTTAAAGTAGGGTTTTGGGTAATTTCTTTTTGTATTTTAAAAGGGTAAATTAAATAATAGTAACTAATAATACTAAGTGTAATTAATATAATACTAACAGACAACCAATGCGGCATTATGTTAGAGTATCGCGTAATAAAACCTTCTAAAAAACCAGCTAAAAATGTAAAAGGGAAGGTGCTAATTAAAATTTTAATACCAGTTTTAGCACCAAATTTAAACGATGTATATCTAGAGTGTGTTTCTGGAAACAAAATACTAGCGCCTAAAATTAAGCCAGCAGCAGCCTCTATAACAATAGCAAAAATTTCCATAGAGCCATGTATCCATATACCACGAACACTTTCCCAAAACACACCTTTATCGTAAAAAAAGTATTGAAAAGAACCTAGCATTATACAGTTTTTAAACATAATCCATAGCGTACCAATACCTCCAAAAACACCTAATACAAAAGCAATAATACCCACGCGCAAGTTATTAATGGTAATACCTATAAAACTCCCCCAATTACTTCCGTTTTTATAAACTGCAACAGGATCGCCTTTTTCTATATTTTCTAGAGACATGTTAACATAATTATCGCCTAAAACAGAACGCACAAACTCACCATCGTTAGCTGCAGAAATAACACCAATAAAAGTGAAAGTAAAAAAGATAATAAAGGCAATGTAAATGTATTTTCTATAGGTATAACAAATTAAAGGAACTTCGGTTTTCCAAAAACTAATAATCCTATTAGTATCCTCGCGTTTGGTTTTATATATTTTCTGAAAAGCCTTGGCAGCCAACTGGTTTAAGTACGTAATAACCTTACTTTTGGGGTAATAAGTTTGTGCGTAAGCTAAGTCGTTTATTAATTGAATATATTGCGAAGCAAGCTCATCAGGATCTTCAAAGTCATTATTAAACACAGCTTTTTCAAAACTTAGCCATTTTTCCTTATTTTGCTTGATGAATGAAACTTCCCTCATATATTTGCTAAAATAAAATATAAAATGTCAGAGTTACAAATTAACACGACCCAAAATGTAAAAATAAAATTTAACCCCGCAGGCGCAGGAGAACGTTTATTGGCATTTATTCTAGATACAGCCATAAAAATAGGCTATTTATTGTTTTTAAACCTAAGTTTTGGGGCTTTCGATAACATGGACCAATGGTCGCAAATAGCCATAAACACCGTGTTAAGTTTTCCGGTAATGTTCTATTCTTTGGTGCAAGAATCTTTTTTGCAAGGGCAAACCATAGGTAAACGCATATTAAAAATTAGAGTTGTAAAAATAGATGGCTATCAAGCAGCATTTTCAGACTATGCAGTGCGTTGGTTTTTTAGAGTAGTAGATGTCTATATCTTTGGCTTAGGCTTTTTTGTTATGCTCTTTAATAATAAAACACAACGTCTAGGCGATATAGCAGCAGGAACTGCAGTAATTGGCTTAAAAGACAGTGTAAATATGGGTCATACCATTCTAGAAAATCTAAACGAAAACTATAAACCAAGTTATCCAAACGTTATAAAACTATCAGATAACGATGCTAGAATAATTAAAGATACCTTTATAGCAGCAAAGGCATCAAACGATTATGTAACCATGAAAAAACTTAAAAACAAGCTTGTAGAAGTGGTGGGTATAAAAGAAATAAAACAACAAACCGATCGCGAATTTATAGACGTTATAATGAAAGATTATAACTATTACACCCAAGATATGTAAACAAAAAGCAATACAAAGCTTAATAAGAATTTACAATAAAACATATTAAAATTTAAAGTAATTTTGCGCTAAAATAATAATGGCGTTACCTAAAGGTCGGGCTTTCGCAAGTCGCTCTCTGCGAGGAGCTCCAACAATTGCTCTATCCCTAACGCAAACAACCCGCTAACTATGTTTTATACTATCGATATTTTAGGAACCATTGCTTTTACCATTTCTGGTGTATTAATGGCTATGAATAAAAAAATGGATTTATTTGGTATTCTTATTATAGGTTTTGTAACCGCAGTTGGTGGTGGCACATTACGCGATATGCTTATTGGTAACACACCTGTTGGCTGGATGCAAGACATTACATATACCTATGTAATAATAGCATCAGCAGTATTTGCTATAGTATTACGAAAACAGATTAATTATTTGCGTACCTCGCTTTTTTTATTCGATACCATTGGTATAGGCTTATACACTGTAGTTGGTATAGAGAAAGGTTTAAATGCAGAATTGCACCCAATTATCTGTATAGCCTTAGGCACCATGACAGCAAGTTTTGGAGGCGTTATTAGAGACATTTTATGTAACGAAATACCCGTAATTTTTAGAAAAGAAATTTACGCCACACCTTGTATTTTAGGAGGTGTAATTTATTTTTTATTAATACAATTTCCTATTCAAGAAAATTTAGTATTTGTAATAGCAGGAGTAACGGTAATTATAACTCGTTTGTTGGCAGTAAAATTTAAAATAGCTTTACCAACAGTTTACACCGAAAGCCAAGGTTTATAGCAGCAAGTATTTGCTGTTAGTTTAAAATATATATTAAAGAAAATACAGAAATAAAGCCCCACAGTATTAGCGCTAACAAAATAGGCTTTACACCTGTAGTTTTTAATTCTTTTACAGATATACAAGACCCAACAAGAAACAAAGTAAGTATTAATAAGCGTTTAGATAATAAAACAATAAATAGGGTTGCTGTTTGTGGTAAAACTTGATAATTGTTAATAACAATGGCGCTAATAAATAAAAGAATAAAATATGGCGGTTTTATTTTTTCTCCCTTTGTTTTAAAAAGAAATATAGAAAAAATAGATAATGGAATTATCCAAAGTGTTCTAGATAATTTTACCGTAGTGGCAATTCTTAAAGCCTCGTCTCCATACCCCAAAGTAGCACCAACAACAGAGCTTGTATCGTGTATAGCAATAGCGCACCACAAACCAAATTGTTCTTGTGTTAAATTTAAAAAATGACCAATAGCAGGAAACACAAACAGGGCAATAGAGTTTAACAAAAACACAATACACAAGGCCATACTTATAGTGCTGTTTTTTGCTTTAATAACTTGAGAAATGGCAGCAATAGCGCTACCACCACAAATAGCGGTTCCAGAGGTTATAAGGTGACCAAGTTTTAAATCTAGCTTAAAAAATCTAGTTAACAAAACACCCAATACTACAGTTAAAATTATAGAATATACAGTTAAGCTTAGAGCACTTTTACTAGTTTCTATAGTTTGTTTTATAAACATGCCAAAGCCAAGACCTATAATAGAAATTTTTAAAAAATAACGAATGGCTTTATGGCTATATATTTTAAATGGGTTTTTAAATATTAATGTATATATAAAACCAATAATTAATGCTGTAGGACTGTTTATATAGCCTAAAAGAGTAATTAAAATTATTAAAAAGTAGCTTGCTTTGGAGAAAATGACTTTCATATCGTGTAGTATTACAATACAAAAGTAAATACGATTAATAACTTTTAAGCAATCTAATTTGTTCTTATAGATAACTAAAAGTTATAATTGAGTCTGGTAAATTTTTTAAAATAATCAAACGAGTTAGAAAGATACCCTGTTCTTTTTACAAAATAAAACCATCTTTCTATACTTAAATCTTTAATATCTATTATTTTAAGTTTGTTATGTATTAAATCATCAGAAATAGAATGGATAGAGAGAAGCGCATAGTTGTCCGAGTGGTATAAGTAATTTTTTATAGACTCTGTACTATTAAAAGTAACAACATTATTAAGCTTAGTAATATTATTTTGTAATAAAAACTTATCAATAATTACTTTGGTTCCAGAACCTTTTTCTCTCTCAATCATTGGTAGTTTTTGCAACGTATTGGTGTTAATAAATCCTTTTTTAAAGGTGTTATTATTTACATGAGTTACAAGAACAATTTCATCTTTAATAAATTTTTCAAACTGTAACTTAGGATTGCTGCTATTGCCTTCTGTAATTCCAAAATCAATAACTTCATTTAGAATTAAATTTTCTATGTTTTCAGAATTATTGCTGTTAATATTAAATTTGGTTTGTGGAAATTGAACCCTAAATTTTGCTATTATTTTTGGTATAATATAGTTAGATAACGTGGTACTAACACCAAAATTAATAAATTCAGGAAAAGCCTCGTTTTTATGTGAAAATTGCTCTTCCATTTCAGAATAAATAGCTAATATCTTATTGCAGTAAATAAGAAAAGATTTGCCTTCTTCTGTAAGCGCAATAGAGTTTCTTTTTCTTATAAATAGTGTTGTTTTATATGTTTCTTCTAAGTTTTTTATGGCTTTAGAAATAGCGGGTTGAGAAATGTACAATTGCTCGGCAGCTTTTGTAAAGCTTAAATGTTTAGCAACAATTTTAAAAATATGCAACTTAGTTTTCATGTGCTATTGTGTTTAAGCTTGGCTTGTATTAATGGTCGTTGTTTATACAAGTTATAATTGTATGGTTTTAAAAGCATATAGTGTTTAAAACTTACTCAATAATTTCAACATTTTTAATAAAAATATTCTTTAAAGGCCAGTCGGCTTCATCAGTATCTACAGCAGCAATTTTATCTATAACATCCATACCTTTAATAACCTTACCAAATACGGTGAAATCGCCATCTAAAAAGTGAGAGCCACCCCTTTGTTGAACAATAAAAAACTCGTAAGGCGATGCTAGTTTATAGGGGTTGTCTATTTCGCTGCTTGGCATAGAAATAGCGCCTCTGTCGTGTTTATGCCCACGATCTGTATCTGTAGGTAATAAATATTTACCAATATTAAAGCGTTTTTTCATGGTAGCCTTATCGTCACTAGCACCAGCTTGTACCATAAAATTATTTATAACGCGATAAAACTGGGTATCGTTAAAATACTTTTGCTTGGTTAAAAAGATAAAGTTAGATCTGTGGAATTTAGTATCTTTAAAGAGGAGAATGTCAATACTACCAAGCTCTGTGGTAATGCGCACCTTGTCTTCTTTGTTTTTTTTATCGTATTCTAAAAAGAAATCCATTACATTTTCTGAGTCTAGTTTCGGAAATTCTCTTTGCTCTTCAACCACAGAATCTTTCTTTTTTTCAACTTTTGTTTCTGTAGTTTCTGTCTGTTTTTTTTTCTTAGATTGTTTATCTTCACAATTCAGAAATAAAAGAGATAGAGATAAAAGTAAAACAAGCCTCATAGTAAATGAATTTTAATAAATTTTTAGATTCGATTTCAAAAATAAAAAATATACCGCTTCCAGGCGAGGTATCTCAACTTAAAATGGTGCCTCCTTTTCGTCAAGAGTTAGTTAAGAAACAAAAAAAGGCGAAGAAAAAAGTTAAACATGCGGGCGTTTTGGCTTTATTTTACCCAGACGAAATAAATAAAACAAAGTTTATTTTAATTTTAAGAAAAACTTATAAAGGAGTACATTCTGCGCAAGTGGCGTTTCCTGGGGGTAAATTAGAACCTCAAGACCCGTCGATAGAGTATGCAGCGGTTAGAGAAACATTTGAAGAGGTAGGCGTGCCCATCCAAGATATAGAAGTTGTAAAACCAATAACTCAAGTTTATATTCCACCAAGTAATTTTTATGTGCAACCCTTTATTGGAATTGTAAAATCTACCCCGAATTTTATAAAGCAAGAGTATGAGGTAGAGCGTTTAATAGAGGTCGATTTAAAATATTTTTTAGAAGACGAACGTGTAATTTTAAACACAGTAAATACATCTTATAGTGTTGATGTAGAGGTGCCTGCGTTTAAATTGAATAATTATATTGTATGGGGAGCTACTGCCATGATGCTTAGTGAAATCAAAGACTTGTTAAAAGAAACCCTCTAGTTTGCTAGATTTATTACATTTGTAGCAGTAAACCAACAAACTGACGAGAGATATATGGGATTGTTTAAGAGAAATCCGTTTGGACACATATTAATTTTAAAAAAATGGCTTATTAGGCTATTTGGAGTAATATCGCACAGACGATTTAGAGGTTTTAATGAATTGCAAATAGTAGGTTCTGAAATTATTAAAGACCTGCCAGATACAAACGTTTTATTTATATCTAATCATCAAACATATTTCGCCGATGTTGTTTCTATGTTTCATGTGTTTAACGCTAGTTTAAGTGGTAGAGTAGATAGTATAAAAAATGTTGGCTATATATGGAACCCTAAGCTAAATATGTATTATGTTGCAGCAAAAGAAACTATGAAAGCAGGGTTGTTGCCTAAAATATTTGCTTACATGGGATCTATTAGTATAGAGCGTACATGGCGATCTGAAGGACAAGATATTAACCGGCAAGTTAAAATGAGCGATATTTCTAGTATTGCAAAAGCTTTAGATGATGGTTGGGTAATTACTTTTCCACAAGGCACTACAACTCCATTTAAACCCGTTAGAAAGGGAACTGCACATATTATAAAACGTTACAAACCTGTTGTTGTACCAATTGTAATAGATGGATTTAGAAGGTCTTTTGATAAAAAAGGATTACGCATAAAAAAGAAAAATATTATGCAAACTTTCGAAATAAAAGCACCTCTTGAAATCGATTATGAAAACGAGTCTTTTGACGATATTGTTACAAAAATAGAGTATGCTATAGAGCAGCATCCGTCGTTTTTAAAAGTACTTTCTAAAAAAGCAATTAAAGAACAAGAAGAGTTGGATAAGCTTAGAAAGTGGTAAGCTAACTATTTTTGTTATAAATAGAGTAGCGCTTAATGCGTAGCCAATTGTTTTATCGTTTTTTTTATAAAACGTCCTATTTTTAGATTTTTTTTCATGCCAGCAGTTTACAAGCAAGACCAGCTATTTTCCAACTTAAAAACGTATTTTGGTTACGATAGTTTTAGAACTAACCAGCAAGACATTGTTGAGGCTGTTTTAAATAAAAAAGATTGTTTGGTTATTATGCCAACCGGAGGAGGTAAATCTATCTGTTTTCAATTACCAGCTTTATTGTTAAAAGGAGTGACTTTGGTTATCTCTCCTTTAATAGCTTTAATGAAAGATCAGGTAGATGGCTTAAATGCTAACGGAATAGCAGCTTCGTATTTTAATAGTAGCCAAACAACGCAAGAACAATCTGCTATAATAGATCGTGTTTTAAATGCTAATTTAAAATTGCTTTATGTTGCGCCAGAGAGTTTGGTAGGTTTACAAAACATACTAAGCGAACGTTACATTAGCTGTGTGGCTATAGACGAAGCTCATTGTATATCGTCTTGGGGACACGATTTTAGACCATCGTATCAGCAATTAGGATTCTTAAAAAAAACACTTCCAAATACCCCGTTTATTGCGTTAACAGCAACTGCCGATAAAGCGACAAGACAAGATATTGTAAAACAATTACGTATAGAACATGCCCAGCAATATATATCGTCTTTCGATAGGCAAAATATTACCTTAGAGGTGCGTGCTGCTAACGATAGAATTTCTCAAATAATTAAGTTTATTAGGCAAAAACCAAACCAATCTGGTATTATATATTGCTTAAGTAGAAAAACAACAGAACAATTAGCTAAGAAATTAAAAACCAATAATATTCCTGCAGCTGCGTATCATGCGGGGTTAGATTTTGATAAACGATCTAAAATTCAGGAAGCTTTTGTTCGCGACCAAACACAAATAGTTTGTGCTACAGTTGCTTTTGGTATGGGTATAGACAAGTCTAACGTGCGATGGGTTATCCATTATAATATGCCCAAAAATATAGAAGGCTATTATCAAGAAATAGGACGTGGAGGCAGAGATGGCTTAAAAGCGCATGCCTTGCTATTTCATAGTTATGCAGATGTTATTCAGTTACGAAATTTTGCAAGCGGAGCTTCTAACGAAGATGTTCAAGTGGCTAAACTGGACCGTATGAAACAGTTTAGCGAAGCGACAACCTGTAGGCGTAAAATTTTACTAAGTTATTTTGGTGAGTTAATGGCTAATAATTGCGAAAATTGCGATGTATGTAGAAATCCGCCACAGTTTTTCGATGGTACCATAATAGCACAAAAAATATTATCTGCAGTGTATCGTTTACAAGAAACCGAGGCTATGGGTATGATTATAGATGTGCTTCGTGGTTCGCACAACGCAGCAGTTTTGGCAAAAGGCTATCAAGGCGTTCGTACTTTTGGTATAGGTAAAGATATAGCATGGAAAGATTGGCAACACTTTGTTATTCAGCTTATAAATCAAGGTTTTTGCGAAATAGCTTTTCATAAACACAATGCATTGCAGCTTACAGAATTTTCTAAAAATGTACTGTTTGATGGGGCAAAAGTAGCTTTAACAAAACCTGTGGCTGTAACCGAAATTAAAACGCCTACAAAAGAGAGAAAAACACGAACCAAACGTACAAGAACTAAAACCAAACCAAAAACGGATGCCAATAGTTTATTTGAGCGTTTAAGGTTACTGCGCTATAAAATAGCACAAGAAGAGGATATTCCTGCATATTTGGTGTTTAGCGATGCAACGTTAAAAGAAATAGAAAGAGTACGCCCTTTAAGCGACGACGATTTTTTAAAAGTAAGTGGTGTAGGGCAACGAAAAATGGAGGTTTATGGCGACGAGTTTATTGCAGAAATAATGAGTTTTATGGGCTCTAAGGCTAAAAAAGCTAAAAAGAAAGATACCGTTTTAATTACTTACGATTTGTATAAATCGGGAATGTCTATAGAAGAAATATCTATAGAACGTAAGCTGGCATCTACCACTATTTATTCGCATATAGCTAAATTATATAGCAAAGGAAAAAATATAAATATATACGATTTTGTTTCTAAAAGCGATGTAGAGGCAGTGCGAAAAGCTAAAAAAGAATTGAATGCGCCAACAGCTTTAAGACCATATTATGTACATTTAAATGAAGAGCTAGATTATTTTAAAATAAGATTAGCGCTAAGTGTTGTAGATAAAGATTAGTTAATTTTTAAGTGTTTATTTTTTATTGCATCTGTTTTGTTACAAAACAATAAAAAAAGTAATTTAGTTTAAAAATTGAAAACCTTAAATATGTCTTTAATAGAAGATGAAACTTTTGAAAAACAAGATTATACAAAAAATAGGTTGCCAAAAGGCGATTATGAATATTGTACGTTTTTAAATTGTAATTTTTCTGAAGGTTTTTTATCTGAAATTAAATTTTTAGAATGCAAATTTATCGATTGTAATTTAAGTGCTACTAATATTACGGGTACTTCTTTTCAAGATGTGACTTTTCAAGATTGTAAGCTCTTGGGGTTGCGTTTCGATATGGTTAATCCGTTTGGATTTGCTGTAGGTTTTAAAAATTGTCAATTAAATCACGCTTCATTTTACCAATTAGAATTAAAGAAAACTAGATTTATTAATTCGAAATTAAAACAAGTAGATTTTAATACATCAGATTTAAGAGCTTCTATATTTGATGGTTGCGATTTAAGTCAAGCCAATTTCGAGAATTCAAATTTAGAAAAATCAGATTTCCGTAAGGCTATAAATTATACTATTCATCCAGAACAAAACAAAATAAAAGGCGCTAAGTTTTCTTTAGAAGGTGTTGTTGGGCTCTTGGCAAGTTATGGTGTTGAGGTAGAAATTTAGTAGGTATTGTCTAACATTTATGCCAAGTTTATATAAACTAAAAAAATGGTTAATAACTCCTAACAATTCTCTTTTTAAACCATTATCAAAATTCCTATTTTGCATTGCTATTTAAAGATGTGTAAATGAAAGTCTGTATTGCAGAAAAACCAAGTGTTGCCCGCGAAATTGCTACTGTTTTAGGAGCTAATTCTAAACGCGATGGCTATTACGAAGGTAATGGCTATGCGGTAACATATACCTTTGGACATTTATGTACTTTAAAAGAACCTAGCGATTATAAACCGTATTGGAAAAGTTGGGATTTAAATAATTTGCCCATGTTACCCGAAAAATTTGAAGTTAAAGTGGTTGCAAATTCGGGGATACAAAAACAGTTTAAAATTGTAAAAAGTTTATTTGATAAAGCAGATCTTGTTATAAATTGTGGTGATGCTGGGCAAGAAGGAGAACTTATACAACGCTGGGTAATAAACGAAGCAGGTTATAAAGGTAAAATAGAGCGTTTATGGATTTCGTCTCTTACAACCGAAGCTATTAAAGAAGGTTTTGAAAATTTAAAAGCATCAGAAGATTACGATAATTTATATTATGCAGGATTTTCTAGAGCCATAGGCGATTGGTTATTAGGCATGAATGCTACACGACTATATACCGTAAAGCATGGTGGTTACAAACAAGTTTTGTCGGTTGGTAGAGTGCAAACACCAACCTTGGCCATGGTTGTTAATCGTTTTAAAGATATAGAAAATTTTAAACCACAACCATACTGGGAATTGCAAACCATGTATCGCGAAACCTTGTTTAGTTACGAAGAAGGGCGTTTTTTAAAAAAAGAAGACGGAGAAGCTTTAGCAGCAAAAGTGAAGGAAAGCGATTTTGAAATTGCGTCGATTACTAAAAAGAAAGGTAAGGAGTATGCACCAAAGCTTTTCGATTTAACAGGTTTGCAAGTATATTGTAATACTAAATTTGGGTTTTCTGCAGACGAAACTTTAAAAATTGTACAAAAACTATACGAGCAAAAAGTAGTAACCTATCCAAGGGTAGACACAACATTTTTACCAAACGATGTATATCCTAAAGTAGCAGGCATTCTTCAAAAATTAACAAATTACTCTACCTTAACACAACCGCTTTTAGGCAAAAAAATAAAAAAATCATCCAAAGTATTTAACGATAAAAAAGTTACAGATCATCACGCTATAATACCTACAGGAATTCAAATAAACTTGCAATACAACCAACAACAGGTTTACGATATTATTGTAAAACGTTTTATAGCTGTTTTTTATGATGAGTGTACTGTTGCTAATACTACCGTAATTGGTGTTGCAGATAAAGTATCGTTTAAAACTACTGGTAAAGAAATACTAGATAAAGGTTGGCGTATTGTTTTTGAAAACCCTAATGCAAAAGAAAAAGAATCTGGTATTTTGCCAACTTTTGTAAAAGGAGAAAAAGGGCCACACGAGCCATCGTTTTTAGAAAAAGAAACAAAGCCACCAAATCAATTTACAGAAGCCTCTTTATTGCGTGCTATGGAAACAGCAGGGAAACAAGTAGATGACGAAGAATTGCGTGATTTAATGAAGGAAAATGGTATTGGTAGACCATCTACAAGAGCAAATATTATAGAAACACTTTTTAGAAGAAAATATATTAAACGAAATAAAAAGCAAGTTTTACCTACAGTTACCGGAATACAGTTAATAGATACCATTCAAAATCACATGTTAAAATCTGCCGAATTAACAGGCTCTTGGGAGAAGCAATTAAAAGATATTGAAAAAGGAGAGTTTAGTGCTGGTGCATTTATTAAAAACATGAAACGTATGGTTGATGCATTGGTATACGAAGTACGAAGCGAAACCAAACGCGCCAATATTTCGCAAGAAACAGTATTAAAAAATAGAGCAGCAAAAGCAACGGTTAAAAAAACAGCGGGAATTACAGCAGAAGTTTGCCCGAAATGTAAAAAAGGACACCTTATAAAAGGTAAAAGTGCTTATGGTTGTACTGCATTTAAATCGGGTTGTAATTTTGTAATGCCTTTTAGTTTTGAAGGAAAAAAAATATCAGAAAAGCAATTTGTTCGATTGCTTCAAAAGGGCTCTACTGTTAATTTAAAAGGTTTTAAAACAGATGCTGGTACGGTTGAAGGTTTGTTGCGTTTTGATGATGATTTTAAGTTAAAATTAGAACCCAAAGTTACTTCCGCGAAAGCGAAACCTGAAACAGAGTCGAACGAGTTAGTTTGTCCTAAATGTAAAAAAGGTACTGTAATAAAAGGCAAAACTGCTTATGGATGCTCTGCATATAAATCGGGTTGTAGTTTTAAAATGACCTTTGAGGATGTTAAGACTAAAATAAACGGACAAAAACCTACTCGAGAATTGGTTTATAATATTTTAAGTGGCAAGTCTTAATTTATTAGGTTAAAAGTTAAAATATAGTGCGCAATTGGAAGATATAAACCATAGACATTTTAAAGTTTTTAAACCCTATGGGTATTTAAGTCAGTTTATAAGCAATGCGAGTAAACAACAATCTAAAAAGTTTTTGGGTACATTGTTTAGCTTTCCAGTAGGGAGTATGGCTGTGGGTAGACTAGACGAACCATCTGAAGGCTTATTACTAGTTACTACCAGCGGTAAAACAAGTGCTTTAGTAAATAGTAAAAAGGTAGATAAAGAATATTATGCTCAAGTTGATGGCGTAATTACAAAAGAGGCGATTGCAGAATTAAAAAATGGTGTTACTATTAGCGTAGAAGGTAAAAGTTATGTAACTAAGCCTTGTAATGTTTTTAAATTAGAAAATATTCCTGTACTACCAAAACGAGCTAAAAAAATAAGAGACGATAGGCATGGACCAACATCTTGGGTGTCTATTACTTTAAACGAAGGTAAGTTTAGGCAGGTTAGAAAAATGACTTCGATAGTTGGTTTTCCTACCCTGCGATTGGTTCGGGTTAGAGTTGGTAAGCATACTATAAAAAAAATGGATGCTGGAGAGGTTATTGAAATTGATAATGTATTGTAAATGACTATTTGCTGTAGAAAACATAATTTTGGTTTTAATAAATACTTTTTTGTATGCAGATAACTGATTTTTCTTTTTTTCTGAATAATTTAAGTGAAAAACCACTTCGTGTATTGGATGCAGGCATACCAAACTCAAAATATATTCCGTTAGATTTATCCATAAATAATAAAGCACTTGAATTAATAGATGTTTCTTCCTCGTTACGCCTAGGCCTTTATATTAATACTCATATTGATGAAAATAAGGGATTAGTAGCTTTTGGTGGCTACAAGGAAGTTAGAAACATTTACCAAAGAAGCAATTATTTTAATAGAGAAAATGTAGAAGAACGCAATATTCACTTAGGAATCGATTTGTGGTGTCCAGCAGAAACTCCAATTTATGTGCCTTTACAAGGCGAGATTCATTCTTTTAAAAATAACACACATTATGGCGATTATGGCCCAACTATTATTTTAAAGCATGTTATAAATAATATTGAATTTTATACGCTTTATGGTCATTTAAGCATCGCTTCTATTATGCGTTTAGAAGAAGGACAAAAATTTAATAAAGGAGATTGTTTAGCTTTTTTAGGAGATCCTTCTGTTAATGGAGATTATCCGCCTCATTTGCATTTTCAAATTATAAAAGATATTCAAGGTTTTAAAGGAGATTACCCTGGCGTTTGTAGTAAAGACGATTTGAGTTTTTATAGTAATAATTGTCCTAATCCGTTACTTTTACTTAAAAACCTTTGATTTTCATGGGGTAAATTGCACGAAATTAATATCTACTATAAAGTTTGTTTAGCAGAAGACGTGTTTAGATGCCCCTAAAAACCATAGAGCCATTTTTTTTTATACGCTGTTTTTTCTTTAACTCTATCTCTTTTGCTAATGTTTTTGGAAATGACTTTTTTGTGATATATCGACGCTTGTAATTAATTGAATATCAATGATAATGTCTTGTTGGAGGTCTTTTTGAAACTCAAGTTCTTCAATCTTTTTTTTAACCTTTTGATTTACTCATTATTTTCTATTTTTAAAGGTATTCGTGATGTGCTTCGCAGTTCATCGTTTTTTCTCATACCAGTATTTTGTTGTACTAAGGGACTGTATTTTCTTAACTAATAAGAAACAGTTGTTCTGGGAATGTCATATTTTTTAGAAGCTTGGTTATTGGATAGTTGTCCGTTAAGGATTTGGTCAACGACTAAAAGTTTAGTCTCTAAAGTTGCTTTTTGATAGCTTTTTTTTCGCCAGTGTTCTTTTTTTGGTTTCATAAGTGACTGTAATTAATTGCTTAATTTTTAGTCAACCTATTTCAGGAAAGTACACTATGTAGTTACGTAGGTATAACCCCTACGATAAGGGAGTCAGGAGGCAGTGTAAGAGGCAGAGCACGAATAAGTATGGTTGGTAATAGAAAGCTTCGTAATCTTTTGTTTCTATGCCAATTTAATGCCTGTAAACACAACAAGGCTTGCAAGGCTATTTATGACCGAATAGTTGCTAAAGGTAAAAGCAAGAAACTAGCATTAATAGCTGTTGCTAATAAGTTACTTAAGCAGTCTTTTGCTATTACAAAATCAGGAAGGCCGTGTGATGAAACTTACGTTTCTATACTGCCTAGATAAATAGAAAATAAATACAATAAAAAAAGCTCAAAGAATCAGTTTTAGAATCTATGAGCTTACTATAATAATGCCTCAAATTAACGAAGAATTTGTTTGTTTTTTACCTCAGTTCTTTGTTGTACGCTGGCTTTTTTACATTTTCTATTATTCTACATTGTTCAAATTCCATTTTGGGGTAAGCTTCATTTGCCCAATCACTTAACATTCTTAAAACTGGCAAAAGTCCAACTGCTTTTTCAGTTAATGAATATTCAACCCTTGGTGGAATTTCAGCAAAGGACTGTCTTAAAAGTAATCCATCGTTTTCTAATTCTTTCAATTGATTAGTCAGTACCTTTTTTGAGATTGTTGGTATAAGTGCATTGAGCATTCCAAATCGCATAGAACCATTTGATAATAAGTATAAAATAATCGGTTTCCATTTATTGCCAATTATGTTCATTGTATGAACAAGGGAACAAGCATTTGGATTGTCTATATATTTTCTTGCCATTAGTTACTTTTTGGTTACCACTATTTGTTTAAATGAAAGCATAATAGTTTCTTTTTTAAACTAATATTAGTTTCTTTGTGAAACAAATATAATTAAAATTTTAAAATGAAAAATATTTTTATAATCAACGGTCACCAGAAATATCCGTTTTCAGAAGGAAAATTAAACGCAAGTTTAACTGAAAAAGCAGAAAGCTACTTTAAGAGTAATGGTTACATTATTAAGAAAACTAGTATGGAAGACAATTATGATGTGAATGAAGAAATCGAAAAATTCAAATGGGCAGATGTTGTTTTTTTTCAAACACCATTGAACTGGATGGGTGTAAGTTGGTCGTTTAAAAAATACATAGATGAAGTATTTTCGATGGGTATGATGGGCGAAATGTCCGATGGTGATGGAAGAAGTAAAGAAGCACCAAAGAAGAATTATGGATTAGGTGGAAAGTTAAGCGGAAAGTATATGATGTCAGTAACCGCTAATGCACCAAAAGAAGCTTTTAATAATCCAGAGGAAACATTTTTTAATGGAATAAGCGAAGATGAGCTTTTAAAACCAATGCATCTTAATTTTAAGTGGTTTGGTTTTGAACCATTGCCAACATTTATGGCATATGATGTAATGAAAAATCCAGAAATAGAGAATGATTTTAATCGTTTTGAAAATCATTTAAAAGCAAACTTTTAAAGTATTTATTATGAATAGACCAACACCAAAACATACAGCACCAGATTTACAATTACCATTATTAGATGGAAATCAATGGGTTTTAGCAGACCAAAATCCAGACAATTTTACTTTGGTTGTTTTTTATCGAGGATTGCATTGCCCACTATGCAAAAAGTATTTACAACAATTGCAAGAATTGCTACGGGAATTTGAGCAAAGAGGTGTTAATGTAGTAGCTGTAAGTATGGATACTGAAAAGAGAGCAAGACTTTCTCGTCAAAAGTGGGAATTGTCTAATCTTACTTTGGGCTATGGTTTATCTGAAAAATCAGCAAGAGATTGGGCTTTGTATTTAAGTGCAGGCGTAAAAGATGGTGAACCAAGTAAGTTTAGTGAACCAGGATTGTTTTTAATTGACAATAATAACCAAGTTTATTATTCAGCTATAAACAGTAACCCTTGGGGAAGACCATATTTACCATCTTTTGTAAAAGCGGTAGATTATATAGTTCAGTCAGGCTATCCTGCAAGAGGTGAAATGCTATAAATCTGTCATATGGATATAAAGACAAAAGAAAGATTGATAAAATTGGCAGAAGAAGAAATCCCAATTCATAAACATTTTGGATTAAAAGTTGAAATTGTTGAAAAGGATTTTATCAAAGTACGAGTGCCATTTAGAAAAGATTTAGTCGGTGATATTCGCACTAATCATTGGCACGGCGGAATTATTGCTACAATTTTAGATTCTGTTGGTGGCGCCATAGGAATTGCCAATTTCAATTCGCCAGAAGATAAACTGTCAACAATAGACTTGAGAGTAGATTATTTGAGATTTGCAGATGGAAATGATTTAGTTTTTGAAGGAAAATTGGTCAGAATGGGAAATCGAATAATGGTAACCAAAATGAAAGCATTTCAAGAGGATGTATTGGTAGCGGAAGGAAAAGGTGTTTATAATTTTATTCGAGTGTGATTTTCAGCTGTCTCGTCCTGAAATATGGCTACAGGTTAAAATTGAATTTACGCTGATAATTTATATACCATATTTGGTGTTTTATAATCTAAAGATAAGTGTAATCTTATTTCATTGTATAAATTAATTGCATTT
>NZ_BAABCA010000009.1:0-15397 GCF_039538365.1 Postechiella marina
AGAGGTTCAGATTGGAAAAATTTCCGCAACCGAGCTTAATTCCGCTAGAGTGATTTTTTAATTTCCGCAAACTAATTCATTTCCGTTAGAGTGATTTTTGTTTCCGCAAATGATTTTCAGTTTCAGAGTAGAGGAGTGTTTTGCTTTTATTCCGCTAAAATTGCGTTCTGATTTTTTTGAGCGATCACTGCTGTATAACGGTCTCGGCTATGAGTAGTTGCGTAAATTTAGCAATAAATTTCGCAAGTACGCACTTGGCTGAAATTCCGCAGGAATTTCCAAAGTAGGCGAGTAGAAGCAATTACTTATAACCATTGTTAGGCACAGTTTTACATTCCGTAATATTTCCCAATAGCTTCTGCTAAAAGATTACCAGCAGCACCTAAACTAATATTCCAAGTTCCGTCAACAGCTTTACCAATCATCTTTTTTGTCCAATCATTGACTTTTTTTCCAAATGTTTTATTCTCAGAGTTTGGTTCTTCTGTGTCAATAATTTCTATTAACTCAGCTGTATCTTGTTCTGAAACTCCGCTTTCTTGTAAATGTTTAACTAAAGCATCTTTATTACCTTTTTCAATGATAATTTTTGCACTTATTTTATTCTTATCTCCAGTATTTACAACATTTCCGTCTCCAGATGTATTAATTATAGTTTGGCTCATAATAGTTGATATTTCTTTTTGTTTTTCTTTTAAATCTTTAATTTCTGTAAGACTCCCAAACTCTTCGTCAACTTTAAGCATAAAGTCTAAAAGTTTATTCCTCACTTTAGAAACAACTTCTACAATCGCACTTTTTGCAATTATCTTACTAACATTCATTAATTGAAGGTATGGATTTCCCATTCCTATCCAATTCTCTTCAATCATTCCAACTATTTCTGCTCTTAAAGGTGAAGCCAAAGTTGAAGAATCATTGTTGTCAATTAGATTTTCTAAAGCAGTAATACTATCTTGAAATTCGGTTGATTGTAAGTTCTTTTGGAAAATTTTATCAAGTCCAATTGTCGGAATCGGTTGGTTAGTATATTTCATATTACCGTTAACATAATTTCCTTTTAAATAAGAAGTTATATTCTTTCGGTATTCAGGTAAATATTTTGCAGACGAATATCCATTGAGTTCACCATTTACCCAATCTAATAGTTCCTTATTCTGTATTCGACTTGCTAGTACTTTAGTTTTAAGCAAAGCACCATTAATCGACTTTTCGCTGTCAATTAGTTCGTTTATTATTTGGCTGATGAGTTTCATAAATTGTGCCTAACGTGTTGGTATAAGAATAGTGCGTAGTTTGGATGCGAGGATTTTCCGAAGGAAAATCAGATGCAAGCAAACAAGCACTAACTTGGGTTTAGGAATAAACTTACGCATTATTTTTATACGGTGTTGTAAGCTGGCTTTTTTATTTTTAAAACTTCCACCAAGGTTTTTTCGGTTCCATTGGTTTTACTTCATTTTCTATTTTCCAAAACTCTCCGTCATATTTTTCATTCGCTTTTTTGTTTGTCACGCTTACTCCATAAGGATAAATTCCGTCCTCAAGTCCGTTTTGAATCCTTTTCATTAATTTTTGAATTGGCCAACATCGAGTTCCGTCTGACAAATTCACTTCGATATTCACTTCTCCGTGAGGGTCATTGTCGTCAGTAATCCATTTCGAATCAGAAACATTTTTTATTAAAGTTTCTCCAATATATGAGCCAATCGAAAATATTTTTCCGCCATAACCTTTGGCAAGTCGACCACCTTTGATCGGTTGTCCGTCTTTAGTGTATTTTTGGATAAATCGGTCAATTTCAATTAAACTTCCCATTGAGTAATCCAGTTCAATTCCGTCCGATTTGAACGCTTTAACTGTCCAATCGGATTGCTTTTTTATATCTTCTAATAATGTTGCCATTCGGTTTTTTTAGCTTGCTTACAACGTTGCGTGTAACTAAAGTACGGGTTTGTGTACGAGGATTTTCCGTAGGAAAATCAGAAGTAAGCAAACCAAGCACAGGTGTTACGATTAATGACTAAAAATAGTATTTTTTTTACACATTGTTATACAGCGGTTTTAATTTTTTAAGATTTTTATTACTTTTTAAAGTTCGCTTTGTTATTTCTGCAATAATTTTTTTTTAGAGGTTCAGATTGGAAAAATTTCCGCAATCGAGCTTAATTCCGCAAGAGTGATTTTTTAATTTCCGCAAACTAATTCATTTCCGTTAGAGTGATTTTTGTTTCCGCAAATGATTTTCAGTTTCAGAATAGAGGAGTGTTTTGTTTTTATTCCGCTAAAATTGCGTTCTGATTTTTTTGAGCGATCACTGCTGTATAACGTGTTTGTATATGGTTTGTTGCGTGGTTTAAGCACTAATGTAGCAAATAAAAACCGAATAGAAAATCCGCGAGGATTTTCGTAAGTAGGCTAGAACTAGCAATAAATTATATACTGTGTTGGCAACTGGCTTTTTTATACATAAACCTTGTTTTCTCTTATCATTTGTATTGTGTCAGTATTAACTTTTTTGAAGTGAACTTTTTCAGCACTTCTTTTAAATTCCGTTCCATTCTGGTATTCTCCACAGAAATAAATTCGGTCATTATAGTTTTGTTCCAGAAAGTCTACAAAATCTAAATCAGAGCCTTTTTTTAATTGATAAGTTTTATCATCAATTACTTTTTTCAAATTTGAACCATTAAAAAAATGTTTGCCTAAAACTATTGATTTTATAGCATCTTTTGGATAGAACACCTTTCTGTCGTGATGACTTGGAATATCTTGAAAAGGACCTCTAATAGAATTAGGTACACCGTAATCCATTGTATAAGTCATTAACCTCCATTCATCTTCGTAACTCCAATCTTTTCTTTTAACAGCAGTTGAATAAAGATATGGTATGTCAGGTGAATTAAAACCATTACCAAAAAAATCAATAGTTTCTAGTTTGTCAACGTATTGTATTGGAAAAAAAGCATAATTGTTCAATTTTGGATTTAAACCTTTTAGGTTATTTTTTATTTCTTTCCAGTCTAATTCTATCATAAATCCACTTTCTGTAGAATAATGAGCCCACATTAAAGTTTGCAATGAATTAGTTGTTAAAGATATTACTCCAGCATTTTTAGAAGCCATTTCAAAAAACTTCTGTTTTATTGTAACAAAACCATGTGCTTTTTCTTTCTCATAGTCTATTACCATTACTTTATCAAAACCATACTGCGTATAGAATTTTTCAAATACAGCTTTCGGTAAATTTGTAAAATCCCACAAAAGACTTGAACTATCTATAGAGTCGTTTAGATGATATGGATGACTACAAAATAAATAGTTTTTTATTATTGCATCAATACTATAATCTGTCTTACCATAGTATTTGAATACTGTTTCAGGTTGTTTTATTTCATTAGGTAATTCAACATCATAATTTCCATTAGTCAGTTTATAAGTTCGGTCTCCGTATTTATATTCACTCATCTTTTTTAGCTTTTGCTAATTAAATTTGCAATAAATTAATTTTTAACAATTGATTTTATGGTAAGAACTGTCGTTTTTCAGCTTGTTGCCAACGTTGCGTGTAACTAAAGTACGGGTTTGTGTACGAGGATTTTCCGTAGGAAAATCAGAAGTAAGCAAACCAAGCACAGGTGTTACGATTAATGACTAAAAATAGTATTTTTTTTACACATTGTTATACAGCGGTTTTAATTTTTTAAGATTTTTATTACTTTTTAAAGTTCGCTTTGTTATTTCTGCAATAATTTTTTTTTAGAGGTTCAGATTGGAAAAATTTCCGCAATCGAGCTTAATTCCGCAAGAGTGATTTTTTAATTTCCGCAAACTAATTCATTTCCGTTAGAGTGATTTTTGTTTCCGCAAATGATTTTCAGTTTCAGAGTAGAGGAGTGTTTTGCTTTTATTCCGCTAAAATTGCGTTCTGATTTTTTTGAGCGATCACTGCTGTATAACGGTTGAGCTATTAACAGTACGGGAGCAAACTAACGTTTGCTTTCCGCCACTCACATAGCGAAATCTTTTGGTTTTGTTTTTTATTTTCCTGTCCAAAGCAAAATCCCAAAGATTTTGCGGACTTCATAAAAATACGCAAACCTTAGCATTTAAAACCTAAACCCGTATTGTTTATAGGTTTTGTTACCACACGTTTTTTATTCGGACGCATCATAAACCCCAACAGTTTCAATTCCGTTTTTTGAAAATTTTAAAAGTTCTGTTGTCAATGGATAACCTGATTGTTTATATTCTTCCACAACAACTTGTCCAATACGTTGCGAGAAAAATTCAAAATCATTTTCTGAGAAAACATAACAAAAATCTCGAACAGGAATTACTGCATAAAAAGGAAAACTAAAATCCGTTTGAATTTTTTCCTTCATTGAAGACGCTAGTAAAAGTGCTCCTTTTAAATTGATAAATTCAGATTCTAATCTTCCGAGTTTTCTATTTTCTATTGTGTTATATTCAATGGTAGATTTGGCTAAAATTCTGTCTCCATTTTTTTCAGCCTGTTCATTTAGAGTAGATTCCGATATGTTCCATTTTTCAATGTCTTCCTTCGAAATCCAAGTCAGCATATCATTTTCTCTATGAATATAAATCTTATGAACTTTGTCAGTCAATTTATAGTTTATAAAATCTTTGAATTCATAATCGCTTGGATATAAGGAAATAAAAATATTCTCTCTTGCCTCAGTCCATTTTTCAGGCATTTCGAGAGTGTAATTCATTAAAGTTTTAGCAAAGTCCGATATAATGGATTTGTCTTTGTCCCTTTGGTAATCTCTTCTGATATTATCAAGACTTACATTAAGTGTTATGTCGCCTTTGGAGATGAAAATCAATTCTGTTTCGTCTATTGAATCAATTTTCATTCCTTGCTTTTCAATTTGGGTTTTGAATTCATTAAGGACAAAATCCTTTTTTTGATTATTGCACCCGAAAAGTCCGCTTAATATGCTCAAGATTAATATGCATTTGTTATGTTTCTTCAAAATGTGTGGTAACGTGTTTGTATATGGTTTGTTGCGTGGTTTAAGCACTAAAGTTAGCAAATAAAAACCGAATAGAAAATCCGCGAGGATTTTCGTAAGTAGGCTAGAACTAGCAATAAATTATATACGGTGTTAGCTGTTGTTTTTTATTTTTCAAATAATTTTCGTGTTAAATGTTCTCCATTTTCGTCTACAAGAAAAGAGGTTATTGTTCCATCTGGATGCCAAGTGCTGTGTCCAATATCAATTCCGCAACTTTTTAGAATATGGTCTAATAAATATGCATACTCTTTGTCGTTCCACTTTCTTGAACGTAAAATTCCAACTGTGTCTACGTTTATCTCTTTGGTATTATCATTATATGAGGTAATGTATTTTGGAACATTCTCTTTAATAATAGCACTGTAAAATAAATTAGCGTTGACTTCAAGATATTGAGGAAAATTAATGGGATAGTCCTTAAGCTTTTTTAGTCCTTCCATAAAATCTTCAATAACATTATTATCCTCAAAAACTATGGTAAAAGCAATTTTCCCAAATTTCATTGAAAAACATAATCCAACAATATTGTTATGATAAAAAAACTCATCGTCTTTACAATTAAAAATAAACAAACTCCAAGGTTTGGGTTCGTGAAATGTTGTTTTAAATCTGATTGATTGTAAAAACAAGTGTAAAGCTGAATACCCCTCTAATTCATAAGGGCTTAATATATTTCCCAAATCAGGATTTTTTCTATCGACCAATAATGATAATTCCTTGTATCTTGTAGCGTACAGAATTTTGGCTGACCATTGAAAAATTATTTGTTCATCTTCTAAAGTTAAATTCTCAAATGACCTATCTAAAAGTGATTGAAATTTTTCTTCAACTCTTGAAAGGTCTTCATTATTACACTTTTCACAGCAAGGAACAGTTAAATTCCTATATGGAATTGTTGTATCGTTAGTTACTGTAAGTCGTTTATTCCATAAATCGTATTTATGTTGTAGCCATTTAGGAAAAATATGTTCTGCAGTTTTTATTTCACACCCACTACCGCATAAGAAACAGGTGTTGTCATCAAAAGTTTCCTCTGTAAAGTTTGTGTAAAAATTAATTTCTGATTCCATTTTTCAAATAACAGCTAACGTTGCGTGTAACTAAAGTACGGGTTTGTGTACGAGGATTTTCCGTAGGAAAATCAGAAGTAAGCAAACAAAGTACAGACGTTACGATTAATGACTAAAAATAGTATTTTTTTTACACATTGTTATACAGCGGTTTTAATTTTTTAAAGATTTTTATTACTTTTTAAAGTACGTTTTGTTATTTCTGCAATAATTTTTTTCTAGAGGTTCAGATTGGAAAAATTTCCGCAACCGAGCTTAATTCCGCAAGAGTGATTTTGTTATTTCCGCAAACTAATTCATTTCCGTTAGAGTAATTTTTGTTTCCGCAAATGGTTTTCTTTTTCAGAATAGAGGAGTGTTTTGCTTTTATTCCGCTAAAATTGCGTTCTGATTTTTTTGAGCGATCACTGCTGTATAACGGTTTTGTATAATTTCCCAGCTAAGGGAAGGTTAGGAGTAAAGATAGTAAAAAGAGCTAACTTCGACGCTTTTGCGTCTGTGTCCGCAGGACACAACCAAACCTTAGTTGAAATTATACATTGTTACACCACGTTTTCTTTTCCGATATTATATTTTTCAGCCGTTTGTTTGTCAAAAAATATGGTTATGTGGTCTTGCATTCCAAAGTTTGTTCCGTCTCTAATCTCAAATGCTGAAATCCATATTTCTTTCCCATTTTCAAATTCAATTCGTATATCTTGTGGATAATAATTCCGTTTTTTTTCATTAATCAAACTCCAGTATGACCAAAAGCTTTTAATTCCGCATATTTTTTTTCCAATCAATTCCGTCCATTTTTGATTTTGAGTTGCGGAATATTTTTTCGCGCTATTTTCAGATCTAAATTCCGTTATAATATCACCTTTTCTGAATTTCACATCGTACTGAGTGAATTCGTTTCCCCATATAAAATAATAAGAATTATTGTCCGATAATGTAATTTCGATTCCGTAATCTAATGAGTGATATTCGATTTCATTCCATAAAGCCTCTCCGTAATCAATTTCGTAATAATTTACGTCCAAAATAGATTGTCCAATTAATTCCTTAATCGGATTTTCGTAATTGTCAATTTCTATTTCGAGTGTTTTTTTCAAATGTGGTGTAACGTGCTCGTATAAGAATAGTGCGGTTTTGTGTGCGAGGATTTTCCGCAGGAAAATCAGACGTAACAAAAGTGCACTAACCTTTGATTAAGCAACTAATTTAGCATTATTTTTATACATTGTTGCCAGTAGTTTTTTTTCTAAATATCATTTTTAAATCAGTCACGAGGTAAAAACCAACAAACCCCAAAGTACCAATTGCTAGTCCATATTGTCCATTAGGAATAGCTGTGAATAAAGTCAGTCCAATTAAAAAAAGGCAAAATGGATATGTAAATAATCTAATTAAAATTCTTTTTAACGACCATTCTTTTTCTGGTTTCTGTTCCTCAACTTCTATATCTAAAAATTCAAACATTTCATCAAGTTGGTTTTGTCTTTCAAATCGATAAATCATTCTCCAGAATAAAGTAAAAATTATAGCAAAAACAGAAATAACAACAATTATTGGCCAACTTTCAAATAAGTCAAATTCTAATGGGTTTTTAGGGAATATAGCATATAGAAAACCAACTATGAAAATTCCGATTAATGATTTTCCAACTGGATTCAATTTACTAGTAATATTAACTAAATGATTATTAGCATTTAATTCAAAGGTAAAGACTGGGTAAAAAGTCGTATTCCACATATTTTGTCTCCAAACTTTTATTTCATTCCGACCTATTTCTCCTTTCTGACGTAAATCACGAGAAAAAACATTCCATAAGTGATTTAGAAAAGTGTCTTTTTTTCTCAATCTAATTAATTTTTCTATGTCTTTTTTTGTGACTTCCAATGTTTTTTCAAATTACTGGCAACGTTGCGTGTAACTAAAGTACGGGTTTGTGTACGAGGATTTTCCGTAGGAAAATCAGAAGTAAGCAAACAAAGTACAGACGTTACGATTAATGACTAAAAATAGTATTTTTTTTACACATTGTTATACAGCGGTTTTAATTTTTAAAGATTTTTATTACTTTTTAAAGTGCGTTTTGTTATTTCTGTAATAATTTTTTCTAGAGGTTCAGATTGGAAAAATTTCCGCAACCGAGCTTAATTCCGCAAGAGTGATTTTTTAATTTCCGCAAACTAATTCATTTCCGTTAGAGTGATTTTAGTTTCCGCTAATGATTTTCAGTTTCAGAGTAGAGGAGTGTTTTGTTTTTATTCCGCTAAAATTGCGTTCTGATTTTTTTGAGCGATCACTGCTGTATAACGTGTTTGTGTATGGTTAGTTGCGTGTTTCTGCAACTAATTTAGTAAACTTTTACGAACTCGTGAAAATTCCGCAGGAATTTTCGCAAGTAGGGAAGAACCTAGCAATTAATTATACACGGTGTTGTGTGTAGTTTTTTAATTGTTTTATTATTTTCCTAGCGTTACTTTCTATTATTTTCCAATCCCACAATTCAGGATTTCCAAATTCAGGATTAGTGCTTTTCCAATTTTCAACTCTTTTTTTTGAGTTCACTGAAATTCGGCATTCAATTTCGTTTTCAGCGTTTAGTAAATTCAGATGAACGTATATTATTCCCCAACCATCAATTCGGTTTCTATAGGTTTTTCCGTTGCAGTATTTCGGGTCGAGTTTTAATTTAGTTATAGAGAATTTTCCTTTACTTTCAGGATTATAAATCCCAAATCCTAATTGCCTTTTCTTTTCAGAAGTCGAATATTCGAAATAGTCTTTAAATTCAGAGGAATTATTTATCCGAACTAATTCTTTTTCCATTTCAGAATATGATTCATAAAATTCAGCTTTAGAATTAGATAGAATAAATTCAATCAGCTTAAAAAGCTCGGTTTTATTTATAATTTCTGTTCTCTGCATTAGTCTTTTTTAATATTCATTTTTATGGAATTCCAATAGTTTATCCGTAAAAAGGTTTATTTCTTTTTTCTCTTTTAGTTTAAAATCGACAAACATTATCAATCCGAAAATTGCTAACGCAATTGGCAAAATCCAATCTCCTTTAATCAACGACATTATTGAAATCAGAATTCCTATTCCAAGTAAAACTTTCGCTAAAATATTCATCGGCGATTTTAAGTCAAATTTTAAATCATAATTTCCCGTGTCATTCAAAATTCCGATTAGTCTGTGGTTGTTTGGAAAACGATTCCTCATTAATTCAAACTTTTCAGTTCCGACATAACCATTATAAAATCCATTCGCGATTAGCTTGTTCAGAATCTTTAAATTTTTATCACTTTTTGTTATCGTTTGTCTCATTTCTCAAATTACACACAACGTTGCGTGTAACTAAAGTACGGGTTTGTGTACGAGGATTTTCCGTAGGAAAATCAGAAGTAAGCAAACAAAGTACAGGCGTTACGATTAATGACTAAAAATAGTATTTTTTTTACACATTGTTATACAGCGGTTTTAATTTTTTAAGATTTTTATTACTTTTTAAATTGCGTTTTGTTATTTCTGCAATAATTTTTTTCTAGAGGTTCAGATTGGAAAAATTTCCGCAACCGAGCTTAATTCCGCAAGAGTGATTTTGTTATTTCCGCAAACTAATTCATTTCCGTTAGAGTAATTTTTGTTTCCGCAAATGGTTTTCTTTTTCAGAATAGAGGAGTGTTTTGCTTTTATTCCGCTAAAATTGCGTTCTGATTTTTTTGAGCGATCACTGCTGTATAACGTGTTTGTATATGGTTTGTTGCGTGGTTTAAGCACCTAAATTTAGCAAATAAAAACCGAATAGAAAATCCGCGAGGATTTTCGTAAGTAGGCTAGAACCAGCAATAAATTATATACGGTGTTGGCAACTGGCTTTATCTTAATTGTTCGCAATAATTCTTATTCACAACTCTATCTCTCATTTTTGCTTTGTCATTAAAATTCCGAGAGATATTTCTAACTATGTCACTATAATTATCAATATTTTCTCCTTTTTGGTGATAGAATAACTTTATTGAAGCACAATTTTCGTGTTCGAAAATGGTATTAAGAAGTGTTCTGTCAGATATTCCACAAGAATGTCCAAAAATAAAAACTTGGAAATTTCCGCTATTAATATGCTCAAGTAGCTTTTTGTAATTGTCTGTTTCTAAATAATTAATTGATTTTATATTTTCTAAAAAATCATTATCATTCAGTTTTTCTATAGATTTATAATCATCATCTAATTCATCTCCGAATCCAAAAATCACAGGATTATTGTCAAGTCTATCAGTTGTTCCGTGAATGTGAATAGATTTTACAGAAGAAAATTTACCATTATTAAATTGGTCAAATTCATTTGGGTTGTTATATATTTTATCGGTAAAAGTGTAATTAAAATTCAAGAATATTGTTTGGTCAGGAATTAAGTCAAAATACGAATAAGCAGACTCTGATTGAAGAAGTTTTTTGATTTCAAAAAATGGTTTTTTCTTGCTAATTCTTTGAATTAGTCTTCTCTTATCCTCGCTTATTTCTTCCATCGTTATTTGCTCTTCCGCAAGAGCTTCTAAATCTTTTTTTATTGAATTGTATTCTAATTCAGCTTTTTGATTTAAAGATGATTCTGAAAAGTCCTTTAGTTTAAAAGGATGATAAATTTTATGCCCAATAGTTCTTTTTGTATTTAAATATTCTTGTCCTAAATTATTATTGAAGTTTGTCTCAATTTCTTTGAGATATTCAACCAATCTAGTTCTTACTTTATTAAAGTCAGAATTTAGTTGAGTTATACTATAGTTTCCTGCTGTTCTAGAATTTTTTAACAAATCATAATATTCATTTTCAATATCCACCCAATTTTGGATATTAGATTTCTCTGTAATAATTTCAAAAAATTTATTTTTGAAAATGAGTTTTACATTTTGTCTTTTTAAGGTTTTACTAAACTCTTTGTAATCAGTCGCAATAATTTCATAGTAACCTCTTTGTTTTACTATTATTTCTTCATTTTCATATTCAATATTTATAGCTAATTCAAGAACTTCTTTGATACACTTTTCCCAATAATTATCTATGAATTGTTTGTAGCTTGTTTTCATTCCGTGAGCTAAATCAAATCCATTTCCAATTAATACTATTCTATTCATTTTATTGTTTGTTCGAGTGTTTCTCTAGCTTGTTGCCAACGTTGCGTGTAACTAAAGTACGGGTTTGTGTACGAGGATTTTCCGTAGGAAAATCAGAAGTAAGCAAACAAAGTACAGGCGTTACGATTAATGACTAAAAATAGTATTTTTTTTACACATTGTTATACAGCGGTTTTAATTTTTTAAAGATTTTTATTACTTTTTTAAAGTAGGTTTTGTTATTTCTGCAATAATTTTTTTCTAGAGTTTCAGATTGGAAAAATTTCCGCAACCGAGCTTAATTCCGCTAGAGTGATTTTTTAATTTCCGCAAACTAATTCATTTCCGTTAGAGTGATTTTTGTTTCCGCAAATGATTTTCAGTTTCAGAATAGAGGAGTGTTTTGTTTTTATTCCGCTAAAATTGCGTTCTGATTTTTTTGAGCGATCACTGCTGTATAACGGTTACGTATATGGAAAGTTGCGTGTTTGTGTGCGAGGATTTTCCGAAGGAAAATCAGAAGCTAGCAAACAAAGCAACTAACATTGGTTAAGCACAAAATAGCAATTTTTTATATACTTTGTTGTGCGTAGGCTTTTTCTATTCAGATTTCTACGCCTAATAACTTCCTAAACTCCGTTTCGAGCTGTTTCTCCAAGTCAAACGTATTATTCAAAAATATATCGCACCTACTTTTCAGTTCCATAAATTCCGAACTCTTTTCTTTTATTTCTTTTATTTGGTCTTCTGCATATGAGTACTTGGAAAGAAATATTCTTGTGTCTTTATTTATTTTGTCCATCTCGTTATTTATGGTATTTATTAATTCCACTTGATTAGTCGAGAAAAATATCTTGTTTTGATGAAAAGTTGTGCTAAATGCCATAACTCCTTTAGTCCATTCTGCTAACTTGTGTTCAAGATGTTCCTTTGGGTTTTTATCATCCAATTCATTCTCGAAAAAATCCAGTATTGCTAATTTGTAATTATATAAAAAGTCATATAAATTTTTTATTACTACAGCTCTTTCTTTATGAAGTGATGAAAATTGGATTTGGTGTGAAATATTTAACTTCGCAAGTTCGCTCTTATGAGATTCTATTCGTTTGGTAAGATAGTTCTCGAAAAATTTCTGCGACAAATATCTAATCAGTCCGTAAGCAACAACGGTTGATGTAGAAAATATTCCTAAATACTTGAAAATTTCTTCCATAGTTCAATTTTTAGCTTACGCACAACGTATTTGTGTATGGTTTCGTTGTGTTGGCTAGGTCTAAATTAGTAAAAGAAAACTGACTAAAGGAAAATTCCGCAGGAATTTTCCGAGTACACACGAACCGAACAATGAATTATACACGGTGTTGTAAAACGTATTTATTTATTTATTTATTCATAAGTTGAGTTGCTTCCCAAACATACTCTTTTCCAAATTCTCCAAAGTAGCTTATATAATCTCCATCTTTAGAAATTACTACAAAACTCTTACAAGGATAATGATGTTCAAAAAACAATCTTTCAACGGTTCCTTTTGGGTCGTTATACCAGTTTAAAATTCCATTATATTTTTCAAGTCCATCGTTGTCTTTATAAATGTATAATGGTTTAATTTTAGCTACTTGATTTAAGCCTTCTTCCAATTGTTCGTGCCAATTTGCAATCCACTCTTTATTTGTTGTTCCGCTACTATTACAAGGGTCTTTTCCTGGATAATAAATTATAGCAATAGGCTTTTTTGAATCCAATTCACGATTCGTTGTATTTTCAAGTAATAATTCCAAACTGTTTCTATCATTTATTTTCCCACGCTTTTCTCTTAATGTCAATTTTTTGTGATTGGCAGAATCTCCGGGAATATCCAATAGTTTATTTGTGGAACGAATTCGATTAAATTTTGATTTACTTATTTCAACACTGTTTTCATCAAAATATTTGGTCTTATCACTTCCGATTTTTGTGGTAGAACAAGAGTATATTAAAGCTCCAAATATTAATGTCAGCAGGATTTTTTTCATATGTTTTACAACGTGTTTGTATATGGTTTGTTGCGTGGTTTAGCACGTAATTTAGCAAATAAAAACCGAATAGAAAATCCGCGAGGATTTTCGTAAGTAGGCTAGTACTAGCAATAAATTATATACGGTGTTGTAGCCAGTATTTTTTCCTTAAACTACTTAATTTTACTTTGTTCTTGCACTTATTATTTTCAAAGTCAGAATAGAATTCATCTTGAAATAATTTAAGATTGTCCCAATTCGAAAAACTCTGATGGTCTTTATTTGAATAGTAATCTTTATTAACTTTTAATTGCCCAATTTTTTCAAATTCCGTTTCCGATTTTTTGAAATGTTGAGCATAATACCAACTAATTTGTTCCTTTGGTTTAAACTCCTTGTTTATTTGCTGTTCAAGTCTAAATAATAGTTTGGCATTCTCAAAATCCTTTTCAGTTGGTTTTTCCGATTGTTTAATGTCAGTTACAGCAATTAAATTCAGTCCGAATTCCGTTTCTTTTTCCGATTCCAACACGAAAACTCCACAATAATCTCCATCACTTAATTTAAAAACTAAACAATCTCCTTTTTCGAAAATCGCATTTCGTGATTTTTTTACTTTTCTTTTTCGAGATGTCTTTTTTTCGTTTGATATTTTCTTTAAAAAGCTATCTAAAACTTTTTGCCTTTTAGTCAAGTCAGATTTTGAAGCGTCAAGTTCTTTCCACAATTCAATATCTTTTCCAGATTCGACAATATCTTTAATCCGATTAAGAACTTTTGGGTCAAGTGATTTGCATTCCCATTGAGATTTTGCGATAGTTATCCAAAAATTATTTTGGTCTTCGTGAGAATCAATCAGTTCTTTATTTTCCTGAATTAACTTTTCAGTAATCGCAGAAACTTCCATTCCTTGATTATATAATTCAAAGAATTCATAATTAATATCTTCATAAATATCGTTTGAAGAAATTCCTGTTCCCCAAGTTCCCATAGGCGTTTCTTATATTGGCTACAACGTGTTTGTATATGGTTTGTTGCGTGGTTTAGCACGTAATTTAGCAAATAAAAACCTAATAGAAAATCCGAGAGGATTTTCGTAAGTAGGCTAGAACTAGCAATAAATTATATACGGTGTTGTACGTTCGTTATTTTATTATTTCTTTTCCTTTGTATTCAATAAACTTCACATTGTCCTCAGTTGATAATTGAAATTTGATTGTGCTTTCTTCTTGAATAAAGAGGTTGCTAATTTCAATATGTCCCATTTTTCTTGATGTATTCGGTAATATTACTTCTCGTTCGGAACTTATTACAAAAGTGTCGTCACCTATTGTTGCTTCACGTTCTATTATGTTGGAATAATATTTTTCAAAATCACCATTCACATAGGGTTTATTTATATTTTTTGCTGTATCTGCATTACCTGTAATGTAACAATCTAAATATTTAATCACCTTATTTCCTGAATTATAAGCCCAAACATCAATACCAATAACTGGCATATCAGGATGCTTTTCAAGAAACGATTTTGGTGGTAAGTAGGTGAAATGTAAATCAACTTGGGTTTTAGACAGTCGATTTATTATATCTTTTATTTCCCAATCTTCCATAGCAATAGATTGAAAATTATATCTGCGATAATACCTCTTATCATTCATTTGATGAGCGGTATTACTTTTCGGTATTTCTACAACATAGATTACTTGATTATCTTCCTTATTTCCTATTTGAATTGGTGTGATTAATACTTTAGGAATTGTTGGTGATATAGTACTATTAATTATTTGCTCTAACCATTCTTTAGAAAATTCATTAGCATCAATTGGGTCAATTTTCTCTGGAAGATGCGTTTTTCCTGTTTCATCAAATTCTCTTACACCATAAATTATAACACCTCCATCCGAATTTGCAAAAGCACTAACATCTTTAGAAATCTCTTTCTTTTTTTCACCAGACTTTGCTATTGAACCAGCTCCTTTGTAATCAAGATGGATATTTTCTTCTATCCCATCATTGATATGTTGTTCGATTTTTTCTAATGTCCACATAGTTTTTCTAATGTCTCGTCCTGAAATATGGCTACAGGTTAAAATTGAATTTACGCTGATAATTTATATACCATATTTGGTGTTTTATAATCTAAAGATAAGTGTAATCTTATTTCATTGTATAAATTAATTGCA
>NZ_BAABCA010000010.1:0-10598 GCF_039538365.1 Postechiella marina
TTGTGTGTTTACCTTTACTAAGTTCGTCAATAATTTTTAGTTTAAAAGGTTCTGAATACCGTCTAATTACTTTGTCATTTTTGTACATAATGTTTAAAATTATGTAGCCTTTATTCAGGACGGGTCATAATTACAGTCAACGGTCTCGGCTATGAGTAGTTGCGTGGGTTAGTACTTAATTTTGCAAGTACACACCAAGTTGGAAATTCCGCAGGAATTTCCAAAGTAGGCGAGAACAAGCAATTACTTATAGCCATTGTTGTGCAACGTATTTTTTTATTCGTAATATTTAATTTGTCTTTCCCAAACCATTCCTAATTCTCCATTGGAACTTCTTCTTTTAGAAATCCAATTCCCATTTTTGTCATATACATATTCGAAAGAAGTTTGGTGTGTTCGTTCATCTTCTTCATTGAACCAATTTTGAATAGTCATATTATTCATTTCGTCATATTCGGAAACGAACTTCATAAAACTCCCATCAGGATTGAATTTAAATTGTAAATTTTCATTTCCGTCTTTATCGTATGAGTATGTTCGTCTGTCTTTTAGACTGCCATCAGGTTTATATCTGAACTGCTCAATTTTTTTGTTGTCAAAATTGTATTTGTAAATATATTTCCAACCGCTTTCATTTCCTGGTCTTTTAAGAAGCATCTCAACGTTATTTCCGTTTTCATCATATTTGTTCGATTGGATATTTGTCAGATTGTTGTCTAAATCATAAGTTTTAACAGCAATCATATTGTCGTTGGAATCATACTCATAAGTCCAATAGCTTTTTAATTCATCTGATGAATTTTTCTTCATAGCTTTCTGAGCAACTCCATCTTCATTTCTTTCATAAATAGTTTTTTCGTAAAGCGAACCGTCTCTTTCATATTGTCCGTTTTCTATTACTTTCTCATTTTTATCAAAAATCATATATGAACTTATGTTTGAGTCAAATAGATTTTCTCGACTCTTTAATTCGCCATTCTCTGGTTTGTAGATGACTTCTTTAACCATTTTCATTTTTGGTTTCAGGCTGTCAGAAGTCGATTGAGCGATAAGATTTGTTCCGGAAAATGAAATCAGAATTCCGAGTAATAATATGTATTTCATAGGTTTGTTCATATGTTGCACAACATCCATATAACCAATATACCACTTGTAAATTCCTTAAAAAATAAGATAAGCGTATTAAATGCGAAATATAGAAAAGATCAGGATTTTTTACTCTATAATTTCTACCTCAAATAATTTGTCCCAACGTTTACCAGTTACAAAAAGTGTTTTAGTTTCGGGGTTGTAAGCTATGCCATTTAAAACATCTAAACCATCGTGCTGAGTAACAAGCTTTTTTAATGGCGAAAAATCTATAACACCAATTACACCACCATTTACAGGGTTTATTATAGCTACACCATCTTTTTGGTATCTATTAGCGTAAATTTTGCCATTTACCCATTCCATTTCGTTAATACCAATAATTTTACCTTTATTGGTATAAACCTGTATGTATTCTTGTTCTATCAATGTTTTTGGATCTAGAAGCCATATTTTTTCAGAGCCATCACTTTTGTAAAGCATTTTATCGTTATTACAAAAACCCCAGCCTTCTTTACTATTTCCGTATTTAAAACTACTTAGTTTATCAAAAGTATTAATGTCGTAAACAAAACCAGTACCTTCTTTCCAGGTTAGTTGGTATATTTTATCGTTTAAAATAGTAAGCCCTTCTCCAAAATACTCATCGTCTAAATCAATGTTTTTAATAACCTCTCCTGTTTTATAATTAACATGTCTTAGTTTAGACTCTTTATATTGTCCTGTGCTTTCGTATAAATTATTATTAAAAAATTCTAAGCCTTGAGTGTAAGATGTAATATCATGCGGATATTCGTTTATAATCTTGTACTTGTAAATTTTTGGTATCTCACTATTAAGAATGGTAATGGTAGAGTTAACCGTTTGTTTTTCGTTATTAAAATAAACAATGGCTTCTATGGTATGCTTACCAAGTTTAAAATTACTTAAATTGGTACTTTTACCTATTGTTTTTCCGTTTATGGAGTAGGAAACCGAATCGATTATATGACTTTTTTTGTTCTCTAAAGACAAATTTAAGGTCTCATTATTCGAAATATTACCCTTATTTGCGTTAGTTTTAATGGTAAATACATTTTTTTTCTGTCCAGAATTAGATCCGCAAGATAAAACAAGACAACTTAAAAATATGATAGTTAGATACTTGACGATTTTCATTTTCAAAATTATTTTATAGCAAGATATTTATTTAAAATCAGTTTAAAAAATCATTGTGATTTTTTTAAAAGATTGTATATTTGCACCGGCAAGTCCTACACAACCAGCTCCTGTTGAATCCTCCAGGGCGGGAACGCAGCAAAGGTAAATGGTCGTAGCGGTGTGATGTAGGTAGCTTGCCTTTTTTTGTACCCAAAACTTAAATCTTGAAAGCTAAGGCTAATCAAGATTTTTTAGTTTAAGACCGTTTCTTAAAAATAAGAATCTTAATTAATATTGTATTTTTATAGCAAAATAATTTTGAAAAGGCATAATGAATAAAGTTGTTTTAATTACAGGTGGATCTTCTGGCATAGGAAAATCTATAGGAGAGTTTTTAATAGAAAAAGGGTTTATAGTTTATGGCACAAGTAGATCGCCAGAAAAATATAAAGATTCTAAATTTGCTATTTTAAAGTTGCATGTAAAAGATGTAGATACCATAAAACAAACGGTAAAAACAATTATAGACAACGAAGGAAAATTAGATGTAGTTATTAATAATGCAGGTGCAGGAATTACTGGTCCTGTAGAAGAGATACCTAACGAAGAAATTAAAGCTAATTTTGAAACTAATTTTTTTGGACCTATTAATGTTATAAAATCTGTGTTGCCACAAATGCGTAAGCAAAACTCTGGATTAATAATAAATGTAACGTCTATTGCCGGGTATATGGGACTACCTTATCGTGGAATTTATAGTGCAAGTAAAGGTGCTTTAGAAATTGTAACAGAGGCTTTTAGAATGGAAATAAAAGGTTTTAATATAAACATGACTAATGTAGCTCCTGGCGATTTTGCAACAAACATTGCAGCAGGCAGATACCACGCACCTTTATTAGAAAATTCGCCATACAAAAAGCCATATGGTGACACTTTAAATTTAATGAACGCGCATGTAGATGCTGGTAGCGATCCAGATATAATGGCAAAAGCTATTTTTAAAATTATTAATACAAGAAACCCTAAAGTGCATTATAAAGTAGGGGAGTTTATGCAGAAGTTTTCTATTGTTTTAAAGCGAATTTTACCAGATTTGATCTACGAAAAACTACTAATGAATCATTATAAATTAAAATAATGGTATAAAATTTGCTCTGATAATAAACTTAAAATCTAGAGTATGAAAAAAATACTACTATTACTTTCTTTCTTTTCGATATTAACAGCTTGCGATGCTATTTTGGATGAAGTTGTAGAGTGTATAGTTAATAGACGTCCTGTTCTATCTAATAACAAATTAGATAGTGGTAGAAACGATACTTATTACTCTAATAAGATTTGGGCAGAAATTAAAAACGAACCTAAAGACGATAATTATTACTATAATTTTAGCTATCGTGGCGATTTGCCAAACGGAATAAATATTATTTTTGAAGATAGAGAGGTTTATATTGAAGGTGTGCCAAGAGAAACTGGTCGTTTTAAAATAACCATACATGTTAGTGTAGACGCAAGATACTACAACGAAGATGGTGATATAGAAGATCCTTTATGCAGTAGTAGCGACTCAAAAACCTACACTTTAATTATTAGGTAAACGCATCATTTTAAGTAGAAACTTAATGTTTTCGTAAGTTGTTAATAGAATTTAATAATTAATTAATAGCTCTACTTTGTTATTATTGTAAATTCGCAACAATATTTTAATAAAACAAAATTTATTTACGATGAAATTTTTTATAGATACAGCTAACCTTAGCCAAATTAAAGAAGCTCAAGATCTTGGTGTTCTTGACGGAGTAACAACTAATCCGTCTTTAATGGCTAAAGAAGGCATTACTGGTCACGACAATATTTTAAAACACTATGTTGATATTTGCAACATTGTTGAAGGTGATGTAAGTGCCGAAGTTATTTCTACAGATTTTGAAGGTATGGTTCGCGAAGGAGAAGCTTTAGCAGAGTTACACCCGCAAATAGTTGTAAAATTACCAATGATAAAAGATGGTGTTAAGGCTTGTAAATATTTCGCAGATAAAGGAATAAGAACAAACGTTACTTTAGTATTTTCTGTTGGTCAAGCATTATTGGCTGCAAAAGCAGGAGCAACTTATGTTTCGCCTTTTATTGGTCGTTTAGACGACATTTCTACAGATGGTTTAAACCTTATTGCAGAAATTAGACACGTATATGATAATTATGCCTTTGATACTGAAATATTAGCTGCATCTGTGCGTCATACAATGCATGTTATAGATTGTGCTAAAATTGGTGCAGATGTAATGACAGGGCCTTTAAGCTCTATTGAAGGTTTATTAAAACACCCTTTAACAGATAGTGGTTTAGCTAAGTTTTTAGAAGATTATAAAAAAGGAAACTAAGATCTTTAATATTTAAGTTCTTTATTTATATAATAAAAAGCCTCAACATAACGTCGAGGCTTTTTTATATAATGTATGTAATAATACTATTTGCTAACAATAGCTAAAAGTTGTTGTTCGAAATTTGAAGCAAACATATTTGTATTAGAGTGTACAATTTTTTGATTTTTATTTAATACAAACACCTTTGTCATGGGGTGAATGGCTAAAATATCTTTGTCCTTTTTAACATCATTTAATTGAAACTCTCTTTCTAAAGGATAACTGTTTTTGTTTAAAGAATACATCCAATTTTTAGAGGCTTTGTTATCAATATTAATAGCAATAAAATCTACTTCTGGATATTTATCTTTTAATTCTTTTACCTTATTGTGGCTGTGTTTAAAATGATCGTAAAATTTATTAGACCAAAAATAAATAGCAGTCGGCCTATTTATTAAATTATTAATTAGGTTCTCTTCATTTTTAACATTTAAAACTGTAATATCAGGAAAAGTATTTCCTGTTTTTAACTTATCTAATGTTTTAACTAAAGCTGTAATTGCTACTTTATTTTCTTCGTTTGTGCTTTTTTCTAAAAAAGATTTTAAAACAGCTTTATTGTTTTCTGTATTATCGTTTTTATTCAGAAAATTAAAAGTATTCATGTATAACAGCTTGTTTTTAACAGTTGGTATAGTAATAATACTGTCTATTAATTTAAGCTTATCTAAATTAAAACACAAAGCTTTTCTATTAAATTCTTTAGCGCCACAGTGGTTTATGTGTCTTTCGAGCGCCAAATTATTAAAATTATACTTTAAAAAATTATTATAAATAAAATAGTCTTTATGGAAATTGTTGTTGTAATCTATATCTTTTCTGTAAGCGTAAAAATCTTTTGGTAACGATTTTATAATGTCGTTTTTGTTTTTACCGTAGTGAATAAAAGGGTATACTTCTTTTCTAGAAAAATAGCTGTAATCAATATTAGCTTGAGCTATTTTGTTAAACAAATCAGACGGATTGTATTTTTCTTGAAATCGCTTTAGCTTGTTGTCTTTATAAGTTTTAATAGAATCTATTCTATGCGAAAAAGCTTTAGAGTTTAACTGGCAATATTTAAATATACGTTTATCTTCAATTTCGTTTTGTAAAAATTCGTTTATAAAGTAATTGTTTTTTTTGGCGCCAACACCAGTAAATACTAACGATTCGTCAAACTCAAAAGTATTAACTCTTAGCATAATACTATCGTTAGGCTCTAAAAGTACCATTTGCATTTCACCACCATATTTAATGGTGTAAAAGCCAGGTGTTAAATTTTCAACCTTATATTTAAATCTATTTGTTTTGTCTAATTTAATAGTATCTATAACTTTATCTTCCATAGATAAAACTATAAAATTGTCTGTGGCATTTATAATTTCACCACCTAAAAAAGCATTATTTGTCTTGTTGGTTTTTTTACAACCAACAAATGCAACTAAGGCAAGACATATAATACTAAAATATAATTTCATATAAATTTAAACTAAATATCTAGATGTTATTATCTAAATTATTCTATACAAAAATATACTTTGTTATTAAAAAGTCTTGTTAAGGCGCTGTTAAAACTTGTAAAGCTTGGTTTTATTAAGAAAAATAGAGACTCGAAGTTTCGGCATACGACTTGATTTTTTTACTTTTGCAAAAAAATATAAAACAACCTTTATGCTATCAGTATCTAACCTTTCGGTTCAATTTGGAAAACGTGTTCTTTTTGATGAAGTAAACACAACCTTTAATAATGGAAATTGCTATGGTGTTATTGGAGCTAATGGTTCTGGTAAATCTACATTTTTAAAAATTATTTCAGGAAAACTAGAACCAACATCTGGGCATGTATCTTTAGAGTCTGGTAAACGTATGTCTGTTTTAGAGCAAAATCATAATTTATATGATGAGCATACTGTTTTAGAAACTATTTTAATGGGTAACAAGCCTTTATTTAAAATTAAAACAGAAATAGATGCGCTTTATGCAGATTACTCTGATGAAAATGCAGATAGAATAGGCGAGTTGCAGGTACAGTTTGAAGAAATGGATGGATGGAATGCCGATAGTAATGCTGCATCTATGTTATCTAATTTAGGGATAAAAGAAGAGTTTCATTATACCTTAATGGCAGACTTAGATGGTAAGCAAAAAGTACGTGTTTTATTGGCGCAAGCTTTATTTGGTAATCCAGATGTGTTAATTATGGATGAGCCTACCAACGATTTAGATTACGAAACTATTTCTTGGTTAGAAAACTTTTTAGCAAATTACGATAATTGCGTAATAGTTGTATCGCATGATAGACACTTTTTAGATGCGGTTTGTACTCATATTTCTGATATCGATTTTGGAAAAATAAATCATTATTCTGGTAACTATACGTTTTGGTACGAGTCTTCTCAATTAGCAGCAAGACAGCATGCACAACAAAACAAAAAGGCAGAAGAAAAAAAGAAAGAGTTAGAAGAGTTTATACGTCGTTTTTCTGCCAACGTAGCAAAAAGTAAACAAGCTACAAGTAGAAAGAAAATGATTGATAAATTAAACATTGGAGATATAAGAAGAACGAGTCGTCGTTATCCTGCAATTATTTTTGAACGCGAAAGAGAAGCTGGAGATCAAATTCTTAACATAGAAGGTTTATCTGCTTCAATAGATGGTGAAATATTGTTTAGAGATATCGATTTAAACTTAGTAAAAGGCGATAAGGTAGTTGTTTTTTCTAGAGACTCTAGAGCTACAACTGCATTTTATCAAATTATAAATAATAAAGAAAAAGCTGATGCTGGTAAGTTTGCTTGGGGTGTTACTACAACGCAATCGTATTTACCGTTAGATAATAGTGAGTTTTTTAATAACGATTTAACCTTAATAGATTGGCTACGCCAATGGGCACAAACTGAAGAAGAACGCGAAGAGGTTAATATTCGTGGTTTTTTAGGTAAAATGATTTTTAGTGGAGAAGAGGCTTTTAAAAAATCTTCTGTATTGTCTGGAGGAGAAAAAGTACGTTGTATGTTATCTAGAATGATGATGACCAGAGCAAATGTGCTTCAGTTAGACGAGCCTACCAATCATTTAGACTTAGAGAGTATAACAGCTTTTAACAACTCGTTAAAGAATTTTAAAGGCTCTATGTTATTTACAACGCACGATCATGAGTTTGCACAAACTGTTGGTAATAGAGTAGTGGAGTTAACACCAAATGGCGTTATAGATCGTTACACTACTTTTGATGAGTATATGCAAGACAAGAAAATTAAAGAGTTACGCGATAAAATGTATACCGTTACTGCTTAATTTTTAGTGTATTTAGCAATTAAATCTTTAATTATAGTTATAGCCCTGTTGTGCTCTTCTTTATGAACAAGAATTTGTTGCGGACCTTGGTTAGAGCTTGCAGAGCTGGCTAACCTGTCTACCATAGATTTTTCTCTAATAATAGCACAAATGTTTAAAGATTTTAGTTCGTTAAAAATGCGCTGAACTTCAGTGAAATTACCCGAAAATACTTTAATGTAGTTTAACATGATTTAGTTTTTTAAGTTGTTTAGCTTAAAATTACAAAAAAATGAAATAAAAAAAGCCTTTCAAAAGTTAAAATTTGAAAGGTTTTCTGTTTTAAATTAACTGGTAATTAGTGTTTTATGTTGTTTTTTCTATGCTTTCAACTTTTACAATTGCAATAGCTTTTTCTAGTTCGTCTTTATGCACATACACCTCTTGGTAGTCAGAATTCGAACCTCCAAAAACTTGTATTAAACCTGTTTCGGTTTGTTCTTTTATTATGGCATTTATGTCTACTTTTTCTAAAGCAGAAACAATACGCTGTACAGTAATAAAATTACCATGAAATATTTTAGTATAATTTGAGTTGCTCATTGTTTAGTTTTTTAGAGATTCAACATTTTTTGATGTTGCTAGTTATTGTATTAAAAGAAAAATTATTTAATAAATAATAAGCCTTAACCTTCAATCTTTAAAATACGAAAAATATGACACAATACCAAATCTTACTATTGTAATAATTAATATGTAGAATTATTATAAGAATAAATAAGATGCCTTCCTTATACTAGTTTAGCATCTTTGCGCTACTTCTAGTAACTTATTTTTATCGATTGAATATAAACAGGAACAAATGCCTTAGAGTTTTGTAAAATGTTCTTTTATAAATGCATTTTTAGAATTAGAATAGTTGGGTTGCAAACCTCTCTTTATTTCCTATTTCCGTTTTACTTTTACAATTAAATAAAATGGTTGCTATTAAAGTTAGTAAATATACTTGATGATTTTTTAGGGTTTAGTTTTTTGCCAATCATTGTCTGTAAAATTTTAATATATCACATTTAGGTGTTAAAAATGCAACTGTATTTGGTTAAGTACTAATACTGCGCAATTTTTAATACACGTTTGTTCTATACTAACTTTTATTCAGTTAATATTTCTTTCCATTTTTTAGATTCAGCAAACTCTTTTACAACTCGATTTCGTTCGGTAAGTAAATCAATCATATATTTTTTAAGGAATAGCTTGTCTGCAATCTTTCCTAAAACTCCAAAAGGAGAATTATATTCAAAAATATCAGTCATCAAAGTTCCGTTATTTAATTGCGTAAAGTAATGTTCGTGCTTAAACTCTTTAAAAGCTCCTTTGACCATTTCGTCCACAAAAAAAATCGGTCGGTTAAATTCCGTTATTTTAGAAGTCAACTCTTGGTATATTCCAAAATGTTTAGCTCTCCACGTCACGCTTTCGTCCATTCCAATTAATCCACTTGTTTTTCCAGCTATTGCTTCTTCATTAGTGTGTTTAGTTGAAATTTTGTGTAAATCGATACTTCTTGAAAGGTCAAATACTACTTTTCTATCGGCTTTTATTTTAGTTTTAAGTTCAATTTTGGGCATTTTTGGTGTAAGTATGGTAACGTGTTTAAGTATATAATTTAGTAAATGTAAACCCAAAAGAAAATCTACAGAGGTTTTTTTTGTAAGTAGGCTAGTATTAGCAATAAATTATATGCATTGTTTGCAAACGTTTTTCCAATCAAATAATTATCCGCAATAAAATCTATTTCAGCCATTATTAAGTCGTAATATCTGTCTGCTTGTTCTTTAGACCATTTGTTAAGAGTATAAATCCAAATTTTATCTAAATCTTCAATCGCTTGTTGGCTTATGCGATATTTGTTTTTACTCATAAGTGTTTACGATGTAATTCTTTCAAATGTTGTTTTGGGTCGAAATTTTCAACAAATCCGCTTTTTTCTCCTGCTTCGAGAGCTTTAATAAGTTCTCTTTCTTTTTTTCTTCACGTTCTAACAAACGTAATGCGGAACGAATTACTTCGCTAACCGAACCATATCTACCAGAATTTACTTCTTCTCTGATAAAATCCTCAAAATGATTTCCGAGTGATATTGATGTGTTTTTTCCCATTTTAGCTATAATTTTACTCAAGTATACCAAATCTTGGTAACGTAGACAAATTACACACAACGTTCAGTATAAGAATAGTTGCGGGTTTGTATGCGAGGATTTTTCGCAGGAAAATCAGAAGCTACCAAACAAAGCAACGACCAAACGGCTTAACTAAAATAAGCAATGTTTTTTACACGGTGTTATAAACAGTACTTTATTCCCATTTTGCTATTAATTCCGTTATTCCTTTTTCAATTCCGCTGTAATAATCTCCATTTTTAAATTCAGGAATAATAGTTTGGTCAATTATTTTTTTACAAATTTCGTCAGTCAAAATTTTTTCAGTTCCATGTCCTGTTGAAATCCTTATTTTCCTCAAGTTTTTACTAAAAACAATAGAAAGTCCGTTATCTTTTTCTTTGACCCGTCCTGAATAAAGGCTACATAATTTTAAACATTATGTACAAAAATGACAAAGTAATTAGACGGTATTCAGAACCTTTTAAACTAAAAATTATTGACGAACTTAGTAAAGGTAAACACACAA
>NZ_BAABCA010000011.1:0-7096 GCF_039538365.1 Postechiella marina
TTGCGAAAAGCTAAACACAAAAAGTATTAACGGTATTATATAGTGTTGTGATTTCATATATTTGAATGTGTTTTTTTCTATTAATAAATTATTGCTGACCTTTATAATGGTATTGGTTTTGTGATAGGATACGATCGTCAGAATCTTTTATAATAATCAGCCTACCTAAACCATCGTATTCATATTTGGCAGTGATTCCATTGGGTCCTGTTTTTGAAGTAACTCCAAAAAGGGAATGATAACTGAATGTTGAAATTAATGCATCTGGCACAAGGTTTATTAAACTATTATATAATGTTTCGCTATTATAAGATGCATCTTTCCCATCTAAAGAACTAATTAATGAATGGTTGGCATTGTTAATTTGAGCCATGGTAAAGCGTCCTTGGTCGTCCCATAGATAAGAAGAAACTCCTGAAACCCTATTATCAATTTGAACGGGTAGGAATGTAGGGTAATTTCCTCCAATTGTTGTATTGTACGTTATTGTATTATCTAGAGTGTAAGGACTATTATCTTTAAATGTAGAATATTGTTTATATGGCAAAATGCAATAATCATTTTGATTAGTATATGTATTAAAGAATGATAGTTTAGTGTATTCTGTTTTTTGTTTATTTAATAATTTAGGGGTTGTTTCTCCTAGTAATGTTTTATTTGATGTGATTTCTATAACTTGAGACTGCATATTTTTAACTAACATATCTGAAATGAACCCTGAGTTTGGAATAGGATAATAGTCTTGAGGTCTCATATATTTGGTTGAAATAATGTTGCCCTTGCTGTCTGTTGCAATTTCTTCATTAACAAAATGATTTAGCCCGTAAACAAAATCTTTAGTCTGTGTAATTAGAGGGTTACCCTCTATATCATATTCTGAAATTGTTTTTTTGGTTAATAATCCATATTTATATCCTTGCGCAATATATTCTACTTCAAAATTTGCAAAATCTTGTTCATTATTTCCAAATAAAAAAAATATATTTCTCCATGGATAAGTAATGTTGTATTCATCGAGTCCTAACCCTTCATATTCCCATGTGTTTTCTTCTTCTCTAATTTTGATGTAGGGATTGTTTTCTCCTAAAGGATCATATGGAACTGTATTTTTAGCATAAACATTTTTCTTGGTTACTTTATTATATCTGGCAGGAAATGTCTCTGAATAAGGTTTTTGAATATTTACATAATTCTTTTCCATAAAAACCTTATTCCCTGTGTTATAATCAATATCTTCATAATCATAGAAATATTCGGTCTTACCTTGGGTATTTATACCATCCGCTCCTTTGTGATAAATGCATACTCTTGGATAAACTACTGAAGGTCTTCCTTTTAGTAAACTTAAATAATTACCTATACTAAATCTAAATTCAGCTTTGGCCCGATTTGCTCTCAGACATTGACTGTCTGATATAAATGCATTCTTATATTGCTCTGATGGATGGTAAGCAGAAATAGGTAAAGTTTTATTACTACTCATTATCATGTAAGTCAGCGGGTTAGGTTCTACAGGTGCTAGTCCATATCCAAAATGTTCTGTCTCTTCTTCTCCGTATTTATATTCGTCAACATTTACCAAACTTCCAGCTTTACTGAAATTAGAAATTGTTCCAATACGGTGTCCTGAGGAGTATCTATAATCTTCCTCCCATTCATTATAATATTTATTACGTTCCCAGCTAAATTGAGTATATCCCCCTGTAGGATAGGTGATTTTACTTAAAAGCCCATCACTACCTGCTGGTTCTTTATTGTAATCTCCAAGAAAATACTCTCCCCAACCTGTACTGCCAGGGCCTCCATCTACTTCAGATGACCTTATTACTAAGTTTTCAATTGACTCACCTTGGAAGCCGTTTTCATGAAAATACCCGGGTAAGTCTACTTTAAAGTTAGGTAGGCCTTTATACCCTGAGGACATATATCCATTTATATACCCCCAATGATCAGTACCTTTCATATGAGGCATATTTGTTAAAGATTCATAATTAAAAGCATGTGTCCTTCTCATTGAATCTTGGCTATTTATTTTTTCTATATTATCAAGTTTTTTTAATTTAAAAAAAGAGTTTTGTAATGGAAATTCACTCATGTTAAAATTAAATCGTTGGGTTTCAGTGTGATTTATGGAGCTGATTTTCATCCAGTTTAGCCAAGCGTATCTTCCAGAAAGTTCGTTTGCAGAACCATAAAAATCATAATCAAATTCTATAATGATATCATCATAAGTGATTTTTTTAAGAATAGGTTGTTGTACCATTTTAATGATATCATTATTTGGAGAAGTTCTATAGGTATCTGTTGGTGGTTCGCTCCATCCTGTTCCACCTTCAATTGGATAACTTTCACAATGATGACTGTTTACTATTAAGGTAGCGTCAAAAGAGGTTATTTGTCTCACTAAAACATCTCCTTGAGAGTTTCCATTAAGATATTCATAGATTATAGGCTTAGCAGAGTTTGGAAAATCAATTCTAGTAAGATTCCATTCTACATTATACCTAGCACTAAGCCCTCTATAGTTATATTCTTTAAGAGCTTTAGAAAAAGTATAAGTAACCCCGTCATTATTAGTAATCTGAAAACCTTTAATGTGGTTATTATTGTTATACCATTCTAAATCGTAACTAATTTTTATAGTTTTGTCAAGAGAATTTAGAATAGATATATTTCCCGTGCCATCATTTTCAATAATAAAACTAAAAGAATTTCCATCTGGTAAACTGGCATGAAAAATATCATGATCGTAATCAGAGTCATTGCTGAGGTGTGTGAAACTTGCAACCCTCAGATGATACGCTTCTATGGCCTCATAAGCTTGAGATGTATATGGAAGTTGTGCTACAAAATTAGTCCATTCATCAGGGAAATATTTTAGAGATCTAGATATTTTTCCTCTTCCTGATAAATTCCAACCAAAACCATATAAATCATAATTATAACCATGTCTTACCCCCGAATTGTTATAAGATAAGTTTAAGGGTATTTGATAACCAGCATGACTAATAGTGTGTAATGGAATTGAAATATCAGGAACCCCTGTAGAATTATTCATGTGATAACCTGTATGTTTTTGAAATACTTCTGCTTCTGGACTAGTAGGAATATATTGCCCATAAGCATTTAGAATAATAAAAAACAGTAATAAATTAAATATTGATTTTATTCTTATCATAAGTACATTTTTTATAGTTTATAAATGTGCTTATAAATTTAATTTGTATGATAATAATAACGGTAGGCGATAACTTTACAATTTGTAAGTCTAATTAGGAGTTTTATTAATATTTAAAGACAAGAAGCTTATTTATTGTAAGTCTTTAATTCCATTTAATATGGATTACGGGATAAAGCAATAAGTATACAGCTCCATTCCTTTTTGTGCTATGCAATAATTTATACTTTCTGCCAATACACCAAAGTATAATTCCCTTGTAAATATGTCTATCTAGTTTACAGTAGCAAAGCTTACAAGGTATAAACCCGCTTTATTATGAAATTTGTATTTCCTACTCATTAGTCTAAAATACAAAAAACATATTTTTCTTATGTTTTTATTTAGGTCTTGCTAAATATTGCCAGCGTTCGTCTATGACGAGTGACTACAATGCAATACTTACTCAATACGGCACCCGACACAGTCGAGCGCTAGCGGGGGGGGGACATTTTAGGAAAGTTCGAGAAAGTAAAGGTCTAACTCAACAAGAACTTACCGACCGAATTGATGTTGAGGTTATGCAAATAAGTAGAGTTGAAAGAGGTACTGTTAATACTTCAATCTGTATGATTAAAGAAGTAGCGGATAATCTAAATATACAGCTTTCAGAATTATTTTCTTCGTTCGAGAAAAACTAAACTGTCTAAATTATTATATATTCTACACTTCATAGAAACTAATATGAACCACTAAGGTTAGAAATATACATTTTAAAGCCTCTATATACGTTTAAAAAGAAAAGGATGAACTTTATGCCCACCCTTTTTAAACTAAATTTATATCTTAATTTATTGTTTTATAGTTGATTATGATTAAAAGTTATATCATCAACTAATCTGTACCATTACCCACATCGCAATAAAAATTATCTATTGGTTCATAACCAAATTGAGCAAATATAAAATCATGTTCTTTTGATTTTTCCAAAATCAATGAATCAGTTTTAAAAATATTTATTAATCTTTTATCAGCATTTTCAGAAACTTTTAAAGGCACACCTCTTTTTTTAGAAAACATAAAATACTTAAATGAATCTAGCGATAACGTATCTATATTATACTTAACACTCCCTTCTTTACAAGGAATAGATTTAGCTATCATTTTAGAAGTGTTAAAATAAGCAATACGTTTTATCTTATTATTATCTATAGCATAAAGTACGTCTGATTTATATTTTTGAGGAATATAATTATATAAAGTATGCTCTTCACCTAAATTATTATCTTTACTGGTAACATAGTAAATTCCTTTGTTGCCATTTAAACTTTCTAAATTTAGAATGGGATATAACTTAATACACTCATCAGATAATTCATCATATAAATTTGAGTTATATTTTTTAATATAATTTAAAAACTCCTCCTTATCATTCTTGTCAAAAAAATATTTCATTCTAAACGCATCATAATACTTACTAATAGAATCTTTATTTATTTTGTCCATCCTTTTAGTAATAATATTATTTTTTATATTCTTTTCAAGCGGAGTAATTTTATATATAATAATTATCACCAAAATAAATGCTAAAGTAAAAATCACCTTTTTCATCATATTTTTATTTTTTATTACCTAAATATTCGTTAATCAATTTATTTCTAGTTCTTATTTTTGGATTAGTAAAATTCTGTTTAATAAAAGTATTAAATACTTTTTTATTTTGAAACTTTAATCGAGCTACTAATTCGTTTTTACTATTAATAAATGATATTTGCCCTAAAGTATTTCCGTTTTGGTCACTTCCATAAGTACCATAATTCATATATTTCAGGTCTAAATCCTCTCTGTTTTGTTTCAAATAAATTTCTCCATTTGCTGAAAAGGTAGATGTAGAACCGTCTTTATTTTTTATATCAAAATTTTGCTCAAATGAATAATGATTTGCATCAATTAACAAATATTGTCTAATAAAGTTTCCTAAACTCTTTTTAAAATTCAGATTTTCTCCTTCAATCTCGACAGTCTCTAACTCGACAGAATATTTATTTTCATCTAATTGTTCACTTGAATAGTTTTTATGCCTATAAATAGCTTCATTAGCAGCATCTTTACCAGCTTCAATTCCAGCAGCCTTAACAAAATCAATTAAAATGTTTTTATTTTTACATCTAGGGCAATCATCTTTTACACCTAAATCTGTTTGAGTTTCATTTATAGCTCTATTATAATCTTGAGTTCTATCCCCTGACTCATTAACATATGTGCCATCATTGCTATTCCAATCATATTTCCAGCTATCAGCTCCAGAAGGGTCAGCCCAAAATATTGGATTATTATCAAAGGCAACACTTGTTCCTTGCGAAAAATGTGTTACAGGGTCTATCCCATTAAACCTACCAATTGCTGGGTCATAGCTTCTGAAGTCCATCTCATACAAATTAAGTCCTAAACTCTCTTCATATTCAACACCATTATATTGATAATCTAGTGCTGGATTATAAAACGCTGTACCACCATCATTATATCCTTTATGTTTAAGCCCAAAGGGATAGTAGTTGTTTTCTTCTAGTATTTCAGAACTATCTACACTACCACTATTATCACTATCCTGATAACTCAACCTCACATTACCTAAGTGGTCTTTGTATTGATAAGCGTAGTTAAATCCTAAAGCATAATTATTAGCATCTTTAGGTTCAACATACCCTTCTGAGTGTTTAAAGAATTTCAAAGAACTGCCTTCGTATACGTGATTACCGTTGTAGTAGGTGTAGGTATTAGTTCCGTTTTCGGTAACTTTCTTCTCCAATTTTACACCTGTGGCATCGTAAATATAAGCAATTGTTCCTGTATTTCCATTACCGTTAATCGAAATATTAGTTGGTAGGTTTAAATGATTATAAGTAATGTTGGTAATTCCTTTGTTGGTATCCAATGTCATATTACCATTGTTATCGTAATTGTAATCATCGGTGGTATCTAAATGATAGCCAGTGTAATCATCTATAAACCCTAAAGAATCATCTCCTAAGTCACCCACTCTCATAAGTTTATTGCCTAAGTCATAAGTATAGGTAAGATCATCCATTATGTTGCTGCTACCTCTTGAGTCAAAACGAAATAAACTTGTGATATTTCCGTTTTTATCATAATTATATGAGCTGTAGTATGGATCATTATTCATGAACTCCGCTTCTTTCAGTCTATTTAAATCATCATAGGTATATTTATACCATTTTACCCCAGTATCACTATTAGCTGTTTTCCATTCAGTTTCAGAAATATTACCATTGTACAGTTTTGTTGCACTATGATTTACTGTATTGTAATTAATTTTAAATCCAAATAAATCATTTCCTAAACTTGCTGTATTGTTTATTTGTTTTAACCAACCTCTTATGTTATAAGCATAATCTACTGTTTGTAACCTGCCTTGAGTGGTTTTGCCTCCTACACCTTTACTTGTTAATTGACCTAAATCGTCATAATGGTTTTCTGCTATTAGCTCATCAGCTAAGCTATTTATCTTTTGTTTTTGAGATACTAAGCGTCCTACATGGTCATAAGTAAAAGTGTCTACTGTTGTTATAGTTGATTTACCTGTTTTGGCATGTGTTGCTGTGGTTTCTAATACTTGCCCTGTAAAATCTAATTGACTTTTAACCTTATCTGTGGTGTTTAAATATGCATTATGGCTATAGACATAAATAGGTCGTGCCTTATCATCATAATAACTTACAGAAGTTATCCATTTCACAGGGTTAGAATCTAAAACTCTTACCTTACTGCCTGTTGTTAATCCTTTTACATTAGTTGTTGGTGTTTTTCCATATGAGGTCTCTGAATTTCCTGAGACTTTATCGAAGGTATAGTTATCGTAGTAGTTTATGGTGTAAATTTCTGAAACACTATGAGGTATTGCTGTATTAGTATAATATA
>NZ_BAABCA010000012.1:0-6920 GCF_039538365.1 Postechiella marina
ATGCAATTAATTTATACAATGAAATAAGATTACACTTATCTTTAGATTATAAAACACCAAATATGGTATATAAATTATCAGCGTAAATTCAATTTTAACCTGTAGCCATATTTCAGGACGAGACATTTGGCAAAAAAAATGAACTTATTGACTAAAAGCATACTTTTTGGAATTTTAATATTGGCTTTTTCTTGTCAAAGTGCGAACGAAAATGAAAAACCGATTGTTATTAATTCCACTCTTAATCCTGAACTTGAATCTGAATTTCGAAAAAAGGACTTAAAAACATTGTATCCAAAATTATTAACACCTCAAAATTTTGATGCAGAAAGAGATACAATTCTTGTCAGAAAAATAAAAGCTTTTCAAAATGAATTAGTGAACGGATTGAAATCGGAAAAAATTAATTGGAATGTTGCGGAATCTGAAATTTCGGTTTTAACGAGAATTTATTTTGACAGTATCGGTCGAATAGAATATTTCACTTTTAAAGTTGATAATGAAAATGTCAATAAGCAAGCTATGGAGGAATTCAAAAGTCGTTTAGAAAAAAATATAAATAATCTTGACCTAGGAATAAGGCAACAAACGAAATACAATCATTGCGTGAATTTTAAACTGAAATCTGAAAAATAAAAAACTGGTGCCAACACCGTATATAAAAAATTGCTGTTTTGTGCTTAATTCTATGGTCGTTGCACGTTTGCTACGTCTGATTTTCCTTCGGAAAATCCTCGCACGCAAACCCGCAACTTTCCATATACAAACACGTTAGCAAACATTAAAACCCAATCTATGAAAGGAATTTACATAACAATGATATTTTCTATTTTCTTAAGTTGTTCTTCATCCCAAAAAGTTACTAAAGAAACTAAATGTCCTAAAATTTACAAGAATAAGTTTACGGAAATTTTGAATGAAAAATATGTTGCTGTAAATGGTAAAGACACTACAAGAATTAATGAAATTAGATATGAATGCGTTTATTCAGCTTTTTATACACACAAAGTGATGTATGATAAATATGGTAAATGGGACAATGAAATTTTTCCAAGTAACAGAAATCATCCAATATTAATGTGGAATAATGTTGACCTATTGTCAAACGGAAAAAAATATACTGTTCTGACAAACGGACTTGAGGAATGGAAACATATTTACGCATCGGTTATGATATTAGATGAAGAAGAAAAAGACGTTTTAACGGAACAGACTGAAGAAAAAATCGCTTTGACAAACTTATTTGGTGATTTAATAAAAAACCACAATCCCGAAAAGAAAGATTTTTATGAAATTTATTGGAAAATGGTTGACCCAAAACGTTGGGAACAAATTAAACAGTATCAAAAGAATAAATAACGTTTGCTAACAATGTATAACCGCAATTACGGCGGATTCGACTTCGTCCGAATCCACTCGGAATTGCTAACGTCAGTGCTAAACCGAAAAATTTGCGTACTTTAACCCGTAACTGACGGTTATACGAGACCGTTATACAGCAGTGATCGCTCAAAAAAATCAGAACGCAATTTTAGCGGAATAAAAGCAAAACACTCCTCTATTCTGAAAAAGAAAACCATTTGCGGAAACAAAAATTACTCTAACGGAAATGAATTAGTTTGCGGAAATAACAAAATCACTCTTGCGGAATTAAGCTCGGTTGCGGAAATTTTTCCAATCTGAACCTCTAGAAAAAAATTATTGCAGAAATAACAAAACGCAATTTAAAAAGTAATAAAAATCTTAAAAAATTAAAACCGCTGTATAACAATGTGTAAAAAAAATACTATTTTTAGTCATTAATCGTAACGCCTGTACTTTGTTTGCTTACTTCTGATTTTCCTACGGAAAATCCTCGTACACAAACCCGTACTTTAGTTACACGCAACGTTGTAAGTAATACAAAAAAATCGAGAACACATTGAAAAACGAGCTAATAAGAAAAGCTATTTCAGAAATAGAAAACCCAACTTTCGGAACGACTGAACAACTTCTTGAAGTTCTTAATGTAGAAAAGGAGAATGGAAAACTTAAAGTTGAGCGAGTAGACTTTGAATCTTTAGATGAAACAAATGTTGTTTATTTTAGAGTAAGAAATGAACCGTTTTTTTTGAGTGTTTATTTCTATAAAGAAAATAATGAAATAGCGAATGTCGGAACAGAAAATGGAAATCAAGTTTATTTTACAGCAACATCCGAAAATCTGACTTTTAAGCAACTTTCGGAATTGACAAAATTAAGCGGACTTAAAGGTTGGAGCGTAAATGATGATAGAAAAATTGGAAAAGGAAAATATAGTTTTAGTCGTTTATCATTTGAGCCAATTGAAAGTAGAGCTTATGATTTAGATACGAAACTAAAACTACTCTTAACTGAATTGGAAAAAAATTTTGACGGAATAATAAAACTGACTGAAATGGCTGATACTGGAATTGCAATTCATCATCAACAATACATTAGCGGAAATATGGCAATTAATTTTGATATTGAAACAATTAACCGTTTAAGTAAACTAAATTTAGGAATTGAAATAGATCAATATGTTTATGGAAATGAATTTAAAATATAGTGCTAAAAAGTACTACTTACAACACCATATATAAACACGTTGCCAGTAATATGAAAAATAGAATACTTTTAGTGATTTTTATATTTTCGTTTATTAAAACGAATGCTTGCAGTTGTGAAACTCCAAAAGCAATTGTTGAATTTGTATCTTCAGAATATGTATTTGAAGGTAAAGTAATTGCGAAAGTTTATGCAAAAGATTCTTTGAGTTATAAAGTAACTTTTGATATTGCAAAACACTACAAAAAAAGTGATTTCCCAAAAACACTAGAATTCAAATTTAAATCTGAAGGAAAATATACTGATGAATGGACTTCTTGTGACTGGAATGTAAATAAAAATGAAAAATGGCTTGTCTATGCTTATTATTGGAAAAACAAATTGACTTTTAGTTATTATTGTTCTAACTCAAAACCCATTGGGAAAAGAATTATTTCAGAGAAAGAGCAAAAAATATTAGATAATGGGAATGAATTTGAAATTGACAAATATACATTTACAAACTTGGATGGTCATTTTACGAATGCAAAACCAAAAGTTGATTTAGACTCAATATTAAGAAACTATAGATATAAAAACTATGGTGAGGAATATAACGAAAACAGAGTGGATATTGTTGTTGACATTGACAAAAATGGGAATTTAACTTCAGCAAATTTAACTTCAAAAGAACATATGAGTTTTGAAAACAATGAAATCATTGATTCAATTTATAATTTAAATAAACCAAAAAATATTGAAATTAGAAAAGCTAAAACTAATTTTGAAAAAGATATTTTAAAGATTGTTAAAAAACTGAATTTATGGGAAAAAACTTTTATTCAAAGAACCAAAAATTCTGTGAAAATTCGAAAGTTTTTACAGTTTTATAAAAAACCGAATGATATAAAAGTTTATTATTAAAAATACTACTGGCAACAACGTGTATAATTAATGGCTAGTTCTCGCCTACTTACGAAAATCCTCGCGGATTTTCTATCTGGTTTTTATTTGCTAAATTATGTGCTTAAACACGCCACTAATCATACACAAAAACGTTGCCTACAATACGAAAAAAACGATAATCTGAACAATGATAGATGTATTTAATGAACAAATTGAAGTTTTAATCAAAGAAGGAATTTCCAATTTGTATTGGTTTAAAGGTGACTTAAAAAAGAGCTTTTACAGAGCTAATGTTCCAGAAAATATAACTCACAAAATATTTGGAATAAAATACAACGGAAAGACATTAACGAAAAGGGAAATGCTCGATAAATTATATGAGAATATAAGAAATCAAGAATATAATAGACGATTGGAAATCTCAAGAAACTTCGTTAGAATTTTAATTGAGCACAAAAATTTCGTTCCACAAGATAATAACCACAGAATTGAAAAAGCTGAACGAGTAGCATTAAAATTGAGAGAAATAGTTAATGAACAAAAGAAACAAGAAGAATACAGAGATAAAATAAAGACAAAAGCTAAAAAAGCAAATACAAGAAACTTTGAGGACGAATTAATGAATTTAAGAGAGAAGTTTCTTGAAGTTGAAAAAATAACTAATAAACAAAAAAGAGGAATTGAATTTGAAAAGTTTTTTACCGACTTAATGAAAGCAAATCAAATTCCTGTAGAAGTTCCGTTTAGAATTGTTGGAGAACAAATTGACGGAGCAATAAAATATGATGGACATTATTATCTTCTTGAACTAAAATGGCAGAAAACTAAATCTAACCAAGCAGAAATTGCAAGTCTTTTTATGAAAGTAGAAGGTAAATTAGATGCTAGAGGAATTTTTATTGCGATGGAAGGATTTTCTTCAGAATGTCTCGAATCGCTACCGAAAGGTAAAAATTTGAAAGTATTATTGTTAGATGGTGTTCATTTGACAAGCGTAATTTTTGGCAATTACACTTTCTCTGAATTGATGGAACATTCAATAAGTCAAGCTTCTTTAAAAGGAGAAATTTATTGTAATCATAACATAGTGAAATAAGTACTGTAGGCAACAAAGAACTGAGTTAAAAAACAAGTAACTTTAAGCTAATTTTGAAACAAAGTTTTCATCATAAGGCAATCCGCTTTTTGCAATGGCAAAAGCCTGTTTAAGCAACTTATTCGCTACTGCTATTAATGCTAACTTAGCACTCTTTCCTTTAGCTACAATTCTATCAAATAATGCTTTGCATGCTCTGTTATATTTATACGCTGAAAAGGCTGCTAAAAACACAAGGTTTCTTAATTTCTTATTTCCTACTTTACTAATTCTACTCCGCCCTCTTACACTGCTTCCAGATTCTCGAATCGTTGGTGTAATTCCAACGTAACTACAAAGCTGTGCTGCACTTTAAAACTTTTTAAAACCATCCGTAACAACGATTAAAAACAAAGCTGTTTTTAATCCTATTCCTGGTATGGTTTGCAATAAAGTTAGTTGTTCTTGCTGGTCTTGTTTTACTAATTCTAATAAGCGTTTCTCTAATATTAAAATCTCTTTCTTTAAATGGTTTAAGTCTCGTTTTAAAGAGCGATAAACCGTTTTTGATGGCATTCCTAAGGTGTCTTCTCCATGAAGTTTGTTTTTTGTAGCTGTACTCTTTTTTACGTAACTATCCAATAACCTAAAGAGCTGTAAGCATTCTGCCTGTACATCTGTTAGAGCATTATATAATGGAACATCATTGAAGATACCATACTCACAAATAGATTTAGCATCACTCTTATCGGTCTTTACTTTTGCTAGTTTCATTTGTATAAAACGCTTTACTGACAATGGATTTACAACAGATACTAATACGCCATTTTTATATAAAAACTGCGCCAATCTGTAATGGTAATATCCTGTAGCTTCCATGACTACCAAAGCATCTTTTGATAGACTTTTTAGTAGTTTTTTAAAACCCTGTTCATCATTCTTTAATTGATCATGCCCTGTGTCTTGATTGTAAATATCAAACACAGATTTACTAATGTCAATACCATAAATTTTTCTATCTTTAGTCATAACAACTTGAAATTTGGAAAGAACAACGCTACTCATATTTCAACAACTTGAAAACGAGATCTAGGTCTCACAGAACTGAACGAAGTTTAAGTAGTAAAAGAGAGAGGATTATCAATGTTGTCGAAGTCTAACGCTTCACCGTGTATAGCAACCTTAATTCTCTCTTTTGTTCTTTCTGATTATTAATTAAATTTAGTGATTTACAAACTTAAGACGTGTATAATTCATTGCTAGTTATAGCCTACTTAAGAAAGTCCTCGCGGACTTTCTATCTGCGATTTATTTACTAACTTTAGTGCTTAAACCAAGCAACGAAATCATACACAAACACGTTAGGTGCAATTATAAAAAACAATCTATGTTCCCAGATAAATTTAGTTTTAATTCTCAATTATATGACCTTTGGGAAATTTACGAAAGAATAAAATCATACTATCCCATTGGAATTCCTAAAGGAGAAGGTGTGGGAATATTTTTCGAGTATTCTGGATTGAAAAAACTTGAAGATATTATCATAGACAATGTTCATAACGAAAAAAACTTTAAAAAGCGGTGGACTGATTTCACAGACGAGCTGAAAAAAATTATAAATAAAGATATTATTGGAACTACATATGGACAAGCACCTAGTTTCAGTTCCTCTATTATAGTCGAAAAGAATGTGATTGAAACTTGTACTCATTTAAAAGAATTACATTTTGCAATAAGCTTTGTTGGAAACTTTTTTACAATTTATGGCTTGGATTCAACAAGGATATTAGATGAAAAAGGTGATTACAGAGGTTATCACGTAGCAAATGTTCTAACAGCCTCACCATTTAAGGAATTTGAAAAAGACTTTTTATTAGTTGAAAAAAGTATCCGAACAAATTATCCAAATCATAAAATGGTTCCATATGGATTCGGAAAGCAAATTATGGACGGACTTCAAGTGAGATATAGTGACGCGGAAGTTTGTTCTATTCAAATGGCTTTATTTAATGATATAATACAGCCAAGAAATAATTTTCGATTTACACAGGGACATATTGTTGACAACACAAGAGGAAATGTGTATTATGGAATTGAAGACTGGAAAAAATAACTGCACCTAACACGGTGTATAAAACATAGCTAGTAAGTGCTTAACTGAAAGGTTTGTGTATATTTAGAAAGTCCGCCAAATAGAATATTACGCGATAGCAAAATAGTCTTTTTGCACGCTACGTTCCATACACAAGTCCGTTGTACGCAAGCTTGACCCGTCCTGAATAAAGGCTACATAATTTTAAACATTATGTACAAAAATGACAAAGTAATTAGACGGTATTCAGAACCTTTTAAACTAAAAATTATTGACGAACTTAGTAAAGGTAAACACACA
>NZ_BAABCA010000014.1:0-3406 GCF_039538365.1 Postechiella marina
AACAATGTGTAAAAAAAATACTATTTTTAGTCATTAATCGTAACGCCTGTACTTTGTTTGCTTACTTCTGATTTTCCTACGGAAAATCCTCGTACACAAACCCGTACTTTAGTTACACGCAACGTTATACAGCAGTGATCGCTCAAAAAAATCAGAACGCAATTTTAGCGGAATAAAAACAAAACACTCCTCTACTCTGAAAAAGAAAATCATTTGCGGAAACAAAAATCACTCTAACGGAAATGAATTAGTTTGCGGAAATTAAAAAATCACTCTAGCGGAATTAAGCTCGGTTGCGGAAACTTTTCCAATCTGAACCTCTAGAAAAAAATTATTACGGAAATAACAAAACGCACTTTAAAAAGTAATAAAAATCTTAAAAAATTAAAACCGCTGTATAACAATGTGTAAAAAAAATACTATTTTTAGTCATTAATCGTAACGCCTGTGCTAGGTTTGCTTACTTCTGATTTTCCTACGGAAAATCCTCGTACACAAACCCGTACTTTAGTTACACGCAACGTTGTGCATAATTAAAAAATGAACAAAGAGAATTTAATCCAAATATTGAACACTAAATCTGAATTAGATATTTATTATGAATATTTATTGGGACAAGATGTCTGGTATTTTAAAAACAATGGAGATGATTTTAGTTCTGACTATGACTCATTTAAAAAATTTATCTCAAGAAAATTAAATATTCCTTTTAACAATATTTCAATTGTTGGAAGTGCTAAAACTCGTTTCAGTTTTTCGCCAACAAAGAATTTATCTGAATTTCACGAGGATTCAGACTTTGACTTAATAATAGTTTCAAGAAAACTGTTTTATGAAATATGGTCTGCTTACAGAGAAGTATCACAAGGTCAATATCTTGAAAGTTATATCCAAAAATGTGGAAATATATTTGGTGGTTTTATAAGTATTCGTGACGATGATAAAACATATGGAAATCAAACTCTAGAGAATTGGCAAAAAAAAGTACTTTCTTTTAAAGCTGAACTGCAATTGACATTTAATATACAGCACGATGTTAATTATAGAATTTATTCGGACTGGGAATCAGTAGAGGAATACCATTTAAAAGGAATAACAAAATTAAAAAACATAATAAATGAAATTAATTGAACAAATAGATATTCAACCTCAAACAGCTAAATGGCTTTATGATTTAAGTCAAAAAGGTTTATTGGAAGTTGATAATTCATTCCAAAGAAATTATGTTTGGACAGAAAAAAATCAAATCCAATTAATTGAATCAATACTAATTGGTTATCCTATACCAGAAATTTATTTGTGGAACACCGGAACAGATGAAGATACAGGAGACACTAAATATTCAATAATTGATGGTCAGCAAAGATGTGGTGCTGTTTTTCAATACATTGCAAATAATTACAAATTAAAAGCATCAAGTTTAGACCCAAATAATCCAAAAAAAGGAGTAATTCAAGACAGATTATTTAAAGATTTAGAAGCTGATGATAAAAAAGCAATTTGGTCTTATCTTTTTTCAATTAGACTGGTAAGAAGTCAAGTAGAAAGAATTTCCATCGTTAATATGTTCTTGAGATTAAACAGTAATAATATGACATTGAATCCTCAAGAATTGCGAAATGCAGAATTTGAAGGAGAATTTATGTTACTATCATCTAAACTTGCTGAACTCGACTTTTGGGAAGAAAATAAAATTTTTGGAGTTGCAGACAGACGAAGAATGAGAGACGTTTCCTTTGTTAGTATTTTATTGGTATTTCTTAAAAAAGGAATTGAAGAAGATATAAGCAACACTAACTTAAATCAAATATATGATTTATATAATGATGACTATCAAGATAAGGAAACAGATGAAATTAAATTTAAAGAAATTTTAAGTGTAATAAACGCGATTATAGATAATAATAATGAACGAATTAAAATACTAAAAAGGCAAGTTCATTTTTACACTCTTTTTACTGTTGTTTTTGATATTTTGAATAATCAAGATAATTTGACCGATAACCAAATTTCAAATTACAGAAATTTTATAGACAATTATGATAATGATGCACTATTGGAACAATATTATCCAGAACAATTATCTGAAATATATCATTATAAATCATTAGTTAAAGAAGGTACTAGACAAAAATCAAATAGATTCGACAGACATAGACATTTAAAGAAAATAATGAACAAATAACTATGCACAACACTGTATATAATTTATTGCTAGTTCTAGCCTACTTACGAAAATCCTCGCGGATTTTCTATTCGGTTTTTATTTGCTAACTTTAGTGCTTAAACCACGCAACAAACCATATACAAACACGTTAGGCACAAGTTAAACAAACATCGTGAACAAAATATGGGGGAAGCATAACATAGGAGTAATGCGCCAAACCAGAAATGGATTGGAGATGATGGGTTCGATTCCCATTCCCCCCTCAAAATTAATTTATGACTGATCAAGAAATTTATGACTTATACGTTCTTCAAAGTAAGAACGTGCGTAAATTGAAAAAGGTTGAAAAAAGTGTAATTAGAACTATAAACACGTACGTTAAAAAGAAAGATGAATTTCAAGTTGAGATAAACACGAAATTGTACGCTTTAGTTTACTGCACTTTATCGGAAGCTCAATTTATACAAATAGTAAACACGCCAAATGGTTTTTTGTATAGCGAAATTCAAAAAATAAAAAATGAAAAAGAACGAAAGGGTGTCGTAAAAGCTTGGGAATTACTATTTGATTTAGCTTTTGAAAAAGTTAATCCTAATTGGAAAAATATGGATGACTTATTAATACGCAGAAATGAAATTCAAAAAATAATTGACGATTATATCAAAAGTCCAAGCGAATTACGAAATAAAATAGCACACGGACAATGGGATTTTGCGTTGAATCGTGAAAACACAAAACTGAATTCTGACAAAACTAATGAATTGGGGGATTTAACTGTCATAAAGATAACTATTTGGAGTAAAGTTCATCAATATCTTGGTTTAATCACTAGAGATTTAATTCAGTCACCTAAAGTTGGATTTCATAATCAGTATTGGTTACACTTAACAGAACTAAATGAATTTTTAATTAAAAGTACTAGTTGGACGATGACGGAAAGAAAAGATATTCTAAGACCTGTACCAAAAAAAACCAGTGCCTAACACCGTATAAAAATAATTGCGGTTTAGTGCTTAACCAAAGGTCGTTGCGTGTTTGTAACGTCTGATTTTCCTTCGGAAAATCCTCGCATACAAACCCGCAACTATTCTTATACATAAACGTTGTACGTCATTATGACCCGTCCTGAATAAAGGCTACATAATTTTAAACATTATGTACAAAAATGACAAAGTAATTAGACGGTATTCAGAACCTTTTAAACTAAAAATTATTGACGAACTTAGTAAAGGTAAACAC
>NZ_BAABCA010000015.1:0-2877 GCF_039538365.1 Postechiella marina
TTGTGTGTTTACCTTTACTAAGTTCGTCAATAATTTTTAGTTTAAAAGGTTCTGAATACCGTCTAATTACTTTGTCATTTTTGTACATAATGTTTAAAATTATGTAGCCTTTATTCAGGACGGGTCACACTGCTGTATAACGGTCTCGGCTATGAGTAGTTGCGTGGTTTGTCACTTAATTTTGCAAGTACAGACCAAACTGAAAATCCGCAAGGATTTTCAGAAGTAGGCGAGAACAAGCAATTACTTATAGCCATTGTTAGCAACTGGTTTTATTTATGTTAGTTTATTAGTCAATTCCAAGTCTTTTTTCCATTTCTCGCCATTGTTTACCGAACTCAATTTGTTCCTCTACTTCTTTTCGTTTTTCTTCAGGTAAACATTGAATACAAGTCGGATATTGAATTCCCTTGTAAAACTCCTTGCACTTTGGACATAATTCCATTCTGTGCAAGTCATAGTTAGAAGCACACTTTCTACAAGCTGTTATTGTATCCTCAAACGAAAGGTATTTGATATTGTCGTTTAGATATAGCAAAAACGCTTTTTTTTCAATAGATTCAGCGTCTTTATCCTTTGCTTTATTCCTTTGAAACCAATACTTAATATTTGATAGGTTATGTCTGTTTTTCCATTTGTCTTTAGACACGAAACACTTGTCTCTCACTTCATAAGCGTCCTCATCTTCGAAAAAAATGGAAATCAGTTCGCTTGCTGACCTATAATTTGCTTCATCAAATTCGTGTTTACAATCCGTACAGCGATATTTTGGCATTTTTCTTACCCTTTCGCTTGGGTTTTTACTATTACAATTTGGACACAAAGGAATAGGGATATATTCATAATCACTTAATACGTGATTTCGAAACTCAGTTTTATCTATTTCGGAATTGCTATTAATATATTGATTAGTATAATTTCTTGTTATCACTCTCAAATATTCGTTGTATTTTTTTGGATGAGAAAGATGCTGTAATGTTAAAGTTTCTTTACTATTACATATTTGGCATTTTTCTTTAATGATTTTCAATCTTCTTTCTTTCCAATCTTTTGAGTGCCAAGACCGTTGTCCTTCTTTGAAGTCTTTCCAACACTGCTCTTTTGCAAGTTCTATCCCAATCTCATTATTTATGAGTTTGTCTCTCAATTCTATAAGCTCGTTATATGTTAACATTCGATTTCTATGTATGAGTTGATGAACGCAATGTTGGTTTAACTTGTTGCTAACGGTCTTGTGTATGAAATGTAGCGTATAAATAGACGCTAACTTTTCGGATTTAGCACGAGCCGAATTTTTTATTTTATGTTTAAATTTCTTTTCTAAATATAACCAAATAAAAAATTTGGCGTATTTTGTAAATATACAAAAACCTCTCGGAAAGCCTTTAATAGCTATGTTTTATACACGTTGTTACCACCAGTTTTTAATCACATCCGCCACAACCACCGCAACTACTACATCCACTATCACAAGAAGAGCAACCAGATGCGTCAAATTCAGAATCAAATGAATCTAAAGTGTCATCAAAGCTATCAAAATATGAATCAAACATATAATCGTCTTCAAAAAAGTCAACATATAACCACCAATCACTGTCAGAATCATAAGTATCACTATGTAAAACTTTTTGTTGATTTAGTAATTCTTTATCGATTGTTTTTAAAAGTTGAAAATCTAAGTTTTTTAATAAGAAAATATTTCCTCCAATTCTCAATAATAACTCTAATCCTTTCTTCTTATCATTATGAAGCAGATGGTCTATACTTTTATCAATCTCATTTAAATAGTTTGATATTTCTCTCCTTAGTTTGTTTCCGTTGTCAGTTAGTTTATTTAACCTAAATAAATTTAATAAGAATGATTGCTTAAAATAAGGGGTGATTTCTCGATTACTTCTTGTCGATTTTTTAAAATTCCAGCTTCCGTTTGAAGTATCGTAAGCCATTTTTATAAAGTTCTTAAATAGTATTTGAATTGAAGGACTTTTAATAAATGGACTCAAATAAATTAATTCGTGATTTTTTGGCTGGTATTTATTAAAGTTTTTACCTGAAATTACATATGTATAAGTTCTAATGTAGTTGTCTCTAGGATGAGATTTTTTATCAATTTCTTTAATTTCAATTACTTTCTTTAGAAGTAAATCCATAAAAGTAAACTTCATTAAATCTTTCAATTTTACATAGGAACAATCTTTAATTAGCATTGTTTCTGCAGGTGTTATTTGAGATAGTATTTTCATTACTTTTTAAATCGTAGTTTAGGTATTATCCAATTTCTCTTTCTATTAACTCTTGTAAAGTGAATCTCGTTAAATCTTGTATCAATATCAACCCAAATGTCACTTGGTGGTTTTTCATTAAATATTGATTCGTAAAAATCAAGTGTTTTTGAATATTGTTCTTTAAATAAAGTTCTTTCCTCTGAGCCTTTTGTTGGTCCGTGATGAATATTTTTATTTATTGTGTTTTTACAAAGTTCAATCCAATATGATTCCGTGTAAAGTAAATGAAGATGCCAGACTTGGTCAATTTGGTCTGAAGGTGTTTGAGGGAAATCTGAAATAGTAATCAGAAAAATAAATTTTTTGTATTCCAATATTGTTCTCAGCGAATATTCTATTGACCAATCATTTTCTCTTGCCAATCTATCTGTAAATGTAAAAGAAGAACCTATGTCGTCAATTTCAAAATTTTGAATTTTATTCCATAATTTATTTTGTTCTTCTGTCATTTTTGGCAATTGGTGGTAACGGTCTCGTATAACCGTCAGTTACGGGTTTATATGTTTTACTTTTCGGTTAAGCACAGACTTTAGCAATTCCGAGTGGATTCGGACGTAGTCGAATCCGCCGTAATTGCGGTTATACATTGTTA
>NZ_BAABCA010000016.1:0-2496 GCF_039538365.1 Postechiella marina
TAACTGCAACTGCTGCTCAAGATAGTCCTGTGGTTTGTTTTGGAGAAGCTAATGGTTCTGCTACTGTAACACCTGCTGGTGGTAATGGAAACTATACTTATTCTTGGGATAACGGTGAAACTACTGCGACTGCAACTGCTTTAAACGCTGGAACTCATACCGTAACTATTACAGATGATAAAGATTGTAAAACAACTGCAACTGTTAATATAACACAACCTAGTGCTGCTTTAACTGCCTCAATAACAAGTGTAACAGATGTATTATGTAACAGCGAAGCTACGGGAAGTATCGACATCTCTGTTGATGGTGGTACTGCTCCTTATACATTTGTTTGGAATGATACTAATAATTCAACTACTGAAGATTTATCTAACGTAATTGCTGATGCTTACAATGTAACTATAACAGATGCTAACGGATGTACTACATCTATTGGCGCTACAATTTCGGAACCAACTAGTCCGCTTAGCTTAAACATTACCAAAATTGATGCTACTACAGCTCAAGGATGTGCTAATGGTGAAGCTACTGCTATTGTTTCGGGAGGTACTTCAGACTATACTTACCAATGGAGTGCTTCTGCTGGAAATGTAACAACTGCTACTGCTTCTAACTTATCTAATGGTACGCATTCTGTTACTATTACAGATGCTAATAATTGTCAATTAACTCAAAGTATTGTTATCGAATGTGTCAATACTTGTGATGCTGAAATTACAATAGCTGATGTTACTGATGTACTTTGTACTGGTGATGATACGGGTGCTGCTACAGTAACTGCTAACTCTGAAGCTAATCCTAGTGCTACATTTACATTCACTTGGTCTAATGGGCAAGTAGATACAGGCGTAACATCTAGTACACTTAGTGCTGTAAACGCAGGTGTATATTCTGTAAGTGTTACTATAGACGGTACGGTTTGTCAAGCGGTAGAAGAAACAGTTTCTATTACAGAACCTAGTAACGCTTTAAATATTACTGCTACAACTACAGACGAATTAGGTCCTAATACGGGTGATGGTACTGCTAGCTCTGTAACTACTGGTGGTGTGGAGCCTTATACATACTCTTGGTCGCCTAACGGAGAAACAACTAGCAACATTACAAATCTTACTGCTGGTTCTTACTCGGTAACCGTTACAGATGCTAACGGATGTACAGATACAACAACTGTAACTGTTAATCCTGGTAGCTGCTTAAACTTATCTGTAACAGGTAACTCTACGCCTGCTGTTTGTTTTGGTGAAGAAAACGGAAGTGTTACTGCTACAGTAACTGGTGGTTCTGGTAACTTTACTTATGCTTGGGATATTATTCCTAATACCACTGCTTCTGTTAGCGATTTACCTGCAGGAGATTATACCATTACTGTAACAGATACAACGACATTATGTACAACGAGTACAACAATTACTATTAACGAGCCTAATGTATTAAGTTCTGCTATAGCTGTTTCTAACATATTATGTAAAGATGATGCTACAGGATCTCTTGATCTTGCTGTTAACGGTGGTACTGCTCCTTATGTATTTGCTTGGGATAATGGTGATACTTCTGAAGATTTAATTAACGTGATTGCTGGAACTTATAATGTAACCATTACAGATGCTAATGGGTGTACAACTACAAATTCTGCAACTATAATTGAACCAGACACTAATGTATCAGCTTCTATTACTGAACAGACTAATATCAGTTGTGAAGGTTTAGGTAGTATAACGGTTGAAGGAGCTGGTGGAATTAGTCCATATTCTTATTCTATAGATGGAGGAGCTAATTACCAAACTACTGGTGTTTTTACTGATCTACCTGAAGACATTTACACAATTACAGTTATCGATGCAAACGGATGTAGCATAACTGTAAATACTGAAATTCTTATTAACTGTACAGATGCTATTGCCGATATCAACAACACTTTTATTGATCAACCAGTAACGGGGAATGTATTAACCAATGATGAAGATTATGAAGGTGATGCACAAACAGTAACTGAAAACACAGATCCTGCGAATGGTACTGTGGTTGTTAATCCTGATGGAACTTACACCTACACGCCTAATGCTGGATTTACTGGTCAAGATTCGTTTGAATATACAATCTGTGATGATGGTAATCCTCAAGCTTGTGATACTGCTACAGTTTATATCGAAGTATTACCGACTAGTGGTCCTGGTAACGAAGCGCCTATAGCGAATGCTGATACTGCTACGACTCCGGAAGGTACTCCAATTAATGTCCCTGTTATTACAAATGATTTTGATCCTGATGGTGATGCAATCACAGTGACAGAGACTACGGATCCTGCTAACGGTACGGTAACTCTTAATCCTGATGGAACCATTACTTATACCCCAGAAGATGGATTTACTGGTGAGGATACCTTCACTTACACCATTTGTGATGATGCGAATCCTGCACTTTGTGATACTGCTACGGTGACAGTAACGGTACAACCTACAGATGCACCTAACTCAACGAATGCAAATGATG
>NZ_BAABCA010000017.1:0-1562 GCF_039538365.1 Postechiella marina
TACTGGTTGGTCTAACTTATTATAAACAATCTCTTCCCAAGTATTTGCGTCACCCTTTCCTGGTATTTTTTTTTCTACTAAGCGGTTTCTATCATCATATTTATATTGATAACATAATTCTGAGAGCTCTGTAGCGTCTGGTTTTGCAGACTGTGGTTCTGACTTTGGTGGTAGGACATAACTTAAATTACCATAATCATCATAAACGTAATAGGTGTCGTGAGGAGTGTTAGTTTGTGATACACCATTGACAACAGATGTTCCATAGGTTCGTTTTAAAACAACACGCCCTTGCTTGTCTTTAAACTCCTCTGTAGAATGATTTAAACCCGAGCTATGGTTTTCATCATATGTAATACTTTTATACAATGTGTTGGCTGCATAATAGCCATTTAAAACTAAAGTGGGTGTATATACTTTTATGTTACTACTGGTAGATTCGCTTATATTGACATCATAACGCCTTACTTCTGTGCCTGTATTAGATTTATAATCAAACTCTATTTCATGGCCTTGGCCTAGTTTCCAATCTTTTCCTGGAGCTGCTTGTTTTAAAACTCTGCTTAAAGGAGAAGCTTCTAAAGCTTTCTTCGAATATGGGTTTACTGTGCTTTGTGTTAAACCAATAAAGTCATCATTAAATCTTGTAGTATTGTAATAATAAGATCTTGTATCATCTTCAGCTGTGGTTTGAAATGCACCACAATTACTAGATGTTGCATAGGGTAAATAGTCTTTGTCTTGCCTTCCATAATCATCATAACTTATATGGGTAATTATGTCTTTACCTATATGACCTTCCATGAGCTCACTAATGCTTGCTTCTGCTCCGTCTAAACGTTGTAAAATAGGATCAGTAAAATACTGACGGGTATTCACATCTGTTGAATAATATAAATAATTTCTAAAACGAGAGGTTGTTGTGCTACTAGACCATTTAAAATCATTCCCATTTATAACCTTATTCCCATTTGTATCGTATACACCACTTATTCCTGAATTACCTCCAGAATAAGTATATGGATGAACAACTCCTACTAATAAATACCACTGATTTAAATTTGGTAGGTCTCCAAACCAAAAGTAAGGATTGCCATTTCCTGAACCACTTAGATTATTGACGTTTTGAGTGCCATGATACGTAGTTCCGTTTTGAGACCCTGTTCGTTTTACCCAAACTGTATATCTATAGCCTACAGTATTGTCTACAGACATGTAATTTGTATTCCAACCACCATCAGCATTACTACTAGAATCGTTCCCGCAACGCCATAATATTGAAGTCTTCCCATAAGGATCTGTTCCATTAATCCTTTGATTTTCTGATGTTGCTCCATTTTGATTATAAAACGGAGCTGAGCCACTCCCTAAAGTCCAATTAGTCTTTCTGCCTAATAAATTATTATTTAGTAAATCTCCTCCTGCTCGTACACCAATACTTTGCATGGGCCTACCAAGACCATCATAATATGCTATGCTTTCTATCTTTTCATTGTTTTCTAAACTAGAAACATTTGTTGTTTCTTTTCTTGGAGTTATAGTATATACATAATTCTCATCAC
>NZ_BAABCA010000018.1:0-1476 GCF_039538365.1 Postechiella marina
ATACTTTGCATGGGCCTACCAAGACCATCATAATATGCTATGCTTTCTATCTTTTCATTGTTTTCTAAACTAGAAACATTTGTTGTTTCTTTTCTTGGAGTTATAGTATATACATAATTCTCATCACTTAGTTCACACGCCGATGCTACCGGACAACCATTATTACCCGCTGTACCTGATTGAGTTGGACATTGATCACTATTATCATTAACATAACCTGAAGGTTGTGAGCATGCAGATGTTGTACTATTTGGATCTCCTAGTCCATCGCCATCACTATCTTGATACCAGGTACTAGGTTGGGTAATAGTATAACTCCTGCTGCTGGAGCTAGTGCTCCATGTGCCACCGCTATTTCTTGCGCGTAAATATTGTACCGTACCACTGGTTTTGGTTATCGTACTTGATGAATTAGAGGTACTTGTGCCTGAAGCACTACTTTGCCAATACCAAGTAACTCCACTTGGAGGGGTTGCTCTAGCAATTACAGTGTTTCCACAGTTACTACTTTGTGTGGTTGGAGGGGGTGGATTTGATGGTATGGTAGATTCTGTATTTATTTCAAGATCGGCATAATAGAATTCATTGTAATTTACATCATCGTAAAAATCAACATATACATAATCTCCTTGGACTTCACTGTTCCACTTCGCGCTACTTGTGATTTTTCCATACCCGGAAGCAAAATCTAAGCCTGTAGACTGGAAATTTCCGTCACCACTAGCAATGTACCATTCGTACAGAAACAAGTTTGACGGAACGTTCCCGTTGTTTAGCCATACTGTATAGTTATTGTAAATATTCAAATTTGGGGTGTCTAGACCAGTGATATAACCATCTTGAGCATAGGATGCTTGTGTAAATATTACTGAAAGTAACAGAGTAGTAACACCTGTTTGGATGGCTTTAATTAGATTTCTTTGCTTAACCAGTATAGGGTTTAGTTTTTTCATGTTTTTTGTCTTTTAGTTTTTTGAAAGCTGCCAATAGGTCATAAGTGGGTTACCTGCTGTTTCAATAGGCTTCAGCACTAGTGAAACTATATTCAAATGGTCTATGGTGAAAATTATCTCACGACCATTTTTCATGGTGATTTCAAGCGAGCCAGCTGGAGTAATTAGCCAAGTACCATTACCTTTGCTTCCTTTAGAGAGTTCCTGTTTATAAGAACCGTCAGCGTTAAAGACCATAATACGCCCCTTAAAGGCTTCTATGAACTTTTGTTTACTGGCTTCACGCATCTTAACATGATGTTTCTTAGCAGATGTGTCCATCTTAGTTATTGAAGTGTCGTAGTCAAAAGTCCAGCTACCTATCAATTGTTCTCGTACTGTTTGCGCACTAATCGCTTGCGAAAAGCTAAACACAAAAAGTATTAACGGTATTATATAGTGTTGTGATTTCATATATTTGAATGTGTTTTTTTCTATTAATAAATTATTGCTGACCTTTATAATGGTATTGGTTTTGTGATAG
>NZ_BAABCA010000019.1:0-1301 GCF_039538365.1 Postechiella marina
TGACCCGTCCTGAATAAAGGCTACATAATTTTAAACATTATGTACAAAAATGACAAAGTAATTAGACGGTATTCAGAACCTTTTAAACTAAAAATTATTGACGAACTTAGTAAAGGTAAACACACAAAAAGTGAACTGTGTAAACTCTACTCCATTGCACCTACAACGGTTAATGAGTGGATTAAAAAGTATAATCGTAAAGACTTAATGAACACCAGAGTAAAAGTGGAAACTAAAGACGAAATATCTAGAATTAAAGCCCTTCAAAAAGAGATTGAACAGCTAAAAAAACTACTGATTAAAAAGGATTTAGATACTTTGGTATTAGATTCATACCTTGAAGTAGCAGCCGAAGACTTAGGCTATAAATCTGTAGCTGAACTAAAAAAAAAGCTAAGTATAAAGCCTTAATTAAAGCTAAAGAAAAATCTATGGGATTTGCGTCTTTAACTACTATAACTCGTTGTTTTGGACTTAAACGTGATGCGTATTATAAATACAAATCTAGAGCTGATAAGCGTTTAATACTGGAACAAAAGATTATAAAAATAGTCAGTAGAAAACGTAAATCCCTTCCTAGAGAAGGTGTGCGTAAACTCATTAGATCTTTAGATAATGAGTTTTATAAAGCCAATCTTAAAGTGGGCAGAGACACTTTATTTAGTGTGCTTAGAAAACATAATATGCTTACTCTTAGAAAGAAAACTAGTGCCAGAACTACAAACTCTTATCATCGTTTTTATAAATACAATAACCTGATAAAAAATATGAAAATTACAAGACCAAATCAAGTGTGGGTAAGCGATATTACTTACATAAGGACGATTAAAGGATTTTGTTATCTCGCTTTAATAACGGATATGTACTCCAGGAAAATTGTCGGCTATGACCTGAGTGACAGCTTGGAATTAAAAGGATGTGTAAGAGCTTTAAATAAAGCTATATATCAAGCTAAAAACACTAAGAAGCTGGTACATCATTCCGATAGAGGCATACAGTATTGTAGCAATGTCTACACGCAAATATTAAAAAGAAAAAAGATAGATATTAGTATGACCGAGGAGAATCATTGTTACGAAAATGCCATAGCTGAGCGTGTAAATGGCATATTAAAAGATGAGTTCTATCTAGACCAGACCTTTGATAACGTGGATCACGCAAAAAGAGCTACAAAAAATGCAATTAATTTATACAATGAAATAAGATTACACTTATCTTTAGATTATAAAACACCAAATATGGTATATAAATTATCAGCGTAAATTCAATTTTAACCTGTAGCCATATTTCAGGACGAGACA
>NZ_BAABCA010000020.1:0-1027 GCF_039538365.1 Postechiella marina
GCAGTAGTTTCACCGTTATCCCAAGAATAAGTATAGTTTCCATTACCACCAGCAGGTGTTACAGTAGCAGAACCATTAGCTTCTCCAAAACAAACCACAGGACTATCTTGAGCAGCAGTTGCAGTTAAGGCAGCACTAGGTTGTGTTATATTAACAGTTGCAGTTGTTTTACAATCTTTATCATCTGTAATAGTTACGGTATGAGTTCCAGCGTTTAAAGCAGTTGCAGTAGCAGTAGTTTCACCATTATCCCAAGAATAAGTATAGTTTCCATTACCACCAGCAGGTGTTACAGTAGCAGAACCATTAGCTTCTCCAAAACAAACTACAGGACTATCTTGAGCAGCAGTTGCAGTTAAAGCAGCACTAGGTTGTGTTATAGTAACAGTTGCAGTTGTTTTACAATCTTTATCATCTGTAATAGTTACGGTATGAGTTCCAGCGTTTAAAGCAGTTGCAGTAGCAGTAGTTTCACCGTTATCCCAAGAATAAGTATAGTTTCCATTACCACCAGCAGGTGTTACAGTAGCAGAACCATTAGCTTCTCCAAAACAAACTACAGGACTATCTTGAGCAGCAGTTGCAGTTAAGGCAGCACTAGGTTGTGTTATAGTAACAGTTGCAGTTGTTTTACAATCTTTATCATCTGTAATAGTTACGGTATGAGTTCCAGCGTTTAAACCAGTTGCAGTAGCAGTAGTTTCACCGTTATCCCAAGAATAAGTATAGTTTCCATTACCACCAGCAGGTGTTACAGTAGCAGAACCATTAGCTTCTCCAAAACAAACTACAGGACTATCTTGAGCAGCAGTTGCAGTTAAGGCAGCACTAGGTTGTGTTATATTAACAGTTGCAGTTGTTTTACAATCTTTATCATCTGTAATAGTTACGGTATGCGACCCAGCGTTTAAAGCAGTTGCAGTAGCAGTAGTTTCACCGTTATCCCAAGAATAAGTATAGTTTCCATTACCACCAGCAGGTGTTACAGTAGCAGAACCATTAGCTTCTCCAAAACAAACCACAGGAC
>NZ_BAABCA010000021.1:0-905 GCF_039538365.1 Postechiella marina
GCTATGCATTACCTGGCAGAACTGCCACTGAAAGACCGTCCGGCGTTTATGGGGGCGGCAGCGAAACGGGGTTACATGCTGACGACTGCGGAAGAAGAACGTGCCGATGGTGAATGTGCTGACCTGATGATCGAGCTGGCGGCGGATTACTGATTACTTAACCGGCTGGCGGCAGGGGATGCCGCCAGTCACACCGGAGAAACATTATGAGCAACGGCACTGTTGCAAATAGTCGGTGGTGATAAACTTATCATCCCCTTTTGCTGATGGAGCTGCACATGAACCCATTCAAAGGCCGGCATTTTCAGCGTGACATCATTCTGTGGGCCGTACGCTGGTACTGCAAATACGGCATCAGTTACCGTGAGCTGCAGGAGATGCTGGCTGAACGCGGAGTGAATGTCGATCACTCCACGATTTACCGCTGGGTTCAGCGTTATGCGCCTGAAATGGAAAAACGGCTGCGCTGGTACTGGCGTAACCCTTCCGATCTTTGCCCGTGGCACATGGATGAAACCTACGTGAAGGTCAATGGCCGCTGGGCGTATCTGTACCGGGCCGTCGACAGCCGGGGCCGCACTGTCGATTTTTATCTCTCCTCCCGTCGTAACAGCAAAGCTGCATACCGGTTTCTGGGTAAAATCCTCAACAACGTGAAGAAGTGGCAGATCCCGCGATTCATCAACACGGATAAAGCGCCCGCCTATGGTCGCGCGCTTGCTCTGCTCAAACGCGAAGGCCGGTGCCCGTCTGACGTTGAACACCGACAGATTAAGTACCGGAACAACGTGATTGAATGCGATCATGGCAAACTGAAACGGATAATCGGCGCCACGCTGGGATTTAAATCCATGAAGACGGCTTACGCCACCATCAAAGGTATTGAGGTGATGCGTGCACTACGC
>NZ_BAABCA010000022.1:0-896 GCF_039538365.1 Postechiella marina
TACTGGTTGGTCTAACTTATTATAAACAATCTCTTCCCAAGTATTTGCGTCACCCTTTCCTGGTATTTTTTTTTCTACTAAGCGGTTTCTATCATCATATTTATATTGATAACATAATTCTGAGAGCACTGTAGCGTCTGGTTTTGCAGACTGTGGTTCTGACTTTGGCGGTAAGACATAACTTAAATTACCATAATCATCATAAACGTAATAGGTGTCGTGAGGGGCACTATTATTATAGGTCCGTTTTAAAACAACACGCCCTTGCTTGTCTTTAAACTCTTCGGTTGAATGATTTAGTCCTGAGCTATGGTTTTCATCATAAGTAATGGTTTTATAAAGCGTATTGGCAGCATAATTACCGTTTAAAACCAAACTGGGGGTATACACCTTTATAGTATTACTTGTAGATTCGCTTATATTAACATCATAACGTCTTACTTCTGTGCCTGTATTAGATTTATAATCAAACTCTATTTCATGGCCTCCGCCTTTACGCCAATCATAACCCGGAGCGCCTTGGCTTAGTGCTCTATTTAGAGGTGAAGCTTCTAGGTTCTTTTCTGAAAACGGATTTGGTACTGATGCATTAATATCTGCAGCATGCTTGGATATGTAATAACTATTTGTCACTGATAAAGCATCACTTTGATATCCGCCACAATTACTTGAAGAGGCATAAGGTAAATAGTCTTTACTTTGTCTACCATAATCATCATAGTCTATATGAGTTATAATATCTTCACTTGCTCCCCCTCCTCTTATAGCGATACTTTGCATGGGCCTACCAAGACCATCATAATATGCTATGCTTTCTATCTTTTCATTGTTTTCTAAACTAGAAACATTTGTTGTTTCTTTTCTTGGAGTTATAGTATATACATAATTCTCATCAC
>NZ_BAABCA010000023.1:0-796 GCF_039538365.1 Postechiella marina
TAACGGATGCCAATGGCGATGTGACAAGTTTCGCAGTACCAAACGAAGGCTCATGGAGTGTAGATGAAACTACAGGAGCGATAACATTCACACCGTTAGCAACGTTTACAAACGATCCAACCGTGATTAGTTATAATGTAGAAGATAACGATGGCAATGTATCTAACGATGCTACGGTAACTATAGATTATGTACCAGTAGCGGAAGACAATACCAGTAACGGAAACACAGTAGGCGATCCAGCAGTCTTAGATATCGTAAGTGATGATATCAATGGCGATGAAGTTGTATCAAGTACAATAGATTTAGATCCATCAACACCAGGCACACAAGAGACGACTTTAGTTGTACCAGGCGAAGGAACATGGGCAGTAGATGCAGCAGGCGAGTTAACCTTTACTCCAGAAGTAGGGTTTACAACCGATCCAACAGCAATCACTTATACAATAGAAGATGCCGAAGGTAATGTATCCGATCCAGCCACTATCACGGTAACCTATGATGAGTTACCACCAGTAGCAGAAGATGATAGTGTAGCAGGTGTAGCGACAGGCGATCCAGCAGTCTTAACGGATATCACATCAAACGATACGTTAAGTGATGGTAGCCCAATAGACACTACACCAGGAACAGGAAACGCAGTAATCAGTTTAGATCCAACCGATTCAGACGGTGATGGCGATCCATTAACATTAGTAGTACCAGGCGAAGGGACATGGACTTACGATCCAACAACGGATGATTTAACGTTCACTCCAGAAACGACCTCAGGCGGATTTGGATCAAATTTCACAGA
>NZ_BAABCA010000024.1:0-648 GCF_039538365.1 Postechiella marina
GGAAGCGCGGATCCGCGCCAAAGCCTCGATGCTCGATGAAGCCCGTCGGATTGACGTTCAACAGGTTGAAGCAAAATAACGTGTTGGGAAGCGATACGCTTCCCGTGTATGATTGAACCTGCGGGCGCGAGGCGCCGGGGTTCATTTTTGTATATATAAAGAGAATAAACGTGGCAAAGAACATTCAAGCCATCCGTGGCATGAACGATTATCTGCCGGGCGAAACCGCTCTCTGGCAGCGCATTGAAGGCTCACTGAAGCAGGTGCTCGGTAGCTACGGTTACAGCGAAATCCGTTTGCCGATTGTAGAGCAGACCCCGTTATTCAAACGCGCGATCGGCGAAGTGACCGACGTGGTTGAAAAAGAGATGTATACCTTCGAAGACCGCAATGGCGACAGCCTGACGCTGCGTCCGGAAGGGACGGCGGGCTGCGTACGTGCCGGCATCGAACATGGTCTGCTGTACAATCAAGAACAGCGTCTGTGGTACGTCGGGCCAATGTTCCGTCACGAGCGCCCGCAGAAAGGTCGCTACCGCCAGTTCCATCAGATCGGCGCCGAAGTGTTTGGCCTGCAGGGCCCGGACATCGACGCGGAGCTGATTATGCTGACCGCGCGCTGGTGGCGTGAGCTGGGCATCTCCGAGC
>NZ_BAABCA010000025.1:0-620 GCF_039538365.1 Postechiella marina
TAACGGTCTCGTATAACCGTCAGTTACGGGTTTATATGTTTTACTTTTCGGTTAAGCACAGACTTTAGCAATTCCGAGTGGATTCGGACGTAGTCGAATCCGCCGTAATTGCGGTTATACATTGTTACCTGCTGGCTTTTTATCATTCCATTACTTCTTTCACTTGAGTTTCCAAGTCTTTAATTCCGTTAAACTTTCTAAAATTCAAATCTTTTCCGATTGATTTTAATTCAGCTAATAGGTCTATTATTAATTCCAAAGGTTCTGCTTCAAATCCGAACATATTTTGGTCAAATTGAGTCCCAATTAAGAGTCCGTCATTTTCCATTCCAACACACCAGTTTTCCATAAATTCAGATAGTGGAATTTCAGTCGGGTCATAGTTTTTCCATCCGTCTTTTATACAGGACTTTGCCCTTGCCTTTTCAGCCCAAAAGCAAATCATTCCAACAGGTTCTCCATTTTCGTCATCATAATGAACTGAACTTGATGTTGCAAATCCATCTTTGTTTTTCAATCCGTAAACTATTTCAGTTTCACATACTGTTTTTATGAACTTCTTATGTCGGTTTTTAACTGTTATATGATTTTGGAACATAGTTTTTCAGCTTGCAGGTAAC
>NZ_BAABCA010000026.1:0-572 GCF_039538365.1 Postechiella marina
CCAGCACCAGGCGAACGCAGATAAAGCCGACGCTGAACAGCGAAAGGGTAAACGCGGCGCCCTGCCAGCTGTGCGCGGCGAAGTAGAGGGTGATAAAGGTGGCGATAACGCCGAAACCGACGGTGCCAAAGGCCAGCCCCAGGCCGTAAGGCCAGATTTTTCGCACCACCGCGTGAAAGGGCGCTCTGGCGCCGGCGTTCACCTTGACGTCCTGGCGGGTACGAGCGAACAGCAGACCGATGGCCGCGACCAGCACTACCACCGTAGCAAAGCCGCTGATGCCAAAATAGTGATTGAGGGTAACTCCCAGCGGCGCCCCGACCGCCATCGCCACATAGGTCGCCACGCCGTTCCAGGAGATAACCCGTGACGTGTGGATCGCGCCGACGGTTTTGATCCCCCACAGGGTGGCGCCGGTGGCGGTAAAGCTCTCGCCGACGCCGAGAAACACCCGGCCCGCCAGCAGCGCGGCAATGGCCACGGCGAATACCGCGCCAAAGCCTATCCCCACGGCGACCGGTGGAACGCCCACGCTCACCGCCAGGGAATAGAGCCCCAGCATCAGCAGCATC
>NZ_BAABCA010000027.1:0-538 GCF_039538365.1 Postechiella marina
TAACAACCACAGTACCATTCGCAGGATCTGTGTTTTCAGTTACTGTTTGTGCATCACCTTCATAATCTTCATCATTGGTTAATACATTCCCCGTTACTGGTTGATCAATAAAAGTGTTGTTGATATCGGCAATAGCATCTGTTGTATTAGCAATACCACCTACAGTAATATAAACAGTAGCTGTATCGCAAGCTTGATCTGCATTATCATCACAAATAGTATAAGTGAAGGCATCCGTACCAGTGAAATCTGCATTTGGTGTATATGTGAAATCACCATTGGCATCAATAGTTACCGTTCCGTTAGCAGGCTGCGTATTATCCGTTACTGTTTGCGCATCACCTTCGATATCATTATCGTTAGCTAATACATTATCAGAGATAACAGTATCAGGCGTTGTTGTATAAGCATCATCATTTGCATTCGTTGAGTTAGGTGAATCTGTAGGTTGTACCGTTACTGTCACCGTAGCAGTATCACAAAGTGCAGGATTCGCATCATCACAAATGGTGTAAGTGAAGGTATCCTCACCAGTAAA
>NZ_BAABCA010000028.1:0-534 GCF_039538365.1 Postechiella marina
TTTTTCTATCGCCTGAAGCTGATAGAAACGGCTTCTCAGTCGCCCTTCTTTCGGCGGTAAGCGCAGCGTATGCTGGGCCACTTCACCGGAAAGACGCTCCGTTAATGCCTGAAAAAGCAGTGGTACGCCAACCCCGGTCTGGGCTGAAAGCCAGACCCGAATCGGTTTATTTTCATCGTCGCGATCGATGCGCGGTTCAAAATCGTCAAGCATGTCGATTTTGTTCATCACCAGCAGCGCCGGGATCTCATCGGCCTCAATTTCAGCGAGAACCGTATTTACCGCATCAATGTTTTCCTGCACGCGGACATCCGCCGCGTCAATCACATGCAGCAGCAGCGTCGCCTGACGCGTCTCCTGCAACGTCGCTTTAAACGCTGCTACCAGATCGTGCGGCAGGTGGCGAATAAAGCCGACGGTATCGGCCAGCACCGTTTCGCCGACGTCAGGGACGTCAATGCGGCGCAGCGTCGGGTCCAGGGTGGCGAACAGCTGGTTCGCGGCATAGACCTCGGCGGCAGTGATCTGGTTAAA
>NZ_BAABCA010000029.1:0-524 GCF_039538365.1 Postechiella marina
CAAGAAAGCTAATGAGCTGATGGCGCACACCTATTCTCACCTGTACGGCATCCCGACCACCGGGCTGCGCTTCTTTACAGTTTATGGTCCGTGGGGTCGCCCGGATATGGCGCTGTTCAAGTTCACGAAAGCGATGCTGGAAGGAAAAAGTATCGACGTTTACAACTACGGCAAAATGAAGCGCGACTTCACCTATATCGACGACATCGTCGAGGCGGTGCAGCAGCTGCGGGACGACGGCGTGTGTGACGACTACTGCGATGGTGCGCACGACTACGACCGGAATCGCTGCCGCCAGGTGCGGGATCCGGAACTTGCTCTCGTTGTCGCCGAGTCCGGTGACAGCTCGATGATCTTGCGGAGGCACTCATGAGCGCACCGACGAAGCCGCTGCCGCGCATCGACGCCGACAGTGCCCCGTTTTGGGAGGCCGCGGCTGAGGGACGCCTCGTCGGGCAGCGCTGTGGGTCATGCGATTCATGGCGTTGGCCCCCACGCGAGCACTGTCCTGAGTGCCACGCGGC
>NZ_BAABCA010000030.1:0-520 GCF_039538365.1 Postechiella marina
GGCTGCTGTCCCACAGGCAGCGCAACCTGACGCTGAGGTGAAACTGACCGGCGGTCACCGCCACGCCGGGCTGTTCGTAGCGAACATTATCGAGGGTTAAATCACGCCAGCCACCGGTCACTTTGCCGATTTCCAGCCCCGGTACCCAGCGATCCGCCGATTTGAACACCAGATGCAAGCCGGTGGTGGTCCCCACCAGGAACCCGACGGTGCCCAGCAGGAGCACCAACACGATTAAGACGCCGAGGCTTATCTTCTTCCATAAACTCATAATTCAGGCCCCAGACCGATGTAAAACTGTAAACCATGCTCTTCTTTGTCGCCGATCGGCCGGGCGATATCCAGCTTGATCGGCCCCACCGGCGACTGCCAGCGCACGCCCACCCCGGCGCCGGTTTTGAAATCGCTCTCGCGAATATCGCTGACCGCTTCGCCGCTATCGACAAACACGGCGCCCCACCATTTACCACTGACGTTGTACTGATACTCCAGCGAGCCGGTGGCCAGCTTCGAGGCCCCG
>NZ_BAABCA010000031.1:0-518 GCF_039538365.1 Postechiella marina
TTGCCTGCGACCTGGTGGAGCGCTTTATGCGCAAAATTCAGGCGCTCCCCACCTGGCGTCAGGCGGTGCCGACCCAGTCGATCCTGACCATCACCTCCAACGTGGTATACGGCCAGAAAACCGGCAACACCCCGGACGGACGTCGGGCGGGGACGCCGTTCGCTCCGGGGGCCAATCCGATGCATGGTCGCGACCGGAAAGGGGCGGTGGCGTCGCTGACCTCGGTGGCGAAACTGCCGTTTACCTACGCCAAAGATGGCATCTCGTATACCTTCTCCATCGTGCCGGCGGCGCTCGGCAAAGCCCCGTCAGCGCAGGAAAACAACCTGGTGGGCCTGCTGGACGGCTACTTCCACCACGAGGAGACGGTGGAGGGGGGACAGCATCTCAACGTCAATGTGCTGAACCGGGAAAAGCTGCTCGATGCGATAGAACACCCGGAGCAGTATCCGAATCTGACGATCCGCGTCTCCGGCTATGCGGTCCGCTTTAACGCGCTGACCCGCGAACAGCAGCAG
>NZ_BAABCA010000032.1:0-517 GCF_039538365.1 Postechiella marina
TCGCGGAAAAGCTTGGCTATCTGCAGAATGCGGTAGGCGGCGTGCTTGACCCGTTCAGCAGCTTCCTGACGCTGCGCGGCATCCGTACCCTGGCGCTGCGGATGGAGCGCCACAGCGCGAGGAGCTGGCCGAGGTGGATGTGGACTGGCTGATCGCCGAGCGTCCCGGCAAGGTAAAAACCTTGAAGCAGCATCCGCGCAAGAACAAAACGGCCATCAACATCGAATACATGAAAGCCAGCATCCGTGCCAGGGTGGAGCACCCGTTTCGCATCATCAAGCGGCAGTTCGGCTTCGTGAAAGCCAGATACAAGGGGCTGCTGAAAAACGATAACCAACTGGCGATGTTATTCACCCTGGCCAACCTGTTTCGGGTGGACCAAATGATACGTCAGTGGGAGAGATCTCAGTAAAAACCGGAAATAACGCCAGAAATGGTGGAAAAAATAGCCTAAATAGGCTGATTCGATGTGTTTGCGGGAAAAAAATCGGCCCAGATCCGCGAAATTTTAATCAAC